>DASREP010000023.1:0-100490 GCA_035652015.1 Bradyrhizobium sp. | reverse complement strand
CGACGTCAGAACGCATCGATCCTTGGATAAAGATGCGCCGGTCTCTCGCCCGGTTCAGCGGACCGGGAGCATCAAATCGCTCCCCATCCTAGGCGGCCTCCATCATCACTACGCCCGGGTTTAAGTTTTCGGTACACACAGGTGTTGACCTAAATCAAGCGGTGCGCGCCGGAAGGCGCCGGTAGCCAGTTCGCTTCCTTGTCAGCGCCGGGGCTATCCTTTTGGATGTAGAGATCGGTCGAGCCGTCCGGGTTCGATTTCAAATTCTGCCGCGCGCTGATCGGACAACGGTCTTTCAGGTTCCCGGCAAGCGCAACAAGGCACACCACCAGCAGACGGCGCGCGAAGGGCTCGCAAGAGCTTTGCTCTATTTGTCCGCGCAGCAAGAGAGCCTTCCCACTTTCCCTCTTCAACTGAGACAGCAGCAATTGCGATTTTTCTGTTGACGCAGATCAACCTTTGGCCGCCGTCCAGCCCTATTTTCGAGGGCCTTCTCAATCTTCCCGGATGCGGGAAAGCCCGCAGGGACACCGCGGGTAAACAGAGATGCAACGCAGCGCGCGATTTCACATCGGACTGGTCGTCCTCATCGCCTTGGCCGCATTCTTGCTCATGCGCGTGCACAACGCTGTCGGCGCTAAGTTCGCCGCGCACAACGCCTCAGAAGGACATCGCCTCGCGGAAGCCTGGTGCTCGCCATGCCATGCCATTGAGCCGCACATGGCGGGAATGTTCGATTCCGCGCCAAGCTTCGGAGCGGTTGCGAACCGGCACGGAACAACGGCGCTTTCCCTGAAGGTGTTCCTAAAGACCAACCACCAGAATATGCCCAATCTGGTCATCGCACCCGACCAGGCCGACGCTCTCGCAAATTACATTCTCAGCCTCAGGACCAACTAGGCCGCGGCTGCGGCTCTGCGACAGCGCGATATAAAGGCGACGGTACGCGCGTTTACAGGAGATTGCCGCGGAGCATGACGTCTATCTCGTCTGCGGACTTGCAGAAAAGGCTGGAGGCGCACTCTTCAATAGCGCTTGCCTGATTGCGCCCGATGGCAACATTACCGTCTACCGCAAGATGCATCTCACGCAGGCGGAGCAGCGCTGGGCGCAGCATGGGGCAGGCTGGAGTGTCGTCGATACACCGCTCGGCCGGATCGGGCTATTGATCGGCCGCGATGCCTCGTTCCCGGAATCGGGGCGGGTGCTTGCGTTGCGCGGCTGCGATATCATCGCTTGTCCCGCGGCGATCAAGGGGCCGTTCAGCTCGCCACATGGGATCGCAAGTGCGGCAGCCGTCACCGATCCCGACCGGTGCCGATCCACATCACTGGCATCACTTCAGGGTCCGCGCCGGTGAGAACAACGTGTTCTTCGCCTTTGCCAATATCATTGATCCTGCGCAAGGCTATCCGGGCCTAAGCGGCGTGTTCGGCCCCGAGTGGCCATGCGACTGCCGCACAACTATCGCGAGCTGATCAGGGAGCGACAGGCGAGGCCTCATAGGATCAAGCGGTACGACTGGACCGGTTCGGCATGCCGCCGAGTGCGATGATGTCCGCGCTCAGCTGTTCAACCGTCGTGCGATGTCGCATGGCGGTCTGCCGGATCAGCGTGAACGCGTCGTCTTCGCAGAGACTGTGGTTGCGCATCAGTTGCAGCATTGCGCCGAATACCACACGGCGTGCGCGGATGCGGTCTTCGAGTTTCTCGACATAGGCCGCACCCTCGCTGCGCCGCTGCGCGCCATCGAAGGCGACCACCACGGCCGTGTAGAGCCCGGCAGAGCGGAGCGGCTTGATCAGGAACGACGCGGGTTGCAGGTCGAGCAGCCATTTCAGACGGCTCGGGGTCTCGGTGCCGATCAGGGCAATAACCGGCACGATCGTCTTGAGCGGCGGTGTGCTGTCGGGCTTGATCGGGATGCTGTCCGCATCGAGGATGATGACATCGATCCCGGTGTCCGGAACGATCAGGGCTTCCGGATCGGTCTCGGTCACGGACATCCCGAGCCGGCCAAGCTGCCGGCGCAGGATCGACATCTCCCGCTCGTCCCGCATGATCATGAGCGCGTGCCGGCCGCGCACAGAGAAAGGCGATGGTCTCGTCATTTCACGACACGCAGATGCGTTGGCCGCCAAGCGGTCGCATCCCCCTGCTTGTCCGGCCTGGCGCCGACCGAGGCGAAATCGAGATGGGAGAGGTAGGGATCCGGACGTTCCGGTGCTTCAGCCTCCCAGAAGATATCGAACTGACAGCCGTCTATCGAGCGGGCGAGCCGCGGCGTAAGGAAGCAATGATTATTGTCGGGATCGACCCAGACCGGACCTTGCGGCGAGTCGTAGCAGTCATTGGCGGCGGCGCGCCGCACCGCGGCGACGTCCGCTGAGCCGGCCCGACGGATCGCGCGCGCCAGCAGCATGATACAGACATAGGTCGACTGGCTGTCGACGGAGACATGGCTGTCGTCGCCGTGGCGCGCCCTCCAGCGGGCGACGAAGGCCCGGTTCTCGTCCTCTTCGATACTCTCGAAATAGGCGGACGAAGTGATGCAGCCGACCGAAGCCGCAGGCCCGATCATCTTCAGCTCCGGCTCGCAGAGGCTGCAACTCAACATCGGAATGGAAATTCCGGCGCGCGTCGAGGCCGCGTGAAGCGCGCGCATGAAGCTGTAGCTGGACTCTCCGACCAGCGTGTTGAAGACGGCAGGCGGATGGCGGTCGATGATTTCGCTGACGATGTGGTCGACCGAGGTGTCGCCGAGCTCGAGCAGCCGTTCGGCGAGCAGGCGGCCGCCGGCCGAGGCGACGAGCTCGCGCAGCACGCGGTTGGTTTCCCAGGTCCAGACATAGTTCGAGCCGGCGCAGAACACGTCGCGGGCGATATGTTCGAGCATGTGCCGCACCAGCGGCACCACTGTGTGGTTGGGGGCCGCCCCGACATAGATCACGTTGTCACTGCTCTCAAAACCTTCGTAGCGCGCGGGATGCCAGAGCAGTCGCTCGGTGCGCTCGACGATCGGAATGACCTGCTTGCGGGACGCCGACGTGTAACAGCCGACGATGTGGTCGGCTCCTGCGTTGCGGATAAGATCCTCGCATGCGGTGTGGTACGCTGGAACCACGCCGCCGGGATCACGCAAATGCGGGGTGAAAGTGAAGTCGAAGGCTGCGCTCTGATTGACTTCGTCGACCGCCATCAGGGCGCTCTTTTCCATCTCGCGCCCCATCATCGCGTAGGGGCCGGAGCGGGAAAAAACGAGTCCCAGGGGGATCGACGGTTTTGTCTTTGGCAAGGTCCGAAATTCCCTTTCTCACCCATCCCAGTGCAAGCGTGTCGATCGGTCGCTTCCTTGATCGATGCCGCTTGCGCGCCAATTGTGCGGCGCCGCTCAAAAAAGGAGCCGGCGTCAGATTGACAAGACTGACGAGACTAAGACACAATCCCATCCCACGTAAATACGTGTAAAACGAAGCAGTCGCGCGCAGCCGAAGACGTCTGGGTGACGACCTCGAAAAATTTCGTTCCGGCACGTAAACCGACGCGACCATCGATAACCAAGGCATTGAAGCCATTCGGGGCCCTCGCAGGCCACGGGTGGCTTTGTTCGTTTGCGTGCCGGAACCACAAGGAACGGGTGGAATATGGCGGTTCGTGTGCCGACGCAGGAGCAGATCAATCACCTCGCCTCCGGCTTCGGGCTGGTTCTCACTACGGATGAGGTTGCCGCCTTTCAGCAGGCCTTCAAAGGGCCGATTTCTTCATATGGCCGGCTCGATGAACTCGTCCCGCCGAGCTTGGCGCAAGTGCCGCCGCGTTCGCCGGGCTATCGACCGGCGCCATCCGAAAATCCCTACGGCGCCTGGTACTGGAAGACAGACATCAGAAGCGCCAGCGAAGGGCTTTTGAGCGGCAAGAAGGTCGCGATCAAGGACAACATCTGCGTCGCCGGCGTGCCGATGATGAACGGCTCGGCGTTGCTCGAGGGTTATGTTCCGGAATTCGACGCGACCGTTGTGACACGCATTCTCGAAGCCGGCGGTACAGTTGCCGGAAAGGCGGCTTGCGAGGACCTCTGCTTCTCAGGCGCCAGCCACACCTGCGCAACCGGCGTGATCCGCAATCCGCATAATCCCGTGCACAGCGCTGGCGGCTCCTCGGGCGGAAGCGCCGCGCTAGTGGCAAGCGGCGAGGTGCCGATGGCGCTCGGCGGTGACCAGGGCGGCTCGATCCGTACCCCATCGAGTTGGTGCGGCGTTTATGGATTGAAGCCGACCTGGGGGCTGGTGCCGACCACCGGCTCGATGCCGATCAGCTATTCGGTCGATCATTGCGGGCCGATGTGCGCCTCCGTCGAAGACGTCGCGCGGCTTCTGACTGTGATCGCCGGCCATGACGGCTGGGATACGCGCACCATCGCCGCACGCACCGGTGACTACATGGGCGCGTTGGGAAAGGCGGCACGGGGCCTGCGCGTGGGCATCCTGCGCGAAGGCTTTGGCCATCCCGAAAGCGACCCCGCGGTCAACGAGAAAGTCCGGCAAACGCTCGGCCAACTGGCCAAGGCCGGTGTGGAGAGCACGGAGGTTTCCGTGCCCTGGCATCTCGACGGGCCACATGTCTGGAGTGGCGTGATCCTGGAAGGCGCCGCCGAAATGATGCTCAAGGGCTACGGCGTCGGCAACAATGTTCAGGGCTATTATCCACTCTCCATGCAGGAAGCGCTTGCCCGCGGCATGGGTAGCCGCATCAATGACGTCTCACCCACGGTGAAGCTGGTGTTGATGCTCGGCGAATACATGCATCGCAACTATCACGGGCGCTATCACTCTAAGGCTCAAAACCTGCGTGTGCTGGTGCGCCGTGCCTATGACGAGGCGCTGGAGAAATTTGACGTGCTGGCGATGCCGACCATTCCCTTCACGGCGACGCCGATCCCGCCCGCAGACGCGCCGCTGAACACGATGATCGACGTCGCGCTCAACATGCAGGCAAACACTTGTTCTTTCGACGTAACGGGACATCCTGCTTTCACCGTGCCATGCGGGCGAGTCAGTGGTTTGCCGGTCGGGTTGATGTTGGTCGGTCGCCATTTTGAGGAGCCGACCCTGATCAGGCTCGCCCAGGCCATTGAGGCCAATGGCGACTGGAAGCTGAACTAGGATCTCGTCCGGCGAAGGGGCTCAACCGGAAGCGAATGCGATGACACTTGGACGACAATGATTTCGCGCCGGGGCCTATACGGCGATATTCAGATACTGGCGTGCGATTTGCACGGAATTCGGGGACTGATCGAAAAGAGTTTGGAGGGCTTGAGGCATGACGATCAATCGCAGGACGTTCTTGAAGGGCACCGCGGCGACCGCTTCCGCGGGTCTGTTTTCCTCATCGGCTTGGGCTGACGATCCAATTGGCGTCGCCAGTATCCATGATCTGTCCGGTGGCCTCGACATTTACGGCAAGCCGATGGTCGATGCGATAACGCTCGCAATCGAAGAGACCAACGCCGCGGGCGGGCTGCTGGGCCGCCAGCTCAAGCTGGTCAATTATGACACTCAGTCGAACATGCAGCTTTACACCCAGTTCGCGCAGCAGGCGGCGCTGAAGGACAAGGTCGCCGTTGTGCATGGCGGCATCACCTCGGCCTCGCGTGAGGTGATCCGGCCCGTGCTCGACAAGTTCAAGACGCTCTATTTCTATAACACCCAGTATGAAGGCGGCGTCTGCGACCGCAACCAATTCGACACAGGCGTGACGCCGGCGCAGACCGTCGAAAAGCTCGTGCCCTACGCCATGAAGAAATGGGGCAAGAAGGTTTACGTTGTTGCGGCCGACTACAATTACGGGCAGATCACCTCGCAATGGGTGAAAAAGTACGTCATGGAGAATGGCGGCGAAGTGTCGTCGATCGACTTCTTTCCGCTCGACGTCACCAATTTCGGCCCGACAATATCCAAGATTCAGGCGGCCAAGCCGGATTTTGTCTGGTCGGCCCTGGTCGGCGGCGCACACATCTCCTTCTACCGGCAATGGGCAGCGGCCGGCATGCGCGCGAGCATCCCGATGGCGTCGACGACGTTTGCGGTCGGTAACGAGCACATCGTGTTGTCGCCGGAGGAATGCAATGGCATGCTGATCTGCTATAATTATTTCCAGGACTTGAAGAACCCTGTCAACGAAGCCTTCGTAGCGAGCTTCCACAAGCGTTTCGGCGCTGATTATCCCAATATTACCGAGCTCGCGATGGGCACATATCAGGGCTTCCGGTTGTGGGCCGAAGCGGTGAAGAAGGCGGGAAGTGTCGACCGCCTGAAGGTGATCGAGGCGCTGGAAACCGGGATCAGCATCGACGCCCCCTCCGGCAAGGTAACCATCGACCCGCCGACGCATCATTGCGTGCTCGACGTGCACATTGCCGAGGTCAGCGACAAGAAGCTGAAGGTGCTTGAGGATTTTGCGCAGCAGAAGCCGGCAGATACGGCCGCCGTCTGCAACTTGATCAAGAACCCGAACGACAACCAGCAATATGTGATCAAGATCTGAGAGAACAGGACGGGACGTCCTTGAAGGGTTGGCAATAGGAAAGGTGAACGTGGATCTCGTTGCTCTTCTCGCAATCCAGGTCCTTTATGCCATCGCGAGCCTCGCGCTGATCAGCGTCGGGCTCGCGATCATCTTCGGCATGATGCGGGTGATTAATCTCGCCCATGGCGAGTTCCTGATGCTCGGCGGTTATGCCGCGATCGTTGCAACCAACCACGGCAGCCCGATCTGGCTCTCGATGCTGGTGGTGGCGCCGGTCGTGGTTGGAGTGCTCGGTGTGATTGTGGAACGCACCATCATCCGCTTCCTCTACGGCCGCATGATCGACACCATGCTCGCCACCTGGGGGCTGAGCCTGCTGCTGGTTGGCTTGACGACGGCGATATTCGGCAACACGACAGTCGGCATCTCCGCGCCGCTCGGCAGCATCCAGATCGGAGCTTATCGCACCAGCGCCTACACCCTGTTCGTGATCGCGGTGGCCGCGGTGGTGCTTGGCGCGATCTTCGCGGTATTGCGCTGGACGCGGCTCGGCGTGATCGCACGTGGCACCATGCAGAACGCCAACATGGCGGCGGCGCTCGGCGTCAATCCGCCGCGTGTCTATGCCGTCACCTTCGGTGTCGGCGCGGCGCTGTCGGGCCTTGCCGGCGCGGTGCTGGCGCCTGTCTCCGGCGTGTTTCCGACCATTGGCGTCGCCTATGTGGCGAAATCCTTCATCACCGTGATCGGCGGCGGCGCGGCCATTCTGAGCGGCACAGTGTCCGCTTCCGCCCTCTTCGGCACGATCAATCAGATCGCGACCTTTGTCACCACGCCGGTGTTTGGCGAGGTTGCCCTGCTTGCGGCCGCGATCGTGCTGATCAGGCTGCTGCCGCAGGGCATCACCGGCCGCTTCTTCCGGAGAGGGCTGTGAGCGCTCGTCATCTCAACCTTCTGGGGCTGGCGCTGGTCGGCATCATCGGCCTCGCGGTCATGTGGCTGACGCCGCGGCTTGCCGAGCTCGACACCGTGCTCGATCTCACAGTCTACATGATCATGGCGATCCTCGCGCTCAGCCTTGCCCTGATCTGGGGCTACGGGGGTATTCTCTGCTTCGGACAATCAGCCTTCTTCGGGCTTGGCGCCTATACCTACGCGATCGCGATGTTCAACATGGGCGAGAGCACGGTCCCGCTCCTGCTCGCAATCGTCCTCCCCGCCGCCTTTGCTGCATTGCTCGGCTATTTCATGTTCTACGGCAGGATCAGCGATGTCTATCTCGGCGTCATCACGCTGACGATGACGTTGATCCTGTTCAACTCGGTGAACTCCACCGCAGGGCCTGAATTCCACATCGGCACCGCGCGGCTCGGCGGCTTCAACGGCATCCCTGGAATTCCTCCACTCAATTGGCCGCTCAACAAGAACGCGCCGGTCGATCTTGAAGGGATGTTCTATCTGTCGAGCGGTGCGCTGCTTCTGACCTATTTCGGCTTGCGGGTGCTTTTGGCGAGCCAGTTCGGCCGCATCATCGTCGGCATCAGGGAGAACGAACGGCGTGCCGAACTGCTCGGGTATGATCCGCGAACCTACAAGCTTGCCACCTTCACGATCGGCGGCGCGCTGGCCGGTTTTGCCGGGTGCCTATTCGCCAATTGGGGTAACTTTGTCAGCCCGACCATCTTCGGACTTGCACAATCCGCGCAGATCATCATCTGGGTGATCGTCGGCGGCCGCGGCACCCTGATCGGCCCGGTTCTGGGCTGCATCGGTATCCAGTGGCTGAGCGCGGCGCTCGGCGCCAACCAGCCGAGTGGCGGCTCGAAGATCTTCGCCAATGCGCCACTGATCCTCGGCATAATTTTGATCGCTTTCGTACTACTGGTGCCCAGGGGCCTGGTGCCGACGCTCGGCGATCTCGGGCAGATGCTGCTGAACGGGCGGCGCGAACGCAAGCAGCGCGATCTCGCGCCCCAACAGGCGGAGTAGGGCGATGTCAGAGCCGCTGCTGCAGACCCGGAACCTCTCCATGCACTTCGGCGGCGTCAAGGCCGTCGACAATGTCGACTTCACGCTCGCCCACGGCGAGCTGCGCTGCCTGATCGGCCCGAACGGCGCCGGCAAGAGCACGTTCTTCAAGATGCTGACCGGTCAGCTTGCGCCAACCCATGGCGAAGTGCTGTTCCGGGGCAACGACATTTCTCACGCCCATGCTCATGAAATCGCGCGAATGGGGATCGGCATCAAGACGCAGGTGCCCAGCGTATTCGACGGTCTGTCGGTCCGCGACAATATCTGGCTGGCGGCAAGTCGCCTCAATTCGCGGGAGCGGGCCCGGCGATTGGTCGACGAGATGCTGGAACGTGTCGGGCTGACACATGCGGCGGACCGCGTCGTCGGCCAGCTTGCGCACGGCCAGCGTCAGTGGGTCGAGCTCGGGCTGGTGCTGTCGACCGAACCGGAGCTCATCCTGCTCGACGAACCGGCCGCCGGCATGACCCATGAGGAAGTTAATAAGACCGCCGAGCTCGTGCGCGAAATCAACCGCACCAAGGCGCTGATCGTGGTCGAGCACGACATGCAGTTCATCCGTATGATCGCCAAGCAGGTTACGGTCTTCAACCGCGGCTGCATCCTGGTGGAGGATGCCGTCGAAAACATTATGCGCAACCCGCTGGTGCGCGACATCTATCTCGGCAAGCAGGCGGTGGCCGCATGATGCTGGATGTACAGGGACTCCGCACCGGCTATGGCCGTATTCCGATCCTCAACGGGATCAGCTTTACGGTCGGCGAGGGCGAGTTCGTTGGCATTCTCGGCCATAATGGCATGGGCAAGACCACCCTGCTGCGGGCGCTGATGGGCTTTCTACCGGCGATCGGGGGCTCCGTGCAGTTTGCCGGCACGGACGTAACCGCGCTCGAGCCCTGTCGCCGTGCGCGGCTCGGTATGGGCTATGTGCCGCAGGGCCGTGAGATCTTTCCAGGCCTGTCGGTCCAGGACAATCTGCGCATGGGCTGCAGCAAGCAGCCGGGCTCGACCGAGACTGAGACGATCGCGGCCGTGCTGGAGGAATTTCCCCGCCTGAAAACGCTGCTCGACCGGCCCGGCAGTGCGCTCTCCGGCGGCGAGCAGCAATTGCTGGCAATTGCGCGCTGCCTGTGCGGCAAGCCGCGCCTGGTTCTGCTAGACGAGCCGACGGAAGGCATCCAGCCGTCGATCATCGATGAGATCGTCGAGACGCTGTTGCGGCTGCGCGACCGCAGCGGTCTCACGATGATTTTGGTCGAACAAAATCTCGATTTCATCGCGGCATTGTCTCAACGCATTCTGATGATTCAGAAGGGCAGGATCACTCAGGAGGTGAATCCGGACAATCTTCACAATGCGAGCCTGATCGGCGAGTTCATCGGAATTACGGTTTAACGTCGAGTCAACCGAGCAACGAGCACAGGGAGAACAGCCATGGCAGTCAGACGTCCCACCCTTGATCAGCTGCGCAGCGTTGCCGAGGATCTCGGCATGCACATGAGCGACGCCGAGCTGAAGTCTTATGACGGTCTGATGCAGGCCAACTACCTGGCCTATGACGCGGTCGATGCGATGGCCGACTACGTGCCGGCGGTGAAGTATCCGCGAACGCCTGGATACCGGCCCGATGGCGAAGAGAACAAGTACAACGCCTGGTACGTCAAGGCCGAGGTCAAGGGCGCGCCGAACGGTAAGCTAGCTGGCAAGAAGATTGCGCTCAAGGACAACATCTCGCTCGCTGGCGTGCCGATGATGAATGGCGCTTCGACGCTGGAGGGCTATACGCCGGACACCGACGCCACCATCGTGACGCGCATGCTGGATGCCGGCGGCACCATCGTCGGCAAGGTGCATTGCGAATATTTCTGCTTCTCCGGTGGCAGCCATACCTGCGCGGCCGGTCCCGTCCACAATCCGCACAAGATGGGTTACTCGGCCGGTGGCTCATCCTCGGGTAGCGCGGTCGTGGTAGCGCTCGGCGAGGCCGACATGGCGATTGGCGGCGACCAGGGTGGCTCGATCCGCATTCCTGCGTCCTTCAGCGGCATCTATGGCTTGAAACCGACTTACGGATTGGTTCCTTATACCGGCGTGATGCCGATCGAGCTCACGCTCGATCATACCGGCCCCATGACGCGCACGGTGCGCGACAGTGCGCTGCTACTGGAGGTTTTGGCAGGCTCTGACGGCCTTGATCCGCGGCAGGGTGCGCCAAAAGTCTCGAGCTATACGGAGGCGCTCGGCTCTGGGGTAAGGGGCTTGCGCATCGGCGTGGTGCGAGAAGGCTTTGGCCACGCGAACTCCGAGCCCGACGTCGATGCCAAAGTTAAGGCGGGCGCCGATCTCTTCAAGAAGCTGGGTGCGACAGTCGAGGAAATCGCGGTGCCGATGCATCTCGCCGCGCCTGCGATCTGGCTGCCGATCGCCGCCGAAGGTGCGACCGAGTTCATGATGAAGGGGAACGGCATGGGGACCAATTGGCGTGGCCTCTACAACACCACGCTGCTCGATGCGCATTCCGCATGGAAGCACCGCGCCGACGAGCTGTCGGACAGCCTCAAGATCACGATGCTGCTCGGCCATTATTTCACCAAGCACTATCGCGGTCATTTCTATGCCAAGGCGCAGAACCTCAATCGGAAGCTGCGCGCTGCCTATGACGCTGCGCTCTCCAGCTACGACCTCCTGCTGATGCCAACCCTGCCCATGAAGGCCACGCCGCTGCCGCCGGCCGACGCGCCCCGCGATCTCTATATCCAGCGCGCCTTCGAGATGGTGCCGAACACTGCACCTTTCAACGCCACCGGACATCCGGCCATGAGCCTGCCGTGCGGCATGAGCAATGGCTTGCCGATCGGCTTGATGCTGGTCGGCAAATATTACGACGAACCGACCATCTATCGCGCCGCTGCAGCGTTCGAGGGCGCGGGCGATTGGACCAAGATGTAGTCGATCGATTCGGCGGCCGGTGCGAACACAGCAACGACCGCCCCCTTTTACAGGACGGAGGCGCCGATGGATCTCGGACTAAAGGGAAAGAGCGTGCTGGTGACCGGTGGCACCAAAGGCATTGGGCTCGCGATCGCCGAGCTCTTTGCCGATGAGGGCGCCAATGTCGCGATCTGTGCGCGCAATGCCGACGAGGTCGGCGCGGTCGTGAAGCTGTTGGCGGCGAAAGGCGTCAAGGCGTCGGGAAGGGCGGTTGACGTCGCCGATCCCGGGGCGTTGAAGGCCTGGATCGAGAGTGCAGCCGGCGAATTCGGGGGCATCGATAGCATCGTCTGCAATGTCAGTGCGCTTGCAGTCGGGGATACGCCCGAGACCTGGGAAAAATCCTTCCGCATCGACATGATGCATACGGTCAACTCCGTTGCGGCCGCGATGCCCTATCTGGAGAAATCGAAATCGGCATCGGTCATCATTATTTCGAGCGTCTCCGGTTTCGAAGTGGACTTTGCCGCGGGTTCGTATGGCGCGGTCAAGGCAGCTTTGATCCATTATTCCAAGGGCCTCAGCAATCAGCTGGTCGCGAAGGGCATACGGGTCAACGTCGTTTCGCCTGGTAACACGTATTTCGAAGGGGGGATCTGGCAGAACATCGAGCGCGGCAATCCCGATCTGTTCAAGATGGCGATGGCGCTCAACCCGACGGGCCGTATGGGAACGGCGGAGGAAGTCGCAGCCGGCGTGGTCTTCCTGGCAAGCCCCAAAGCAAGCCGGATCTCCGGCACCAATCTGATTATCGACGGCGCGTTAACAAAGGCCGTATAGGGGTGCAACCGGCGGCTGTCCCTATGCCGACAGCGACCGCGCGCGGCACGTCGATCGCATCTTCGCGCTCGCGTGGCGCTATGATCTCGCAAGAGCGCAACCGCACTCTGGCTGGCGCGCAGATCGTCGACGCGCGAACCATGGAGTTATACTAATTTCGCAGAATTAGTATAACTCATCGTATCCAATCCGACCGGATGGGAAAATTGATCGCAGTTGTCGAGCGCTGGCGCCGGCGTGCCTGTTATCCGACGACTCCGAATCGGCCGGCTGTGTGATCCAATTCCATGATGTTCCTCACGGTTTGCGCTGGTCGCGCTGGTCTTTGCAATCGCTGTCATGGGATGTCGGTCGGGATCGGTGGGGGCGCTGCCTCGGCGGTCTGTTCAGTTCTCACCTGGCGATAGCCGGGCGATTGCAGCTAAGGGGCCACCGCCAGGCGGGCTGTGTGTATCGAAAACCTAATCCGAGTTGATGACGTGATGGAGTCGCTTAAATTGGCGGAATGATCGGGGTGCTCTGTTTCGCTCTGGCCGTCCTGGTTTTGCCAATCAAGTCGAAGTTGCGGCTTGAAGCTGAGAATGCGGTGCTCCGACATCAGCTGATCGTCTTGCGGCGTAGGGTGAGGGTAGAGCTCAGCCTACCAATAACGACCGCTGGTTCCTCGTCCAGATGTATCGATGGTTTCCATCGATCCTGAAGGTCGTTGCAATTGTCCAACCTGAGACGCTGGTGCGGTGGCATCGGGCCGGCTTTCGCTGCTACTGGCGTTGGAGGTCGCGCCCAAATGGAGGGCGACCGCAGATCGACACGGAGCTGCGCGCGCTGATCCGGCAGATGAGCACGGAGAACCAGCTTTGGGGTGCGCCACGCATCCACGGCGAACTGCTCAAGCTTGGGTTTAGCGTCTCTCAATCAACCGTCGCCAGGTACATGGTTAAGCGACGTGGACCTCCAAGTCAGGGATGGCGGACCTTTCTGCGAAACCACGCTCCGGACATCGCCGCCATGGATCTGTTCGTGGTCCCGACCATTGGCTTCAAAATGCTGTATGGTTTCGTGATTGTACGGATTGATCGCAGAGATCTCGTCTGGATCGACGTCACAACCAATCCGACGGCGGAGTGGATCGCACACCAGATCACGGAGGCCTTTCCTTGGGACGGGGCTCCCGGTTACATGATCCGAGACCGCGATCGGATCTACGGCACCGTCGTCACACGCCGACTGCGTGCCATGGGCATCCGGGACAAGCCTATTGCACCGGCCTCACCCTGGCAGAACGGCTTTGCCGAACGGCTGATCGGATCGATCCGGCGCGAGTGCTCGGACCATGTCATCGTCTTGGGCGATGAACATCTGCGCCAGATTCTGAAAAGCTACGCGGACTATTACAACGGCGTGAGAACGCATTGGTCTCTAAACAAAGATGCGCCGGTCTTTCGGCCGGTTCAGCGATCCGGCGTTCTAGGTTCACACGCCCTCTTGGGCGGACTTCATCCGCTACGCTCGGGTTTAAGTTTTCGGTACGCAGCACAGCGTCCGTCGTCGCGATTGCCTGTTCGATACTTGCGGCAAGCTGGATTGGACTCACACTGCTTGGCTTTTGATCATCGGTTCTCGTCCTTCGCCGAGCCCGACCTCGCCGCGCGCAAGCTTCTGGAGCAGCCAAAGGCTTTAGTTTAATTGGGTGGCGCGTCGCGGGTTCTTTGCTGCCACTGGATGAATCCATCAAGCAGAGCTTGGGAATTTTCCGAGCCCTTAGCCGTTCCAGCGGAGGCGGGTTCGGACTCAACGCCTGAGTTATTTTTTGCTTGTGATTGTTGGAACCGCACGAATCCTTGAAGTAGCGCTTGGGAGCCTTCGGGTCTCGTCTGAGCCGCTGTAGCTGATGCTGGCGTGGATATGGAAACGGAGAGCGAGGGATCGCTTCTAAGCTTTGGAACCACGTTGAAAAAAACGAGCGCCCCGACCACGGCGACACCGACTGCCGCGGTAATTGCTCCCGCAATAGCGGGCAGTAGGCGCGGCCAACGGCGTTGGCGAGCGAACTCAAACTCCAGCGGATGCCGGTTCGAATTGGCGAGGGCTTCCTCGCGCATCTCGTCAAAACGAGATCGAGAGGAAGTAGGAGGCAAATGTCCCGATCCGAAACTCACTTAGAGCACCTCCGCGTTCCTAGAACACCTGTTCGGTACGTTGATACTGTTTCAAAAAGTCTAGCGAATCAGCCGCGTGGAGTCATCTCAAAAACACCACCAATCCTCCAACTATGTGCCGCAGCTCAGCTTGGGTTGAGAGCCGCCGCCGAGGAATGGTCGCGCACGTCAAGCGTCGAGATCGCCGACGCTACATTGAGCATGACGAGGTCGCGGGTTCGGCGGTTACTAGGAAGCCACCAAGCGAAGATGATCCAGAGGCTCTAGTGAGTCGTCCTCTTTTGGATACCGATCTTGCAATCGCCCAAGGCCCGAACACGGTCGTGGCAATTTGCAACGCGTTGAGCCACGAATATGGACAGAGCGCTGCAGAAGTTGGTCGTGGCTGCGCACTGTCGTGCAGGTCCTAGAACCGGAGCAGACCTCCTGAGAGCAGTCGTTGCGAATGAACGTGCAGACCCCCAGTACTTGGACCGAGCCACCCAATTGGAAGCATTAGCGGCTGAGGAACCAAATGGCGAGTTTAGAACTCACCTGCTCAAGCAGGCGAAATCGTATCGCAAGCTGGCGGCGAAGCGGGCGGAGCAACTTGGATTGCCGCCGCTGAGTCAGCCGGAGGGAATAACGTCCGCAGTCCAGCCCCGCTAGGCGCGCCTTTGCGTCCAGGTTACGACTGGCCGATGAGCTTTGCTGCAATCACCGCCGCGCCGAAGCAAAGTACGGCGAGGCCGATTGCAATGAGCAGGGCCGTCCGAAGCTCTTGGCGTATTCGCGTCCGCATGCACAAACAAACAACCAGTTGCTTGCGGTCTGAGTTACCTAATCCCAGTCCGACCCTGGTTCGCGGCGTCGCACAACGTGCGCAGCTCGCCGCCATCGGGCATCAAAACTCAGGCGCCGCCTCTTAGGTTTGAAGCATGTCCCTGCCGCCGGATGAGGCCGCCAAGTGAGGTGATTGCTACTCTGGGGGTCGAAGTCCGGCCGAGTTAGCCCAATCCTCCAGATGAGACGCGGTCTCGGCCCGACGCGCTCTCCTGAGAAGCGCATCCCGCTCGGGACCAGATGGAAGCCGTGTGGCCCGGTCCCTCATCACTTTCGCAGATGCGAAGAGCTTCTCGCTAATAGACGTCGTTTGATTCAAAGGACGACGACGCATCAGCATAGCCTTGCCTCCTCCTTCCTACGCGTTCACATTAGTGCCAAGTCGTAACCTAAACATTCGGAGGAAACGGTCCACCTCAAATGATATGACCTTACGCGGTTCGGTGCCGTCCTCTTCTACGCTCTCGTAGATCTTGGTTTGCGGACGCGTTAGCGCACGTTCTCGAACTGGACCCCGACGCGCTTCTCTCGGCGCCATACGACATGGCAGGGTCGGCGGCTACGGTCGCCGTTGTTTGACCGCGCTCGCGCCAGCCTCCTTGGCGGCGCGGATCGCGCGGGCGATATCTGCTTGAGTGACCTTAGCCGGACGCCGCGGCATGCTGCTTCCCATACTCGTCTGAAATTCGCCACCATTCGGCGCCCCTCGAGAACTGCTTCGGCCAGTTCGTGTTGGGTAGCGCCTGTAGGCGGCCCTCGGTGGGCTGAATACGTAGACAGGGAAAACGGAAAAAGCTGCGGACGAAAGAGTAATAAGCTCTAGAGTAATAAGCTCTCCGTCGGGTAACGTTCGCTAGACCTGAATCTTCTTCAACCTCAACCAAGGAGATTCACATGAAGTTCGTCACCATCGGAAAAAGACTGGTTCCGGCCGGACATGTCGCGTTTATCGAGCCCTTCGAGCGGGCCAGCAATCCAGACTTCAAACCAGACAAAGATTACCAAGGCCGAGTTGTGCTGCTCGATCGCGAGATGGTGCTGACGGAGCAGACGCCGCAGGCCTTTGCCGCCGAGCACGGGCTGCATTTGTTTACGGAAGATGATGTCGCCGTTAGCCGGGCGATCCCCTACAAGATCGAGGTGTTCGAACCGACGGACAGTTTCAAGCCCACGAAGCCATACAAGACGCGCCTTAAGTGGCGGGATCTTGCCGGTGCCGAGCAGAGCAAGCTTCTGGTGACGGCACCCGAGACCGTCATCGCCGAGATACTCCAGGCAAAGGTGGAAGCTCCCGTCGAGGCGAAGCGGCCCGCACGCCGGGCTCAGCGCGGGCGGGGCGGTTCACGAAGAATGGAAGCGTTTCGCAGCTAAAAGCAGATGAAACGAAGAGCGGTATGAGCCCCTGTCGAGCGATCGGTAGGGGCTTTTTGTCGGGCAGCAATATTCGCTGGCCGATCGCCGAACAACGACAGTGGGTCGTCAGCTCGTCTTCGTTAAGCTTTTAAATAGCGCGTTGTTATCGAGACCATTGGCATACTCCAAAACCCGATCAAAGAAACTGGTCGCATAGCGGAATAGGGGGCTTGTGTAGAAATAATCACCGGGGTTCGCCTGTTCGAGGCGCTCCATGCGAGCCTTGGGTTTCGGGTGAGAATCCAAATGTGGTCGAAACCTGATTTGCTCACCGAGACGTGTCTTTAGCAGTTGTCCGGCCCGGTCAATGAAATCCATGTATGTAAACAACAAACACGCCGCGCCCCAACTGGCTTGATATTCACGCAGTGCGTCTAATCCTGATCCTTCCTTGCCGTCACCTTCCGTAGGCTTTGGATCAGCGGTCAATTGATATCGCAGCTCATTTAGAAGACGGGATCGCAACAGTCCGAACGCAAAAGCATCCGCCGCGAACTCAAACTCGTGCCGGATCGGTGTCGTGTCTCCCTGCCATGTACTTGCTAGCTTTAGGCGCTTTGGATGATCCAAAGCGGCATGGCCGATCTCGTGCATCATGATAAAATCGACTTGGTCGGCCGTAAGCGCGTGAGCCTGCTTTTGGGCCTCGATGTCAAAAAGAATGGCCGAGCTTCCGGTTAGCTTATTGGTGGGCAAATCTGACCAGAAATGAAGAATGGTGGGCGTGATCCCCTGCCAGGCTCGGCTTAGTCTGGCCGCGCCCGCTATATGCTCGCTATGGAAGTAGTGCATAAGGTATCGGTTGAGGTTCTTCAAAATGGGTTCAAGGGCAAAATTGAAGCCGATGACAGAACCGGTCTCCAACGCAAAGGTCGTGGCGTTAAATTTCGGCCGCTTGATCAGCGCGCATGCGATCTGATCCAACTGGAATCGAGCGACGTTGCGCGTGGGGACTGCGCGCATGACTCTAAGAAAGCTCATTCGGCCCCAGTAGGGCAGCAGAGCTTCAGAGCTTCGGAACTTCGCGCCAAGATCCAAAGCGGTACTCGTCAGAACCTGGTTCAGCGCGAGCTCGTAGGTGGCTGCGCGCCGAACATCCTCTTCTGACTCCGGCATCGGCCAACTAAATCCGATCATCGACCGTAACGCGAGAAATACCATCTCCTCGGGCTTGATTGGCGCGTTGCTGTGAATTTGATCCATGCAGGTCCGCTGTGCGTCCGTTATACGGTCAAAGGCGCGATAATCGACGACTTGCAAATGCTCAAGGTCAAAGGTGACCTCTGGCCGTGGACCGTCTTCTCCCAGCTGCGCCACGAAGTAGGCTACTGACACCAAAATCTTGTCGAGCTCACCCGGAGGCACAACAGGTACACAGAGAGCGTTGTCGGTCCGAAGCCAAACATCAAAATAATTTTCGGTCATTGAAGCTGTCCAAAATTCGGGATCATAGTTTGCAACATTATCAAATTGGGCCGCCCATGACGAGGACATCACCGGTAGGTCGTCGGCCGCAATCAGAAATGCAGGCCGCGCAGAGCCATCACGCGACGGATGTCGTCGAGTGTCACGAGCGCGTTGGACCTCTTGACTGTACCGACTTCGAGCTCCGTAAGAGCCTGGCGAACACGACCATCGAGATCGCACAGCTCGTCCCGCGTCAGATACATCAGTTCGCCAATTGTCCAGAATGACATGTTTCCCTTCATCGCTTGACCGCGCCAATCGCGGCTTTCGAGGGAGGGCCGCTGCGACGGAGGAGGCGGGCGCACCTTTGGTGGCAGCGCAGCGGACGAGCGCCTGCGCTTGCGCCCCAGCCGACCTGCCTGCGCGAAGCCGCTTCGGCGGAGGCAGGCGAACCGGCGCGATATGCCCGCAGAGAAAGCGCGATCTGGCGAGGGCAGGGGGTAAGATGTCTTCTGGACAGAGCGCGTCCGCTGATGTGGGATCAGCCTTTACAAGCTGCGTTCACCGGGGCTTCGCCGTGTCATGCCGATGACGAAACGCCGTGCAGGGGAAACGCACGGCCTTGCCTCGGGGCGATCGCGGTAAGGCTCGGCTACGATTGCCAGACATTTCGCACGCTTCGCCGATGGAAAGGATTATTCTCAGGCTGGAGCAACGCCATGCCTCACGATCCGCAGCATGCAATCTGGAACCCCTTCGGCGAGCGCGTCGATCGCCTCACAGCAGACCAGCGAGCCCGGACCGAGAAGGCCGAAGCGTGGGCCTATTACCTCAATGGCGGCGGGGGAGAGCCTTACCATTTCGATCATGAAACCTGGCTCAAGTCGCAACAGCGATCACGCTGATCGAGCGCCCTGGGCTCAGCTCCCTGGGACGCTCTCTACCGACCAGATCGACCTTGTCGATGCCGAGCGCATCCAGCACCTCGGCGATCATGGCCGCCTGCGCCGTGAAGGAGACGTCCTGAAGCGGATGCACGCCAATGCACATTTTGCACCGAAATGCGCCAAGGTCCAGTCCGTCCGATGCCACGTTCGCGATCACAGGCCGGTATCGACCGTGGTCAAGCCGTAGGGCGCGTCGATAAGGGACGTGACGCCCGGCCACACCTGCACCGTTAATCCCCTTCCGGTCAGGGGATCGAACTCGTGAATGAGACGGGACGTAAAGTCATAATCGAAGGTTGCGCCGGCGGGCGCGGTGATGTCGACGCCGCCAAACGTGTTGCGCACGGTGACGGGACCGGGTGGCAGCGGCAATCCGCTTTGGGCGTCGGTCGCAACGACACTGTACTGCGTGGTGACACCGCGCGCCGCGGGATAAGGGCTGATCCTGGCATGGGCGCGCCCGGTGACGAGCGGATTGCGCAGGGTCAGCAGCGTTGCGATGACCTGGGCTTGCAGCACAGGATCGTACAAGGCCTCGAGGTGATTGAGCGCGTTGGTGGTGTGAACGCCGAACGGCAGGGTCGCGCTGGCGTCGGTGACCAGCAGGTCTCCGGCACCGGGCCTGAACTCCGGCGCCGCCGCCGCGAGCAGATTCATCGCCGTCGTCAGCTCGGCTATGACCGGCAGCAGCGTCAGCGCCGCGGCCGGAATGAACGACGGCGCATTCAACGGCACACCGGCGATGACCGGCGTGCTGCCCCAGTGAAAAAAGGGAATGAGAATAAACGGCAGGAAGAATGGGAAGGCGCTGTCCGGCGTGTACACATCGGCCCACAGCCGCGCGAAATCGACGCTGGTCCCGCCGAAGGTGAAATACAGGATGCCCGGGACCGGCTCGCCGGCTGCGATGCCGGCCAGGACCGCGCCGCCCGGCGCGATCTCGGCGAGGACGGGATCGGCGACAAGACCCAGGAGCGTCGTGAGAAAGGCCGGCGGGGTCACGCCGACAGCGGTGAAAGCCGTGATCAGCCGGGTCAGAAGCGTTGTGATCGCGACCGAATCCCCGGCCCATCCGGACCCGGCATTGGGCGAGTGCAGCGCGATCAGCGCGCTGACCCGCGACATCGGGCCGAGCAATGATGGGCTCGTCTGTCCGGTCACCAGCGCGGACCGCGCGATCACCCCGCCACGGCTGTGAGTAAGCAGCACGAAGCGCCGCCCGCTGAACTCGGACATGCTGGCGAGCTTCGTGATCAGCATGATCAGTTGCGCGACGTTGGGCGCAAGCGTGCCATTCGGTGCCTTTTGGGTGTAGGCCGCCGTGGTGAACCCGGCCGCGGTCAGCGCCTTGCTCCAGCTCGTCAACCCCGTCGCGAGCGGATCGAGATAGAGACGCGCGACGGGGCTGAACGGCGGAAAGGGCAGCACGTGCTCATCACGATAGAACGGAAAAACCTTGGTCTTGTTGTACGCGAGCCCGGGATAGGCTTGTTCCGGTGCGGTCATATCCAGCGCGGAGCCGCCGAGTCCATGAATCAGAATGACGACGGGCAGGCTGACATCCACCGGGCCGTCAATCGCGACCGGGGTGCCATCAGGCAACAGGATCGTTTCTGCCACGCCGGTTACTCCCCGCTTGCATGCGCCACCAGAACGTGGCTTCGCACCTCGACCTGTTTCGCGGACGCCACCGTCTCGGTCACGGCCAGCACCACGAGGCTGTCGTCGGGCGGAAGGTCCGACATGTTGAACTCTGTCGACCGGTCGCCCGGGGCTCCGTAGGTCAGGTAACTGACCAGCTCCACCCGGACGCCCGGATGTGCGGCCTCATACCGCTTCAACAGCTGCTGCAGCTCTGCCGGGAGATCCGCAAGGGATGGTCTTGCCGACGGCGGCGCTGCGGCATGTCGCGCTGCCGATGCCACCTCCGGATGCGGCACTTGTGCGAAGGCCAGCATCTGCTGGCGGAACAGCTGAAGCATGGCCCGTGCGCGGGCGCCGGTGACGTTCCACAGCGGCGCGCTGGTATCGATCCCGTGCATGCTCATGTCGACCTCCGAGTTATTTGAAAGCTCTGCGTACGTCCTGCGCTCTCGATCACAACAGGGCGAGGTGAACGCTGTTGAATCCGGCCGCATCGACGATGAGTGTCGGCGAAAATGTTTTGGTGATCTTTTCCGGTTCGACGTGCGGCTTCCCGCTGCGATCGACGGACGTCGAGGTGACCTCGATCGTGGTGACCTTGGAATGCAGGGTCACGTTGAAAACATGTTGTCCCGACGGGTCTGTCGGGGCGGTCGTAGTCGCGGCGACCCCGTGGACATCATAGTTGTGCAAGGTGAGGCTCGCCTGCGCCCCCATCCCGGTCGCCGCGTTGGTCACCGTCACCGTATAGGCGTGAGCGACGCCGGCTTGCGGCCGGGGCGAGATCGAGACCGCGAGCGTGCCGGGGATTGGCAGGACCGCCGGACCCCACAGATCGGCCAGCACGAGCTGCAGGTTGATCCCCGACGGCAGCACGGTCACGCGGCGTGCTGAGAAAATCGCGGTTGAAGTCAGTTGAAGGCCCTTTGCAGCCGCGGCCGCGTGCCCGTCCGACACGATGGTCGTATTGATCAGCGATTCCAGCTGGGACGCCACGGTGGACGCAAGAAATGGCGCCAGGCCCGTCAGTCCGAGAGCGGCCGGCGCACCCGTCAGCGTCGGGGCGCTGGCGGTCATGCTCAGGACCCGCGACGGCACGCCGGTGTCTGCCGACGGCGCCGGCGTGATGGTTGCCGTGAGCGTGAAAGAATACGTGCTGACCTGGAAAAAACCCACACGCACGGCAAGGCTGCCGGTGAGTGTCACGCTGAGCGAACCGGTCCCAAGCGTGATGGTCGGCGCGGGCATGACCGCGACCAGCGGGATATAGACACCCGCCGTCAGGATACCCGACAACCATCGCAGCCAGCCTGGAACGATGGTCGGCGCAAGCAACGTCCCCGGTGTCAACGCGGCGAGGTCCGTCGACGACAGCAGCTGCGGGTCGATCGTGATCACGGTTGGCAGGTCGGGCGACGGCGGAAGAGCCGTCAGCACGCCGGCGCGCACCCAGTCCCCGCCGGTGGTGGTGTCATTCACCAGCACGGAAAACGCCGCGGCCGGCGGCACGGCAGCCGACGAGAATGTCAGCACCAGGGGCGTCGACGAACTGGACGTCGCGGTCGCAAGCGGTGCACCGCTCCCACCCACCAGCGCGGGATCGATGAACGACCCCGTGAGAACAGGGTCACCCGCGGTGTAGTCGTTCGCCTCGTCGAACAACAGGAAATGAAATGTGTACGCCATTGATATTCCCCACGAAATCAATCGAGCAAGAATGAATCGGCGCAGACTGCATCGCGGCACGCGAGCCGGGTGCAGGTATCACGAGGCGTCTATCGCCTGGTCCTCCAGCATCTTCTAAAATTATCATGTTTGGCAGGCGTCAAGACGTCGCGCCGGCCAATACAACCTTTGCGCGCCAGCGTACACCCAGCCGGTCCGCTTTCGCACACGCGAGCCGGCCGGTATCGACCCCGACCGATCGTGCGGTCATCGCGCCCCCCTCACCTCAAGCCGGCATCGACGATCAGCGACTGTTTTGTGATCATGCGGCTGTCGTCGACGGCGAGGAACAGCGCGGCACGCGCAATCTCCTCGCCGAGCAGGACCGCCTTCAGCGATTGGCGCTGCACCATCACATCGACCGCGGCGTCCGTCGTGTACCAGAGCTGGCGCTACTGCTCGGTCATGACGGCGCTCGGCTCGATCGCGTTGACGCGGTTCGGGACCGAGCTTGCGCGCCAGCGCCCGCGTCAGGCCGATGATCGCGGGCCTTCGCGGTCGCATAGGCCGGAAACTCGCCACCGCCGCCACGCCAGGCGATCAGGCGAGGTTGATGATCGAGCCAAAGCCGAGCTCGCGCATGTGCGGATGCATGGCTTGGGCAGCGGAAGAAATGATGCCGGAGATTGACGTTCTGCGCGCGGTCCCAATACTCGACGTCGACGTCGGCGAACTCGTGCCGCATCGGGCTTCATGTTCGTTGCACTTCCAACAATCGGGTCATCGTCTCGACAGTTTCGGCCGCGATGGCGATCAGCCTGTCCAGATCGGCTTTCGATCATGATTGCCAACATCGCCTCTGACTGAAAAATGTCGCAAGCCCTCGCCGCCCTCGTCATCGAACAGGTTGGCGTAAATCGGCGCGTTGAAGGAGGGACGACGGGCAATGGGCCAAGCGAGAGCGTCGGTCCCGTATCGGGAGCAGCGCCACCATCTGAAGAGATCCCCCATTTTTTGAAATGGTAATCCCTCGCCTCCCCGGCCCACACCGCGGATAACGGGATCATGTGCGCCAGGTGTTGGCCGCGCGCTTTGGGAGTTACAGGTGCAACGTAACTAGGCGTGGTAACTTGAACGATGGTGGCCGGCGGCAAGACAAGCTAAGTTGACGCATCCGGGGCAATGACCGAAGTCCAGGACATCCTGCGGCATCGTGGGTTCGATCGTTGCTGTTTTCCACACCTGGCCCGGACGACCAGGCGCGCGCCACCGGTGGGTGAGGGCGGTGACTCGCCCGTTGCGGTAGGCGGCCTTCTTGCGGAGGCTCGTCCCTACCTCGATCCAGCCCTGTTTGTCGCCGCAGTGCAGCGGCTCCACGGGCATGCTGTTTCCGAAAGGTACCTTTGGCGCGGAAATGCACCTTTTGCTTTGATAAGTCCCCGCAACCAATTGAAATCACAGCAAAATAGTGCGCCCTCCGAGCGCACCATAAATGCCCCCTCAAATTCATGCGAAATCCGAATCGATCAGCTGGAAGCGGGCGAAACGCGGCTGCACAGCGTCCGCTGCTGCCAGACCGGGCGTCGTGTCGCGGAGCTGGACCAGGATCGGCCGCTTCAGCCAGGCGGGCAGGGGCTGTCCCGGCAATTTCGGCAGGCTGTGGTTGATGCCGGCATAGACGAATAGCGGCGCGTTCCAGAAGCGGCAGGCGGCGCAGACCAGGTCGTCCACATCGTGTGTGGCTGCACCGGCTTGCGGGTGCACGAAGAAGCCGCAGAGCACGGCGTGGCTCACATTTTTTCGTTTGCGCAGGCTGGATATCAAGAGCAATGCGTCGCTGGCATGAACGGCGTAGTCCCGGGTTGGGTCATCGAGCCGGTTGAACAGGCTCTCGCCGTTATAGTGGATGCCGTTCTCGCTCGGCCTGGTGGCGAAGGGTGCGAGCAACGCGACAGCCTGCTCGCGCGACAATGTTTTGAACCGGCCGGAGTAGGCAAGCCTGGTTCCTGGCCGGAGCAGCGACAGCCCGGCGCGAAACGGCAGCTCGGCCACCGGCGCGAGCTTGAGCAAGCGGGCGTTGAGCTGGACTGATTTGTCATTGGGCAGCGCCAGCAGGTAGCGGATGCCGCGCGCCTCGCAGATCCGCTCGACCTCCCGATAGAGTTTTCGCACCAGCCCTGCCGAGCGGTGCGCCTGCATCACAAAGAGGTCGACCAGCTGCACGGCCGGGTGCGCCTCGCCAGCGATGCAGAGCTTCTGGCCGATCAGCGCGATCTGGCCGATCTTTTGTCCGTCCTCAAATGCGGCCAGCACCGTGGTGCCTTGGCCGAAGCTTGTCTCATAGAGCCATCGGATGCGGTCGGGTGAGAATTGCACCGTCTCGTCGGCAAAGGCCGCGGTGGCGAGCCTTGCCGTGAGCGCATAGTCCACCGTCTTCTCTTCCGCGACGACGACCATCGGATCCGCCCTGATCTTTGAGATGGCGGCAGCATGGTTCCGACTGAGCTGACGAGGCAACCCGAACTTCGGCTCAACCTTAATTCGACGGCGGTAATCCGTTGTGCGCTCAGCCGTAAAGGTCGCTGCTGATGCCGTATTCCTCGTAGATCCGCAACGGATCGATGTCGGGATTGAGTCGGCACTTGGCCTGCGCCAGATGCAGGCTGACGGTGGCGGGCTCGCGGCCACTCGCGAGCAGCTTCTTGATGTCATCCATGTGCGCCCGCGGCTGGTGCTTTTCGGGCAACTGCTCCAGCGCCACGAAGGCGGTGGCGAGAGCCTCAGTGACGACCCATTCGTCGTGGCCGGTAATTCCTTTTCTCGGCATCGGCGCACCCGAAGATTTTGAGCGAGGGACATTGTAAACCGATCTGGTGCCCGCGGCTATTGTGTGGCGGGTCTTGCTCGACTTTCAGCCGGGCGAATTTCACCACCTGGGCCCATTGCTCCGTCTCGCCGGCGACCAGTCCGCCGAAGGCAGCGGGCGAACCCGGCAGCGCATCGCCGCTGATCGCGGCAAAGCGCGATTGCATCGCAGTGTCGGCAAAGGCCGCGTTTCTCTGGTGGCGTGTTGCGAGGTGCGTACCACTGGCGTGCCTCGTAACCAGGCAGGGAACCCGCAACCAGCGGCAACTCCCTCAAGACATCGGCGGAGGTCGGGCTCGTCACCGCAAGCGTGGCGAGCAAGAATGCTCGTTGCTCGCTCATCGCATGCCGCGCAGAAATAGAGAATTCATATACTGTGCGTGACGACGCAATCGGAATTGGGGTTGAAGGGCGAAGTGCGCCCGCGTAAATGGACGGGCCGGCCGGTTTGCGTTGGGGACAGGGGCGGCCCGGGTCGTGCATCCGTTGCATTGCCGTTGCACCATTGGCGCAAGTCCGATCGGGATTCGCTTGACCAGGCCTCAAGTGTGGCGTGGCCCGAGGGCGAAGAGACGCGTGCGAGCAGGACGGCATATCTCACCCCACGGGCATCCCGCATGAGAATCCTGAGTTTCCTCTACCGGTTCGTCACCAATTTTGCGTTCCTGGCGGCGGTCTATTTCAGCCTCAACTACATCGAGAAATATAACAATCGCGCCATCCTGGCGATGCTGATCCTGCTCTATGCCGGCATGCACGCGATCTCCGCGGTACGGCTGTTCTTCTTCTACCAGAAGATCGAGCGCATGGAGGTCGAGGCGCGCCGCCTGGTGTCGTTGATCGATCAGGGCGGCGCGGTGTCGCCGTTGAAGAAGCAGACCATCGCCGACGTCAGCGTGCTCCGCCGCGACAGTGAGGTGAAGGCCTACATGGATCTGTTCTTCCTCGCGCTGGTGGTGCTGCTCTGCGTCGCCAAGATCGTAACGGATTGAGCAGATGCTGGGTGCTGAGAGATCGAGGGACGGCGAATAAACCTGCCGTCGTCCCGGGACGAAAGCCGGGACGCAACGGAATCTATCCGCAGCGCTCGGTGCTAGTTGCCTTCGCAAAACGCCTCCCTGGGGTTATGGGTCCTGGCTTTCGCCAGGACGACCCGGGTGAGGCGTTTGAACCTCAAACAACGTGCTCGCGGCGATCACAATGCTGCCTTGTTTGCGATCCAACGGCGGTCACCATGCGGGTCGTTTTGGGGCCGAGAAAGTGGCTGTTGCTCACGCTGGCGCTGAGCGTCGTCGTGTGGCTCATCGCGCTCGCCGGATTGCTGTCGCTCGCGCGGCATGTCCATGACGACGTGCCGGTGCTGCTGGCGAAGAAGCTGCCGCTGTTGAAGACGCATCCGTCGCTGATCTTCGCGGGTGACAGCCGGACCGAATACCAGGTCGATCCGGCTCTCGCTGCGCAGCTCATGGGCAAGCGCCCTGGCGATGTCGTCAACATCGCCTATGATGCGGGCGAGCCGCTGGCCTTGCTGGCCGCCACGCGCCGCGAGAGCGATGTGTTCCGCAACGCCCATGTGGTGACGAGCGTTGCGCCGTTCATCTTCAACGAAGGCGTCAAGTCGGCTGCAATCTATCCGCAGGACGTGGCCGCGCGGCTATCGATCGCTCAGCAAATGACCGGCTTTCTTCCCATGCGGATCGGCACGCTGATCCGTTTCATCCGCGAAGCCTTTGCCTCCCGGCTTGCGGCGGACGAGGACATTGCCGATCGCGCGCCCGTGCCGCCCGCGCTGGGCCTCGTTACCATCGATCGCGCCGAGCCGAAGGATCGCTGGCCCACGAGCATCGGGGCGCACGGCCATTATGCGAACTGGAACCTGTCGGGGCCGAAGACGCATTTCGAAATCGCCGCCCTCTGCGACATGGTCAAGCTGACCGCCAAGCTCAGCGTGGTGATTCCGCCCTGGGCCCCGCGTTACGACCGCGCCTCCGATCCGACATGGCACGAGAGGGATGATCAGTACGTCGCGCTGGTCGAGAATGCCGGCCGCGCCTGCGGCTTCGAGGTGATCAACCTCCCATCGATACCGGAGCTGGCGCAAAGCGATTATGCCGACGAGATGCATGTCACGGCCAAAGGCGTGCCGATCTATACGCGCGCGCTGGTGGCGCGGCTGAAGCAATAGCCGCGTCCGATGCTGTTCTCGTCCTTCACCTTCCTGTTCCAGTTCCTGCCGGCGACCATCCTGGCGTTTGCTGCTGCGCGCCTGCATTCGCCCCGCGCCGGGATCATGGTGCTGGCGATGGCCTCGCTGGTGTTTTATGGCGCCTGGCGGCCGGTCTACCTGCTCTTGCTTCTTGGCTCGGTCGGCGTCAATTTCGTGCTCGGCCTCGCGATGGAGAAGCCGGAGCGGCGGCGCATGGTGGGCCTGTTCGGCGTGGCGCTGAACCTTTCGGTGCTCGGCTTTTTCAAATATGCCAATTTCCTGATCGAGACCGCGCATGATGTGAGCGGCGCGCAGCTCGCCCATCTCGACATCATCCTTCCGCTCGGCATCTCCTTCTTCACCTTCCAGCAGATCGCCTATCTCGTCGACGTGATGCGCGGCGCGAAGGTGGAGCGCGACATCGTCAGCTTCACGCTGTTCGTGTCGTTCTTCCCGCATCTGATCGCGGGCCCGCTCGTGCACCACGCGGAGATGATCCCGCAGTTCAAGCGCGAGCGCCTCGGGCGCTCCGCATGGCTTGCCGCGCAGGGCTGGGCGATCTTCGTCGCGGGGTTGTTCAAGAAGGTCGTGATTGCCGACAATCTCGCGCAGTTCGCCAATCCATCGTTTGCGCATGTCGATATCGGCGGTAGCTTGCCGAGCGAATGGGCGTGGCTTGCGATTCTTGCCTACACCTTGCAGATCTATTTCGACTTCTCCGGCTATTCCGACATGGCGATCGGGCTCGCGCTGATGTTCGGCATCCGCCTGCCGGTGAACTTCCGCTCGCCCTACAAGGCGCGCTCGATCATCGAGTTCTGGCGGCGCTGGCACATTACCCTGTCGCGCTTTTTGCGCGACTATCTCTACATTCCGCTCGGGGGCAACCGGTTCGGCACGGTTCGGCGCTACCTCAATTTGATGCTCACGATGCTGCTCGGCGGCTTGTGGCATGGTGCGGGCTGGACCTTCCTGATCTGGGGTGGGCTGCACGGCCTCTATCTCGTCGTGAACCACCAATGGCGAGATCACAAACGGCGATGGCCGGACGGTGCCGTCGGACGCGCGGCTGCATGGGCGCTCACATTCATCGCGGTGGTGATTGCCTGGGTGTTCTTTCGCGCCAGGACGCTGGCCGGGGCCGGCGCGATGCTCGCGAGCCTGGCCGGGCTCAGGACGACGGGCGGCGCCTTCGTCTCCGACGGCATCCTTCGCGTGATGGATCTGCCGGTCTTGGTCGGCGAGGAAAGCTTGCTGTTGATCGGCTGGGGCGCGGCTACAGCGGCGCTTGCGGTCGCGCTCTTGCTACCGAACGTGCCCGAGACGTTCAGATACCGCGAATACCGCCGCGCGCCGGAGAGCCGCGGCTTTCTGGTGTGGCGGCCGACCTTCGGCTGGGCTTTGGCGCTCGCGCTGGCGCTGGCGGTTTCGCTGTTCGGAATGTGGCAGCGCGTCGAGTTTCTCTACTTCCAGTTCTGAAGTTTGAACTCGCGCGCGCCTTGCAGGGACTAACGGGCGATGCACGCCTTTTGCAGCGGTTCGCCCATGAAGCTCGCCCCTCTTGCTGTTGCGATCAGTCTCCTTTCGGTTGGCCCGCTCGCCGCGGCGGAGCCGACGGGGCCTGGTCCGGAATACCAGATCGATCCCAAGATGACGCAGACCTCGCCCGAGGGCGCCTACTTGATCGAGCAGTATCACAAGGCCGATGCGAATGACGATTGGACCTGGCAGGCCTGGGTGCGCGCGAAGGATTCGAAGGACAGAGCGACGCTGCTCAAGCCGGACCAGGACTACCCCGCTGGCTTCCGCTTCTCCAACGATCTGCATTACCTCGTGCGCATGCAGAAGACCGGCTCGGGCGAGGCGACGCTCTATCTCTATCGCCTCGGCAGGGACGGTTTCGAGAGCGCAACCGCAAAGCCATTCGGCGATCTCGTCTGGGCCTTCTTCTACAGCCGCCCGGAGTCGCGGAAGATAAAGCGGCCCGACTTCCACATGTCGGTCAATCTGGTGAAAGGCCTCGATGAGGATTATCGCTGGATGGGCGTCGACTGGCCGAAGAACCGCTATATCGTCATTGCCCTCTCCGGCGAGACCGACACCCACGGCCAGATCGGCACGGTCAACGACTGGCGCTGCCGCTATGATCTGCAGACCGGCAAGTTCGATGTGCCGAGGGAATTTGCCGAGAACAATGCAAAGGCGCTGGTGCCGAGGTGAGAGAGCGCCCCGGTCTATCACCGTCACCCTGAGGCGCCGCCGCGACGCGGCGGCCTCGAAGGGCGACGGCCCGGCTCTCGCAGCAGGAGGCTGTTCATCCTTCGAGGCTCGCTTTCGCGAGCGCCTCAGGATGACTGTTCGAAAGTTTCGCGCGCCCTCGGGTGAGAGGCTGAGATTGCTAACGCTACTTCTCGCGCTTCTTCAGGCTAGCGACTTTGACCTGACGACGCTGCGTGGTCTTGGCTGTGTTGGTCTTGGCGGCGTTGCTCTTGCCTAGCTCCGCTTGCTGCGTCTTCTCGGAATCTGCCTGTGGTCTCTTCTCCGGCTTGACCGCATGTGCGTGCCTCTGCGCCCAACGACCACGGAAGGATCTGCCGGCTGCGACGCGGCGTGCCCTGGGCTGTGCAACCTTCTCTGCGGCAGGCGGCGCCTTTTCGCTGGCCTGCGCCGCTTCTGCCTGCACTGAGGGGTGGGTCTTCTCGGGCATCGCGAACACGGTCTCGGATGGAGCCGGCAGCGTCGCTGCGGCGTTCGCGGGGGGCGGCGCGGGATTGGGCCACAGCGCGGCGGGATTGTTCTGCAGCGGTCGCTTGACGTGCTCGAATGGCTCGGCGCTGAGCAGCAATTTGCCGTCGGGCGTCGAGAAGTCGGATGCCTCGGGCGTCACCAGCTGCTCGGCCTCGGCAAAGGCGAAAGTCGGGAATTTCGGACGCTCTGCGACCGGCAGCGTCTCCGGCGCGGGACGCTCGCGCCAATCCTGCGGCTCGGTCGGCGTCGCCGGCCGGTCCGGCGTTGCGGCCACCACCTGGACGATATGGTACCCTCGCACCTTCAGCTCATGCAGGATCTTCGGCAACGCCGCAACCGTGCGCGCATGGATGTCGTGCAGGAGCAGGATCCCCTTGTGCTTGGCTTCGATCCGCTTGATCGCGAGGTCATAGACCTTGGCCGAGGAGATGTGGCGCCAATCATCTGCCAGGAAGTCGGCGCTCCAGATCTGCAGTCCCTTGGAGGCGGCATATTGCTCGACATTCGGCCCGCGCAGCAGGCCGGGAACGCGGAAGAACGGCGACAGCGCCGATGGGTCGGGGAGCGCCGCGGTGACCGATGCGATGCCGTCGTCAACCTGCTTCTGGACCTTGTCCATCGGCATTCTGTCGAACGTCAGCGGGTGCGTCTGGCTGTGCGTGCCGATGGTCTGGCCGGCCGCCGCCAGCTTGCGGACGCCGTCCGGGAAGGCGCGCGCCTGCTCGCCGATCGTGAAGAAGGTGGCCTTGGCGCAGTTGTCGGCGAGGATCTGCAGCACCTGGTTGCTGTTCTTCGGCACCGGGCCGTCGTCGAAGCTCAGCACCACCTCATGGTCGTGCAGCGGCAACGTTTCCGGATATTGCATGGTGCCGATGCGCGGATGTGCGGTCGGGTCGACCACGAGGGTGCGCGAGGTGCCGATTGCATCGGGATGGCCGGGACAGTCCTCGGCAAGCGCAGCAGGAAGATGGAACGAGGCGAGCGCGAGCGCAGCCAATGTACCGATCCGGACGCCGATCTTACTGCTACAGGCCATCACTCAAGTCCGCATTCCCACCCGACTAGACCATGATTGCATGCTGGCGGATGAACACAACATTAACCGCCCAGTCACGCAAAAATCCTGCTGTCACAAAGATGTCAGATCAGGGCGCCTTGCTGATGTCAACCGCGCCTTGCCTGGGAACGACCTGCACCACGTGATAGTCGTTCTCGCGCAAATATCGCAGGAAGGCCGGCAGCATGGCCGCTGTGCGGGCCTTGGGATCATGCAGCAGGATGATGCCCTTGCGCGCCTCCTTTAGACGCCGGACCAGGAGCTCCAGTTCCTGTTTGGGCGACATTTCCTGCCAGTCGCTGGCCCAGAGATCCGCCCCGAACACGGTGATGCCGCGCGATCGCATGAGATCGAGCAAGGCGGGCGTGGATTGGAAGCCGGGGAAGCGGAAGAACGGCGTCGACGGCGTGGTCGTCTCGGTGCCGTGCAGCGCCTTTTCGTCGGCGGCGATGCCGCGGTCGATCTGGCTGATCGCATCCGCTTTCGGCATCCGCGAGAGGTTCGGGTGCGACCATGAGTGATGGCCGATCGTATGGCCAGCGGCGGCGATCAGCCGCACGATGTCGGGATGTTCTGAGGCCGGCTTGCCGATCAGGAAGAAGGTCGCATGCACGCATTCCTGCGCGAGCGCAGCCAGCACCTTCCTGGTTGTCGGCGGCCAAGGGCCGTCATCAAAGGTCAGCACCACCTCCTTGTCCTGCAAGGGCAGGCTCTGCGGAAAGCTCTTCAGCCCCACGCGGGGGAAACTCGCGGCGTCGACGGTGAGGATGCGTGAGGTTCCGAGCGCATCCTTGCGCGGGCATTCGGTGGTCGCCGCTCGAGCGGTTCCAGCGACCGCGGTCAATGCAAGCAGCGATGCAACGAGGATGCGGTAGTTCAAGGTGCAGGGTCTCCTTCAGTAGCGCGTCATTGCGCTGATGGCTTCGCCTGCGCTCGCAAGGATGGTACGGCGGCCGGGCCGATTATCGTTAATCGCGCCTTAAGCGGCTTGACAGATGATGTTTCTAGCGAGCGCGGTCGGCAAATTCGAGTCTTGTCGGCGGGCAATCTGATCCGCTCGCGAAAACAGCGCGGGGTTTATGTCATGCAGCGTTTTCGGCTGAAGGCGGACGGTCGAATTGTCGAATTGCGCGACGGGCGGGAGTGTCCGCTCGCGCCCGCGATGGATGCCGACGCGGCCGGCGCGGCGGAACTTGAAACGCCCGGCGAAACGCCGCACGTCCGCGACCTGCGCCGCCGCGCGCGGCTGACCCAGCAGGAATTTGCCGCGAAGGTGGGCGTTCCCGTCGAAACCATCCGGAACTGGGAGCAGGGCAAGCGCATGCCGCGTGGACCGGCGCGCGCGCTGCTGGCCGTGATCGCGCATGCGCCGGACACGGTGTTCGCCGCATTATCGAAAGCTTGATCAGACCTGCCGGCGATGCAGTTGGCAGCGGAATTTACGCAGGCCATAATACCGCCTGTAACGCTGTTTTGACTTTGCTTCCGACATCTCTGCCGAGCTCTTTTGCCATGCATGTCATCGAGGCCAATGGCGCCAAAATCCCCGCAATCGGACTTGGCACCTGGGAGCTGCGCGGACGCACCTGTGCGCGCCTTGTGGAGCAGGCGCTGAAACTCGGCTATCGCCATCTCGACACCGCGCAGGTCTATGAGAACGAGCGCGAGGTCGGGGACGGGATGCGTGCATCCGGCGTGAAGCGCGACGACATCTTCCTCACCACCAAGATCTGGACCAATCATTTCGCTCCGCATGACCTGGAGCGCTCGGCCAAGGAGAGCCTGGTGCGGCTGCGCCAGCCCCATGTCGATCTGTTGCTGCTGCACTGGCCCAATCCGCAGGTGCCGCTGGCCGAGACGCTCGGCGCGCTCGCCCACGCCAAGCAAATGGGGCTGGCACGCCACATCGGCGTTTCCAATTTCACGGTGGCGCTGATCCGGGAGGCGGTGAAGTCCTGCCCGGAGCCGCTGGTCTGCGACCAGGTCGAGTACCATCCGTATCTGGACCAGAGCAAGGTCCGGGCAGCATGCGCCGACGCTGGCCTCGCGGTGGTCGCCTATAGCCCGGTCGCAAAAGGCAAGATCAAGACCGACGAGACGCTGGTACGGATCGGGCGCAACCACCGCAAGACGCCGGCACAGGTCTGTCTCCGCTGGCTCGTCCAGCAGAACGTCGCGGCCATCCCGCGCACCTCCAAGCTCGAGCGGCTCTCGGAGAACATCGACATTTTCGATTTCGAGCTGACCGACGAGGAAATGACCCAGATCTTCGCGCTGCATAATCCGAAAGGACGTCTGACCGACTTTGGATTTGCGCCCAAATGGGATTGAGGCCGCCGCGGTAGCTTGTATCATTGCGACCGATTTCGTTGCGTTTTCGTCACAGTGGTCAATTCGGTCGGACACCATGCAGCTTCGGCAGCTGATACAGCCGGGCATTACGGCTTCTGTGCTCGCGCATGGTCTCCTGCTCGGGCTCGTGGTGCTGTTCAGCGACGTGCATCCGTTCGGCACCGTGACCGCCCAGCCCATCACCGTCGATCTGGTGAAACCGGAGGAGGTTCCGAAACCCTCTGACGAGACGCCGTCCGAGAACGAGACGCCGCAGCTGCAGATCCCGAAGGATGATTTCACCGCGCCGGGGCAGCAAGCCGCTTCGTCGCCGCAATCGGCCCCGCCGTCATCCTCTCCGCCTGCGGCCGAGCCGGCAAAGCAGCAGCAGCGCACGGCGCCCGCTGACCGCCAGGCCGCAGCCGGCCCGCAGCCGCCACCCGCGCGAGCGCAAGCGGCGCAGCAGCCGGCTTCTTCAACGCCGCCGCCCGCCGCCATGCCGCTCGCCGCACAGCAGCAGCCGGCCTATTCGCCGCCCGAGCCCGACGTGACCGTCAAATACGGCGTCATGCTCGGCCTGCCGGAAGCACTGCCGCCACCCTCATCCGGCGACAAGGACAAGCCAGGCGACGGGACCGATGCCACTGCCTCGTCTGCCGCCAACATCTCCTCAAGCCTGATCGCGAAGTTCCGCGAGCATCTGAAGAGCTGTGCGAAGCTGCCGGCAAGTGTGGCGCGCTCCGATAATGTCTTCGTCAGATTGCGCGTCGCGATGACGCCGCAGGCGAGACTCGCCGCCGAGCCGGCGCTGATCGAAGGCACCGCGTCGGCGAAAGCGCTGGACCTGAAAAGCAGCGCAGTCCGGGCGCTCGCGGCCTGCCAGCCCTACGACATGCTGCCCGCCGACCGCTACGGCGAGTGGAAGGTGCTGGATCTGTCCTTCACGCCGCAGGATTTCAGCTAGCTATTTTTCCATCGCCTGCCAGGCGTTCGAGGCGAATTGACGCCGCCACGTCACGATCACGACCGCAGCCGTGGTCACGAACAGCACCCACGGGCTGATGAACCAGCCGAGATAGCCGAGGGCAAAGAACAGCGCGCGCTGGCCGCGGTTGAAATGCCGGCCCGCTGCCTCGAACAGGCGGGTGGTGCGCAGCACATGCGCCTCCGCTTCCGGCGTATCGCGCTTTGACGCAGGCGGCATCGCGCCGTAGAGGATGGCGACATAGTTGAAGAGACGGTAGGCCCAGGCGAATTTGAAGAAGGTGTAGACAAAGATCAGGATCAGCCCGACGCATTTGAGCTCCCACAGATGCACCGACGGGCTCAAATCCATCGGCAGCTTGCCGAGCACGATGGCGGCGTCCGGGCCGGCGCGGAGCAGCGCCAGCGAGCCGCCGATCGCGAACATGCTGGTGGAGGCGAAGAAGGCGGTGCCGTTCTGCAAGGAGGCCATGATCTGCATGTCGACCATCCGCGCCTCGCGGTCGAGCAGCCGTCGCACCCAGACCTCGCGATAGACGTTCATCCGTGCCGACAGGCTGTCGCGGCCGTAGGCCGTATGTTCCAGCGTGATGGCGTAGACCAGCCACTCCAGGATGAAGAAGCCGACCGCCAGAATGTCGATCCAATAGGAACCCATGCTCGCGGCCCCCGCGCGGACGTGCTAAATCGCCCACAATGCTCTCGTCACCTTACCTCTAAAAGGACTTGTCCGGGATGACCCTGACACTCGTGATCGGCAACAAGAATTATTCCTCCTGGTCGATGCGGCCGTGGCTCGCGCTGCGTGCCAACAACATCCCCTTCGCGGAGGTCTTCATCCCGCTCTATACCGACAATCCCGCCGACAAGCAGCGCATCCTGAGCTTTTCCCGCGCGGGAAAGGTGCCCTCGCTGGTCGACGGCGATATCACGGTGTGGGATTCGCTTTCCATTATCGAATATCTCGCCGAGCGCTTTCCGGATGCAAAGCTCTGGCCCGAGGACCGCGCGATGCGGGCGCATGCACGCTCGATCTCGGCGGAGATGCATTCGGGCTTCATGGCGCTGCGCAATGAATGCGGCATGAACCTGCACCGGCCAATCGGTCCGGTCGCGCTGTCGGCCGATGCCAAGGCCAATATCGCGCGTGTCGAGGAGATCTGGCGCGAGTGCCGCCAGGCTTATGGCAGTCGCGGCCCCTTCCTGTTCGGTGCCTTCACCGGCGCCGACGCCATGTATGCGCCGGTGGTGCACCGCTTCCGCACCTATGCAATCGAGGTCGGCGCCGAGGCGAAAGCCTATATGGAGACGATGATGGCGCTGCCCGCGTTTCGCGAATGGACGGACGCTGGCTTGGCCGAGACGCTTCGAATCGCGAAGTTCGAGACCGTGTGAGGTTGACGACTGCGTTATGACGGCGTTCGCGGCTTGACGGACGGGCGCGAACGCCACCAAATCGCCTGAAGACAGCAGCGTTCAAACAAAGGGACTGAGCATGGGCATCCTCGATTCACTGGAAAACAATCCGGCCTTCAAAAGCGCGCTTGGCCAGATCGGCGCCGCCGTCTTGCCGGTGGTGATGAGCGAGGTCATGGGGACCGGCAGCCAGGGCGGGCTATCGGCGGTCGTCGCCAAGCTCGAGCAGGCCGGTTTGGGCGACCAGGTCAAATCCTGGATCGGCAATGGTCAGAACCTGCCGATCACCGCCGACCAGGTCCGGGCGGTACTCGGCAACGACACCGTCAGGCAGATCGCCGCCAAGTACAACATCCCGATCGACCAGGTAGCGGAGGTGCTGGCGCACCAGCTCCCGGTAGCCGTGGACCAGGCGAGTCCGAACGGAAAGCTGCCGCATAACGCCTGACGAACTCGGGTTCCATACGGGGGCAGGTGCCCCCGTCGCCCGCCTCCAGTACCTCTGAGTAACCGCCTATCGTCCTGAAATAAAAGCAGGATTTGTGAATTTGCCATGCTGCCATGAAGCTGGCCAATTCGCGCGGCCGCGTGCTATATACGCTGCGGGTGGTTATCCAGACGGCCGCAAGCTCAGGGACGACAAAGGCAGCGGCCCTATCGACGTGTATGGAGAGGGCGTTGAAGCACAAATTCCCGATTGGATCGACCGTGTACTTCACTGCGAGCAATATTTCGCGTCCGGCCGCGAGCGGCACTTATGAGGTGATCCGCCAGCTCCCGAGCGATGGCGATGATTGCCAGTACCGGATCAAGAGTTCGACGGAAGCATTCGAGCGGGTCGCCAAGGAAAGCCAGCTCGCGCTGTCCTAAGCGGTCGCCAGCACGACAGACGACATCCCCCCAAGCGCGCGCTGAGATCAGGCTGACACGCTAACGGACGTCATCGCGCCTTGCCTTCAGTGAGCCACAGATCGATCAGCAACCGCTCGCCGGAAGCGCGAGAGGCGAGGTCCTGTTCCCTTGGAGGGAACCGCTTACTGCCGCGGCAATGACGCGGAAGGTGTATAAGGGTCGATACCGAAAAACCGGTTCATAGTAATTCTGCCAAGTGCTCCATGCACTTGCAGCGGCATCCGGCTTCGTTGAAAATGCCTCGGGCTGGCTCAGGAACCACACCGCATGAATGGGGCATGGCCTACATCTCTCGATCAGATCTGGCGCTCGGCGGCGTTTCCGATGTGGCTGACGCTTGCCGCCGCGGGCTTCTTCGGCCTCTTGATGCTGATCACGCTGGTGCGCGCCGAGAAATCGGTCGCCAACGGCGCGCTGACCGTGATCGCGCTGCTCGCGATCGGGATCGCGGTGGCCGCGACCATCCGCAGCGGGCCGGCCAACGTGCGCAGCACGTCGGGTGAGGTGCGAACGGCGTCCGAGCCCACCCCGGCACTGCCGTCACTGTCCTGCCTCGACGATCTCGCCGGGGATGTGGTGCTCGGGGTCTGCGAAAAGGCGGTGTTTGCCTCGGCGGACTCCACCGCCGCCGCCGTCAGCTATGTCGCCGCCCAGATTTCACGTCTGACGTCCTATGGCGATGCCGCCAGTGCGGCGAAAGTCATGACGCCTGAGCTGGAGGCGCTGCGCCGCTCGATCGAGCACGATCGCTACGGCATCGTGGCACAGGTGCTGCAGGTGCGCGATCATTGCTCGCCGACCGAATGCGCGGTGTTCCGCTCGCTGACCGACAATCACCAGATCATCACCAACATGGACGAGCACCTCTATGAGGGGCTGGTCAACCGCCACGCGGCGAGGTGGACGGCGGCTCCGCAAGTGACGGCGTCCACGGCGCACGGAATGGGGGCGCTTGCGGCCTATCCGCCGTCGATGCCCACGGGCAAGCCGACCACGATGGACTTCCCGTCCTCGAACTCGATCCCGCCCGTCAGCATCATGTCAGCCGAGCCGCCACGCCGGGAGCAGGCGCCCCCCACGGCAGCCGCGCCGGCCGTGCGTCCCGCGCCCTCGTCATCGCCCGCAGCAGCGGCGGCTGCGCCGGCCGGCAAGAAATCCGCGGCCAAACAGCCGCATCCGGGACCAGCCGTTGCGCAACCCACACTGCTATCCCCAGCGCCGTCGGCCCCTGCGGCGGCGAACGATTGATCGCATATCCTGCGACGGCTAAGTTCGAACCATCATGTCACTTCATCTGATCAAGCTCGCCGTTGGCTGCGATTCCATCAAAGACCTGAAGGGATGGGTGGCCGAACGGATGAAACTGGCGAAGGCCAAAGGCCTGCCCCAGCGCCATATCCACGTCACCCGGATGACCCCAAAGCGCGTCGAGGACATCCTCGCCGGCGGCTCGCTCTATTGGGTGATCCGCGGCGAGGTGGCCGCACGCGAGAAGATCATCGCCATCGAGCCGTTCCGCGACAAGGACGGCATCGGACGCTGCCGGATCGTGATGCAGCCCAAGGTGATCGCGGTGTCGCCACGGCCGATGCGTCCGTTCCAGGGCTGGCGCTACCTGAAAGAAGGCGACGCCCCGCCGGATCTGACCAGGACCGCGGCCAGCGGCCTCGCCGCCATGCCCGAGCCGATGCGCCGCGAGCTGCGCGATCTGGGGTTGCTTTAAGCGGGCGTTCCTCGTGTCCCCGCACCTGGCTGACGAGGCGCCGTTTGCGGCGCCGCCAATTGTTGTGCCCTCGCCCCTTGTTGTGGGAGAGGGCATGTTCGCTGGTGGACCAAACAACGGTTGGGTGAGGGGTTGCCTCCGCGAGCAACTTTCTCTCAATCGAATGCGCGGAGAGAACCCTCACCCAATCGAACGCGGATCGACCGCCGGAGCAGCCCTCTCCCACAAGGGGCGAGGGCACGATAATGTGCAGCGGCGCTGCTCGGCCGTCAAAATCTAAACTCCGAGATTGTCGATCAGCCGGGTCTTGCCCAGCCGCGCGGCGACCAGGATTCGCATCGGGCCATCCTTGATCGACGTCACCGGCGTCAGCGTCTCGGCATGGCGGAGCTCGAAATAGTCCAGCGCAAAGCCCGCGGCGGTGATGATCTCGGCGCCGACGGCCATGGCCGTCTCGATCTCAGTGCCGTTGCGCAACAGTTTGGCACTTTCCTTCATGGCGCGGTGGAGCTCGGGCGCGATCCGCCGTTCCTCGGCCGATAGATAGACATTGCGCGAGGACATCGCGAGCCCGTCGCGCTCGCGCACGGTCTTGGAGCCGACCACCTTGACGCCGAGGTCAAGGTCACCGGCCATCCGCGTCACCACCCGCAATTGCTGGAAGTCCTTTTCGCCGAATATGGCGACGTCGGGCCGGACTTGTGTAAAGAGTTTGGCCACGACGGTTGCAACTCCGCCGAAGAAGTGCGGGCGGAAGCGGTCCTCGAGGCCGACGGTCGCCGGGCCCTCCGGCACGACGCGGGTAGCAAAGCCGTCCGGATACATCGCCTTGGCGTCGGGATGCCAGATCAGGTCGGTGTTCTCGGCTGTAAGCTTGGCGACATCTTCCTTCCAGGTCCGCGGATAGGCACCGAAATCCTCTGTCGGCGCGAACTGGGTCGGGTTCACGAAGATCGAGACGATCACCTTGTCGGCGCGGCGCTTGGCGAGCCGGACCAGCGATATGTGACCGTCATGGAGCGCTCCCATGGTTGGCACCAGCGCCACCGTCGCCTTGCGGCTGCGGAGCTTGTCGACGGCGCGCCGCAAGGCGGACACGTTGCGGACGATCAGGGGAGTGCGGGGCATCGGGACTCGGTGGCTTGAGGAGGGGCGGCACGCAAAGCCTGTTCGGATGAAAAGGCGCTCGCTTGTAGCAACACCTGCATCGCTGCGCCACGCGCGTTGCAAGACGGCGACATGTTGAATGCGCGCATCACTCGGCAAAAATTTGTGTGAGCGATGACAAACGACGCGACGACGGAAGCCGATTCATCGTTAAGACTGTGGAGCTGCGATTTAATACGCATCGCGCGCATTTTGCTTGACCGCAGACGCGCGCGACTCGAAGATACTATAGGGGTCGAAACATGCTGGTGCAGGCTAGCCAAGGGCAATCAGGCTCAGCCCATGTGGTTGTCATGGGCAATGAGAAGGGCGGGTCGGGCAAGTCGACCGCGGCTCTGCACATTGCGGTCGCCCTTTTGAAGGCAGGCCAGCGCGTCGCCACCATCGATCTCGACTGCCGTCAGCAGAGCTTCACGCGCTACATCAGCAACCGCAGCGCGTGGGCGCGCCGGACCGGCCTCAATCTCGAGTTGCCGGTGCATTGCTGCATCAGGCTCGGCGAGACCATGCAGATCGCCGACAATGAGAACTCCGAATTCCAGCAATTCGTCGAGGCGGTCAGCGCGGTGGAGCGGACGTTCGATTTCATTGTGATCGACACGCCCGGAACCGACAGCTACCTGATGCGGCTCGCCCACTCCATGGCCGACACGCTCGTCACCCCGATCAATGACAGCTTCCTGGATTTCGACGTGCTCGGCCAGATCGATCCTGCGACCTATGCCGTGACCGGCGTCAGCCACTATGCCGAGATGGTGCGCGACACCCGCCGCAAACGCCGCCAACTCGATGGCGCCTCCACCGACTGGATCGTGGTGCGCAACCGCCTGTCGATGCTGGGTTCGCGCAACAAGCAGCTGGTCGCCGACGGTTTGAAGGAATTGTCCTTCCAGCTCGGTTTCCGCGCGATCGACGGTTTCGCCGAACGCGTCGTCTACCGCGAGTTCTTTCCGCGCGGCCTGACCGCGCTCGATGACATCGATGAGGCGACGCTCGGCACCCGGCCCTCGCTCGGCCATGTCACCGCCCGCGAGGAGGTGACGAGCCTGTTGCGCCAGCTCAAGTTGCCCCTGGACGAACGCGGCCGGCGCCGCGCCGCCAACCGGGCCGAGTGGTTTACCCAGGTCGACAAGCCGCTCGAGGTGCACGACATCATCGCCTAAGCGGGTTTTTCGCCCCGGAGGCGCGAACGGCAGGACGCCACTACCGCTGATTGATCCTGCGCAAGGCAAAGCCCGCAAAAGCGGGCTTTTTTATTTAGCGATTGTTTAGCCAGAGTTTGAACCCGGCTTTGACATGAAGCGTCTGAATATTACAGACGCAACCGGTACCCAGGTCCTTGTTGCTGCGCAATTGGGTGCAACGCACAACGTTCAGGCTGGCATTTCACAATATTTAGCCTTCCTGTCACGTCGACGTTACATATATTAAGAATAGAGCGTTTTTCACTTCTGCAGGCACTCGAATTAGGGCTGGAACCCTATCTACCGAGGACGAAAATGAAGCGTGGAATTGCGGTTCTCTTGTCGGTCGGCGCCGTGATGGTGGCGGGCTACTTCACCATCAGCAAATGGGCCATCAAGCATGAGTCCCTGACGTTCTACGACGCCTCTCGCGACAATCGGCCCGTGCCTGTCGACATCGCGGTTCGTCGCGACCGGGAGATGCAGGCCAATGCGGGCATGCTCAAGCTGCCGGTGGTGATCTTCAACCATGGCAATACCGTCAAGAACACCGAGTACTCCTTCATCAACAACCTGTTTGCCGCGCGCGGCTACATGGTCGTCAGCATCCAGCATGATCTGCCGACCGATCCGCCGATGGTGACCAAAGCCGGCGAACTCTATGTAGGGCGCCTGAAGCAGATCCAGCGCGGTGTCGCCAACATCAAGTTCGCCGTCGAGGAAATGAAGGACGTGCAGCCCAATGCGGACTATGACCACCTGACCGTGGTCGGTCATTCCATGGGCGGCGACATCACCATGTACTTCGCCAAGCAGTACCCTGACGAGGTCAAGAAGGTGGTGACGCTCGACAACCTGCGCGTCCCCTTCGTCACCTCGGGCAAGTTCAAGATCCTCTCGGTCCGTTCGCATGACCCGCAGTTCAAGGCCGACCCCGGCGTCGTTCCGAACGAGGACGTTTGCGAGAAAGAGGGGATTACCGTCGTCCGCACCGAATTCCAGCACAATGACATGCGCGACACCGGTTCGGAGCAGGCGAAGGAGTCGATCCAGAGCATGCTCGACAAGTTCCTGGCCGACACCGACAGCGGAGAAGACAGCAAGCCGGTCGCGGTCAACGCGCAGCCGAAGATGACCGATCCCGGCCCGGTCGCGCCTTACGTGCCGCTCGGCAGCGAGCCCAAGAAGGCTAAATCGCTGACCCAATAAGGACGCTCCTCGGAGCAGACTCGCGCTCGAAGCGGTCGCTGACGCGATGAGTGCTTGAGCGCTGGCGTTTTCGAACAAGCCGGCCCAGATTAAGCTTGTCCATCAGGGAGCGAGGGCCGTTTGTCACGCGAGCCGACCAAGCAGAGACCTGCGAGCCCCGTACCAGGGCGGCAAGCGGAGCAGTCGCTGCCGGAGGCCAAGCGCTCCACGGCGGATGATATCGCGGCCTTTGTCGAGAAGGCGAGGTCGATGTCGCCCTTTGCCGCGGGAAGCCGCGGGCGGTTGGTGTTCGCGCTCGACGCCACCATGAGCCGGCAGCCGACCTGGGACATGGCCTGCCAGCTTCAGGCCGATATGTTTCGCGAGGCGGCCTCGCTCGGCAGCCTCGATATCCGCCTGGTCTACTACCGCGGTTTCAACGAATGCCGCGCCAGCAAGTGGATCTCCGACTCCGCTGAACTCGCCCGGCTGATGACCAAGATCGATTGCCGCGGCGGCAACACCCAGATCAGCCGCGTGCTGTCAGAGGCGCGGCGCGAGGCGGCCAGCGCGGGCGTCCGCGCAGTGGTGTTCGTCGGCGACGCCATGGAAGAGAATGTCGACGATCTCTCCACCAAGGCCGGCGAGCTCGGCATGCTCAAGGTGCCGGTGTTCATGTTCCAGGAGGGCCACGACCCGGTGGCCGAGCAGGCGTTCCGCGAAATCGCGCGCCTCTCGGGCGGCGCCTGGTGCCGCTTCGATCCTGGTGCGGCCGCCCAATTGCGCGACTTGTTGCGTGCCGCGGCAGCTTATGCGGCTGGCGGACGCGAGGCGTTGAAGCGGCTGTCGTCCCGTGAGAGCGGCGCAGCCAGATTGCTCGCCCAGATCAAGTGAACGGGTGCCGGCCGACGCCTTGAACAAGACCCGCAACAGGTCCTGCCATTTGCCATCGATCTCATTATATTGCGGGCCATGCCGACCCTGATCGCGGGCGCCGTTGCCGTCCTAGTCATTTATTTGTTGCTGCAGATGTTCCGCGCGGCCAATCCGACCGTGCTGGCGCGCGCGCTCAAGATTTCGGGCGGCATCGTGGCGCTGGCCGTTGCCGCCTTTGTCGGGCTGCGTGGCGAGCTTGCGGTTGCCATTCCGCTCGGCGTGTTCGGTGCGGGGCTTCTGGGCTGGTCGCCGTTCACCGGGCAAGGCGGTTTTGGCAATTTCGCCAATATCGGCGGCATCTTCGGCGGGGGAACGCGGTCGCCGGGCCAGCGCTCCCAAGTGCGCTCGCAATTTCTGGACATGACGCTTGATCACGACAGTGGCGAGCTGAAGGGCATGATCGTCGCCGGGCCCTACGCCGGTCGTTCGCTCGATTCCTTCGAGCTGCGCGAGCTCGCCGCTATGCTGGCGGATTTCGACGCCGAGAGCATTCCGCTACTTGAAAGCTATCTGGACCGCCGGTTTCCCGCTTGGCGACAGAACACGCAGGGCGACGGGGCAAGGCGGCAGGGCCGTGCGCCGGCGGGCGGAAAAATGACGGAAGAGGAGGCCTATCAGATCCTTGGCCTGCAGCCGGGCGCGGGGCGGGACGACATCAGCCGCGCTCACCGTGCGCTCATGAAGAAACTGCATCCCGACCAGGGGGGCTCGACGTATCTCGCCGCCCGTGTAAACGAGGCCAAGGATACTTTGCTTCGCACGCATAACGGCTAACTCCGGCAACGCTAACACACGCAACCACCGACGAGCCTGCTTCTCGGGGAGACGCCCTGACGTCGCCCGCCGTCACGCGGCGTGGTCGTTATCTGTTGCCGAAAGTTTTAACCGTAAATCCTTGACGAGAGGTTTGCGCACCGTGCCGCGCCGGCAACACCCGGCAATGAAAAAGCCCGCGGCTGGTGACGCGGGCTTTTCGTTACCTCTTCCTGCGGGAGAGGTGGATGACCGGCTCCTCAGTTCCGCAGCGTCATGCAGGAGATGTCGGAGTGCTTCAGGGCCTTGCAGACGGCTTCGGCCTGGTCGCGATCGAGGCCGGCGAAGCGGGCGCGGTAGAGCTTGCGGTCGCCCTTGGCAATAACGGGCTCGGTGAACGGATCGGCCTTGGCGAGCAGGCCGTGGGCGCCATTGCGCGCCGCCTCGATCCGTGCCTGCGCTTCGGCTTCGCTTTCGAGGGCTCCGACCTGGACGATCCAGCCGGTGTGGGTCTTGCTGCTGGCAGTTGACGAGGCCGGGGCGGCCTCCGGCGCGGGCGTCAGCGAGGCCATGGCCTGCTGCGGCGCTGACGAAGCAGGCGGTTGGCTGGGCGGCAGGCTCGAGGCCGGCAGCACGCCCAGGATGCCGTTGCCGGTCCCGTGGCCGGGCGGCTGCGGCGGCAGCTCGCTGCGCGCAAACTCGCTCGCCGGCTCGGTGGTTTCCGCCCTGGCTACAACCGCGCTGGAGGTCTCGGCCACGTCAGGCCGCGGGGCGGGGATCGCGCTGGTCACGGGCGGAGCCGGCTGGGCGGGGCCCGCGGAGGCAAGCTTCATCGGACCGGCCTTGACCTGAACGGTCTTGATCCTGACCGGCTTCATCGGTTCGGTCGAGCCGGGAATGTTGGCGAGCGATTGGCTCTGGATCACGCCTGAGGTGAGCGGCGCGGGCTCGGATCTCGGCTGCGCCGGCGGCACGGCGGCCGCGGCCTGAGCAAGCACGGACATGCGCGGGGCCGGCATCGGCACCGGCGTCGGAGCCTGCGCCGCCGCAGCCGGCTCGGCCTGAGCCATGGTCGGATGCGCGTCGGATGCCGAAGCGTCGGCGTCCGCGGTCTGCTCCTGGGCAGAGTTCTCGGTGATTGCCGCGACGGTGCGGGTGGTGGCTGCCTTGTCCAGGTTTTCAGCGAGCAGGCTGCGCATGGTGGCGTCGCGTGAGCCGCCGGAGCGGCCGCCCATCACGACGCCGACCAGGAAACGGTTGCCGCGGTGCATCGACGTCACGAGGTTGAAGCCGGAGGCGCGGGTGTAGCCGGTCTTGATGCCGTCGACGCCTTCGACGCTGCCGAGCAGGTGATTGTGGCCGGTGATGGTGTGGCCGTGGAAATTGAAGGCCGTGGTCGAGAAGTAGCGATAGTAGCGGGGGAAGCGGTCCTGCAGCGCGCGGCCGAGGATCGACTGGTCGCGCGCCGTGGTGACCTGCTCGTCATTCGGCAGGCCCGAGGCGTTGCGATAGATAGTGCGGCTCATGCCGAGCGCATGCGCCTTGCGCGTCATCATTCTCGCGAAATTGTCCTCGCTGCCGCCGAGCGCTTCCGCGATCACGACCGCGGCGTCGTTGGCGGAGCGGGTGATCAGGCCCTTGATCGCGTCCTCGACGCGGATGGTCTGGCCGGGGCGCAGGCCGAGCTTGGTCGGATCCTGGTCGGAAGCGTGTTCCGAAACCGGCATCTCGGTATCGAGCTTCATCTTGCCGGCGTCCAGACGCTCGAACAGAAGATAAAGCGTCATCATCTTGGTCAGCGAGGCCGGGTGCCGCAAGCCATCGGGACTGTTGGCTTCGAGCACCGCGCCGGAATTGCCGTCGACGATGATGGATGAGAATTTCGGGCTGTAGTCGTCGTCATCGGAGCTGCGATGGGAGACCTGGTGATGGCGATAATGCCGACGCGCCTGCGCATCGGTCGTGGAGATCGCCACGGAAGTGAGTGCAACCAGCCCGAAAACGCCTGCTCGCACCAGTTGCGAGGACGCCAAGTTTTTGGAAAGCATGAAATCCCCGTCCCAGTTTCTGACTTGATCACCGGCTCGTGAGGCGAAATTGTGCCCTGTCCCCGCTGATCTTCCCTGCGCGAACCCGGTGCTTCGCCTTTCGGCAGATCGCCAGGCCCAGGCCGCTTTTCTAGCTAAGGCTCTGTTCACAAACAGTTTTCTTACTGCCTGCGGAAGGGTGAACAGGTCCAGGAATCAGGGTAGGGCGCGAGAGTTGCCAAAACCTTAAGGAACCCTTGCGGCAAAGGCCGCTATTCGGTTGAAAACATGTCTTTGTGCGGCGCACAAGATTCCTTGACATTTTTGTGCGTTGCACTATGTTCGACTTTGCGTCAGGGAGCCGGGACTCTCCCGGCACTTCAAGCAGTCTGGGAAAAAGGGATTCCATGATGTTCAAGGTTGAGGACTTTCAGAACTACGGCAAAGAGCATTTCGAGAACGCGGTGGCCTCGGCCACGACCGTTCAGAACGGCCTGAGCGCGATCGCTACCGCCTATGGCGACTATTCCAAGAAGGCCTATGAGGACTCCAAGTCCTTCGTCGAGAAGCTCTCCGGCGTGAAGTCGCTGGACAAGGCCTTCGAGGCGCAGAGCGAATATGCCAAGGCCGCTTACGAGACCTTCGTTGCGGACTCGCAGAAAATCGCGGGCCTCTACGGCGATCTCGCCAAGCAGGTGTTCAAGCCGCTCGAATCGCTGGCGGCGAAGTTCACTCCGCAGGCGCAGTAACGCCATAACAAGGGCTCCCAAGCCCCTTGTCACACAAAGCCCGGCCAGTTCGCCGGGCTTTTATTTTGTCCGAAAAGCGACACCGTGGTTCTACGGTGGACAGATCGGGGGCGCGTTCCCGCTGTCCCGAAAAAAAATGTCGCGGCGACGCGCTGCGATTTGCTTTTGTCAAACGGCGCCGGATTGATTAACCTTCCGCGTTGATCGCCGGGTTCGGGAATCGGCCCTGCGGCATGCGAGGGGTTTCCCACCTCGCGCTTGCGGCGAGCCGGCGACTGACCCATATGTGCAACGCCCGGACCGGCCGGCCCGAGCGGAAGCAGCGATTTTGGAAAGCTTGAGTGGGATGCCGGGATGGCTTCGGCTGCGCCGCGTCATCGGCCATCGGCCTTTCTCTCCGGCCGTCCTTGGCTCTCTGTTAGGGATTCTTTGAACGCTTGTGCCATGTCGCGACCAACCTTCAGCTCTGATCCGCACCGAATTGTCCCAGCCGAGCATGCCATCAGCATGAGCAATGACGAGAACCGCTCATCCGGCAACAGCGGGCCTTCCACCTCCGTCATCACCAAGGTCAAGCCCAAGACCAAGCGGCCCAACCTCTACCGCGTCCTGATCCTGAACGACGACTACACCCCGATGGAATTCGTCGTTCATGTCCTGGAAAAGTTCTTCAACAAGGACGTGGATGCGGCGACCAAGATCATGCTCCATGTGCACCATCACGGGATCGGCGAGTGCGGGGTTTTTACCTATGAAATCGCCGAGACCAAGGTGACGCAGGTGATGGACTTCGCGCGCAAGCACCAGCATCCCCTGCAGTGCGTGATGGAAAAGAAATAAAAAACGCGATCCGTCGGGGCGGAGCATGCGCCTCGGAACGGGATTTGCATCGTCGCAACTTTCGGGGAGGGTCTCCTAGTCAGGTGGCTAGGAGGGCGACAGCGACGGCGGAACAGGCCTTTTTGCCGCGACTTGAATAACTATATGGTGACGAAGGTTGTTGTTGCCTCCTCGGGCGACGGCGATCATGATGGCAGGGGGCCACAGGAGCGCGAATGCCGACTTTTTCCCAGAGCCTTGAGCAATCCTTGCACCGAGCGCTGGCGATTGCCAATGAGCGACACCACCAATACGCAACGCTCGAGCATCTTTTGTTGTCGCTGATCGACGACTCCGATGCGGCAGCGGTGATGCGCGCCTGTAGCGTCGATCTCGACAAGCTGCGTACGAGCCTCGTCAACTATCTCGAAACCGAATTCGAAAACCTGGTCACCGACGGCGCTGATGATGCCAAGCCGACCGCGGGTTTCCAGCGCGTGATCCAGCGCGCGGTGATCCATGTGCAGTCCTCAGGGCGCGAAGAGGTGACCGGCGCCAACGTCCTGATCGCGATCTTTGCCGAGCGCGAAAGCCATGCCGCGTATTTCCTGCAGGAGCAGGACATGACGCGCTACGACGCGGTGAATTACATCAGCCACGGCATCGCCAAGCGCCCCGGCGTCTCCGAAGCGCGCCCCGTGCGCGGCGTCGACGAGGAGACCGAGACCAAGGGCAGCGAGGACTCCAAGAAAAAGGGCGAGGCGCTCGAGACCTATTGCGTCAATCTCAACAAGAAGGCGCGCGACGGCAAGATCGATCCCGTCATCGGCCGCAACTCCGAAATCAACCGCGCCATCCAGGTGCTGTGCCGGCGGCAGAAGAACAATCCGCTGTTCGTCGGCGAAGCCGGGGTCGGCAAGACCGCGATCGCAGAGGGTTTGGCAAAGCGCATCGTCGACAGCGAAGTGCCGGAGGTGCTGGCCGCTGCCACCGTGTTCTCGCTCGACATGGGCACGCTGCTTGCGGGCACACGCTATCGCGGCGATTTCGAGGAGCGCCTGAAGCAGGTCTTGAAGGAACTGGAGGCGCATCCCAACGCCATCCTGTTCATTGACGAGATCCACACCGTGATCGGCGCGGGCGCCACCTCTGGCGGCGCCATGGATGCGTCCAATCTGCTCAAGCCGGCCTTGGCGTCGGGCACCATCCGCTGCATGGGCTCGACCACCTACAAGGAATATCGCCAGCATTTCGAGAAGGACCGCGCTTTGGTGCGGCGGTTCCAGAAGATCGACATCAACGAGCCGTCGGTCGAGGATGCGATTGCGATCCTGAAGGGGCTGAAGCCTTATTTCGAGGATTACCACCGGCTGAAATATACCAACGAGGCCATCGAGGCCGCGGTGCAACTGTCCTCGCGCTACATCCATGACCGCAAGCTGCCGGACAAGGCGATCGACGTGATCGACGAGTCGGGCGCGGCGCAGATGCTGGTGGCCGAGAACAAGCGCAAGAAGACCATCGGTCTCAAGGAGATCGAGACCACCATCGCTACCATGGCGCGGATCCCGCCGAAGAGCGTGTCCAAGGACGATGCCGAGGTGCTCAAGCATCTCGAGCAGACCTTGAAGCGCGTCGTGTTCGGCCAGGACCGGGCGATCGAGTCGCTGTCCGCCTCGATCAAGCTGGCGCGCGCGGGCTTGCGCGAGCCCGAGAAGCCGATCGGCTGCTACCTGTTCTCCGGCCCGACCGGTGTCGGCAAGACCGAAGTGGCAAAGCAGCTTGCGGCGTCGCTCGGCGTGGAACTGCTCCGCTTCGACATGAGCGAATACATGGAGCGGCACACGGTGTCGCGCCTGATCGGCGCGCCTCCCGGCTATGTCGGCTTCGACCAGGGCGGTCTCCTGACCGACGGGGTCGACCAGCATCCGCATTGCGTGGTGCTGCTCGACGAAATCGAGAAGGCGCATCCCGATCTCTACAACGTGCTGCTGCAGATCATGGACCACGGCCGGCTCACCGATCACAACGGCAAGCAGGTCAACTTCCGCAACGTGATCCTGATCATGACCACGAATGCCGGCGCGGCCGATCTCGCCAAGCAGGCCTTCGGCTTCACCCGAAGCAAGCGGGAAGGCGACGACCACGAGGCGATCAACCGGCAGTTTGCGCCGGAGTTCCGGAACCGCCTTGATGCCATCGTCTCCTTCGCGCACCTCAATGTCGACGTGATCGGCATGGTGGTGGAGAAGTTCGTGCTGCAGCTGGAAGCCCAGCTTGCGGACCGCGACGTCACCATCGAGCTGTCGGAGCCGGCCAAGGCCTGGCTGATCGAGCATGGCTACGACCAGCAGATGGGCGCGCGCCCGATGGCACGCGTGATCCAGGAGCACATCAAGAAGCCGCTGGCCGATGAGGTGCTGTTCGGCAAGCTCAAGGGCGGCGGCCATGTCCGCGTCGTGCTGGTCAAGGACGAGACCACGGCTTTGGACAAGATCGGCTTCGAGTTCGTCGAAGGTCCGGTCACGCCCAAGCCCGAGAAGCTGCCCGGCGCGCGCAAGCGCAAGCCGCCGAAATCAGGTCCCGGTGGCGGCGGCGCCAAGGGCCCGAGCTCGAAGGGGCCGCTGGTCAAGGCGTGACGCGCTTCGGATGACAGGATTGAAAAGGCCGGCTGGAGAGCCGGCCTTTTTACTGCTTGCCATTCGGCCGCCGGGTGCGCGCCGCTACGGCCGGTTCGTGGTCGTGGAGCCGCTGATCGGCGCAATGTCGTCCGGCTTTCCAGGCGGGATCGAGGTGTAGCCCTCGCGCACGACCGGATCGCAATAGCGGTAGCCGTGGTCCGAATAGTAGCTGCCAAAGCCAGTGTGTGACCACGACGCATCGAACCTGATCGAATTGCCCTGCTTGACGAACTGTCCGATGAGGCTCGAGCGCAGCGCCGGCGTAAATAATGCGCAGGCCTTCCAGGTCGAATTGGCTTGCCCCATTGCGACGTCGAGTTCCCAGGCCGCGTGCGTCGCGCAGTTGTTACTCTGGTTGGGTTGGCAGGCGCGGTCGACGATCGCCGTCGACGGCTTCCCTTGCGCGTCGACGATCTTGATCTCGCCCCGCGGCAAAGCTCCGCGATTGTTCAGCTCGTCGACCACATGCGGTGTGAGACCGGAGTAGCAGGAGAAGTCGGCGACCACCCAGCTGCATACATGTTTGTTGGCGGCCTCGTAGTTACCCGCGTGGAATTCCTGCCGTTTGAGCGTAGGGCCGTCATCCGGCCCAACCGAGCCGCAGCTCTCGGCTTCAGCCGGGGCTCCTTCGCCTCTGATGATCTCGATGGCGAGCTCTGCGCCTCGTGCGACCCGCTCACGATGTCGGCGGATCGCATCATAGACGTGCGACATTTCCATCGTGTTGATGTTTCTGGGCGGGTTGGGATCGTCGGATTGGCGATTTCTGTTGAGCTTGGCATTTGCTTTTCGAAGGGCATCGCCGGACAGGAAAGACGGTACGATGTATTCGACGTCGCAGGCTTTGTCGGTGCTCAGATGATTCTTGATCGGCTCGAGGTCGCCGAAATACTTGGCGTCGAAATCGATGATCAGCGCGGCGCAGCCCATGCCGCGCTGCGGGCAGTCTTCGTCCCGGTCATGGCCGTAGATCTTCGGTGGCGCCGGGATGTCATGCGGATCTTCCGGCGGCGTCGCGCCGGGCGTCTTCGGCTGGTCCGATGGAGGGCTGGTCGCGGTCTGCGTCGGCGGAACGCCGGGAGTGTCCGGTGATCCCGGATTGTTCGGCGGCTTGTCGGTCGTGGTGGTTGGCGGGGGGCCGCCGGCGGGGGGAATCGGCGTGACCGGAGGCGTCTTGTCCGGCGGCGCGTTGGTCTGCTTGATTGGCGGATTGTCCGGCGTCTTCGCCTTCGGCGTGTCCTTCGGCGGCGGCTTCTTGGCGATGGTCTTGTCGCTCTTGGGCTTGCTCGCGTTGTTCCGATCATCGGGCTTGCTTTGCGACTTGCTCAGCTCGTCGATCATCATGCCGGCGCCGATCCCGATCGCAAGCCCCGTGCCGACGCCGCCCATGCCGCCGCCGCGGTCGCCGCCGCGCATCATGCGGTCATCGCCGCCGCGCATCATGCGATCCTGGGCCTGCGCCTGTTGGGCTGCGAGAACAGTGATGAGGACGAGAGGGGCGATAAACCAGGAACGAAACGAGGTTGTGAAAATGGATTGCAGGCAATGCATTAAAATCCTCCCCCGAGGCGGACGGATAATGACTGCAGGAACAATTATGCCGCAGTCGGGGGAGAACACAATGCGGTAACGCCAGACGGTAACCCGTGACGGTGCCAGGGGTTGCCGCTCACTCGCCCTTGAGCCGCTGCGCCTCCTGCACGCGCACATGTTCGGCCCCGCGCGCGCCCGCCGGGGATAGCCGCAGCATGCTCAGCATGGCGCCCAGCAGCGCGGCGCCCACAGCCGCGAGCAGCGAGATCTGCGTGCCCTCGTCGGGATAGCGCGCGAGGAACAGCGCAACGAGCGCAGCACCGGTGGTCTGTCCGAGCAGCCGTGCCGTGCCCAGCATGCCACTCGCGCCACCCGAGCGCTCGCGCGGGGCGGCCGCGATCATGGTGCGGTTGTTGGGCGTCTGGAACAGGCCGAAGCCGAAGCCCGCGAGCGCCATGCGCCAGATCACCGCGCCCGCCGTCGGGTGCTCCGGAAGAAATGCCAGGCTCGCCAGTCCCAGCGCAAACACCAGGAGGCCGATGCCGCCGAGCATGCCGGCGGGATAGCGCTCCACCAGCCGTCCCGCGAGCGGCGCAGCGATCCCGACCGCAAGCGGCCAGGGCGTGATCAACAGGCCCATCTGCACGGCCGAATAGCCGAAGCGGCTCTGCAGATAGAAGGGCAGCGCCGTGAACGCGAGCATCTGGCCGCAGAACGAGGCGATTGAGGTCGCAATCGACAACGCAAAGATCGGGATGCGCAGCAGGTCGACCGGCAACAGCGGCGGGGTCCTCATATGCGTCCCGCGATAGAGCAGCGCAGCGCCGGCGCAGGCGGCGACGGCAAATTCCAGCAGGCAAATCGCGAGCTCTTCGCCATGGCCGACGCTGTCGATGGCCGCGATCCCGACCCCGAATGTCACCGCACTCAGCGCCGCGCTTTGCCAGTCGAATGCATGCTCGGCGGGGCGCGTGTGCGGCAGCGAGCGCCAGGCCAGCGCAAAGGTGACGAGGCCGATCGGCACGTTCACGGCAAACAGATAGGGCCAGCTCAGGAACGCGAGAATGCCGGCCGCAAGCGTCGGGCCGACCGCGGCTGACGTCGCGACCACCATGGCGTTGATGCCGATGCCGCGGCCGAGTTGATCACGCGGATAGGTATAGCGCACCAGGGCCGAGTTGACGCTCAGGATGCCGGCGGCGCCAAACCCTTGCATGATGCGCGCGACCGTCAACAAGAGCAGCGTATGCGACAGCGAGCAGAACAGCGACGCCAGCGTGAACAGCACGAGACCGGCGAGATAGACGCGGCGATAGCCGATGATCTCGCCGAGCGAGGCCAGCGGCAACAGCGAGATCGTCACCGCGAGCTGGTAGCCATTGACGATCCAGATCGAGAATGCGGGCGACGCGTTGAGGTCGGTCGCGATGGTCGGCAGCGCGACATTGGCGATGGAGCCATCGACCACCGCCATGACGATGCCAAGCGCAATGGTGAGGATCGCCCAATAGCGCTGCGGCAACGGCAGCCCGTCGGCGTGTTCAACCGGGATCGATGTCATTCTTTGCAGCAAGCGGGCCCTTTTTCGATTCGTTTGTCGGAAAATAGCCGTCGCATGGCCAACCGGGCAGGGTGGCCATGGTTCCTCAGCCATGCACAACGCCTATTGCTTGATGGCCCAATCCGGGCCAGATGGTGCCGGTTCGATGATGCTGAGGTTATGGGCCAGTAGGATGGGCAGAGTGAAGCGAAACCCATCATGCGTTCACGGGGAAAGATGGTGAGTTTCGGCTCGCGCTCTACCCACCCTGCGAGCTATCTCCCTGGCTTGCGGTCCCGCAGCCATTTCAGATAATCGACGGCGTCCTGTGCATCCTGCTCGCCGAAGTGAAAGGTCGGCATGTCCGGATGCATGGTGCTCAGGCCGTTTTGCAGGCGCTCGCGAAAATCCTCATCATAGAGCTTCTCTTCGCTGAAGTTGCGAAAAGCCGGCGCGTACGGGTGAGGGCTTCGGCCTGTTTCGCCGACGGCGTGACACTCTGAGCACATCCGCATCAAGAGCGCCTTGCCATGCTGCATCCCGCGATCAAGCGCATGGGCTTTGACGCTGCACGCGATCATGAGGAGAACGGTGAGCCAGGCTCTTGTCATGGCGCTACCAGCGCGAGGTTGCTTTGCCATAGGCGTAAAGCGCCACGAGGCCGAGCGTCACCGCGGTGGAGACGACCAGCGCAATCCGGTCCCATTGCGGCGTGTCGGCGACGCTCCTCTTGATCGCAAGGATGGAGAAGATCGCCTTGGGTGCAAATTTTCGCATCGCGAGTCCCGATGCGCCAGCATTTCACAGTCGCCCGGTCAAGGCTTGAGGCAGATCAACAAGCGTCGCGCCGGGAGAAGGCCAGCCGCTTCAGCTCTCGCCGATCAACTGCTTGATGCGCCGCTGCAGCTCGCGCTTCTTCTTTTCGCTGGCGCGCAGGCGCGCGTCGAGGTCTGAGCCGCCGGGATCGGTGATCATGGTGCGGAAGGCAAGCCCGAGCCGGTTGGCCTCGCGCCAGATCACGCGCGCAAGATATGAGCGGCCCTTGCGGGCGATGGTGAGGTTGATCTCTTCGGGCAGGCGGGCGTAGCCGTCGACCTCGACGCAGGCGCCGGTCTCGCTCAGATTGCGCACCGTGCAACTCATGCTCGCCTTCGCGTCGACATCGGCACGCCCGCCCAAGAGCACCTTGTCGCGCGCGTTCGCCCGCCGATCCTGCATCTGTCTCCTCCGGCAAATTACGGAGGACTTTAGGCTGAGCGCGCTCGCGATGAGAAGGCCGGCTGCGGCCCTTACTTGCATTAACGTAAACCGGCCAGCCGCAAGTTTTACAAGAAACTCGGCACAATCCCGCCGCAGTTGAGGTTAATGCGCGAGCTTTGACTGCCGCCATTCGCGCGGCGAGGCACCGTAGTGCTCGCGAAAGACACGCCCAAAATGCGAAAGGTCGTTAAAGCCCCAGGCAAAGGCGATCTCGCCGACCTGGCGATGGGCGAGCATGGGCGAAGCGAGATCACGCGCGCATTGCGCCAGCCGCTCTTTGAGCACGTGGCGCTGGAACGAGGTCGCTTCGTCCGAGAGAAGGTCATTGACATAGCGCGGCGAGATGCCGAGTGCCGCGGCGGTCTCACCCAACGAAAGCTCGGGATCGGAGAGGCGCGCCCGGATATGGGCCTTGAGCCGGTAGAGCAGCGCGGCGCGATGGCTGGAGGCCGCGGGCTGCGCCGGCAGGTGCTCGGCGAGCGCCATCGCGACCAGGTCCACCGCCTGTTCGGACAGCCGGGTGGCCTGCTCGGGCGCGATGCGGTCGGCGCTCTCGCACAGCTGATAGACAAAGTCATGCGCGAGCTTTGACAGCGGACGGTCGGAGCCGAAGCTGATCGCGGTCAGCGCCTCGGTGCCGCAGATGCAGCGGTGAAGCATGTCGCGCGGCACCTGCAGGATATTTTGCGTGAACGCATCCTCGAAGCGCAGCTCATAGGGCCGGGTGGTGTCGTAGATCGCGAATTCGCCGGCGTGGATCACCGTCTCCCGGCCGTCCTGCGCGACGCTGCCGATGCCGTGCTTGCCAAGCGCAATCAGCACGTATTCCTCATGCGCGCGGCCGATCCGTGCCGGCGTCCGCAACACCCGCTGCTGGTCCGACGACACTTCCGAGCACGCCGCCCGGCCGAGCGGGGTGCGGCGAACGGCGCCGTGAAAGTCGCTGCCGAGCGAGGAGGTACAGTCGAGTCCGACATAGACGTCGCAGACGATGTCCTGCCAGAGCGCCAGCCGGCGGTATCCCGGCGCCACATCGGTGGTGAAATGGATGGGCATCACGCCTCCCTTCACATCGGCTGAAGGCAATATCCGTACCGCGCGTCTCGCCCCCGCGCGGGCCTGTGCTGCCGCAGTCGAATTCTTGTTCCGAGCCAGACGAGCGTCACGGCCCGCGGTCGGGCACAACAGACTGCAACGGACGCCGGCTCCGATCAACGGGAAACCGCCCGCAGCGTCGGGCCGGCGGGCAACATGGAGGGTACCGGAATGGGCATTTCGCATCCCAAATACAAGGTGGCGGTGGTGCAGGCAGCACCGGCCTTTCTCGATCTGGACGGCTCGATCAAAAAGACCATCGCGCTGATCGAGGAGGCCGCCGAGAAGGGCGCCAAGCTGATCGCTTTCCCGGAGGTGTTCATCCCCGGCTATCCCTGGCACATCTGGCTGGACTCGCCGGCCTGGGCAATCGGCCGCGGCTTTGTGCAGCGCTACTTCGACAACTCGCTGGCCTATGACAGCCCGCAGGCCGAGAGACTGCGTTTGGCGGTGAAGAAGGCGAAGCTCACGGCCGTGATTGGCCTCTCCGAGCGTGACGGCGGCAGCCTCTATATCGCGCAATGGCTGATCGGGCCGGACGGCGAGACCATTGCCAAACGCCGCAAGCTGCGTCCGACCCATGCCGAACGCACTGTGTATGGCGAGGGCGACGGCAGCGATCTTGCCGTGCACGACCGCCCGGACATCGGGCGGTTGGGGGCGCTGTGCTGCTGGGAGCATCTGCAGCCGCTGTCGAAATACGCCATGTATGCGCAGAACGAGCAGGTGCACGTCGCCTCATGGCCGAGCTTCTCGCTCTACGATCCCTTTGCGCCGGCGCTGGGCGCCGAGGTGAACAATGCCGCCTCCCGCGTCTATGCCGTGGAGGGGTCCTGCTTCGTGCTGGCGCCTTGCGCCACGGTTTCGCAGGCCATGATCGACGAGCTCTGCGACCGTCCCGACAAGCATGCGCTGCTGCACGCCGGCGGCGGCCACGCCGCGATCTACGGTCCGGACGGCAGTTCGCTGGCTGAGAAGCTGGCTCCGGATGCGGAGGGCCTGTTGATGGCGGAGATCGATCTCGGCGCCATCGGGGTTGCCAAGAACGCTGCCGATCCCGCCGGGCATTATTCGCGGCCGGATGTAACGCGGCTGCTTCTGAACAAGACCCGGTTCAAGCGGGTCGAACCGTTCGCACTGCCGCTCGATGCCGTCGCGCCGGACGAGGCTGAACCCGCGCCGGTGAAGTCCATACACGCTGCCTAGGGAGGGACGTCATGGAATCCGCCATTCCGGAGCATCTGAAGACCACCCGCTCACGTCATCGGCGCGTGCCCGACGATTACGCCCCGCCCTATCCCTCCTTCGTGGCGCGGCACAAGCCGAAGGTCGCCCGTGTCGTGATGGCCTATTTCGGCCTGCAATATCGCGGCGGGGCGCCGGCCGCTGCGACAAGCGCGCTCGGCGACATCGCCGCGCGGTTTGCGGCCGCGCAGGGGCCCTCGCATTGGGACCGTGCGCACTATATCGACCAGGCCGGTTATTCGAACGTGGTCTCGGTCGCCTATTGGGACGACGTGGCCAAATTCGATGCCTGGTTCGAGGGCGCACGTGAGGCCTGGACGGGCCGCGCCGCCGACGGGATCGGCCGCTATATCGAGGTGCTGCGGCCGGCGGTGGCGCGGTATGAGACGCTGTTCTCCTCGCCCGATCGCGCGGAAGGCGTTGCCGTCATTGCGGGCGGCATGAGCGGAGAGGTGCGGGAACACGCCTATTGGGGCGGCATGCGCGATCGCATCCCGCTGTCGCAGACCGACGAGATGGCCCCCGGCGGCAAACCTATATTGCAGCGTGACGGCTCGCGCCTGCGCATTGTCGCGTGCGACAATCTCTGCCTGATCCGCTCCGGCCAGGACTGGAGCGACACCGATGCTGCGGAACGAAAGCTCTATCTCGATGAGGTCGAGCCGGTGCTGCGCGAGGGCATGGAGTTTCTGCGCGACGAGGGTGTTCGCATCGGCTGCTATGCCAATCGCTACATGCGCGTGCTCGACGCCGAGGGCAGGCCAACCGAAAAATCCTACGGCCAGAGCTGGTGGCACAGCCTCGCCGCGCTCGAACGCTGGGCGGAGTCGCATCCGACCCATGTCAGGATCTTCGGTGCGGCCATGAAATATCTCTCGACGCTTGGGCCTGCCGCAAAGCTCAGGCTCTATCACGAGGTGACGGTGGCGGCCGCGGACGAGCAGTTTTTCGAATATCGCGACTGTCATCCGCATACGGGCATGCTGGCAGCGGTGGAGGCCGTGTAGTCAAGGTTTTGCACGATGTTCCGGGATGGCTAAACTGCAGTCCTGTCCAACGGTCTGCCTGGAACCAGCATGTCGTTCCGGACTTCTGTCGGGATGCGTGTCGCGTCCTGTCTCGGTATTGCGCTGGTGTTGTCGCTCTGTGGCGCGGCATCGGCTGGTGACACCCCGGTCAACCCCGGTGACAGGACCGGCGCCGCGGTTCCCAGTGTCGAGGAGCTGGCGATTCCGAGCGAGCCGCCGAAGCCGGAGGAGGCTGAGAGCGGGACGCGCGAGGCGATCTGCCTGATGGTGGAATCGGCGGCCCGCGCCAACGATCTGCCGTTGGAATTCTTCGCCCGCGTGATCTGGCAGGAGAGCCGGTTTCAATCCGATGCCGTGGGGCCAATCACGCGCAGCGGCGAGCGCGCGCAGGGCATTGCGCAGTTCATGCCGGGCACGGCGAGCGAGCGGCGGCTGCTCGATCCGTTCGACCCCGTGCAGGCGCTGCCGAAATCGGCGGAATTCCTGAGCGAGCTGCGCAGTCAATTCGGCAATCTCGGCCTTGCCGCGGCCGCTTACAATGCGGGGCCGCGCCGAGTGCAGGATTGGCTCGCGGGCACCGGATCGATGCCGCAGGAAACCCGCAACTATGTATGGGCGATCACGGGGGCGTCCATCGACGAATGGGCGAAGGTCGGCAAGGGCGCCAAGCCGCCGCCGAGCTCGCCGCCGACGACGTGCCGCCAACTGATCGCGCTGTTGAAGCGCGCGCCGAATCCCTTCGTCACCCAGCTCGAACAGCATGTCGAGCTTGCGGCCGCAAAGCTCTGGGGCGTGCAGCTCGCTGGCGGCTTTGACCGCAACAAGGCGCTTGCCATGTATGCCCGCGCCATCAAGGGCCTGTCCACCATCATCGGCGATCGCGATCCGAGCCTGCTCTCCTCGATGATCCGTACCCGCGGGACGCGCCCATTCTACCAGGTGCGCATCGGCGCCGACACGCGGCCCGAAGCGGACGACCTCTGCAACCGCATCCGCCGCGCCGGTGGGGCGTGCTTTGTGCTGAGGAATATGGGGGTGAGGGGGTGACGTGCGTCGCCCTCGCTGTCATTGCGAGGAGCGAAGCGACGCGGCAATCCAGGGCCGTCGCGAAAACTCTGGATTGCTTCGTCGCGTTGCTCCTCGCAATGACGCCGAATTGTGACTGGTTTGAGCGGCCGCAATTTGCGATGGCCTCATAATCCGCTAGTGTCGCGCGAGGCTTACAGGAACTGTAAAGATGGTACGAGAGAACGAAATTCGCGAGGGCGAGCTTGCGGTCGAGATGCCCGAGGCAAAGGACGCCGGGCTCGTCTTCATTGGCCGCATCCGCACGCCCTGGACTTCGCGGCTCGAGACCCCGCGGCAGGGACGCCATGACGGACCGATCTGCCGGCTCGAGATCTTCGAGCCCTGGGTGCCCGCCATCAAGGGCGTGGACTTTTATTCGAACCTGGAAGTCATCTACTGGCTCGACCAGTCGCGCCGCGACCTCGTGCTGCAGAGTCCGAAGAACAACCAGTCGACCCGCGGCACCTTCTCGCTGCGCTCGCCGGTGCGCCCCAATCCGATCGGCACCTCGATCGTGAAGCTGGAGAAGGTCGAGGGCAACACAATCCTGGTGCGCGGGCTCGACTGCCTCGACGGCACCCCGCTGCTTGACGTCAAGCCCGACCGCTGCGAGTTCACGCCCTTGGCCCAGCCGCAGCGCGGGGATTTTGAGACGGAGTAGGGGGCTCTCCCTCATCGCACTCCGTCATTGCGAGGAGCGAAGCGACGCGGCAATCCAGGATGGTGGGCGTGGCGCGGGCGTACGCTCCCCTACATCCCCTTCAGCGCCGCCACCAGCTTTGCCGCGTGCTCCTCCAGCACCTTTGCATCTTCCTTCCGGCTCGCCGGCGGCAGCATCGCGACGCCGTCGTGGCGGGGCATGACGTGGACGTGGAGGTGGAACACCACCTGGCCGCCGGCGCTCTCGTTGAATTGCTGGATGGTGATCCCGTCGGCATTGAACGCCTGCTTCGCCGCGCGGGCGATGATGCGCGTCGCGCGGCCGACATGGAGGTAGTCCTCCTCCTTGATGTCGAGGATGTTGCGGGCGGGAGCCTTCGGGATCACCAGGGTGTGGCCAGGTACGCGCGGCATGATGTCGAGAAAGGCGAGGACATGCTCGTTCTCATAGACCTTGTAGCAGGGAAATTCGCCGCGCAGGATTTTGGCGAAGACGTTGTTGGTGTCGTAGGCGGTCATGGCGGCGGCTCCTGGCGGGCTCCTCAAAAAATCGGCGCCAATGTCGCTTCCGCGTGATGAACGGTCAAGGCGCTTCGTCGCCGCTTTTGCGGAACGGGACGGCTTCCGCGAGCTCGCGGCCGGCCTCGGCGACATAGGCGCGCTCGCGTTTCAGGTACTCGTCAATGGCGCGGCGCAGGCCGGGATCGGCGATGTAATGCGCGGAATGCGTGGTGCGCGGCTCGTAGCCGCGCGCGAGCTTGTGCTCGCCCTGTGCACCGGCCTCGACGACCCTGAGCCCATGCTTGATGGCGTAGTCGATCGCCTGGTAGTAGCAGACCTCGAAATGCAGGAACGGATGATGCTCGACCGCGCCCCAGTGGCGCCCGAACAGCGTGTCCGAGCCGATGAAGTTGATCGCGCCGGCGATCCAGCGGTGATTGCGGCGGGCCATCACCAGGAGCACGTCGCTGGCCATGCTACTGCCGATCAGCGAATAGAACGCGCGGTTGAGATATGGCCGGCCCCATTTGCGTGAGCCGGTCTCCATGTAGAACTCGAAGAACGCGTCCCATGCGTCCTCGGTGATATCAGAGCCGGTGAGCCAATGGATGGTGATGCCTGAGGCGAGCGCATCGCGGCGCTCGCGCTTGATCGCCTTGCGATGGCGCGAATTGAAGGTGGCGAGAAAATCGTCGAAATTCGCATAGCCCTGGTTCTGCCAGTGGAACTGCTGGTCGGTCCGCTGCAGAAAGCCGTGCTCGGCAAGGAGCTTCCATTCCGCCTCGCGCGCGAAGGTCACATGCGCCGATGAGGCCTTGCTGACGCCGGTCAGCGCGATCAGGCCGCTCGCCAGCGCCGAGCCAATCGCGTCATGGTTCACGCCGTCGCGGATCAGGAGGCGCGGGCCGGTCGCGGGCGTGAACGGAACCGATGCCTGCAGCTTCGGGTAATAGCGGCCGCCGGCGCGCTCATAGGCATCGGCCCAGCCGCGGTCGAAGACGTATTCGCCTTGCGAATGCGATTTGACATAGCAAGGCACGATGCCCGCGATCTTGCCATCGATTTTGGCCACGAGATGTCGCGCTCCCCAGCCGGTCCGCGGGGTGGCCGAGCCGGAGGCCTCCAGCGCAGAGAAAAACGCATGGGAGACGAAGGGGTTGTAGGCGGGTCCTGTGCCGGCGCAGGAGCCCGCGAGGGGATCCACGCCGTTGCGCGCCTTGCCGGGTTGAGGATTCGCGCAGGCATTCCAGTCCTCCGCCGGGACTTCGGCGACGGAGGGAACTGCTTCAAGGGTGATTTCGGACGACGCCATCTGCGTCAAAGATCGTGCATTGCAGCAGGGAGTTCAAGGGGGCCGGAGAACATCACGGCACGAAGCCCTCGAAGATCATCTGGTCCGCATATTGCGCGGCGCGGGCGCGCTGGGCCGGGGTGCGAACAGTCCACGTCAGGAGCGGGCAGTGGAAGACATTGCGCGCCAGCCATGGCGCAAGCGATGGGAGCTCGTCGACATAATAGGCGACGAAGTCCGGCCTGGTGCGCAAGAAGTGCCGCAAATGGGTCATCTCGCGCCGTTGCGCCGGCGAGGCTTCGGGCCAATCCTCTGCCGTGTAGTGCCGCTCGGCGACAATGCCGCGCGGCCGCGAGGGAATGAGCTCGCGCAACGCCATCACCTGATCGGGATCGAAGGACATGCCGACCGCGGGGCCCTGATAGGACGACAGCACCTCCGCCATCCGTTTCACCAGCTTGCGGTCGCCGTCGAATGTGCTCTTCACCTCGATCACCAGCGGCACGCGGCCGGCGACGAGGTCGCAGAGGTCGGCGAGCGTCATCATGCGCTCGGCCGTCGCCTTGAAGGGAACGGATTTCAGTTCCGCCGCCGTCTTGTCCCGCAGCTTGCCGCTTGCCTCGGTGAGGCGGTCGAGCACGCCGTCGTGGTGCACCATGGCTTCGCCGTCGGCGGAGAGCTGGATGTCGCACTCGATCGCGAAATTGCCAGCCACCGCGGCGCGCGCGGCACCTGGCATGTTCTCGATGATGCCGCGCGCGGCGTCATGCAGGCCGCGGTGTGCGACGGGACGCGCGGTCAGCCAATCGGGCGCGCTCAAGGCTTACGCGACCTCGAACAGGCCCTCGACCTCGACCGACGCATCCGCCGGCAGCGAGGCGACGCCGACCGTGGTGCGGGCATGGCGGCCCTTGTCGCCGAACACCTCGACCATGAGGTCCGAGGCGCCGTTGAGCACCTTGGGTCCATCGACGAAATCTGGCGCGGAGTTGATAAAGCCGCCGAGGCGCACGACACGAACCACCTTGTCGAGATCGCCGAGCGCGGCCTGGACCTGTGCCAACAGGTTGATGCCACAGCCGCGGGCAGCGGCTGCGCCTTGCTCGAGCGTGACGCCGCCGCCGAGCTTGCCTTTTGCAATCAGCTTGCCGGCACCGTCGGAGCAGACCTGGCCGGACACGAACAGAAGATTGCCGGTGCGGACAAAGGGAACGTAGTTCGCCACCGGCGCGGCAGGGGTGGGCAGGGTGATGCCAAGGGATGCCAATTTTTGTTCGATCGTGCCCGCCATCTGACGTCCTCTTCTGGATATTCTTGATAACATCGCCGGCGGCCGATTGCGGGCCGCGCCGCCTTGTTTGGCCGATTGCGCCATGACATGCAAGCTGGCCCGACGCGCCCTCCGACAGCGCTATCCAAGGGCTGCCGGCCGCCTTCAATTTGCGTTGGAAAAACAAGGCGGTGCGCGCGAAATTTGCACTTTTCTGTGAGGGCGCCCCAGTTGCGACGCATTGGGGCCGCCATTAGAGTAACGAATCTTCCTTTTAAAGGATCAGCCAGCCATGCGTTTTGTGGTTCATCGCTTCAGGACTTCGCTCGGCGTGCTGGCGGTCGCAGCTCTTGCGTGCGGGCCGGCGATGGGAACGGCGTTGGCGGCGGGCGCCATGCCATTTCTGCCACACCAGGCGCTGTATGATCTCAGTCTCGTGAAGTCGCGCGGCTCCAACGCCGTCAACAGTGCGCGCGGCCGCATCCTCTACAATTTCTCGGGCAATGCCTGCGAGGGCTATACCTCGGAATTCCGCCAGGTCTCGGAGCTCGAGATCGGCGAGGGCAAGATGATGCTGAGCGACCTGCGTTCGACCTCGTGGGAGGACGGCGCGGGCAAGAGCTATCGCTTCAAGATCGAGACGCGCACCAATGATTCCGATCCCACGCCGGTCGACGGCATTGCCGAGCGCACCGGCGATCACATCACCGTCAAGCTGAAGCAGCCGGAGACCAAGACGTTCACGATCGACGGCGACACCGTGTTCCCGACCGAGCAGATCCAGCGCATCATCGCCGCCGCCAAGGAAGGCAAGTCGCTGCTGGAATTGACCGTCTATGACGGCTCCGACAACGGCGAGAAGGTCTACAACACGCTGACCGTGATCGGCCAGCCGGTCGCCGCCGACAAGACGGTCGATTCGCCCGATCCCGCGACCGAAAACGACCAGATGAAGTCGCTGACGCGCTGGCCGGTCACGGTGAGCTATTACGACCGCGACGCCAAGGCCAAGGAGGGCGAGCAGACCCCAGTCTACTCCATGTCGTTCGAATTGTATGAAAATGGCGTCTCGCGGGCGCTGGTGCTCGACTACAACGATTTCGTGATCTCGGGCGCCATGGGCAAGTTCGATATCAAGGACAGCAAGGACGCCAAGCCTTGCAATTGAGAAGCCTTGCAATTGAGAAGCCTTGCAACTGACAAGCCTTGCAACTGACAAGCCTTGCAACTGAGTTGCCTCCTGATCGAGATGCGCTTCCTGAAGCAACTCAATGCACTTGATGCGCCCTGCGATTGATTAGCCAATCGCGCAATTGATAGCCTTTTGGATGATGGATGTCAGTTCAACGGCGCTCGCGCGTCCTTGAAATAACGTGAGCGGCTTTGCTCTTTAAACGCTGCGCATCCTCTCTCATCTCCGTTCATGAAGCTGAACCGCATCTCAGCTTCCCACAAGCAATGGAGAGATAATCATGGCCAGCCTGAAACTCATCTCGGCTGCTTTGTTCGCTACGGCTGTCGTCGCTGCCCCTGCGACGGCCCGGGTGCATCATGTGCGGCATGTGGTCAACAACGCCGCTGTCGTCGCGCCTGAGCCGGCGTTTGCCGGTCCGGCTTACGGCACCGGGTATAACTGCGTGCCGGCGCCGCGGGTCGGCGCATTTGCCACCCAACCCTGGGCCGACAGCCCGGACGTGCCGTGCCTGCCCAGTGGGGCGCCGGCTTACTGAGGCACGATCCGCAACTGCGTCATTGCGAGCGTGAGCGAGGCAATCCGGAGCCACGAGACGATTCTGGATTGCTTCCACCTGCACGCAACTGCGCGTCGGCGGACGCAGCCGTTGCTGTCGGTCCTCGCAATGACGGCGAATGCGATCTACCCGGCTTTCTCCGGCCCGTCATAGGCGATGCCGCGGATCACCGCGCTCTGTCCGAATTTCTTGCGCAGATTGTCCATCGCGCGCTCGGCATGCGCGGCGCGGCGGTCGAGCATGTCTGAGTCATCGCCCTGCGAGCCCGGCCGCAGCGCGCTGACGCCGGTGCCCATCAGGCGGAAGGCGGTGCCGTCGATCTCCTTTGCCAATAGCTCGCGCGAGATCGCGAAGATCTTGGCGGCGAGCTGTGTCGGCCCCGCGATCGATTGCGAGCGGGTGCGCTGGCGGAAATCGGCGGTCTTCAATTTCAGCGTGATGGTCGAGCCTGCAAGCGAAGCATTCTTCAGCCGCGAAGAGACCTTTTCCGACAGCCGCCACAACAGCTTTTCCAGGGTGGCGAAATCGCGGATGTCGGTCTCGAAGGTGGTTTCCGAGGAGATGGTCTTGGCACCGCGGTCGGCGACCACCTTGCGATCGTCGATGCCCCTCGCCAGCCGCCACAGCCTGCGGCCGTCGGAGGGAAACTGCTTCATCAGCTCGATCTCGTCGGCGCGCTGCAGGTCGGCGATTTTGCGAAAACCGCTGCGCGCGAGCCTCTCCTGCGTCGCCGGGCCGACGCCGAAGATGAATCCGACCGGCTTGTCCGCGAGCAGGTTGCGCGCTTCCTCCTGGTCCAGCGCGGCAAAACCTCTTGGCTTGTCGAGGTCGGAGGCGATCTTGGCCAGGAACTTGTTGCAGGACAGCCCGACCGAGACCGTGATGCCGATGTTGCGCTCGACCTCGCGGGCAAAGCGCGCCAGCACCTTGGCCGGGATCATGCCATGCACGCGCTCGGTGCCGGATAGATCGAGGAACGCCTCGTCGATCGACAGCGGCTCGACCAAGGGGGTGAGTGCCTGCATAGCCTCGCGCACCTCACGCCCGACCCGAACATATTTCGCCATGTCCGGCCGCACCACGGCCGCATCGGGGCAAAGCTCCAGCGCCTTGAACATCGGCATCGCCGAGCGCACGCCATAGGTGCGCGCGATGTAGCAGGCCGCAGACACCACGCCGCGTTTTCCCCCGCCGATGATCACGGGCCGATCGGCGAGGTCGGGATTGTCGCGCTTCTCGACCGTCGCATAGAAGGCGTCGCAATCGATATGGGCAAGCGACAGGCTCGCAAGCGCATGATGGCGGACGAGGCGAGGGGAGCCGCAGGCGCTGCAGCGCGTTGCCCGCGCGTCCAGGTCGGTGAGGCAGTCCCGGCAGACGCAAGTCGGCCCGCCCGACGCTGGCGCGATCTCGCTCACGGCACGTCGCGCTCCCATCGGGGATCGCCGATCACCTCGCGCGCCGCCATGATGTTGGTCGGATGCAGCTCGCTTGCCTTGGCGAAGGCCTTCACGGTTGCGTCATCGGCGAGCACGAAATCGAGCACGCTGGCCAGGAATTTCGGGTCGGCGGCGGATTTGCGTAAGGTTTCCGGACCGATTCCCGTCTCGGCGAGGAACTTCCCTAACCGCTCGGGATCGCCCGCCACGAAGCTCAGCGCTTGAATCGCAACGATTTCAGCGACTTCCCGAGGGTTTTGAACAGGCTTTTTCAACTGAATCGTTTGCCTTTACGTTAACTTATGGTCTCTAATTCGAAAACGATCATGCCCGAGTCTTGGGAAGCTGTTCAAGCAAGTGGAAACCAAGACCGAGAAGAAGGCGCGCGGACTTAACCGGTTGGAGCGAAACTGCCGCTATTTTGAATTAGATTTCGAACTGGCGCGGATGCGTGGTCGGCGTGCTGAACATCGGACCTGCTGTTACAGATTGGGAGGACGGGATGGCAAAATCCGTCCTGATCGTCGAGGACAACGAGCTCAACATGAAGCTCTTCCGTGACCTCCTGGAGGCGCACGGCTATCAGACCTCGGGGACCAGCAATGGTTTCGAGGCGCTCAACCTCGTGCGCAAGCTGCGCCCCGATCTCATCCTGATGGACATCCAATTGCCGCAAGTGTCGGGTCTCGAAGTGACCCGCTGGATCAAGGACGATCCGGAGCTGCGCGCCATTCCCGTGGTGGCGGTCACGGCGTTCGCCATGAAGGGCGACGAAGAGCGCATCCGCGAAGGCGGCTGCGAGGCCTATCTTTCCAAGCCGATCTCGGTCGGCAAATTCATAGAGACCGTCCGGCGTTTTATTGGGTAGGAGTGAGTTTCAGTGTCCGCGCGTATCCTGGTGGTCGACGACGTCCCCGCCAACGTCAAGCTGTTGGAAGCCCGGCTGTCGGCTGAATATTTCGATGTGCTGACCGCCAGCAACGGCACCGAGGCGCTGAAGCTGTGCCAGCGCGCCGAATGCGACATGATCCTGCTCGACGTGATGATGCCCGACATGGATGGCTTCGAGGTCTGCCGCCGCGTCAAGTCCGATCCCCTGACCCACCACATTCCCGTCGTCATCGTCACCGCGCTCGACAGCCCGAGCGACCGCGTGCGCGGGCTCGAGGCCGGCGCCGACGATTTCCTGACCAAGCCCGTCTCCGATATCGTGCTGCTCACGCGCGTGCGCTCGCTGACCCGTCTGAAGATGATGACCGACGAGCTGCGCATGCGCGCGCTCACCTCGCTCGAGATCGGCGTGCAGGCGCCGGAGCGCAGCGCGGTCGCGGATACCGGCAAGGGCGGCCGCATTCTCCTGGTCGACGACCGGCCGTCATCCTATGAGCGCATCGGGCCGCTGCTTGCAGCCGAGCACACGGTCGATGTCGAGACCAATCCGGCGGAAGCGCTGTTTCATGCCGCCGAGGGCAATTACGACCTGCTGATCATCTCGCTCGACCTCAACAATTTCGACGGGCTTCGACTTGCGAGCCAGGCGCGCTCGCTGGAGCGCACGAGGCACGTGCCGATCCTGGCGATCGCCGATCCCGAAGGCAACACGCGGCTCCTGCGCGGGCTCGAGATCGGGGTCAATGACTATCTGCTCCGCCCCATCGACAAGAACGAGCTCCTGGCGCGCGCTCGCACGCAGGTGCGCCGCCGCCGCTACACCGATCATCTGCGCGACAATGTGCAGATCTCGATCGAGATGGCGATCACGGACGCCCTGACCGGGCTGCACAACCGCCGCTACATGGAGAGCCATCTCGCCTCGCTCGCCGAGCAGGCGGCCTCGCGCGGCAAGCCGCTCGCGCTGATGATGCTCGACATCGACTATTTCAAGTCGATCAACGACAGCTATGGCCACGATGCCGGCGACGACGTGCTGCGCGAATTTGCCGTGCGCATCCGCAAGTCGATCCGCGGCATCGATCTGGCCTGCCGCTATGGCGGCGAGGAGTTCGTGGTCGTGATGCCGGAAACCGATCTGCATGTCGCCGGCATGGTCGCCGAGCGCCTGCGCCGCGCCATCGCCGGTGAGCCCTTCGCCGTCAACAAGGGCGAAGGTCAGATCGACGTCACCATCTCCATCGGCCTTGCCACGCTCGAGAGCAAGGGCGAGCCGATCGCCGATGTGTTGAAGCGCGCCGACAAGGCCCTCTACCGTGCCAAGCACGACGGCCGCAACCGCGTGGTCTCGCAGGCGGCGTAGGGTGTTGTCGTCCCGGCGAAGGCCGGGACCCATAACCCCACGCGACAGTTGTTGCGTGCGTCTCTCTGACACCCGATTCAATTTTCAAACCGCGTGCTCCGTCATTGCGACGCCGCGGAAGCACCCACCTCGCATGAGCACGTGGCCACGCTGTGATCTCCGACCTTGACCGTCATTTCCGCCGATGGGAAGTTTCGATTTGACCCCTCGCACCGAAATAAAACGGACGTGAAATGAACGACGCCAGCCTCATCGCCGCCGATCCTTGCCAGCTTTCCGCCTCTGTCCTCGCGGAATCCATCGCCGCCAAGAACCTTTCGCCGGTCGATGTCGTCGACGCGCTGCTCGGACGCATCGAGCGGCTGGAGCCGAAGCTGCATGCCTATGTCGAGGTTTACGGCGTGACTGCGCGTCTTGCGGCAGAGGCCGCGCACAAGGCCATTCGCTCCGGACATGCGGTCGGTCCGCTGCATGGCGTGCCGATCGCGCTGAAGGACCTGATCGAGCTGGAGGGACAAATCACCACCGGCGGCTCCGCCAACTGGCGCCAGCGCCGCTCGACGGAGACGGCGACCATCGCCCGCCGCATGATCGCGGCCGGCATGATCGTGCTCGGCAAGACTCACACGGTCGAATTCGCCTATGGCGGCTGGGGGACCAATCAGCACATGGGCACGCCCCGGAATCCCTGGGACATGGAGGTGGCGCGCACGCCGGGCGGATCGAGCAGCGGGTCGGGCGTTGCGGTTGCTGCGCGCATGGCGCCGTGGGCGATCGGCACAGATACGGGCGGATCAGTGCGGCTGCCGTCGTCGTTTTGTGGACTGACGGGGCTCAAGGTCACGATCGGTCGCATCAGCACCCATGGCATTCTGCCGCTGAGCCAAACGCTCGACACCCCGGGCCCGATGGCGCGCTCGGTTGCGGATGCGGCGTTGCTGTACAATCTGCTGCAGGGGCCCGATCCGCTCGATCCGAACACGCGCGGCATCCTGCCTGATGATCCCTTGCCTGCGCTCAAGCGCGGCGTGCGCGGTTTGCGTCTGGGGCGGATGCCTGCGGCCGAGCGCGACGGCGTCGCCGTTGATGTGCTTGAGGCCTATGACCGTTCGCTCGACGTGCTGGGTAAGCTCGGGGCGGAGATTGTCGACATCGCGCTGCCGTTCCGCTTCGCTGACTGCCTCGCGGTGCAGGCGCTGGTGCAGGCGGAAGCCTATTTCAATGCCGGTCATCTCGCCGAGGATCCCGCGACGCAGCTCGACGACGCCGTGCGGCGGCGCCTGCTCGGAGGCGCACGCGTCTCCGCGCAGGATTATCTCGCCGCGCGCAGGCAGCTCGCCGATTTCAAGCGCCAGATGTACGGCGCGCTTGATGGTGTCGATGCGCTGCTGACGCCAACGACGGAGACCGCGGCGCTCAAGCTCACCGAGGTGGACCAGGACAGATTGCCCTCGCGCTTCACGCGCCCGGCCAACCTGCTCGAGATGTGCGCGCTGGCGCTGCCCAACGGCGCTACCACGGGTGGCTTGCCGCTCTCGCTGCAGATCGTCTGCCGCGGCTATGAGGAGGCGATGGCGCTGCGCATCGGCTACGCCTATCAGCAGGCGACCGACTGGCATCTGCGCGCGCCGCCGGGTTGAGAGCGCCACAGACGCAGCGTCAAGCTTAGGCGGCTGACGCAATTTTGGACGGCAGTCTGCTTAGGAAATCGGCACCGTCGGCTCATTCCCTGTGCGGGTGATGGCAAATCCACGGCAGATCAAGTCGTTAAGCTGACATCCGGCATGGCACGAATCTTGACTTATCCTGGCTAAGAATTGGATTCGGGAACCGTCGCTGACGTTTCCCGGCCTTGGGAGAGAACCAAGGGCAGGTCCAGGGGAAGGCCGGTCAGCCATGCGGCTCGTCGTTGCCAATCCTAGGCAGGTTCGGCTCGATCGCCCCATCGCGGCGCCGGGCAATGCGGTCGCCATGCCCGTGATCGGGCTGCGTCGCTCGTTGCGAATTTCGAGACACCACAAAGACAGAGCACGCAACCACCGCGCCCCGGCGCGTGCCGGGCCGTCGCGGCCGTTTCGCCGGCGCATGATCTGATCAAGGAGCTCGAAGAAGCCTGCACTCAAAACGCAACGACAACACGACTGACAACATACTTGGGACAAGGAGGACGACAATGCATCAGGGGAAATTCGCGCGCAGTCGGCTCATAACCTTGCTGGTTGCGCTGGTGGGGGTCGCGGTGGTCTGGCTCGCGCTGTCGGGTGCGGCGTTTGCCGATGATGCGCCGCCGGCCTGCGGCGGCAAGATCCTGGAGAAGTGCACGCCCAATTCCGGCGACACCGCATGGATGCTGACCTCCGTCGCCCTGGTCCTGATGATGACCATCCCCGGCCTTGGCCTGTTCTATGGCGGCATGGTGCGCAAGAAGAATGTCGGCGACACCGTGATGACGAGCTTTGCGGTGACCTGCCTCGTCACCATCCTGTTCGCCGTGGTGACCTACAGCATGGCCTTCCGCGCCGGCACGCCCTTCATCGGCGGGCTCGATCGCATGTTCCTGAAGGATATCTTGAGCGATATCGGCGCCGGGGGCATCGGCAATCCCAATCCGCTGGCGGCGACCATCCCGGAGACCGTCTACATCTGCTTCCAGATGACGTTCGCCATCATCACCCCGGCGCTGATCGCCGGCGCCTTTGCCGAGCGCATGAAATTCTCGGCCATGCTCTGGTTCATCGGGCTGTGGGCGATCTTTGTTTACGCGCCGATCGCGCACTGGGTGTGGGGACCGGACGGCATCTTCTCCTCCGGCAATGACGACGCCTGGGTCAAGGTGCTGGATTTCGCCGGCGGCACGGTGGTGCATATCAATGCGGGCGTGGCGGGGTTGATGTGTGCGATCATGCTCGGCAAGCGCGTCGACACCGCGCCGGCCCATAACATGGTGCTCACTTTCATCGGCGCTTCGCTGCTCTGGGTCGGCTGGTTCGGCTTCAACGCGGGTTCCGCGGTGACGGCGGGCATGCAGGCCGGCATGGCCATGCTGGTGACCCAGATCGCCACCGCCGTGGCCGCCTTCACCTGGATGCTGGTGGAATGGGCGCTCAAGGGCAAGCCGACCGTGGTCGGCATCTGCTCCGGCGCCGTCGCAGGCCTCGTTGCGATCACGCCGGCGTCCGGCTTCGTTGGCCCGGTCGGCGCGATCGCGATCGGCGTTGCCGCAGGTGTCGCCTGCTACTGGGGCTGCACCGGGCTGAAGCATATGTTCAGCTATGACGACGCGCTGGATTGCTTCGGCGTGCACGCGCTCGGCGGCATCGTCGGCGCGCTGCTGACGGGGATTTTTGCGGTGAAGCAATATGGCGGGACCGCAGGTCTGATCGAGGGCAATCCCGGTCAGTTCATCAACCAGTGCATCGGCGTTGCCACCGTCTTTATCTATGACGCGGTGGTCAGCCTGATCATCCTGTTTGTGGTGAAGATGTTCGTGGGCCTGCGCGTCTCCGAAGATGCCGAGCGGGAAGGCCTCGATCTCTCCCTGCATGGGGAGGTGGTGCACTGAGGCAAGCAGGTTTGCCTGATCCCGTGCCGATCAAATGCGCGATGGCATCTCAACCTATGTCATCGCGTTTTTGACAGACGTGCTATAGTGATTCAACTGCGAGGCCTTCGACCGCACCTTGAACCGCAAACGTCAGAAGGCCTGTCCGAAAAAGACCGCCTTGGTGGAACAAAATAACCGGGTGGAAGAACAATCGGGTGGAACAACGGCACCCGGCGACGTCGCCGGGTGCTATTTGCGCACAAGGAGATGGCGATGGCAGAGATCTTCGCACAAGGCGACCTGCTGCTCGAACGGGTCGCTGACGTTCCGCTATCTGGAAAAATCACGGAAAATCTCGATGGTGTCGCAATGGTGCTGGCGGAGGGCGAAGAGACCGGCCACCGCCATGCCATCAAGGAGCGCGTCACCCTGTTCCATGACGAAGCGCTCGCAACCGATATCCCCAAGGGACTCTATATCGGGCACGTGAAAGTCGATTCCGACTATGCACGCGTGACCCACGAGGAGCATGCGCCGGTGACGCTGCCGCGCGGGACCTATCGCGTGCGCCGCCAGCGCGAGCTTGGCCCGTTGGACGCGCGCGTCCTTGCCGACTAAAGCGGGCTTGACTGCGGAGCAGGCGGCGGCGCTCGACCGCTACCGCGCGCGCTGGCTTGCGATCCGCCGTTCGACCGCGCCTGCCGATCGCGAGGCGGCGGAGCAGGGGGTTTGTCTGGCCTATCAGGCCGCGGGCCTCAAGCCGCCGGCCCGCTTCGTGTGGTGCGACAGCCCGATCGGGCTCTCGCATCGCGCCTGCAGGGCATCCGCGGCCGATGGAGCAAATGTCAGATCGGTCGTGATCGATCGCATGCGCCGGCAGGCCGCGCGGCTGCTCCGCAAGCGGCTCGGCCGGCGCGTCGCGGCCGAGATCGCAAGCGCGGTCAACCCCGCTGACACGCTCGTCGCCTCGGTCTGCGAGCTGGTGCTGCAGCATGCGAGCCAGGATGAAATCTCGCTTGCGGCGCGGCTCAAGCATGCGCGACCGCTGTCGCCATGGCGCATCCTGACCGCGCTGCTCGCGCCGCAGAGCTTTGCCGACAGTGTGGCGGGTCCTGCCGAGCTGTCCTGGCTCGGCCCCTTTGAATATGCCCGCAGTGTGCTCGGCCTCAAGGCCGAGACCGCGCCGCTGCTGGGGCTCATGCACGTCGCGGCGAATATCGGCTGGCTGCAGCCGCATGAGCGCACCTGCTTCCTGTCGGAGCGGCCCTGCCTGTTGCGCGGCGATGCCGAGGACCGGCTGCACGAGACGCGCGGGCCGGCGCTGCGCTTCTGTGACGGCTGGTCGGTCTTCGCCTGGAAGGGGGTCGAGGTCCCCGCCTGGCTGATCGAGCACAAGGCGGCGATCACGCTCGCCACGATCGACGCCGAGACCAATGTGCAGGTGCGCCGCTGCATGATCGAGATCATGACGCCTCAGCGCTACATCGCGCTCGGCGGCGCCCGCAAGGTCGCCGAGGACGAAACCGGCGTGCTCTGGCGCAAGATCTGGCTCAACTATGATATCTGGACCGCGGTGGAGGTGATCAACGCCACGCCCGAGCCTGATGGCACGCACAGGCATTATTTCCTGCAGGTGCCCGCGAACATCAACTCCGCCCGCGAGGCGGTGGCGTGGACCTATGGGATGCAGCCGGACGATTATTCGAAGCTGGTGGTGCGGACGTGATGAGGCACGCGGCTTGTGTCCTGTCACCGTGAAAGCATGTGAAGTTTTGGATCCGTCATCCTGAGGCGCTCGCGTGAGCGAGCCTCGAAGGATGACGGATCGAAAGCTTCACACGCTGTCAGGATGACGGGGCCATTAGACGAGCTGTTTCGAGCACCCCTAGCTCCGATAAAATCGCCACATCCGCAGGAATGTCCGGTGGATTGCATCGGGCGGCTGATCGAACGGCTCGATGTCGATCCGCACCATGTTGTTGTGGCTCATGCGCCAGGGCAGGCGCATGAAGCGGCGCCAATTTGGCTGCTTGCGCCAGTCGGCGACGAGTGCACTGGAGAGCGGGGCGTTGAGCGTGATCTGGAGCTCATGCACCGTCGCGGCGCGATCGGCGATCTCGACGAGGTCGATGCGCTCGATGGCGCGCCAGCGGAGGAGCCCGAACGCCTGGATGAAGATGCCATATTGATTGGCGCCGATGGTCGGGCGCCCCGTCTCGAGCAGGGGGATGTTGTAATAGGTGAAGGCGGCGGCAGCGAGCGCCAGCGGCAGCCAATAGAGTGCGCCGGTGATCCAGCTCGCGGCCAGGAAGATCAGCGCAAGCGCCGCCGTGATGTAGACCGGAAAATAACTGTCGTCGCGGCCATAGGCGACCGAATAGCCCCCGACATTACTTTCGTTCGCGGTTGCGGCCATGGCGAACCCTTGCGATGTCCAAGCGCGAGCAAGGATCATGCCCAAGCAAGGGGACGGCAATGCGAAAGCTGCCGGCACTTTGGCACGCAAAATAAAACGGGGCCGTGAAGGCCCCGCTCAGTCATACTCGTCCAGCGAACGATTGTCTTACTTGATCTTGGCTTCGCGGAACTCGACGTGCTTGCGCGCGACCGGGTCATACTTCTTCTTGACCATCTTCTCGGTCATGGTGCGCGAATTCTTCTTGGCGACGTAGTAGTAGCCGGTGTCGGCCGACGACACGAGCTTGACCTTAATGGTGACCGCTTTGGCCATTGTCCTGGACCTTCAATAAGCTTGCGATTTGAGGGCAGGCCCCCGCGATTTCGGGGGCAGGGCGCCCGCCAAACCGGACGCGTGTTGGTGCGCAACCTAGCCAGAAACGCCCTGATGTCAAGGTTTCCAGGGCCGAAAACGGCTCGAATCGGGGTGATTAACCCTCGAAAAACCGGTTTTTCGGCCGCGGCAGCCCCAGATTCTCGCGGAGCGTCTTGCCCTCATACTCGTTCCGGAAAATCTCCCGCCGCTGCAGCTCCGGGACCACCTTGTCGACGAAATCGGTCAGGCCCTGCGGCAGATAGGGGAACATGATGTTGAAGCCATCGGAGCCGCGGCTCGTCAGCCACTCCTCCATCTGATCGGCGATGGTCTGGGGCGTGCCGACGAAGGACAGCCCGCCATAACCTCCGACCCGCTGCGCGAGCTGGCGCACGGTGAGCTTTTCACGCGCGGCGAGGTCGACCAGGCGCTGGCGGCCGCTCTTGGAGGCATTGGTCTCCGGAATCTCCGGCAGCTGGCCGTCGGGATCGAAACCGGAGGCATCGGTGCCGAGGATCACCGACAGCGAGGCGATGGCGCTGTCGTAATGCACGCGGCTGTCGAGCAGCGCGCGCTTTTCTTTTGCCTCCTCGACGCTGTCGCCGACCACGACAAAGGCGCCGGGCAGGATCTTCAGATGCTCGGGATTGCGGCCGACCTTCTCCATGCGACCCTTGATGTCGGCATAGAGCTTCTGGCCATCCGGGAGGCTCCCGCCGCCGGTGAACACGGCTTCCGCCGTCTCGGCGGCGAGCTGCTTGCCGTCCTCGGATGCGCCAGCCTGCACGATGACAGGCCAGCCCTGCACCGGACGGGCGATGTTCAGCGGCCCGCGCACCTTCAGATATTGGCCCTTGTGGTCGAGCACATGCATACGATCAGGGTCGAAATAGAGGCCGCTGTCGACGTCGCGCACAAACGCATCGTCGGCGAAGGAATCCCACAGGCCCGTGACCACGTCATAGAACTCGCGGGCGCGGCGATAGCGCTCGGCATGCTCCATGTGATCATCGAGGCCGAAATTGAGCGCCGCATCGGGATTGGAGGTGGTGACGATATTCCACCCGGCACGGCCGCCGGAGATGTGATCAAGCGAGGCAAAGCGCCGCGCCACATGATAGGGCGCATCGAAGGTGGTCGAGCCGGTCGCGATCAGGCCGATATGCTCGGTGACTGCGGAGAGTGCCGAGAGCAGCGTGAACGGCTCGAACGAGGTCACCGTGTGGCTGCGCTTGAGCGCATTGATCGGCATGTTCAGGACGGCGAGGTGATCGGCCATGAAGAAGGCGTCGAACCTGCCGGCCTCGAGCTTGCGGATCAGGTCCTTCAGATGCGCGAAATTGAAATTGGCATCAGGCCAAGCCCCGGGATAGCGCCAGGCGCCGGTGTGAATGCTGACCGGGCGCATGAAAGCGCCGAGCTTGAGTTGACGTTTGGCCATCGCTGGCTTCCCCCGCGGAAATTGCTGGTCGGAAAGAGATAGGCATGGCGTGCGGCGGCGCCATCGCAGGGGGAGGGAAGATTATTTTGTTTTTGGGCCTTAGCCCAAAAAACCCGTCATTCCGGGGCGCGCGTCAGCGCGAACCCGGAATCCAGAGGGTGTGGCGCGAGATTCTCAGGTGCGCAATTGCGCACCGTAGCTCACGCTTCGCGTGCCCCGGAATGACGAGGGGAGAGTGAGCGTAGGTCTCAGCCCGTCATTGCGAGCGAAGCGCGGCAATCCAGAGCCACGCCCACGACTCTGGATTGCCGCGTCGCGGAGCCTGTCATCGGGCCGCGCTCTGCGCGGCCCCGTTGGCTCCTCGCAATGACGAGTGGAGAGAGCGTCCGCGCGCCTCAATGCCCTTGCGCGTGTTGGTCGAAGGCGCTGAGTACTGCCAGCGTCATCGCTTCGACGCCGGTCTCGATGGTCGGCTTCGGCACCGGTGCGAACAGCGGGGAGTGATTGCCTGGCAGTTGCGGGCCGGTGCCGTTGCGGGCGGAGGCGACGCGCTCGGGCTCGTAAACGCCGATGTTGAAGAACATCGAGGGCACGCCGGCATTGATGAACTCCGAATAGTCCTCGCTCGGCGTGCCCGGAGGGGTGGCAATGCAAGAGGCAATCGACGCATACAACCCGGGCGCACGCAATCCGTTCTAGTTGGTCACCCCCCCAAGAACATCCCGCTGCATGCGGCCGCCATAGAAATGGAAGAACGGCACGTCAGCATCGTGCCGAAGCGGGCCGGTGGCAAGGCGCTTCTGCAATTCTCCGAGCACGTTCCTGGTCATCGGATGCAGGTCGGCCAGCGGCTGCGAGCCGAGCTCGACCCAGACGAGCTCAACCAGCTCAGCGTCCGCATGCACCACGCCTTCCACGCGATGGGTGATGGCGGAGGCGTCAGCGGTGAAGAAGCGGGTGTCGAACCGGCGCACCCGGCCAGGCGGGGTGATCGCGCGCGCGATCAGGAACAGGCCGGATGGGTCGGGCAACAGACCGGCATCGGCAAATGGCTTCCAGGCGCCATCGAGTTTTGGCGCGGTGCCATCCGCCTTGCGCCCGAGGCAGAGACCGGTCTCTTCGCAGGCCTCGCGGATCGCCGCAATGGCGAGCGATTTGGCGCGCGCGGTATTGATCTTCGGGCTGCCCTTGAGGAGATTTGCCTCCAGCTCTTTCGACATGGGGGCTGCGACCGGCACGCGGTTGTCATTCTTGTCGACGCGGCCGCCGGGGAAGACGAATTTGCCCGGCATGAACACCACCTTGTCGTGACGCTTGCCGACCAGCACTTTCGGAGTAGCGCCGGTGCGATCGACGAGGATCAGGGTCGCGGCATCCTTTGGCCGGTAATAGGGATGGTGATCGGCTTCTTTCTCTTCCCTGGCTGCTGCTTGTTGTGCCTGCGCTGTATCAGTCATGTCCATCCCGCGACATTCTTTCTCTTATTGTTGGATTGGGCCAAGGCGGCGGATCGTCATTATAGCCTTCGCCTTCGTCAAAACCATGCATGCGCAGCGCCCATTGCAGTCCCACGACGGTGCCCTTGATCGGCTGCAGCAGCACCAGCGACAGAATCAATGTCAGCGGCAAATAGATCGAAAGCTGCAGCCAGACCGGCGGCGAAAATTCGGTTTCGATCATCAGCGCCGTCGGCACCACGAGATGGCCGACCACGACGATGACGAGATAGGCCGGCAGGTCGTCGGCGCGATGCGGGGTGAAATCGAGGCCGCAGGCCGAGCAATTGTTGGCCACTTTCAGATAGGCGCGAAACAGCCGGCCCTCGCCGCAGCGCGGGCAGCGGCCGCGGAAGCCGTGCTTCAGCGCCAGCCACACATTGCGCTTCTCGACAGGCGGGGCCGCCTCCGTCTCGCGCGTCCACACTTGCGTGGGATACTTGACGCCTTCCATGCCTTAGCCTCGCTTCCCCCGTTTGCTCTTGCCGGATTTCTTGCCGGATTTTTTCCGGTCCGGCCTGCGCTCCTTCTTCGCGGCGCGACGCAGTTGCGCGTCGCGGAATTTGGCGACGTCGCGCCTGCGTTCGCGCGGCGCGACGTTGCCCTCGGAGAGCAGCTCGAAGCGCAGCGCGCCCGCAATCGGCTGAGCTTCGACCAGACGGACGTCGACCACATCCCCCAGCCGGTGCATGGCACCGCTGCGCGAGCCGATCAGCGCGCGGCGCGGCTCGTCGTAATTGTAGTACTCGCTGCCGAGCGAGCGGATGGGAATGAAACCGTCGGCGCCGGTTTCATCCAGCTTCACGAACAGGCCGGCGCGGGTGACGCCGGAAATGCGGCCCTGGAAGGTCGCGCCGATGCGGTCGGCGAGGTGATGGGCGATCAGCCGGTCGGCGGTCTCGCGCTCGGCCTTCATGGCGCGGCGCTCGGTTGCGGAAATCTGGGCTGCGACCTCGCTCAACGTCTCCAGCGACTCCCCGTCGGGCAGCGCACCTTCGCCGAGGCCAAGCCCGCGGATCAGCGCGCGATGCACGATCAGGTCGGCATAGCGGCGGATCGGCGAGGTGAAATGCGCATAGCGGCGAAGGTTGAGGCCGAAATGACCGTAATTCTCCGCGGAATATTCCGCCTGCGCCTGCGAGCGCAGCACCACCTCGTTGACCAGCTGCTCATAGTCCTGGCCCGCCACTTGCGCCAGCACGCCATTGAACAGGGACGGGCGCAGCGGGCCGCCCTTTGCGAAGGGAAGGTCGAGCGTGCGCAGGAATTCCTGCAGCGCCTGCACCTTCTCCACGCTCGGCTCGTCATGCACGCGGTAGATCAGCGGCAGCGCCTTCCTCTCCAGCGTTTCGGCCGCGGCGACATTGGCGAGGATCATGAACTCCTCGATCAATTTGTGCGCGTCCAGACGCTGCGGGACGATGACGCGGTCGACCGTGCCGTCCGACTTCAGAAGGATCTTGCGCTCGGGAATATCGAGATCGAGCGGGTCGCGTTCCTCGCGCGCGCGTTTGGCCGCCTCGTAGGCGGCGTAGAGCGGCTTGAGGATGGGATCGAGCAGGGGGCCGGTGATGTCGTCGGGATGGCCGTCGATCGCGGCCTGCGCCTGCGCGTAATGCAGCTTTGCGGCCGAGCGCATCAAGATGCGATGAAAACTGTGCGAGCGCTTGCGGCCGTCGGCGCCGATCACCATCCGCACGGTGAGCGCCCCGCGCGGCTCGCCCGGCACCAGCGAGCAGAGATTGTTGGAGATGCGCTCGGGCAACATCGGCACCACGCGGTCGGGGAAGTAGACCGAGTTGCCGCGGATCAGCGCATCGCGGTCGAGCGCGGAGCCGGGGCGCACATAGAAGGCGACGTCGGCAATGGCGACATTGACGATGAAGCCGCCTTTGTTCTTGGGGTCGGGATCAGCCTCGGCATGCACTGCATCGTCGTGGTCCTTGGCATCAGGCGGATCGATGGTGACGAGCGGCACGTCGCGCCAATCCTCGCGGCCCTTCAGCGTCGCGGGCCTGGCTTCTTCGGCCTCGGCAACTGCTTCCTTCGAAAACGCCATCGGGATTTCGTGGGCGTGGATCGCGATCAGGCTGATCGCCTTTTCCGATTTGATCGGGCCGAGCCGTTCCTTCACCCGCGCCGAGCCAAGCCCGAAGGCGCGGGTTCGGATCAGATCCACGCTGACGAGGTCGCCGTCCTGCGCATGATGGCGATCGGCCTCCGCGATGTTGAGCTCGCGCCCGGCCTGCTTGCGGTCGACCGGGACGAGCCGGCCGCCGCCGTCGGGGAGGCTGCGAAAGATGCCGAGGACGCGGCTCTTGCCGTGATCGATGATCTTGATGATGCGGCCGCGATAGGCTGCGCCTTCGCCTTCATCCGACGGCTCGACGCGCAGCAGCACGCGATTGCCGACGCCGCCGGTCTCGGAGGGGCGTGCCTTGCGCGGCAGATGGATGCGAATCTTCGGCGGTTCGCCGTTCTCGACCTCGTCCCATTCGGTGGGCGTGGCGATCAATTCGCCATCGCGGTCGCGGCCGGTGATGTCGGCCACCACAGTGGGCGGCAGCGCTGCGGTCTCGCTGATCTTGCGACCCTGCTTCTTGATGGTGCCCTCGTCGGCGAGCTCGCGCAGCAGGCGCTTGAGCTCGGCGCGATCGGCGTTTTTCAACCCGAATTCGCGGGCGATCTCCTTGGTCCCGAGCTTGCCGGGATTCTTGCGGATGAAGGCGACAATGGCCTTGCGATCGGGAAAGCCATTGTCAGGAATTTTCTTCACCGGTTTCAGCGTGCCTTTCCAGCGCTCTTCTTTGCTTCGGTCTTGGGTGTAGCGGCAGGCTTGGCCGCCGACGTCTTGGCGGCTTTCGCCACCGGTGCGCGCGCCTTGCTGATGGCGTCCGCCTTCGGCTTGGCAGCAGCCTTCTTGACTGTAGCCTTCTTGGCAGGCTTCGGCGCGTCCGCTTCATCGGCGGCATCCGCCTTGGCCGCCTTCGCAGCCTTGGCGACCGGTTTTGCCTTGGCTTTGCCCTTGGCCTTGCCGCCGCCCTTGGCCGCGCGCTCATCGATCAGCGCGATCGCCTGCTCGAGCGTCAGGCTGTCCTTCTCGAACTCGGCCGGAATCGTTGCATTGACGCCGCCCGCCGTGACATAGGCGCCGTAGCGGCCGTTCTTCAGCGCAACGGCACCAAGGCTCGGATGATCGCCCAGCGGCTTGCCGGGATCGGCACCGAAGCGCCGGCCCGGACCCTTCGCGGCCTTCTCGGCAATCAGCGTCACAGCGCGGTTGAGGCCGATATCGAAGACCTCGTCGCCAGCCTCCAAGCTGGCATAGGTCTTGTCATGGCGAACGAACGGCCCGAAGCGACCGATGCCGGCGGTAATCGGCTGGCCGGTCTCCGGATGCTTGCCGATCTCGCGCGGCAGCGACAACAGCTTCAGCGCAAGCTCCAGCTCGATATCAGCAGGCGAGGTGCCCTTGGGGATTCCCGCGCGGCGCGGCTTTTCGCCTTCCCCATAATCCTTCTGCTCGCCGAGCTGGATGTAGGGGCCGAAGCGGCCGGCCTTGACGGTGACGTCGAGCCCGGTGTCGGGATCCTGACCCAGCACGCGATCGGCGCTGGCCTCGCTGTCAGCGGCAAGCTGACGGGTGTAGCGACATTCCGGATAGTTCGAGCAGCCGACAAAGGCGCCGAACTTGCCGGCCTTCAGATGCAGGCTGCCGGTGCCGCAGGTCGGGCACTGCCTGGGATCGCCGCCATCCGCGCGCGGCGGATAGATGTGCGGGCCCAGCATCTCGTCGAGCGCGGTCAGCACCTCGGCGACGCGGAGCTCCTTGATGTCCTCGACCGTGCCGATGAAATCGCGCCAGAAATCCTTCAGGACCTGCTGCCAGGAGATTTCGTTGTTGGAGATGCGGTCGAGCTGTTCCTCGAGATCAGCCGTGAAGTCGTATTCGACATAGCGGCGGAAGAAGTTTTCCAGGAACGCGATGACGACGCGGCCCTTGTCCTCGCCATAGAGCCGTTTCTTCTCCAGCCGCACATAGCCGCGGTCCTTCAGCACCTGCAGGATCGAGGCATAGGTCGAGGGCCGGCCGATGCCGAGCTCTTCCATGCGCTTGACGAGCGAGGCCTCCGAAAAGCGCGGCGGCGGTTCGGTGAAATGCTGGGTGACCGCAAGGTCCTTGCGCTTGAGGTGCTCGCCCTGGCTCATCGCGGGCAGGCGGCCATCCTCCTCGTCGCCGTCGTCGTCATGGCCCTCCTGGTAGAGCGCCAGAAAACCATCGAACTTGATGACCTGGCCGGTGGCGCGCAGCTCCAGCACGCGCGAGCCGGCTTTCGCGGTGATATCGACCGTGGTGCGCTCGAGCTCGGCGGATTCCATCTGGCTTGCGATGGTGCGCTTCCAGATCAGCTCATAGAGTCGCGCCTGGTCGTTATCGAGCTTGCGGCGCATGGCGTCGGGCCGCCGGGTCAGGTCGGTGGGGCGGATGGCCTCATGCGCTTCCTGCGCGTTCTTGGCGCGGGCCTGGTACTGGCGTGGGCTATCGGGAACATAGGCGTTGCCGTAATCCTCGCCGATCACCTTGCGCGCCTGGGTGATCGCCTCAGCCGCGATCTGCACGCCGTCGGTACGCATATAAGTAATGAGACCGGTGGTCTCGCCACCGATGTCGATACCCTCATAAAGTCGCTGGGCGATACGCATGGTGTGCGCGGGCGCGAAGCCGAGCTTGCGGCTTGCCTCCTGCTGCAGGGTCGAGGTGGTGAAAGGCGCCTGCGGATTGCGCCGCGCCGGTTTGGCATCCACCGTGGTGACGGTGTAGCCGGCCGTCTCCAGCGCTCTCTTGAAGTCCTCGGCCTCGGCGCCCGAGCCGATGTCGAGCCGTTGAATCTTCTTGCCGTCGGCGCCGACCAGGCGCGCCTCGAACGCTTCGCCGCGCGGCGTGAGCAGCGTCGCGACCAGCGACCAGTATTCTCTGGCGACGAACTTCTCGATCTCCATCTCGCGGTCGCAGACCAGTCGCAGCGCCACCGACTGCACGCGCCCGGCGGAGCGCGCGCCCGGCAATTTGCGCCAGAGCACGGGGGAAAGGGTGAAGCCGACCAGATAGTCCAGCGCGCGGCGCGCCATATAGGCGTCGACCAGCGCGCCGTCGATCTGGCGCGGGTGCTTCATGGCTTCCAGGATCGCCTGTTTTGTAATGGCGTTGAAGACCACGCGCTCGATCTTCTGGTCTTTCAGCGCGCGCTTCTCTTTCAACACCTCCAGCACATGCCAGGAGATGGCCTCGCCCTCGCGATCAGGGTCGGTTGCGAGAATCAGGCGATCGGCGCCCTTCAAGGACTTGGCGATATCGTTGAGCCGGCCGGCCGCCTTGGCGTCGACCTCCCAAATCATTTTGAAATTCTGCTCCGGATCGACCGATCCGTTCTTGGCCGGGAGGTCGCGGACATGGCCAAACGAGGCCAGAACCTCATAGGACGAGCCCAAATATTTGTTGATCGTCTTGGCTTTCGCCGGCGACTCCACAATGACGATATTCATGTATTTCCAGTGACTTACGGGAGAATATGGGGCGGTTTCTTGAAGATTCGAGCCCGACCCTCTGGCCCGAACATGGGTGCAGCCGGCGCCTCTGTCAAATCGTCAGGTGTTGAAAGTAGGGCGGGGGGAGTGAAGCTGACCCCCATTTCACTGTAAAATGATACCTCAAGATCGTGCGCTTGATTGAAGTCCTTGGCCGAAACGCTCCGAGATAAAATTTTGCTTAAGGTCTCTCAGGCCAACGCGGGGCGACTGCGCTTTGTCGCAGGCCGCGGCTTCAGCTCGGTGTCGCCGACCTCAAGCAGGCGGCCATCGCGGGCGCGGAGCTCGAGTGGCCCGACGGGCTCCCCCTTCTTGCGATCGACCATGATGGTCGCGATCTCCTCCGGATGGGGGTCGAACGCCTCGCTCCATTGCCGCAGCGCGACCAGGATCGGGAACACGCCGCGCCCTTTGTCGGTGAGGACATAATCCTGATAGGCGCTGCCGTCAGCGGCCGGCACCGCGGACAGGATACCTTCGTCCACCAGCATGCGCAGGCGCGCCGACAGGATGTTCTTGGCAAGCCCCAGACTCTTCTGGAACTCGCCGAACCGGCGTCGGCCGAGCAGGGCATCGCGGATGATCAGCATCGACCACCAGTCGCCGATCACGTCCAGCGCGCGTGCAATCGGGCACGTGTCGCCCGCAAAACTGGTCCGTTTCACCATCGTCCTCGCCATGCCTCGGGATCGCTATCGCCTGCGATCACGTGCTTGTGTGGTTGCATTATAAAACTGAACGCCCTAAATCGCAAGCGGATGGTTTAATAATTAAACCACTTGGACCCTTAAACAGCGATGGCGATGGAGGCTCTCATGAGGCTAGCGAACAAGACGGCGTTGATCACAGGCGGCAACAGCGGCATCGGTCTTGCGACCGCAAGAGTGTTCGTGGCCGAGGGCGCGAAAGTGACGATCACCGGCCGCAATAAAGAGACATTGGAAGCTGCGGCGAAAGAGTTGGGACCCAACGCGTTTGCGGTGGCGGCGGATGCCACCGACATCGCGGCCACCCAGTCTGCGATCAAGCAGGCGGCGGAGAAGTTCGGCAAGCTCGATATTCTGTTCGCCAATGCCGGCATTCCCGGTGATACGCCGCTCGGGGCCACCTCGCTCGAAGCCTTCGAAAAGGTGATCCGGACCAACATCACCTCGGTCTTCTTCACCGTGCAGTCGGCGCTGCCTTATCTCAACGACGGCGCCTCCATCATCCTCAACGGCTCGGTGATCTCGGTGCTCGGCAATCCCGGCTATTCGGCCTATGCGGCGAGCAAGGCCGCGGTGCGCGCCATGGCGCGCGTGATGGCCTCGGAGCTGTCGCCGCGCGGCATCAGGGTGAACGTTGTTGCGCCGGGCGGCGCGCGTACGCCGATCTGGAAGGGCCGGGCGCCGACGGACGATGCGTTCGCGGTGCTGGAGAAGCGCATTGCAGCCGTGACGCCGCTGGGACGGATCGCCGAGGCTGATCACATCGCAAAGACCGTGTTGTTCCTGGCCTCCGACGATGCCGCGCATGTTCAGAGCGTGGAGATCTTCGTCGACGGCGGCGCGACCGGTTCACCGGCCGGTGCGCCGATCTTCCGCGGCTGAGCGCGGATTGTCTGGTTGCGAAATCTGATCGGCCGGCATGATTCATGTCGGCCGATCTCGTCGTATTGAATATGAGAGCTACCTTGCCGCTTTAAGCCGCACGCAAGGCGGTGACTGCCTCAAGCGCGGTCGCCAGCGCCTTCTCCCGATGCTCCGGTCCGACCTGGATGCCGTCGGCCGTGATGAACTCGAGCTTGGTCACGCCGATGAAGCCGAACACGCTGCGCAGATAGGTTTCCAGGTGCTCAAGGGCCGCCATGGGCGTGCCCGCGCCATAGAAGCCTCCGCGCGAGATCGCCACGATCACCCGCTTGTTGCCGCACAGCCCTTGGGGCCCCTGCGCCCCATAGCTGAAGGTTTGGCCGCGCACGGCGATGCGGTCGATCCAGGCCTTCAGCTGGCTCGGTATGGTAAAATTGTACATGGGGGCGCCGAGCACAACGATATCGGCAGCCAGGAACTCCGCCAGCACGGCCTGGCCGGTAGCAACCTCCTGCTGCAAGGATGGGTCAGGAATGCTGGCACCTTGCGCTACCGCAAGGTGCGCACCGGAAAGATGTGGAAGGGGAGTAGTTGTCAGGTCACGATAGGTGATCTCCAGGCCGGGCATGAATTGGCGCAGCCGCTCGACAATGGCCGCCGATAATTGCCGGCTCACGGAGTGGGGGCCGAGTACGCTGGAATCGATGTGAAGCAGTTTTTTCATCTGGTCAGTCACCTTTGGTATAGAATTGTAACTGGCGCTATATGAGTGACTGTTGGTAATCCGCACAAGAACGCACTTTTTTGAAACCCGGGCACATCATTGACACCTGAGCACAGCAAAGTTCCTTCACTTCCGCCCCGTCCAGATCCGCAGCACGCCGATTGCCGCGGTGTCGCCTCGGTCCTCGCGCGGGTGGGCGACAAATGGAGCGTCTTCGTCATCATGATGCTGTTCGACGGGCCGAAGCGATTCAACGAGATCAAGCGCCTGATTGCAGGCATCTCCCAGCGCATGCTGACGCTGACCCTGCGGGGCCTCGAGCGCGACGGCCTTGTCACGCGTACGGTCTTTCCGACCATTCCGCCGCGGGTCGATTATGAGCTGACCGATCTCGGACGGGGCTTAAGCCAGCCGGTCATCGCGCTCGGCGAATGGGCGAGGGCGCACCAGGCCGAGATCGAGGCCGCTCGGGCCCGTTTCGACGGGCGCAGGGATGCGGCGGAGTAGAATTTAGAGCAGCGACACCAAGCCGCCGCCGTGCCGCTCAAGCTTGCCGGCAAGCTCCAGTTCGAGCAGCACGGTGCGCACCACCGCGGGCGACAGCTCCGCCATCCGGATCAGATCGTCGATCGACACCGGTGTCGGCCCGAGCAGGCCAACGATGCGCGCGCGCTCGGTGGTTTCCGGCTCGTCGGCGCGCTCCTCACGGTGATCCTCGCGCAGCGGCAGCATCAGCGGCCGCTCCATGATCGGCCTCACCGCCTGGACAATGTCATTGGCCTCGGTGACCAGCGTGGCACCCTGCTTGATCAGATCATTGGTGCCGGCGGCGCGCGGATCAAGCGGAGAGCCGGGCACGGCAAAGACCTCGCGGCCCTGTTCGGCCGCCATCCGCGCGGTGATCAGTGAGCCCGAGCGCTGCGCGGCCTCGACAATGACGACGCCAAGCGAGGCGCCCGAGATCAGGCGATTGCGGCGGGGAAAGTCGCGCGCCCGCGGCTCATGGCCGAGCGGCATTTCCGAGATCGCCGCACCACCCGCGTCGAGGATCGTATCGAGCAGGCCCTCGTGTTCGCGCGGATAGATGCGGTCGTGGCCGCCGGCCAGCACGGCGACGGTGCCGCTCTTGACGCTCGCGCGATGCGCCGCCTGGTCGATGCCGCGCGCGAGTCCCGAAATCACGATGAAGCCGGCTTCCCCGAGGTCATGCGCCAGCGCCTGCGCAAACTTCAAGCCCGCAGCCGAGGCATTGCGCGAGCCGACGATTGCGATCATCGGCCGCATCAGCGTTTCGGTGGCGCCGCGCACCGCCAGCAATGGCGGCGCATCCTCGATCGTCGCGAGGCGCGGCGGATAGCCTGCTTCGCCCGGTGCCAGCAGGCTGATGCCATGCTTGTGACAAGCTGCAAGCTCGCTGCGGGCGTCCTCCTCGCTGCAGATCCGCAAGCCCCTGGCGCCACCGCGACGCGCCAGCTCCGGCAGCTGCGCGACAGCCTCGCGCGCGCTGCCGCAATGGGCCATGAGCGAACGAAAGGTCCGCGGTCCGACATTGTCCGAGCGGATCAGCCTGAGACGGTCGAGCCGCTCGGCGTCGGTGAGTTCGATCTGGCTGTTGACGGCGTCCACGAGACATCCCCTTGCAGCGCCAGCATGAAGCAACCTGAGGGCGTGGGGAAGGGGGTAATGGCACACTCTCTCCACGTCATGCCGGGCTTGACGAGGCCCGGCCATGACGGAGTTGTGGGTTGCTAGCCTCGTTCCAACGTGATCGGTAAAACTGGTCCCTTAGCGCAAGGAATGTCCGCCCATGATCTCTCTGTCCGACCTCAAGCGCCGCATCGATGGTGGCGAACTCTCGCCGGAGGCGGCGCTGGCGCAATCCCTTGGTGCCATCGAGGCTCAGGAGAACACCATCGGCGCGTTCGTCACGCGCGCGAAGGACCCGCGCGCCGCAAGCGAGGGGCCGCTGCGCGGCATTGCGGTCGGCATCAAGGACATCATCGACACCGCGGATATGCCGACCGAGATGGGCTCCTCGATCTACAGGGGTTGGCAGCCGCGCGCCGATGCGGCCGTGGTGATGATGCTCAAGCGTGCGGGCGCAACCATCGTCGGCAAAACCACGACCACCGCTTTCGCCGCGCTCGATCCGACCGCAACGCTCAATCCCCGCAACCACGGCCACACGCCCGGCGGCTCCTCCGCAGGCTCGGCGGCGGCGGTCGCGGCCGGCATGGTGCCGTTGGCGCTGGGCACGCAGACGGCGGGCTCGGTGATCCGGCCCGCCTCGTTCTGCGGCGTGGCCGCGATCAAGCCGTCCTACCGGCTGCTGCCGACGGTTGGCGTCAAGACCTACTCATGGACGCTGGACACGGTGGGCCTGTTCGCCGCCGGTGTCGAGGACCTTGCTCTCGGGCTCGCGGCCATGACCGAACGGCCCGAACTCGCACAACATGAACTGACAAAGCCGCTGCGGATCGGCGTGGTCACCCAGGATTTTGCAGGCAGCGTGGAAGCGGCGAGCGATGCGGCCCTCCGCGTCGCCGCAGCGGCTGCGGAGAGGGCCGGCGCCGCTGTTGGTATGCTCAAGCTGCCGGAGGTGTTTACCGAAGCCTGGCAGGCGCAGGCGATCATCCAGGATTTCGAGGCCCATCGTGCACTCGCCTGGGAATTTGCCACCCATCATGGCGAGATCGCGCCCAAGCTGCGGGCCAAGCTGGATGAGACGGCGGGCATCGCGCCATCCGCGCACGTTCAGGCGCTCGCGATTGCAAATCGCGCCCGTGGCGCCTTTGGCGGTGCGGCTTCCGAGGTCGATGTGATCCTGACCTATTCGGCGCCGGGCGCAGCGCCCAAGGGCCTCGCCTCGACCGGCGAGCCGCGCTTCAACCGCCTCTGGACTCTGCTTGGCGTGCCCTGCGTCAACGTCACGGCCGATATCGCCGACGGCGGCCTGCCCGTCGGCGTGCAGGTCATCGCCCGCTTCGGCGAAGATGCAAAGGCACTCGCCGCAGCGCGCTTTGTCGAAGACGCGCTGCGGCGCTAGCTGTTGCCATCGCGGCTTACGCTGGCACCAGGGACGGCTGCACCGGAACGGACTCCTGCGGCGCCGGAGCCGGCTTTGAGCCCCCCCTTAGCCAGCGATCGGCGGCGGTTCGTCCGCTCCGGTGCAAAGCCATGACAAAGGCGCGCCCGAGATCGACGGCGCTGCGCTGGGCGAGCCCCTCGATCTCGTCTTCGGCCGCGATCCGCGCGATTCGCGGCGCAATCGCGCCGGCAGCGCACGCCCATTGCAATGCTGCGAGCTCGGCGTTCAATGCCGTGTTCGCCGTGATCTGGTCGAGCCTCCGGTCGATCGCGGCGCCCGTGATCGGCACATAGCTGTCGCGCGAGGGCGTCGCCTGCACGACCAAGACGTCGGGGGCAACCGATTCCTGCAGCAGCGCGACCAGCGGCGGGTTCGCGGAATAGCCGCCGTCCCAATGCGCATCGCCATCGATATCGACCGCGCAATGCACCAGCGGCGGGCAGGTCGAGGCCAGCACGACGTCGGCGGTGATCTCTGCGTTACGGAACAGGTGCGCGGCGCCGTCGCGCACACGCGTTGCGGCGATCAAGAGCCGCGGCGCGGCAGGTGTGCGGAGCGCATCGAAATTGACATGCTTTGCCAGCACACGGCGCAGGGGATCGAGGTCGAGCGGATCGAACTGGCCGGAGCGCAGCGCTGTGCCGAAGGCGACCGAGCTTCCCGCAGGCGAAAAGCCGCCGAGCAGCATCAGCGAGCGGAACGACGCCTCGTTCACCATCCGGTTCCAGAATTGCGCCAGCCGCGCATGCGCACGCTCGCGGCCGCCCTCGGCAAGGCCGGAGGCAAGCAGCACGGCGTTGACGCTGCCGGCGCTGGCGCCGCTGATGGCGTCGAATGCGACGGTCGGCTCTTCCAGCAGCCGTTCCAGCACACCCCAGGTGAAGGCGGCAAAGCAGCCGCCGCCCTGCAGCGCGAGCGAGAGTGTTTGCGGGGGCCAACTCTGCGCCGTCAAGGCCGCAACTTCGCGAGCGCTTGTCTGGTTTGCGCTCGCCTTCGCGGCTGATGCGAGCGAGGCAAGTTTGGTCTCAATAGATTTGGTGTCGGTCAGGCTTGTCTCGGGGCTGACCGTGGGGCGAGCGTCCTGGCGCGCGCGCTTGCCGATCGAATTGAAAAAGAAGCGTGCCTCCGCCAGCAGCTCGGAGGGTTGCGGCGTACGCCAGGTCGAGGCCTTCGCGCGAATTTTGTTGACGTCAGACGGCTTATCGCCCTCAGAGCTCGTGCTGGTCTCGGAGGCTTTGCCGGTGTCAACGAGGTTGCCAGTCTCGGAGACGCCGTCGTTCTCGGCGCCGGCGGTATTGTTCTCGGAGGCGTCCTTGTTATCGGAGACTCCGGCGCTCTCGGTGGTTGTTGCGCTTTCCGGGGCTGGCGCCGATGCGACGGCTTGCTCCGGCGGTGAGGCCGCGTCATTCGTCGACCAAATATCGGCGGCAGCAAGCAGGGCGCTCGCCCCGCTGCGAAGCGCGCCCGTCGTCGACGGTGTGCTGGTCAGATTCAGCCCCCGCTGCGCGCCGGATGAATCGTTCTGGTTCATCTTCGGCAAAACCAATCCAAGCGAACTACCCCGCGCCAAAATGACAGGCGGGAAATACTTTCACCAGACTCTGATGTGATTCGCGAACAGGATTTGCGGCGGTGTTGTAACTTTGCCGCGGCGCTGGTGTGGCGATTTCCTGTGTTGTCATTCCGGGGCATCGCGTTAGCGACGAATCCGGAATCTCCAGAGTCCGGGTTCGGTGTTTCCGCACCGCCCCGGAATGACGGACATGACAACTACGATCTCTGCCCGATCTTGCCCTCGGTGCCGGTCCGCAGCCGTTGGATGTTGGCGCGGTGCATGTAGAGCAGCAGCAAGGTCAGCACCGCGGATAGCAAAGCCAGTGCGGAATGGCCGAGCAACAACAGAAACAGCGGCGTGATGACGCTTGCGATCAGCGCGGAGAGCGACGAGTAGCGGGTCAGGACGGCGGTGGCGAGCCAGATCGCGCAGAACAGCACGGCCGCCGGCCAGAACAGGCCGATCAGGATGCCGATATAGACGGCAACGCCCTTGCCGCCCCTGAACTTCAGCCAGACGGGGAAGAGATGGCCGAGAAAGGCGCCAAGCCCCGCCAGCATCGCCGCTTCAGGCCCGCCGAGATAGCCGGCGATGATCACCGCAGCCGTGCCCTTGAGCGCGTCGAGCACGAGTGTGGCCGCGGCCAGCCCCTTGCGCCCGGTGCGCAGCACGTTGGTTGCGCCGATATTGCCCGAGCCGATCGAGCGCAGGTCCGGGGTTCCCGCAAGTCTGGTCAGGATCAGCCCGAACGGAATCGAGCCGAGCAGGTATCCGATCACCAAACCGAGGGGCAGGGCGACTTCAGGTCCCATTGCAGGTGCTCCCTAAAGTTCTACGCCACGCGTCAGACATGCTCATAGACCGTGCGGCCGCCGACGATGGTGCGCAGAACGCGGCCCGAGAAGCGTGCCTCATCAAACGGCGTGTTCTTGCACAGCGATTTCAGGTCGGCGCGATCGAGGATCCAGGGCGTATCGGGATCGATCACGATGACGTCCGCCGGCGCGCCCGGCCGGAGCGAGCCGGACGGCAAGCCCATCAGTTCGGCCGGGCGGGTCGACATGGCGCGGATCAGCGTCTTCCAGTCCATGTCGCCATTGTGGATCAGCCGCAAGGCCGCCGGCAACATGGTTTGCAGGCCGACCGCGCCAAACGCGGCTTCCGCAAACGGCAGCCGCTTGACTTCGACATCCTGCGGATTGTGGTCGGACATGATGACATCGATCAGTCCCGATGCCACCGCCGCGACCAGCGCCTGGCGGTCGGTCTCGGTGCGCAGCGGCGGGCAGAGCTTCAGGAAGGTTCGGTAAGGACCGATGTCGTTTTCGTTCAGCGCCAGGTGATTGATCGAGACGGAGGCGCTGACGGAGAGCCCCGCATCGCGGGCGCGCTTGAGGATATCGAGGGAGGCGATGCAGGACAGCGACGCCGCGTGGTAACGCCCGCCGGTCAGCGCAACGAGCCGCATGTCGCGCTCCAGCATCACGGCTTCGGCTGTGTCCGGAATGCCCATCAGCCCGAGCCGCGCGGCGAACTCGCCCTCGTTCATCACGCCTTCGCCGACCAGATCGGGGTCTTCGGTGTGATGGACGATCAGGGCATCGAAGTCGCGGGCGTAGGTCAGGGCCCGACGCATCACCTGCGCATTGGTCACGCTCTTCACGCCATCGCTGAAGGCGACCGCACCGGCCGCTTTCAAAAGCCCGATCTCGGTCATCTCATGGCCGGCGAGGCCCTTTGTCAGCGCCGCCATGGGATGGATGTTGACGATCGCGGTGTCGCGGGCGCGGCGCAGCACGAAATCGACGGTGGCCGAATTGTCGATCACCGGTTCGGTGTCGGGCTGGCAGATGATGGTGGTGATGCCGCCGCTCGCCGCGGCCTGGCTTGCCGACGCAAACGTCTCGCGATGGCTCAAGCCCGGCTCGCCGACAAAGGCGCGCATATCGATCAGGCCGGGCGCCACGATCTTGCCGGCGCAATTGATGATGTCGGTGCCTTCGGGCACGCCGGCCGCGCCGATGCCGCGGCGCATTTCGCGGATCAGCCCGTCGGCGATCAGGACGTCGCCGGGGCCGTCGAAATCGCGCGACGGATCGACAACGCGTGCGTTGGCGAGCAGGATCGGGCGACGGTCAGTGAGCATCGGCATTGTTGCTACGCGTTCGGTAGATTGCGGGCGAGCGCTTCCAGCACCGCCATGCGGACGGCGACGCCCATCTCGACCTGCTCGCGGATCAGCGACTGCGCGCCGTCGGCCACGATGGAGTCGATCTCGACGCCGCGGTTCATCGGCCCTGGATGCATCACCAGCGCATCGGGTTTGGCATAAGCGAGCTTCTTCTGGTCGAGCCCGAAATAATGGAAATATTCGCTTGATGATGGCACGAAGGAGCCGTTCATGCGCTCGCGCTGCAGGCGCAGCATCATCACGATGTCAGCGCCTTCCAGCCCCTCGCGCATGTCGCGCGCGACCTCGACGCCCATTCGCTCGATGCCGACCGGCAGGAGCGTGGAGGGCGCCACCACGCGCACCCGCGCGCCCATGGTGTTGAGCAGGAGGATGTTGGAGCGGGCCACGCGCGAATGCAGCACGTCGCCGCAGATTGCAACCCTCAAGCCCTCGATCCGGCCCTTGTTGCGGCGGATGGTGAGCGCGTCCAACAGCGCCTGGGTCGGGTGCTCGTGAGCGCCGTCGCCGGCATTGATCACGGAACCGTCGACCTTGCGCGCCAGGAGTTCCACCGCGCCCGACGCATGATGCCGCACCACCAGGATGTCCGGATGCATGGCATTGAGCGTCACTGCGGTATCGATCAGCGTCTCGCCCTTGCGCATGGAGGAGGAGGACACCGACATGTTCATGACGTCGGCGCCGAGCCGCTTGCCCGCGATCTCGAAGGAGGACTGGGTGCGGGTCGAGGCCTCGAAGAACAGGTTGACCTGCGTGCGTCCTCGTAAGGACGTGCGCTTCTTGTCGATCTGGCGGTTGAGCTCGACATATTCTTCTGAAAGGTCGAGCAGACCGGTAATGTCGGTAGCGGAAAGGCCCTCGATTCCCAGCAAATGCCGGTGACCGAGGACAAAGGTCGATTTCGTTGGCGATGTCATTAAAGCCAGAGCTATAGGCGGGGATGGGGGGTAGGGCAAGGGCCAATGGTGGTCACAGAAGTTATCCCCCGCTTGGTCACGGACAGCGCTCTACCGCTGTCATTCCGGGGCGGTCCGACAGGACCGAACCCGGAATCTCGAGATTCCGGGTTCGATGCTGCGCATCGCCCCGGAATGACGGAGTAAACGATGACTATGCACACTCGTCTCGCGAGGCTGATTGCGACCCTCGTTGCCGTGGCCAGTCAGGTGCCAATGGCCCACGCCCAGCCGTTTCCCGCCGACTTCGTCTATCTCCGCGACATCGATCCAACCATCATCCAGGACATCCGCTACGCCACGTCGAACAATTTCACCGGTCATCGCCTTCCCGGCTACGACGCGGCCGAATGTGTGGTGAAGCGCGACGTGGCGCTTAAGCTCAAGGCCATTCAGCAAGATCTCGCCAAGCAAAATCTCTCCCTGAAGATGTTCGATTGCTACCGGCCGACGCGCGCCGTCGCCGACATGGTCGTGTGGTCACGGAATGGCAGGGAGACCGCAGCGGAACACCGCTACAATCCATCGTTTTCCAAAGCCGATCTGTTCCGTCTCGGCTTTATCGCCCACCACTCCGGGCATTCGACGGGCGCCGCGCTGGACCTCACCCTGGTCGACCTCAAGGCCGACAATTCGGCGAGCTTCGATCCCAACAAGGAGTATGCCAACTGCGCCGCGCCCGCGGCTATGCGCGCGCCGGAGGGCAGTGTCGATATGGGCACCGGTTACGACTGCACCGACCCCAAGGCATATACAGCAGCAAGCTCCATCACGCCCGCCCAGCGGCGCTGGCGGCATCTGCTTATTGCCGCCATGGCGCGGCAAGGCTTTGTGAACTATGCCAAGGAGTGGTGGCACTTTTCACTGCCGGGGGCCGGTGGGGCGGCCTATGATTTCCCGATTTCGCCGCGCCGGCAGTGAGGCTCTGACAGGAAACGGCCATGACCAAGCCCGCTTTCGCAACGCATGAGGTGTTCAACCAGTCCCCGCCGTTCGAGGACGTAGACCTCTTTACCGTGGATGCGCCGCTGGCTGCAGCCGTCGCGGCTAATGGCGGCACCGAGGCGGCCAAGGAACTCGCCGATTTCGGCAAGCATTGGGGCTCGGCCGCAATGGCCGCGCGCGGCCGGCTTGCCAACGAGAATACGCCCAAGCTCAGAACCTTCGACTCCCGCGGCAATCGCCGCGACGAGGTCGAGTTTCATCCCGCCTACCACGAGCTGATGGCGCATTCGGCCCATGCCGGCGTGCACAATTCGACCTGGACAGCTGATGGCAGGCCCGCAGGTGCGCCCAGCGAAGTGGTGCGCGCGGCGAAATTCTACATCGCGTCTCAAGTCGAGACCGGCCATCTCTGCCCGATCACCATGACGCGCGCCTCGGTCGCGGCGCTGGCGACCCAGCCGGACCTGCTCGCCAGGGTGATGCCGGTGATCTCGCAGCCGGCCTACGATCCGAGCTTCGCGCCATACTGGACCAAGCGCGGCATGACACTCGGCATGGGCATGACCGAGAAGCAGGGCGGCACCGATGTGCGCGCCAACATGACGCGCGCCGAGCGCAGCGCTGACGGTTATCGCATCACCGGGCACAAATGGTTCATGTCGGCGCCGATGTGCGACGCGTTCCTGGTGCTGGCGCAGGCCGAGGGCGGACTGACCTGCTTTTTCCTGCCGCGCTTTGCGCCCGACGGCTCCGTCAATGCCATCCAGTTCCAGCGGCTGAAGGACAAGCTCGGCAACCGCTCCAACGCCTCGTCCGAGGTCGAATTTATGGGCGCTTATGCGAGCCCGGTCGGCGAGGAAGGCAAGGGCATCCGCACCATCATCCAGATGGTGCAGCTGACGCGGCAGGACTGCGCGATTGCCTCCGCCGGCCTGATGCGCTCGGGTCTTGCGCATGCGTTGCATCACGCGCGCCATCGCAGCGTCTTCCAGAAGCATCTCGCCGACCAGCCCTTGATGCAGGCGGTGCTCGCCGACATGGCGCTGCATGTGGAAGCGACGATTGCGCTGGTGATGCGGCTCTGCCGCGCGTCCGACCGCATGCCGCAGGACTCAAGCGAAGCCGCCTATATGCGGCTGCTGACGCCTGCGATCAAATACTGGGTCTGCAAGAGCGCGCCGCCATTTCTCTATGAGGCGATGGAGTGCCTCGGCGGCAATGGTTATGTCGAGGAGGGCATTTTGGCGCGGCATTATCGGGAGTCGCCGGTCAATGCGATCTGGGAAGGCTCGGGCAACGTGATGTGCCTCGACGTGCTGCGCGCGCTCTCACGCGAGGCGGATGCAGCACTTGCGGTGCTGCGTACGCTCGCCGAGGAGACGCAAGGCTTGCCGGGAGCCAGCGAGGCGGTTGCGTTCATCGGCAAGACCTTCCGCAGGTCGGACAGCGAACGTGTCGCGCGGCTTGCGGTCGAGAAACTCGCGCTGCTCGCAGCGAGTGCGGCGTTGAACCAGGTCGCGCCGCATAGCGCCGAGCTGTTCGCGGCGACGCGCCTTGCGACCAATCACACCGGCATGTATGGCGCGGTCGATCTCGCCAATGATGATGTCCGCGCGCTCCTGGAGCGGACGCTGCCGTGACAATTCTCTCTCCGCTTCAAAGGCCATCTGATGGATTCTCTCACTCCCGAAATTCCCCCTGTCGTCGTTCCGCCCGCGCTACCCACGCGGCGGCATGTCTGGAAGTTCTGGGGCACCGCGCTGTGGGGCCTGTTTGCTTTCGCCGCGCTGTTTGCAGGCCAGGCGCTCGTGCTGGGCTACGAGGTGCTGCGGAACGGGGGGACTGCCGATCTCGCCGAGACCATCCGCGCTGCCGCAGGCAGCGGGCTGACCCTCTCGCTGTCGGTGATCATGGGCCTGCCGGCGGTGGCCGCCGCGCTTTGGCTCGCGATCCGCTTCACCGACACCTCATTCTCCGATTATCTGGGGCTGCGCCGGACCTCGCCAAGGTATCTCCTGATCGGCATTTTGGGGCTGCTCGGCGTGATTGCGATCTGGGAGATGATGTCGAGCCTGATCGGCCATGAGACGTCCCCGAGCTTCATGGTCGATGTGCTCAAATCGGCGCGCTCCGACGGCGCATTGTGGCTCTTGATCCTCGCCTTCTGCGTGGCTGCGCCGGCTTCGGAAGAGTTTTTCGCACGCGGCTTTCTCTATCGCGGCTGGTCGGAATCGCGCCTCGGACCGGTCGGCGCGATTGTCCTGTCCTCGCTGGTCTGGACGGGGCTGCACCTGCAATATGATTGGTATTTCTTCGGCGAGGTGTTCACGCTCGGCCTGTGGTTCGGTTACTTACGCTACCGCTCGGGCTCGACCTTGCTCACCGTCGTGCTGCACGGCTTGAACAATCTGGCTGCCGTGGTCCAGACCATCTGGCTCGCGGGGCACAGTTAAGTCACCGGCTATCTCTGTAAATTCGCGAGCCGGTCGAGCGCGCCCTGCAGGATGAAGATGGCGGCGTGCTCGTCGATGACCTCGGCGCGCTTGGCGCGGCTGACGTCCATGCCGATCAATTCGCGCTCCACCGCCGCGGTCGAGAGCCGCTCGTCCCATAGCGCGATCGGCAGCTCCGTGAGCTGTGCCAGGTTGCGCGCGAAGGCGCGGGTCGATTGCGCGCGGGGGCCTTCGCTGCCATCCATGTTGATCGGCAGTCCCAGCACGAAGCCCGCGGCCTTGCGCTCGGCCGCAATGGCGAGCAGGCGTGCGGCATCAGCCTTGAACGCCTTGCGCTTGACCGTCTCCACGCCGGTCGCGAGCCGCCGATCGGGATCGGAGGCGGCAACACCGATGGTCTTGGTGCCGAGGTCGAGGCCGATCAGCGCGCCGCGCAGGGGCCAATGCGTGACAGCTTCGATCAGTGGGAGGACGGCAGCGGGCATGGCGCGGCATAGCACGCGCCAGCCGCCCGAAGCAAAGCCGCAAGTCGGTGCCTGCATGTGCTCCACCCGTTCTCATTTCATAATCGCGATCGGATCATTCTCAAGAATTGAATTTTCGCCTGGCGCGGACAGGACTAGTGTTGCGAGCGAAGCGCGCAACGCTGCCCGCGAACTCCCCTGCAAGCGAAAGATCGAACCATGTGGCCGGATCGCCGTCTCATTGACCTCTTGAAGATTGAACATCCGATCCTGCTGGCGCCGATGGCCGGTGCCATCGATGCCGAGATTGCGATTGCGGTGGCGCAAGGGGGCGGACTTGCCTCGGTGCCCTGCGCCATGCTCTCGGTCGAGAAGGCGCGTGAGCAGGTCAACATCATCCGCCAGCGCGTGGCGGGGCCGATCAATGTCAATTTTTTCTGCCATCAGGCGGTCGAGGCCGATCCGGGCCGGGAGGCCGGCTGGCGGCAGCGCCTCGCCCCCTATTACAAGGAGCTGGGGCTCGACCCGTCCGCACCCGTCAATGCCGCCAACCGCGCGCCGTTCAATGCGGCGATGTGTGAGCTGATCGAGGAATTGAAGCCCGAGGTGGTCAGCTTCCATTTCGGCTTGCCCGACGGCGCGCTGCTCAGGCGCGTCAAGGCGGCCGGCTGTCTTGTCATGGGCTCGGCAACCATCGTGAAGGAGGCGGTGTGGCTGGAAGCCAACGGCGCCGACGTCGTCATCGCGCAGGGTGCGGAGGCCGGCGGCCATCGCGGCATGTTTCTGACCGACAACATCGCCGAGCAGCCCGGCACCCTGGCGCTGGTGCCGCAGGTGGTCGATGCCGTGAAGGTGCCGGTGGTTGCCGCCGGCGGCATTGCCGACGGACGCGGCATCGCGGCCGCCTTCGCGCTGGGTGCGGCCGGCGTGCAGATCGGCACGGCCTATCTGCGCTGCCCCGAATCCAAGGTCAGTGCGCTCGCGCGGGCAGCGCTGGCGCAGGCGCCTGACGATTCCACTGTGATCACCAATGTGATGACCGGGCGGCCGGCGCGCGGCGTCGCCAACCGCGCCATGCGCGAGGTCGGGCCGATGTCGCCCCATGCTCCCGCCTTTCCCCACGCCGCGACGGCGTTTGCGCCGCTGCGGCAGGCGGCCGAAAAGCAGGGCAAGGTCGATTTCACCAACCTTTGGGCGGGACAGGCGGTGCGGATGGGCCGCGACGTGCCTGCGGCGGAGCTGACCCGCTCGCTCGCCGAGGCCGCACAGGCGCAAATGCGCAGACTGGCCGGCTGATACCCCGCCGGCCGCGGTTGCGGCGCGAAAGCGGCCTCTGCTATACGGCAGGCTGAAAACTGCCATCCGAGGCCTTATATATGTCTGTCGACGCCGATACCGTCCGCCGGATCGCGCATCTTGCGCGCATTGCGGTCGATGACGCCGAGGTTCCGCATCTGCAGGGCGAGCTCAATGCCATGCTGAGCTTTGTCGAGCAATTGTTGGAGGTCGATGTGTCGGGCGTCGAGCCGATGACCTCGGTCACGCCGATGCAGATGAAGAAGCGCACCGACGTGGTCAATGACGGCGAGATTCCCGATGATATCGTCAGGAACGCGCCGGCAACCGAGAACCACTTTTTCCTGGTGCCAAAGGTCGTCGAATAAGCTCCTCTTGAGTTACTGGGACGCCCAGCGATGTGTCTGCTCTGCGACGATGAAAAGGCCTACCAGGCCTATATGAACTATCTCGACGTGATGGAGCGCCAGGCCAAGGAGACCGGCAAGGCGGCCGATCCGGAAGCCGCGGTCAATGCCGTGCTCGACGCGCTTCAGGCCGAGGCGAACGCCAAGGCCAAGGTCGCCAATGACGATCCCAAAAACGACAAGACACTGTCTCCGTTCTTCTGCAGCCCGATCAATAAATGACCGACCTCACTTCACTGACCATCGCCGAGGCCCGTGAGGGTCTCGCGAAGAAATCATTCACTTCGCTCGAGCTGACCGATGCTCATCTCAAGGCGATCGAGGACGCGCGCGCGCTCAACGCCTTTGTGCTGGAAACGCCGGACCGGGCGCGCGACATGGCGCGTGACGCCGACGGCAGGATCGCCAAAGGCGAGGGCGGTCCGCTCGCCGGGATTCCGCTCGGCATCAAGGACCTGTTCGCGACCAGGGGCGTGCGCACCACGGCCTGCTCGAAGATCCTGGGCAACTTCGTGCCGACCTATGAATCGACCGTCACATCGCAGCTGTGGCGCGACGGGGCTGTCATGCTCGGCAAGCTCAACAATGACGAGTTCGCCATGGGCTCGTCGAACGAGACCTCCTGCTTCGGTCCCGTCGCCAATCCGTGGCGGCGCGAAGGCTCCAACACCAATCTCGTCCCGGGCGGCTCCTCCGGCGGGTCGGCCTCTGCCGTCGCCGCTCTGCTCTGCATGGGCGCAACCGCGACCGACACCGGCGGCTCAATCCGCCAGCCGGCGGCATTCACCGCGACCGTCGGCATCAAGCCGACCTATGGCCGCTGCTCGCGCTGGGGCATCGTGGCGTTCGCGTCCTCGCTCGACCAGGCCGGCCCGATCGGGCGTACCGTGCGCGACAGCGCCATCCTGCTGCGCTCGATGGCGGGGCACGATCCCAAGGACACGACGTCGGCGAACACGCCGGTGCCAGACTACGAGGCGGCGATCGGCAAATCCGTGAAGGGCATGAAGATTGGCATCCCCAAGGAGTATCGTCTCGACGGCATGCCGGCGGAAATCGAGAAGCTCTGGAGCGAGGGCGCGGCCTGGCTGAAGACTGCGGGCGCCGAGCTCGTGGAAGTGTCGCTGCCGCACACCAAATACGCGCTGCCGGCCTATTACATCGTGGCGCCTGCGGAGGCCTCGTCGAACCTCGCGCGCTATGACGGCGTGCGCTACGGCCTGCGCGTGCCCGGCCGTTCCATCGGCGACATGTATGAAGGTACCCGTGCCGCCGGCTTCGGGGCCGAGGTGCGCCGCCGCGTCATGATCGGCACCTATGTGCTCTCCGCCGGCTACTACGACGCCTATTATCTGCGCGCACAGAAGGTGCGCACCCTGATCAAGAAGGATTTCGAGGACTGTTTCGCGAAAGGCGTGAACGCGATTCTCACGCCGGCGACGCCGTCGGCCGCCTTCGGTGTTGGCGAGAAGGGCGGCGCCGATCCGGTCGAGATGTATCTGAACGACATCTTCACGGTGACCGTGAACATGGCGGGACTGCCGGGCATCGCGGTGCCCGCGGGCAAGGACGCCCAGGGCCTGCCGCTGGCGCTGCAGCTGATCGGAAAGCCCTTCGACGAGGAGACGCTGTTCTCGCTCGGCGAGGTGATCGAGCAGGCGGCCGGCCGCTTCACACCGGCGAGGTGGTGGTGAAGGCGGCCGACTTCAGAGCGAGCCTGTCGGGCACGGCGCCCGCATCCACACTCGCGCCGCCGCTCGCAGGGCTCTGGTGGGCGGCCAAGGGCGACTGGGACAAGGCGCACAAGATCGTGCAGGACGATCCATCGCGCGAGGCGGCCTGGGTGCACGCCTATCTGCATCGTGTCGAAGGCGATCTTCCGAATGCCGGCTACTGGTACCGCACCGCCGGGCAGCCGGTCGCAAGCGGCGC
>DASREP010000022.1:0-76222 GCA_035652015.1 Bradyrhizobium sp. | reverse complement strand
GCAGAAAAAAACTGCGCAAGCGCGAGTCCACAGGTACAGGCGGTGATCACACCGGCCTTCCCTGCGCGATGGTTTACGGCTTATAGGCGCTCTCCTCGGTGAACCCTCTCGTTTGCCACCGTCGCCTCGCGCTCATCCTGCACAAGACTTGACGCCAAAGCTTTGGGGCGCCAGGACCACACCACTTCGCCGTCCGTGAAAAATCGCCGCTCGTCGGGCAGCGCCTTCACGTCCACCGCATCCCCGCCTCACGTCTCGTGACGACCGCGAACCGTCCCTCTGCTAACCGAGGCGGGATGTCGGCATCATGCGTCAAATCCGAAATTCTGTAAATCAAAATATTTTTGCGCAGCCGGCTTGACAGGAATCTGCGACCGCCGCCCGTCGGGCAAATCGGTTGCAAGCTCACGCCAAGTGCGGTGCCGTCGTCCCGGCGAAGGCCTGGCTCACAAATTCAAGACGCGTCGCTGCGCACGTCTCGCTCCTCCGTCATGCCCGGGCTTGTCCCGCCTGCGCGGCCGAAGCCCCTTCGGCGAGGCGAAGGCCCGGGCATCCACGTGCATCCTCCCGTGCCGCTCGACGTGGACGGCCGGGACAAGCCCGGCCATGAGCGTGGGGTTGGCGATCTGCTCTCGCCCTGCGGCCTGGGGTTATGGGTCCCGGCCTTCGCCGGGACGACGCGGGGATGTGGTCCGCTTCGCGAGCGCTACAACCCGCCCATCTTGCACACCAGCTTCCACTCCTCCGGCGTCACCGGCTGCACCGACAGCCGCGAATATTTCACCAGCGCCATGTCGGCCAGCTTCTTCTCGGCCTTCACTGCGACCATCGTCACCGGTTTCGGCAGCTTCTTGTCGGCCTTGATGTCGACGCAGACGAATTTGCCAGTCTTGTCGGTCGGATCGGGATAGGCTTCCTTGATCACCTCGGCGATGCCGACGATCTCCTTGCCCTCGTTTGAATGATAGAAGAAGGCCTTGTCGCCCTTCTTCATGTTGACGAGGTTCTGCCGCGCGGTGAAGTTGCGAACGCCGGTCCAGGCTTCGCCCTTGGCGCCCTTTTCCACCTGCTGGTCCCAGGACCAGGTGGAGGGCTCGGATTTCACCAGCCAGTACGCCATGCTCATTCCTCCGCCTTGAAGGGGCGCGTCAACAGTCCGTCGATCGCGGCGTCGATGGTGATCCGGCCAGCCAGGATCGCCGCCACCGCCTTTGATACCGGCATCTCGACATTTTGCGAAGCGGCCAGCTCGACCAGCACGGGCGCGGTGAACTCGCCCTCGGCGAGCTTGCCCGGTGGCGGCGGATCGCCGCGGCCGAGCGCAAGCCCCAGGGCAAAATTGCGCGATTGCGGACTGGAGCAGGTCAGGATCAGATCGCCGAGCCCGGAGAGGCCCGTCAGGGTCTCGCCGCGGGCGCCGAGCGCGCGGCCGAAGCGGGCGAGCTCGGAAAAGGCGCGCGTGGTCAGCGCGGCTTGCGCGGACGCGCCGAGCTTTTTGCCGACTGCAATGCCCGCCGCAATCGCCAGCACGTTCTTGGCGGCGCCGCCGATCTCGACGCCGCGCACATCGGTCGTGTGATAGGGCCGAAAGGTCGGGGAGCCCAACGCCTGCACCAGTTCGCCGGCGAGCTTTTCGTCATGGGCCGCCAGCGTCACCGCCGTCGGCAGGCCACGCGCGACGTCGTCCGCAAAGCTCGGGCCGGACAGGATCGCGGGGACCGCGCCTGGTGCGGCGGCTGCGATCACCTCGGTCATGAATTTATGGGTGCCGTGCTCGATTCCCTTGGCGCAGGCGATCACGGGCGCGCTCTTGCGCAGATGCGGCGCGAGCTGGCCCACTGCGCCGCGCAGATGCTGGGCGGGAGTTGCGATCAGGACGATGTCGGCGCGTGCCGCTGCCGCGAGATCGTTGGTGATGATGATGTCGGATGACAGCGCGATGCCCGGCAGGCGCGGATTTTCCCTGGCAGATTCGATATGCGCGGCATGCGCCGCATCGCGCGCGTAGAGCGTCACGTCGCGCCCGGCGCGCGCGGCGACGGACGCCAGTGCGGTGCCCCACGCGCCGGCGCCGATCACTGCGACGGAGCGATGGGGCATTTCAGAATCCTGCGCGGGTGTTCGCAAATCCGGCGGGCGCCTTCGCGTTCTCGTCCAGCAGCCAGCGGGCGCGGGGCGAGGCGTCCATGGCGTCGCTCATGCCAAGCGCCAGCCGCTCGGCGCCGGCCCAGGCGATCATGGCGCCGTTGTCGGTGCAGAGCGCCGGCGGCGGAATGATCAGCGTGGTCTCGGCCTTGGCCGCGACCTCCTGCAGCGCGCCACGAATGGCCTGGTTGGCGGCCACCCCGCCAGCGGCGACCAGCGCGCGCGCCGGGCCGAATTGCTCGGCGAACAATTTCAGACCCATGCCCAGCCGGTCCGCGGTCGATTCCAGCACCGCGGCCTGGAAGCCGGCGCAGAGATCGCTGATGTCCTTTGGGGTCAGATCACCAAGCCGGCTGGCCTCGTTGCGCACCGCGGTCTTCAGGCCCGACAGCGAGAAATTCGCATCCTTCCGGCCGAGCATCGGCCGCGGAAAGGCGAAGCGGGCGGGATCGCCGTTCTTTGCAGCGCGCTCGACCTCGGGCCCGCCGGGATAAGGCAGCCCGAGCATCTTTGCGACCTTGTCAAAGGCTTCGCCAATGGCGTCGTCCAGGGTGGTGCCAAGCCGGACATAATCGCCGACCCCGGTGACCGCGACGATCTGGGTGTGGCCGCCGGAGGCAAGGAACAGGCAGTAGGGAAAGGCGAGCGCACAGGTCAGCCGCGGCGTCAGCGCATGGGCCTCCAGATGATTCACGGCGACCAGTGGCGTGTTGTGGACCATCGCAATGGCCTTGGCCGTGGTCAGCCCCACGATCACCCCGCCGATCAGGCCGGGGCCGGCGGCCGCGGCCACGCCGGACAATTGGTCGAAACGGACGCCCGCCTCGTCCATGGCGCGCGCGACGAGGCCATCGAGCACGTCGACATGGGCGCGCGCGGCGATCTCCGGCACCACGCCGCCGAAACGGGCATGCTCTGCGGTCTGCGATCGCACGATGTTGGACAGGATCCTGCCGGAACCGTCTCCGGCGCGTTCCACCACCGCCGCGGCGGTCTCGTCGCAGGTGGTCTCAATGCCCAGGACCAGCATCGGCTTGTTGCGATCCAATTCCCAAACCCTCGTCCGGATGAGCGTCAAACATCTTGCCTGCGACGCAGGACTTTTCGTAACAACCGCGTAGCATTCCGCGGTCATAAGGTGCAATCGTCGTTTATGTTTGTCACGACGCGAGCGCCCAACCATCACCGTCACCCTGAGGAGGCCGCGACGCGGCCGTCTCGAAGGGCGACGGCCCGGGTGGTTGCAGCGGGGCCGCTCATCCTTCGAGGCTCGCTGTCGCGAGCGCCTCAGGATGACGGTTAGAAACAGGGGCCCGTCGGCAAAAGGTTCTCAAGGCATGGCCGTTCTGCTCACGCGCCCTTCTCCCGATCATGAGGCAAGCGGCGAAGCCTTGCGCGCGCGCGGCTTTGCGGTGCTGCTGGCGCCGATGCTGCGCTTCGAGCCGGTGCCGTTCACCGAGGATGCCGACGCCGATTACCAGGCGGTGATCGTGAGTTCGGCCAATGCACTGCGTGCGGTCGCGGGTGCGCTGGCGCAAAGCCGCTTGCTCAAGCTGCCGCTGTTTGCGGTCGGCGAGCACACCGCATCCGTCGCGCGCGACATTGGTTTCGCCAAGGTGATCGTTGCCAAGGGCGATGCGGCCGCGCTGCGCGACCGCGTGCTGGAGAGCCTGCGAGCCAGGGAATTGAAGAGGAAGCGTCCCCTACTCTATCTCGCCGGCGCCGACATCTCGCGCGATCTTGCGGGCGAACTCGGTCAGCATGGCCTCGAGGTGGTGACGCAAACCGCCTACCGCATGGTTGCGGTGAGCTCGATGCCGCGTGCGGTCTGCGACGCCTTCGCAAGCGACGAGGTCGACGCCGTGCTGCACTATTCGCGGCGAAGTGCCGCAGCATTCCTGGAAGCCGTGCGGAACGCGGGCATCGAGGTCTCGGCCCTGTCCGTGCCGCAATGTTGTATCTCGGCCAATGTCGCCGCGGTGTTGCACGAGGGCGGCGCGGCCCAGGTCAAGGTGGCGGCGTCGCCGGACGAAAAGGCCTTGTTCGAGGCCTTAGAGCGTGCTTTGCCATCCCGGTTGGCGTAAGAGAGCGGCCGAATCTGAAAAATCCGCTCCAGAGTTTTGTCTTGGCATGATTTGTTAGGAATCATGCTCCAGATCGGGATGCACACCATGGCCGATGACAGTCAACAGGATGCATCATCGCCGGCAGACGCCGGCCGGACCAGGCGCGCCCCGCCAACCATCGACCTTGAAGCCACTGACGTCACCACCGCGCCAAAAGTCGAAGCGACCGAGGCGGCGGTGGAACAAGGCGAGGGCAATCCGCAAGGCGAGGCCGCAGCCGAGCAACCGGCAGAGCAGCGGGCTGCGGCGGAGGAGCCCGCTGACCGTCCAACTGACGCGAGCCCGCCGCCGCGTCCTGCGATTTCGCCCTGGGTGATTGCGCCATTCTCCGGCGCGGTCGCAGCCGCCCTGGTGATCGGCGTCGGCTGGATGCTCGGCTGGCCCGCCGTGCAGGCGCCGCCGGCCGCGCCGCAGGTGAGTGCGGCTGCGATCGATGATCTCTCCGCGCGCGTCGCGAAGCTCGAGACAAAGGCGGCCAAGCCCGCGACCGATCCGGCGCTGGCGGCGCGCGCCGATGCACTGGATAAATCGGTCGCGACACTGCGCGGCGATATCGGCAATTTGCGCGCACAGACCGACAAGCTCACGGCGGCGATCAATGAATTGAAATCGGCGCCGCGCGACGCCTCAGGCAATGTCGATCTCACCGGCATCAATGACCGCATCGCCAAGCTCGAGCAGGCGATCGCCGCGCAAGGCAACGCGATCGCGAAAGCCGACGCGAATGCTGCGGATGCCAAGGCGGCGGAGGCAAAGCCTGCCGACGACCTGCCGCTGCGGCGGGTGGTGGCGGCATCGCTGCTCGATGTCGCGGCCCGCCATGGCGACCCGTTCAAATCGACATTGGCGGCCGCAAAGGCGCTGGCGCCGAATCCGGATCAGCTGAAGCCGCTGGACCAGTTTGCGTCGACCGGCGTGCCAAGCCCGCAAATGCTCGGCCGCGAGCTGTTGAACCTGGTCCCGAAATTCGCGCAGCCGTCCCAGGCCGCGACGCCGTCCGGCGGGGGCATAATCGATCGGCTGGAGCACAGTGCCGAAAAGCTTGTGCAGATCGAGCGCACGGATGCGACCGGCAACGACCGCAGCGCGGTGATCGCGCGCGCGACCACTGCCGCGCTCCACAACGACATCGGCGAGGCGCGACGCGAGCTATTGATATTGTCGCCCGAAGAGCGCGCCCCGGCGCAAGCCTGGCTTGACAAGGCCGCCGCGCGCGATGCCGCGCTTTCCGCCTCGCGTCAATTCGCCGATTCTGCAATGGCGGCGCTCGGCAATCCAGGACAATAGGACACCATGATCCGCATCGTTCTGTTCCTGTTGTTCATCGCGCTTGCTGCGGTCGCCGAGGCGTGGATTGCCGATCAGCCCGGATCGATCGTGCTGAACTGGGGCGGCTACAAGGTCACGGCGACCATTCCGGTATTTGCGCTCGGACTTGGCCTCCTGGCGGTGGCCACGATCATTGTCTGGAGCATCTTCACCACGCTGTGGCGGACCCCGCGGCGGGTCCGCCGGCACCGCCACGAGCGCCGCCATGCCCGCGGCCGCCATGCCATCACCCAGGGGCTGCTTGCGATCGGCCATGGCGATTCCGCGGCCGCGCGCCAACACGCCCAGCAGGCGCGGAGGCTGGTCGGTCATGATCCGCTGACCCTTCTGTTGCACGCGCAAGCGGCGCAGCTCGAGGGCGATCGCGAGGGCGCGAAGGCCGCGTTCCATGCCATGGCCGAGCGCGACGACACGCGGCTCTTGGGCCTTCGCGGCCTGTTCATCGAGGCGCAGCGCGCGGACGATGCGGTCAGCGCGGTGATGATCGCCGAAGAAGCCTTGAAGCTTGCGCCCTCCTCGACTTGGGCCTCGCATGCGGTGCTTGGCTTCCGCTGCGCCAAGGGTGACTGGAACGGCGCGCTGAAGATTCTCGACAACAATCTCGCCTCCGGCCTGATCGACAAGGCGACGTTCCGCCGCCAGCGCGGCGTGCTGCTCACCGCGCGTGCGCTCGAGCTGGAGACGGTCGACCGCGATCTCGCGCGCGAGAGCGTGATGGAAGCGGTGAAGCATGCGCCGACCCTGGTGCCGGCCGCCGTGCTCGCCGCGAAATTCGAGAGCGAGGCGCATCAGGTGCGCCGCGCCATGCGCACCGTCGAAACCGCCTGGCTGGCGCAGCCGCATCCCGATCTCGCCGATGCCTATGCCCATGTGCGGCTCGGCGATGCCGCGCGGCAGCGGCTGGTGCGGGTGGAGACGCTCGCGGCCAAGACGCCGGGTCATATCGAGGGCGCGCTGGCGGTGGCGCGGGCCGCGATCGATGCATCCGAATTTGCCAAGGCGCGCGAGGCGCTGCAGCCCTTCATCGCCGACCCGACCCAGCGGGTTGCGGTGTTGATGGCGGAGCTCGAGCGCACCGAGCATGGCGACAGCGGCAAGGCGCGCGCCTGGGCGCTGCGCGCCGTGCGCGCCCGCCACGATCCGGCCTGGACCGCCGACGGCTATGTCTCCGATCGCTGGCGCCCGGTGTCGCCGGTGACGGGCCGGCTCGATGCCTTCCAGTGGCAGACCCCGGTTGCCAGCCTGCCCTCGGACCACGGCAAGACCATCGAATCCTCCGCCTTCGAGGAGGCGATGCTCGCCGCCGAGCCGCCGAAGCGCGTTGGCGCGCCCGATAAACCCGCGGCCGAGCCGGCGGACAAGGAATTGCCCGCAGCGGCCGCTGCACCGGTGACGGAGCAGCCGGCCGAGGCGGCCGTTCAGGACAACGCGCCGCCTCCGCTGAAGCCTGAGGAGACGACGGTTGAGGCCGCTCCAGCCCCCGCCAGCCCACCCAAGCCGGCCGCTCCTCCGCCGGTCGAATCGGCCGCTCCGACCACTGCCGCGCAGCCCTTGGCCGCGCAGCCCTTGTTCCGCTCCCGCCCCGATCTCGCCAAGCCCGCCGCAAGCCCGCCCGTGATCCCGATCGTCCGCCCGCCGGACGATCCCGGGGTCGACGAGGAGGCGCCGCCGGACGAATTTTCCGAGCAGATCGGCATGCCAAAGGCGCAAGCCGGCGGCTGGCGCGGGTTTTGGGCCAGGCTCGGCGGCTAGCCGCCTGCGGATCATGGCCCGGCAGGCCCGCGTTGTCCTTGCCAATTCCCCCGTCCGCCGATATCAGGAGCGCGCGCCAGGGCCAGCGCCCGCGCGCGTCGGTTTGCCGCAATAGCTCAGCTGGTAGAGCACGTCATTCGTAATGACGGGGTCGGGGGTTCGAGCCCCTCTTGCGGCACCATTCCTTGCGAACGTCCCTATCGACCAAGCGGCGAAGGCGAGCGGCGCGCACTTTGCGTGATTCGTCTCACATAACCGTCCTCGGCGCTCCTCTAGTCTCCCCTCCATCCAAGCCGCTCAAGCCACATCCAGGGGAGACTTCACATGCGCAAATTCGTTTTGATCGCCGCGATGGTTCTGGCCTCCGCTTCCGCCCAGGCTGCCGGATCGCGCGGCCTGACGCTGGCCTCTAATGACGAGCCTGCGGGGAGCACCCAGCCGGCGCCTGCGCCGGCCGCTGCGCCCGCTGATGCGCCGAAATATGTCGAACGGCCGTCCGCGGTCGACACCAAGGCGCCGGAGCAGCCGAAGGTGGATACGAAGTCCGACGCCAGGCCGATCGTGAAGGCCGAGAGAAAGCGGCACCACGTATCGACCGAAGCGCGCGTCATCTCCGAGCTGCATCGCTACGGGATCTATTGGTGAGGGGCTGTGCGCCTGCGGCGCCCCGCAACAACACGCCGCCGTCATGGCCGGACAACAAGCCCGGGCATGACGACTGAGAGCGTGGAAGCTACCAGCGATTAGCCCTACTTCGACATCACCGTCTGCACCACGCTCGAGATCGGCTTTGCGGTGGTGGCTGGCAGCTTCATTTCCCTGGCGAAGGCCTCGTCATAGTCGGGCAGGGTCTGGAAGCTGCCCTTGGCCTTGATCTGCACCACCTTGTAGCCGCCGGCCTTGAGCTGCTTGAGCAGGGTCGGCAAGGCTTCGGCCGTGCGCTTCTGGAAATCGTGCATCAGGATGATGCCCTTGCCCTGCTTGGCGAGCTCGCCCATCACGGTGCTCACGACCTTCTCGGGCGTGGAATCATGCTTGTAGTCGTGGGAGTCGATGTCGCAGGAGAACATCGCGACATTGCGGGTGCCGAGATAGGTCACCATCGCCGGGTTATGCTGCAGCTCGGGGAAGCGGAAGAACGGCGAGGGCTCGGTGCCCAGCGCCCATTTCACGGCGGAAAAGCCCTTCTCGATCTCGTCCTTGTCCATCTGCTCGGTCATCTTCTTGCCGTTCAGATTGACATGCGACCAGGTGTGCGCGCCGATGGTGTGACCTGCGGCGAGAACCTGCCTGAGGATCTCCGGGTGAAAGGTCGCGTGCTTGCCGATCGAGAAGAACAGGCCCTTGGTGCATTCGTCGTCGAGCGCCTTCAACACGGCCGGCGTGTTGCCGGGCCAGGGACCGTCGTCGAAGGTCAGCACGACCTCCTTGTCGGTCAGGAAATCGAATTGCTTGAAATGCTGGAAGCCGAAGCCGGGACCGCCCGTGGTGTCGATCTCGACCACGCGCGAGACGCCGAGCGCATCCGGATTGGCGCAGGCTTTGTCAGCGATCGGGGCCGGCGCCGGCACAGGCGGCGGAGCGGCCGCCGCGATTTTGGTTGCGGGCTTGGATCCGATCGCGCCGGTGATCTCGACATCATCCTTCGCGGCGAGCTTGGTGGGGGGATTGGCCGCCGGCTGCGGCTGCCGGGCCGCCACGAATTGCGGAATGGCGACATCGCCGCGCACCGCGCCTACGACATACCAGCCTCCGGCGATCGCACTCGCCAGGACGACAACGCCCAACATCAGGGCTAACGCACTACGCATGTGACTCTTTCCGGTACGCACAACGAGGACGCGGCAGTGGTGACTTTGCACGAGCCAAGATTTCACTGACCAAGACTTCACCAACCAAGGCTTCAGTAACCAAGGCTTCACTAACCAAGACTTCACTAACCAAGACTTGGCCCGGCGAAGGCCTGGCATTCAGTTCGTCCCATTAATGCGAAGGAAGTCTTAACGGGGCACCAACACGATCCGCTTTGCAGAAGGAATTCACATCGATGCGACATTCGTGACCGAGATCACAGTCGGGGTTGGGGGCGTGACAGTCCTCACAGTGAAAACGACGGCCTGGGCGCAAAGTCGCTCCATCGCAACAACGGGACCCGGCTAGCGGGTCGCCAATGGGAGCCGACAATGACCGCATCCTTCTCGCGCACGCTTCGCCAGGCCGGTTTGGTGCTGGCCTTCGCCCTCTCGGTTTCGACGCTGTCCGCCACCTCGAGCTTCGCTTACACCGCCGAAGCGCAGCAGATGTGCACCAGCGATGCGTTCCGCCTCTGCAGCTCCGAAATCCCCAACATCCCGAAGATCACCGCCTGCATGATCAAGCATCGCGCCGATCTGTCGCCCGGCTGTCGCGCCGTGATGGACAAGGATACGGCCAAGGGCGGCGGCAAGGTCGCCGCGACGGACTGAACCGGTATCAAATACAGGCTTTCGATGGCGGCGCGGCAAGGTTGCGCCGCCTTTTGTATTTTGGCCTGACTGGAAATGCGTTGCAGGTGGACGGATTTTCGCCTTACAAACCCTGCAGGAACCAAGGCAAGACACCCTCCTTATGGCTCGATGTTGAGGCAGTCCCGATGCGCCGATTTCTTTATTGCATTCCCCTGGTCCTGATCGCCTCCAGCGCGCCCGCACAGACTGCGCATGAGCACGACGCCTGTGCGCGCGATGTGACCCGCTTCTGCCGCGCCCATATGGGCGAGGGCGACCAGATGGTGCTGTCCTGCCTGCAGGAGCACCGCCAGCGCCTCAGCCGCGCCTGCGAAAAGGTGCTGGCCGAACACGGGCAGTAGACGCCGTCGTTCCGGGCGCGCCCAAGCGCGAACCCGGAATCCGCCGTCGGTTTCGCGACCGGTCGCGACGGGCTCAGGACGCCGGTAGTTGCAGAGTCCAGAGATAGAGGACAAGTGCCAGGATTGTTTGAGCCATCGCGGCATAGATTGCGCCGAGCTTGAGAGCCGTAAGCTGCTTTAGCAAGGTAATTGCGTCGTCCGTGACCTCGGAGGCCCGCAGCTGCGTGGCGAGCCAGACGTCTTCGCCGAAATCCGCTGCTAGATATATCAAAGGCAATATGAGGGCGAGCCGTGGCGACCTGAACCCAGCTGCGGCGAGCCAGTGCCATGACGCCGTTGCGAGCGCCGCGGCCAACAGGACCATCACTATCAGGTCGAGGGGAAACAGTACCGGGGCGCGGTAGAATTTAGCCTCTCCGGGATGCTCGCGTGTAAAGGCCAGGAAGAATTCCTTCGAGTACGACAGGCTCCTTTCCGGAAACCGGGACGGAAAAACGACGGACGATCCCGGCAGGCTGACCCGGAGCCGACGACTCGCGAAGGCTCCGACGCCGAGGAAGGCGATGGTCGCAAGCGCCACAAGCCCAAGAGATACCGCGTCACCGACGATGTGCCGGCGCTCTTTCCCGGCCATGGCCTCAAGCCTTGCGCCCGGGCTCCGCGCCTCGGCATTCGCAGGCGCTTGTTCATACGGACAGATGTGGGGCTCACATCGACGGACCGAGAAGGCCCGATCGCCGATGGGCTGCGCCTCGCGGTAGGTTTGGTCATCGCTTTTCGGTTTGCTGGCGCACGCATCCCGCAGCATCTCGTCGGTCAAGCCCTTGGCGCCCGTTAGATTGACCCGGCTTATGTCCGCGCGGCAGAGATTGGCACCTGTGAGATCGGCGCCCCTCAGGTCGGCACCGGCCAGCAACGCACCTTCCAGATTCGCGAACGAAAGGTTCGCGCCGCGCATGTCCGTCGACCAGCAGCGACCGCGCTTCCATTGGGGTGGACCACCATCTTTTTCGGCAAGATAGAGGCGATCCCGGATGGTTCCGATTGCGGCGGGGCTCCCAGGAATATCAAAATCCGCAAAGCGCGCGCCCCGCAGGTCGGCGTGAGAAAGGTTGGTGCCGTTCAATCTGACCCGACGAAATCTGGACTGCGACATAAGAGAGCAGGAGAGATCGAGCCCCCGCAGATCAAGGTCGTCCAGAGTGACATGCTCGAGCTCGAGGTCATACGTCGATGACGCCGATGTGCAGATCCCTCCCTCCTCATGACGCCGAAGCGCCGAGAATTTGACGTCTCCAAGGGCCGCCATTGCCGATTGGACGCCAGGAAGCGCCTCTTCTCGATCCTGCGCGATTCCGTTCTTTTCCTCTGATCGCAACAAGTCCTCGAAGGCGCTCGGGGATATCCCGAAATCGTTTCGGCACTCTCGTGAGGCCTGCAAAATGTGTTTGCCCAGCGTTTGCGACAGCACGTAGGTCGAGAGGATCCCGTGCGCCAGCTCATGATAGTCGTCGGAGTATCGTGTTCCGAGCAGATACAACGTCCGAACTGCGGCGACGCTCATCGCTGAATTTTCGCGCGTAGCGGATTTTTCGGCATTTCCTGCCGAAGGCCCGCCCTGATCGATTTGCTTCACCGCTTCAATATATTGCGCAGCACGTTCCTGCGCCGCTTTCGATGCGAACTCGCTGCTCCAATGCTGGCTGGAGATCAGGAACTGAAAGAGCGTCGTGAGGAAGGTGGCGCCCAAGGCCAAGGCCGTGAGCACCTGATAGTTCGTCTGCCTTATTCGATCCTGAACTTCCAGCCGTCGAAAATCGGTTTCGGTGAAATGCGGGGGGACCTGGTAGCGAGGCACGACCCACCAAAACCAGATGAAAACGGAAAGTACGAGCAGTACTGAAAAAAAGGACAAGACGAGTATGAAGGAAATCATGGTCTTCCCATCACGATTTCGAGCCGAGCTGCATCGCCTCGGCTTCGAGTAGCCGGATGCGGGCAGCCGCGACGCATTGCTGAACGGACTCGGCAGCCATCACGCTCCCGTCATAGTCAACGACCCTGAGCGGATTTGTAGCGCCTCCGGTCCCGCTGAGATTGCCCAGCACGGAGAGCAGATTCATCGGGGCATAGTATCGTTCAGCGCCGCCGATGCGAACCAGCCGCCCGAGGCGTTGCAGGGCGCTAATGTGAACGAATTCGCCGATCGTCTCGGCGTGGCGATCGCGCGCTACCAATCGCTCTCGGAAGCCGACCTTCACTTGGCTGTTGTTGATTGACCGCCATCCGAATGGGAGGGCGCGGTAAAGACGGCGCCGCGGTTCGTCCTGTGCCGCTGCGGCATTTCTGGAATCGACATGCGGCCATGCATTGGTGGTGCCGTTGTATTTGACCGGAAAGTTTGCGAATCGGCTGAGCACGCGTTTGATCATCCAATCGAGGGTCAGGTCGTCGAGTGCCGGCGCATTTCGTCCATGCTCCTCGTCGACATTGCCGCCGCCGATATCGGAGTGGGCGCCGGCGAACCAAACCTGTTCGGCGGTAGGCGAGGCGGTGCCGAATTTAGGCTTTCGCCAGAGGGTGGGCTCGAAACTGAGGCGATGTTCATCGATCGCCAGCGCGTGCAGGTGCTGGGTTTGACCGCTCGTCAGGCTGACATCGTGAAATTCGAACAAGTCCCGGTTCTCGCGCCAGAACGCGGGTGCTGGTATGCCCAGCGCCCCAACCGTATCGAAAACCCCCACACAACTGACTTCGAAATCGGGATGGCTCCCGAATTTCAGAGAGCTTCCCACGCCCCACACCCTGTCGGATGGATTCTCTCGATAATAGGACCATGCGAGCGACTCGTTTTCCACGGTGCAAGAGTCTCGCCGGAGAAGCCCGACCGTATTGATGTATCCGACCAGCGACCGGGCAGTGTAGGATCCCCTCGAGAAACCAAAGACGAAGACTTGGTCGCCGTCTTCATAGTTGAGTGAAAGGAAGCGATAGGCTCGCCGGATGTTCTGGCTAAGCCCGACGCCGAATGCGCCTCCGAAAAAAAGATCGAGAAAGCCTCCAGTGCCGACACCTCGCTCATAGTACACAAGGTGATCTGTGGGCTGGTTGCCGGAAGAAACGTATGCTCCGGCGGAGACCGAAATCTGGTTCGCCGATGAAGCAGGTGTTACGAACTGGACCGCGTTCCCGGTCGGCCTGCTTTCAAGACATTTCGCGATGATTTCGCGGAGACGTACAACGTTGGTGTCAGCCGGGCCTTGGTCGGCATCATTCCATGTGCCATCCAACAACAGGATGATTCGCTTCATTCGAAATCAACTCGGGAAATAAGATAAAACTACAAGTTGATACTAGCAAAGCGCGGGACAATTAAAAGGCTTTGGACGGGCAGGCCTTTGGTTTTTTGTTTCACCCGTAGACCGGTGCCGGCCGAGCCTGTCGCTGCGGCGCATCCCGGGATGAGGGGGGAAGTCTACGTGCTGCTCCCCGCGGCGCTCGCCACCACCGGCAGCACTTCGCTTGCGGCGCGGTCCGGTGTCTCTTCCTTCCAGCGCACCGAGCCGAACGGGCGTTCCAGCATGCGGCGGATGCGCACGGGGTCGGGGCCGATATGGAAGGCGATGGCCTGTTGATGCAGCGCGCGCTCGGACTGGGTCGAGCGGTTGCGCTGGCGCAGATAGTCCAGCCAGGTCGGGCAGTGATAGCGCTCGGTCCAGAGTTCGGGATCGGCGATGTCGCGCGCGATCGACCAGCCATAGGCGCCGTTGCGCTGCCGGCTGAGCTGCACGTCCTGCATCACATTGTGGAACGCTCGCGCATTATCCTGTGCCACGCGATATTCGATCTCGACCACCAGCGGCCCGCTGCGACCGGTGAGCGCGAGCCGCACCTCGGGGTCGTCGAGCTTTTCCGCCTCCTCGCCGCGCGCGCCGATCCGCGGCATGCGCAGCCACAGCCCAAGCAGCGGCGAGGCCAGCATCAGCGCGGCCGAGACGAGCAGGGCGTTTTCGACGCCCGCCACGTCGGTGAGCTGGCCCCAGCACCAGCTGCCGATCGCAATGCCCCCGGAGATCGCGGCCTGATAGGCCGCCAGCGAGCGGCCGGCGACCCAGCGCGGCGCCGAGAGCTGCACGCCGATATTGAACAGCGCGACCGCCATCATCCAGACCGCGCCGGCCACCACGAGTGCGGCTGCGGTGAGCACCGGCTGACGGCTCAGCGCCACCGCCGCGATGGCGCCGCCCATCGACAATGCGCAGGCGCGGATCGCGGCCTCGCCGCTCATCCGCTTGCGCAATTCGCTGATGTTGAGCGCGCCGATCACAGCCCCCAGGCCGAAGGCGCCGAGCATGATGCCATAGGTCTGTGCGCCGCCATGCAACAGCTCGCGCGTCACCAGCGGCATCAGGGCCAGGATCGAGCCGCCGATCAGGCCGGTCACCATGGTGCGGGTCAGCACGATCTTGATCGATGGCGAGTTTGTGATGTAGCGCACGCCGGAGACCATGGCGCGGTTCAGCCTTTCGCGCGGCAGCCGCGACGGCTCGGCCTTGCGCTTCCAGACGAACAGCGCCACCATCAGCGGCAAATAAAGAATTGTGTTCAGCGCGAACGCTGCGACCGCGCCCGCCGTTGCCACCACGATGCCGCCGATCGCCGGACCCATGCTGCGCGCGATGTTGTAGCTGATGCCGTTGAGCGCAACCGCGGACGGCAGCGTCTCGGGAGGGACCTGCTCGCTGACCGAGGATTGCCAGGCCGGTCCCATCAGCGCCATGCCGCTGCCGACCACAAAGCAGAGCGCGAGCAAAAGATTCGGCTGCACGAGACCGAGCCAGTCGAGCACGGTCAGCGTGGTCGCGCCGGTCAGGGAGATCGACAGCGCGATCAGCGCGACAATGCGGCGGTCGTGCATGTCGGCTATGGCGCCGGCGGGCATCGAGATCAGCATGATCGGCAGCATCAACGCCGTCTGCACCAGCGCGACCTTGTCGGCCGACGACGTCATCTGGGTCATGGCCCAGGCCGCGCCGACGCCCTGGATCAGGATGCCGAGATTGGAGAGCAGGCTCGCAAGCCAGATGCGCCGGAAGGTCGGGTAGCGCAGCGGCGCGGTGATACCGTCGGCGCTGAACTGCGAAGATTTGGGCGCGTCAGTCATATCGGGTCCCACCTCACCTGCTATGGCTTGATTCTGGTTGAATTGAGTGATGCCCGGGAAAGCCGATCGCTGGCAAGAGCGAAGGGGCCTTTTTCACCCGGCAAATCGCGGGTAAGATATTGAAAGATAAGGAAGGATTATGATGGACCTGACCCGGCGCAACGTTCTTTGGGGCATCAGCGCCCTGCCCTTGCTCGCTGGCAGCTTCAAGGTTCCGGCTTTCGCCGAGACTGCGCCGCAAGCGGCCGCCGACCTGCCCCCGATTCTCTTCGTGCATGGCAATGGCGACCATGCCGCGCTCTGGTTGACCACGCTGTGGCGTATGGAATCCAACGCCGTGCCACACGAGCGGATGTTTGCCATCAACTTCATCGACCCGCTGGCGCGCAGCGACGATCAGGTCGCACAGGACAATCGCTCCTCGACCGAGGACCAGCGCCGCGCGCTGGCCGAGGCGATTGCGCAATTGAAGCAGCGGACCGGAGCCGCGCGCGTGGCGCTTGTCGGCAATTCGCGCGGCGGCGATTCCATCCGCAGCTATATCAAGAATGGTGGCGCCGGCGATGTCAGCCATGCCGTGCTCTGCGGCGTGCCCAACCACGGCGTGTTCGTCTCCGACGAGAATCTCGGCAACGAGTTCAACGGCCGCGGCCCCTTTCTGAGCGGCCTCAATGACGGCGAGAGCGAGGTGGTGCCGGGCACCGCCTTCCTCACGCTGCGCAGCGAGGGGCTCGACAAATATGCCCAGAGCGATGGCCGCTTCATCGGCAAGCCCGGCGTGGCAACGGGCATCACCAGCGATGGTCCGGCGCTGAAAGGCGCAACCAATCTCGTGCTCGGTGCGCTTGATCATCGCGAGACCGCCTATCATCCCCTCGCGTTTCGCGAGATCTACAAATTCATCGCCGGTCGCGAGCCCGAGCGCATCGCGATTGTGCCGGAGGCTCGGGTCAAGTTGTCCGGCCTGGCCACGGCAACGCCCGGCGGCGTGCCGACCAACCGTCCCGTGTCCGGCGCCACCGTCGAGATCTTCCGCGTCGCTGCCGACACCGGCGAGCGCCTCGGCGAGGCCGTTCATTTCTCAAAGACCGGCGACGATGGCCGTTGGGGCCCGGCCGAGGTCGACCCCACCTGGTATCTGGAGATGGTGCTGACCTCGCCGGGCGCGACCACGACGCATTTCTACCGCTCGCCGTTTCCGCGCTCCTCGGACGTCGTGCATCTGCGCGCCGGCCGCGCTCTCAGCCCGGCTGAGGCAAGCGCCGGCGCGGTGGTGCTGATGACGCGGCCGCGCGGCTATTTTGGCCTGCCGCGCGATATCGTGCTGCTCGATGGCAAGGAGCCGACCGACATCAAGCCTGGCGTGCCCACGGATTCGCTGACCAGCTTGCGGCTTTCCGCCGCGGAAGTCGGCCGTCAAGTCGCCGGCCTGTTCAACGAGGAACGAATCGTCGCCCGCGCCTGGCCCGCGTCGGAGAACAGGATTGCGGTCATCGAGCTGACTTACTAGCTCATAGGCGCGCGTCTTGCCGGCGCCCGGATTCGGCTCGATCGTTGCTGTGTAGGCCGCAGGAGCGGCTCGTTGGAGTAGACCACGATGAGCATCGCCGAAGTCTACGACTTTCCTGCCAAACGCAGGCCGCTGGTGCCGCCGAGCCCGCCGCTTGCGCCGGACAATCAGACCGCCTTCGCTCGGATGCGGGCGATGGGCAGGAACGCGATCTCCACCTGGGGCAAGCGGGCCTATGAAGAGGACGTCATCCAGAGCCGTTTTCTCGGCCGCTCGACCTTCATCCTCAATACGCCTGATGCGATCAAGCACGTGCTGGTCGACAATTACGAGAATTATACGCGCACGGCGGCCGGAATCCGGGTGTTGCGGCCGGTGCTCGGCCAGGGCGTGCTGATCGCGGAGGGGCGCGCCTGGAAGCATCAGCGCCGCACCCTGGCGCCGGCTTTCACCCCGCGCGCGGTCACCACGCTGGTGCCGCACATGGTTGCGGTGATCGAGGAGACGGTCGCGGCGCTCAAGGACAAGAGCAATGCGCCGGTGGCCTTGTTCCAGATCATGCAGCACATGACGCTCGAGATCGCCGGCCGCACCATGTTCTCCTTCGGGATGGCCCAGCACGGCGCGACGTTGCGCGACTTTGTCATGGAATATGGCGACAAGCTCGCGCGGCCGCATTTGCTGGATCTGCTGCTGCCGCTGTCCTGGCCAACTCCGCAGGATTTTGCCCGAGCCCGCTTCCGCAAGCGCTGGACTGCCTTCATCGCGATGCTGATGGCGGAGCGGCGCGCCGCCGGAAAGAAAGAGGGCGCGCCGCCCCGCGATCTGTTCGACCTGATGGGCGAAGCGCGCGATCCCGAGACGGGTGCCGCGTTCTCAGACGCGCAACTGGGCGACGAGGTCGCGACCATGATTTTGGCGGGACATGAGACCACCGCGACCGCGCTGTTCTGGGCCCTCTATCTGCTCGCGCTCGATCCCGACACGCAGGAGGAGTTGGCGCGGGAGGCGCGCGGCGCCGCCGTCAATGGTGCGGCTGATCTCGATCGACTGAAATTCACCCGCGCGGTGATTGACGAGACCATGCGGCTCTATCCGCCGGCCTTCCTGGTCGCGCGTGCCGCGACCGGGCCCGATGAGGTCGCGGGCCGTGCCGTGCGCAAGGGCGATTACATGCTGATCGCGCCATGGCTGCTGCATCGGCATGAAAAGTTATGGCAGCAGCCGGCAGCATTCATGCCGCAGCGATTCATGCCGGGAACTCCGCCGCCTGATCGCTTCGCCTATCTGCCGTTCGGTGCCGGGCCAAGGGTCTGCATCGGCTCGCATTTTGCGATCGTCGAGGCGACGCTGGCGTTGGCCAGGCTGATCGACGCGTTCCACGTCGAGCTGAAGGACAGGACGCCTGTCGTGCCCATGGGTGTCGTGACCACGCAACCCGACTATTCGCCACTTTTTATCATCACGGCACGGTAATAAGGGATTGTCGAGACGAGCTCGCAATCCCATCTTGTGCAGGCCATGAGCGACTTCTCCGCACAGATTTCAGTCCTGAAGCAGAGCGCCGATCCCGCTGTCGCCGACGCGATCGGCGAGCTCATCAGGACCGGCGATGATGCCGCGCTCAACCGGATCAATGCGCTGGATTTTTCGACACGCGCCGCGCTCGATGAAGAGAAGGTGATCTCGGGATTCCTGCATGCCGCGCGGCTCGGCCTGTTCGATCTGTCGTGGAATGTGCTGTGTCCCGGCTGCAGCGGCGTGCTCGGCGCGCACGACACGCTGAAATCTCTCAAGCCCGATGATTATCACTGCGGCCTGTGTGCCTGCGGCTATCAGCCCTCGGTCGACGAGCAGGTCGAGGTCGCTTTCACCGTCAGCCCCAAGGTTCGGCGCATCGCCGCGCACGATCCCAACTCGCTGCCTGTCTGGGAATACTACAAGCAGGTGTTCTGGAGCTCGGGCATCGATCTCAATCGCGACAATTTCACCTCCCTGACCGAGGAAGTGGCGCTCGAGACGATGGAGCTGCCGCCGAACGAGAAGGCGGTGATGTCGCTGCAGCTGCCGGCGCAATTCATCATCGTGTTCGAGCCGGTGACGCATTCCGCCCATTTCATCGACGTGCAGGGCGAGCCGACCAGGGAGCGCCAGCAGCTGTCGCTGGTCTACAACAAGCAACATCCGCCGACGGGATCGCTGACCATGCGCCCTGGACCGTTGCGACTGTCGGTCGACAATCAGGCCGGCGTGCGCGTGCTGCCTTCGGTCTTCATCGCCCGCGATGCGCTGCATGAGCTCCTGGGCAAGCGCCGGCCGTTCCTCACGGCCAAGCGGATGCTGTCCAACCAGACCTTCCGCGATGTTTTCAAGGCCGACAATCTCGATGTCGACCAGCGGCTGAAGATCACCTCGCTGACCTTCCTGTTCACGGACCTCAAGGGCTCGACCGCGCTGTATGAGCGGGTCGGCGACCTCGCCGCGTTCGATCTCGTGCGGGCACATTTCCGCGCGCTGCTCGAGATCATCGCGTCTGAAAAGGGGGCGGTGGTGAAGACCATCGGCGATGCTGTGATGGCGACCTTCATCCGGCCCGAGCATGCCTTGATAGCGGGCCTGCGCATGCGCGCGGCGATGGACGAGCTCAACAACAAGCGCGGCAGCAACGACCTCGTGGTCAAGATCGGCATTCACGAAGGCCCGTGCCTTGCGGTGATGCTCAACGAGCGTCAGGACTATTTCGGCCAGACCGTCAATATCGCCGCGCGGGTGCAGTCGCTGTCGACCTCGCAGGAGATCCACGTCACCGCGCCCGTCATCGAGACGCCAGAGGTCGCCGGCATTCTGGCGCGGCAGGACATCAAGCCGATCCAGAAGCACGCCGCGCTGCGCGGCATCGCCGACAAGATGGTGGTGTACGAGATACCGTAGCCTCGCACCGTCGTTAGGTTCTCGCCGTCATTCCGGGGCACGCGAAGCGTGAACTATGGTGCGCAATTGCGCACCTGAGAATCTCGAGATTCCGGGCTCACCTCTTCGAGGCGCCCCGGAATGACGGTGCCAAAATTGCCGAATCGTAATGCCGCGGCCGGGGCATTCCGGATTGTGCGACGCGCCCTTTCGCCACATATAAGGCTGGAGAAGCCGCCATTCGGGCGGAAAGTAGTTCCTTCGATTGCGGTAGGACCCGATGCTGGACGGACTGCGTCAATTCATTGCCGATGTCGTATCGCCCCATGCCAACGGTAACCGCGCCTTCGACGACAATGGCTATCAGCTGGCCGCGACCGCGCTTCTGATCCATGTGATCTCGCTTGACGGCCAACCCTCCGAAATCGAACGGCGCAAGCTGCACAGCCTGATCGAGAGCCGATTCGGGCTCGATCCCGGCACCGCCGACCAGCTGATCAAGTCCGCGACTTTGGTCGAGGGCGAGGCCGTCGATCTCTATCATTTCACCAGCGTCATCATGCGCGAGGTCAATGAAGAGGGGCGGCTGCGCATTGTCGAGATGATGTGGGAGCTGGTCTATGCGGATGGCGAGGTCAGCGAGTTCGAGGACAATGTGGTCTGGCGGGCGGCCGACCTGCTCGGCGTCTCCTCCCGGGACCGCATCGACCTGAAACATTTGGTCGGTAGCCGCCGGGCCGCTGCGGACGTCTGATAAGGCAAACCCGATTCGTCACCGCGAGACGGCGTGAAGCACCATCCCTCCGGCTGCGGCGCCGGCCGGCCGTACACCCGACACATGGCGAAACTTTAATCTGCCCCTTTTGGGGTGGCTTTCGCCCGGGCTGTTGCCGCCGATAGCCAAGTTTGGCAAAGCTTTCAGGTCCCCGCGACGGTTTGGGTGCACGCCGCCATGCTCCCTCGGCGGCTTGCGCACCACCGCAAGCCTATGCTCTCGTTGTGAGCTTGGCGCATCTCACCTGAAAATTGATTTTAAGAGCATTGGAAGCATTGGAATCGTGACTGAACGTGTGACGCTGATCACCGGTGCCTCGGCGGGCATAGGGACTGAACTGGCGCGCGTCTTCGCAAGGGAGGGCCACCGTCTGGTCCTGACGGCGCGGCGCGCGGACCGCTTGCATGCGCTCGCGGCGGAGTTGAAGGCGCAAGGCAAGCCCGAGCCGCTGGTGATTGCTTGCGATCTCGCGGCCGCCGATGCCGGCGACACCATCGAAGCCGCGCTCGCTGCGGCGGGCGTGGAAGTGGAATATCTGGTCAACAATGCCGGCTTCGGGCTGTTCGGTCCGGCCGCCGAGGTCGACCGCGCGGCTCAGCTCGAGATCATCGCCGTCAATATCCGCGCTTTGACCGACCTGTCGCTACGCTTCTCCAAGACGCTGATCAAGAACCGTGGCGGCCTGCTCAATGTCGGCTCGATTGCAGGGTTCCTGCCGGGTCCGGGCATGGCCGTGTATTACGCCTCCAAGGCCTATGTGCTGTCCTTTACCGAGGCGCTGCGGAATGAACTCGAGCCCCATGGCGTGCGGGTCACGCTGGTCTGCCCCGGGCCGGTGCCGACCGAATTCCAGGAGCGCGCCGGCTTCAAGCCGAGCTTCGATTCCTCCGCGCTCGACAAGTCGCCGCGCGAGGTTGCGGAAGAGGCCTATCGCGGATTGATGGCCAACAAGCGCGCGGTGCTGCCCGGCCTTGGTATCAAGCTCGTCCCGCTGATGCTGCGCCTGCTCCCGCGCGGCTTCATCCTCGCCGCGGTCGGGCGGTTTCAGCAGAAGCGGTAGGCGAACCAGCCGAACTCTCGCTGTCACCTCTCCCCGCCGCCGGGGAGAGGTGAAAACCCGCACGACTACCGTCTTGGCCCGTGACTTGCTTTCCTGTGTGCCGGAACTCACACGAAATTAAGACTTGCTTAGCTAAGATTTCGCGCTGGGTCCTAGAAAAGCTTTGCGCGAGCCAATGTCGAATCGCTCAAAATACCTTGGCGGCCAGAACCTGGTTTCGTTTCCCCCTGCCCGCCCCCCGGTCTTGAGGTCCAGTGGGCCGGAGCCGCTACGGCCTGTCCTGGTCGTGCTGCACCAGGAGACATCCAGCCCCGGCCGGGTCGGCAACGCGTTGCAGGCCCTGGGTTATCGGCTTGATATCCGCCGGCCGCGCTTTGGCGATGCCCTGCCCGCAACATTGGATGCGCACGCAGGTGCCGTGATTTTCGGCGGCCCGATGAGCGCCAATGACACCGACGACTACGTCCGGACCGAGATCGCGTGGATCGACATCGCCTTGCGCGAGCGGCGTCCGTTCCTCGGGATTTGCCTGGGCGCCCAGATGCTGGCCAAGCAGCTTGGTGCCACCGTCGCGCCGCACCCGGACGGCGTGGTGCAGGTCGGCTATTACCCGATCCGGCCTACGGCGGCAGGGGCAGAGCTTTGCCCGGACTGGCCCGCGCAGGTCTATCACTGGCATCGCGAGGGCTTTGAGCTGCCTTATGGCGCCGAGCTCCTCGCCTCCGGCGATGATTTCCCGGTGCAGGCGATCCGCTATGACACGTGTTTCGGCCTGCAATTCCACCCCGACGTCACCTGCGCCATGATGCATCGCTGGACCACCCGCGGCTGCGACCGCATGGATGCCCCCGGCGCCCGCCCGCGCCACAAGCACTTTGCGGACCGCGCGGTGTACGACACGGCGGAACGGAAGTGGCTGGAGCATTTTATTGGGAGATGGCTGCTGCAGGCGCCGCAACTGCTGGCGCAGGCGGCGGAGTGAGGTGGGCAGCGACAGAATAGAGGTTTGCGGATAAAGCCCGCCTCCGCTCTTCGAGCTACGGCGCGGCAGCCTTCGCCACGATAGGCTTGCCGAGCCGAAGCAGGCGCAGCCTGCGAAGGCTGGTGGAGCCAGGCGGGATCGAACCGCCGACCTCATCATTGCGAACGATGCGCTCTCCCAGCTGAGCTATGGCCCCGTCACCACCGCCTCTGCATACATAGGGAAGGCAAAGGCGGCCTTCAAACGGCGCCATTTACAGTGCGTGACATCGGCAAGTCAATTGCCAAGTCGGGGCCAGCGAAAATCCCGGATTTGCGCGGATTTGACCGGGAAGTTCCCTTGTTTGCGGGGGGCGGAACCGATATCTAGCAGACAATCTTCCCGCGACCGCAGCATCCGAGCCCCTGCCCCATGCGAGCTGTTCTCGACATCATCCTCATCGTACTCGATCTCTACATTTGGCTCCTGATCGCGTCCGCGATCCTGTCCTGGCTGGTCGCGTTCAACGTCGTGAACACCCGCAACCAGTTCGTCGCGGCGGTGGCGGAGTTCCTCTACCGCATCACCGAGCCCCTGCTGGCGCCGATCCGCAATTTCCTGCCCAATCTGGGCGGGCTCGACATCTCGCCGATCATCCTGATCCTGATCATCATGTTCATCGAGCGGGTGATCACCTATTACATCTATCCGGCGGTGTTCTGACGCTTGGCCGACAGCCCGCCTGCGAGGTCGGTTCCCTGGCGGCCTCTGGCCGGAGGCATCGGCATCGCGCTGCGGGTGACGCCCCGCGGCGGTCGCGACGGCATTGACGGGATCGAGACGCTCTCGGACGGGCGCAGCGTGTTGAAGGTGCGGGTGCGCGCCATCGCCGATGGCGGCGAGGCCAATCGCGCCGTGACGGAATTATTGGCCAAGACGCTCGGCGTGCCCAAGGCGACGGTGCGGCTCGTTTCCGGGGCGACCTCGCGGCTGAAGCAGGTGGCGATCGACGGCGATCCCGCAACGCTCGGCGAGGCCTTGCGCGCGCTGACGCAAGATAAAGCATAGCTCATTGAAGGAATCGACATGACGGCTCGCATCATCGACGGAAAGGCCATCGCCGCCGAGCTTCGCGGCCGGGTCGCAAGCGAGGTTGCCCGCATCAAACGCGATCATGGCCTGGTGCCCGGGCTCGCCGTCGTGCTGGTCGGCAATGATCCCGCCAGCGAAGTCTATGTGCGCAGCAAGCATACGCAGACGCAAGGCGCCGGGATGGCATCATTCGAGCACAGGCTGCCGGCCGATGTGTCGCAGGATGAGCTGCTGGAGCTGGTCGCCAAGCTCAACCGCGATCCCGCCGTCCACGGCATCCTCGTTCAACTGCCGCTACCCAAGGGGCTCAACACCGAGGCGGTCATCAATGCCATCGATCCCGCCAAGGACGTCGACGGCCTGCATCCGAACAATGCCGGGCGGCTCGCCGGCGGCCTTGCGGCGCTGTCGCCCTGCACGCCGCTCGGCTGCATCATCCTGAGCAAGACGGTGCATGCTTCACTGGAAGGCATGAACGCCATCGTGATCGGCCGCTCCAATCTGGTGGGACGGCCGCTGCTGCAACTGCTGCTCAACGAGAACGCGACGGTGACCATCGCGCATTCGCGCTCGCGGGATCTGCCGAAGCTGTGTGCGCAGGCGGACCTGGTCTATGCCGCGGTCGGCAAGCCGGAAATGGTGCGCGGCAGCTGGATCAAGCCGGGCGCGACCGTGATCGATGTCGGCATCAACCGGCTGCCGACGGCGGAGGACAAGACCAAGCTGGTTGGTGACGTCGCCTTTGCGGAAGCCTCGCAAGTCGCCGGCGCGATTACGCCGGTGCCCGGCGGCGTTGGCCAAATGACGGTGGCATGTCTGCTGGTCAACACGCTCCGCGCGGCGTGTGCGATTGCCGGGCTGCCGAAGCCCGCGGTGTGAGGTTTCGTGCGGAGCGCGCCACACCCTCCGCCGTCATACCCCGCGGAAGCGGGATATCCAGTACGCCGCGGCCTCTCGGCTCAAGCACAGCTGTCTCTGGAATACTGGATCGCCCGCTTGCGCGGGCGATGACAGTCGAGAATGCGGCCGGCCTTGGCGGAGAACGACCTACCTCAACGAAGCTACTTCTTCTTCGCGCGCTCGATGCTCTCGGTGATCAGCTTCTGCGCGTCCTCGGGGCCGCCCCAGCGCTTGATCTTGACCCATTTGCCGCGCTCGAGATCCTTGTAGTGCTCGAAGAAGTGCTGGATCTGCTGCAGCGTGATCTCCGGGAGGTCGCTGTAGGTCTTCACCCGGTCGTAGCGCTGGGTGAGCTTGGAGGAGGGCACCGCGATGATCTTCTCGTCGCCGCCGGCCTCGTCCTCCATGAAGAGAACGCCCACCGGGCGCACGCTCATCACTGCGCCGGGCACGATGGCGCGGGTGTTGGCGACCAGCACGTCGCAGGGGTCGCCGTCATCCGACAGCGTGTGCGGGATGAAGCCGTAATTGCCGGGATAACGCATGGCGGTATAGAGAAACCGGTCGACGATCAGCGTGCCGGCTTCCTTGTCCATCTCGTATTTGATCGGCTCGCCGCCGACCGGCACCTCGATGACGACATTGACTTCGCGGGGCGGGTCGATCCCGATCGGGATGGCGTCGATACGCATGGAAATGGGCTCCGTAGCGCCTGCTGGCAGGCTGACTGAAACGTGAGTTGAACCTGGGTCGCTTCGGATCGGCTATTACGCGTCAACGCGCGCGGACGCTAGAGCGCAGTGCACAAAAATGGCTGCGCGCGTAACAAGACGATTTCGGCGGCAATCTCGGTCTGGCCCAAGCGCCACGGCGCCCAGGCAACCCAGAATCAGTTGGTCCAGGCGAACGCGACCTTGTCGAGCGACTTCGGCCCGAACCGTTCGGAGGAGCGGGCCACCATGCGGCCGCCGAGCGCGCGGTAGAATTCGGTGGCGGGATCGTTGTCGGACAGGGCCCAGACCACCATGCTGCGCAGGCCGCTCTGTGCGAGGTCGCGCTTGGCGGCCGTGAAGAGGCGGCGGCCGAAGCCGAGGCCCTGGAATTCCGGCCGCAGATACAATTCGTAGATCTCGCCTTCGAAGTGCAGGCTACGGGCGCGGTTGCGACCATAATTGGCGTAGCCCGCGATCTTGTCGCCGAACACCAGCACGCTGACGCGGCTGCCTTTGCGGATCGCGCTGTCCCACCATTGCGGGCCGCGGCGGTTGATCAGCTTTTCCAGCTCGCCGCCCGGGATGATACCCTGATAGGCGGCGCGCCAGGCTTCGTCATGCGTGGATGCCACTGCAGTCGCATCTGCAGCTTTGGCCGGCCGGACCTCGATCAGGGTTGTGCTCATGGCGCTGATCAAATCAAGTCCACGCGCCGGCTTCAAGGTCTATCGTTAATTATGGGTTAAGCTGTGGACTTTCTGCATCAGTTTGTCGCGGCGGTTGTGCCGAAAAAGGACAACACGACGTGCGAAGCGGCGGTCGGCCGTCCCGTCCTGTGCAAAGTTCAGCGCGGCTAACTATTTTTGCCGCGCCACCACCCGCGGAAGCTGCAATTGATTCGCTGCTACGACTGTGTTGCCGTTCGCAAAACACCGGTGGGGACAAAGTTTATGCATTTCTTCACTGCGGTTTTCGCGTGGCTGGTTATTGGGCTTGCTTGCGCATCAGGCGCATCGGCCGAGACCTATGGCGCGGTGGGAGGCGAAGGCGCGAGCCTGCGTGCGCAGCAATGGCTGGTTCCGTCAGGTGATGCGGCCGTCGCGGCGCTTGCCATCCTGTATCGCCCGGCCGGCTATGGGCCGTTCCGGCTTGCGGTGATCGCGCATGCCTCGACACAAAATGTGCTGCGACGCGCGCAAATGCCGCAGCCGGACTACAAGCCGCTCGCCGCCTTCCTGGTGAGCCGCGGCTTTGCCGTGCTGGTGCCGGAGCGCCCGGGCCATGGCGCGACCGGCGGGCCTTATCTGGAGGATCAGGGGGGCTGCGACGAAGCCGACTACGTTCGATCGGGCCATGCCACTGCCGATGAGATCGCGGCGGCGCTGCGTTTCATGCGCACGCAGCCGTTTGTGCAGCCGGATCGCGCGATCGTGATCGGCCATTCCGCGGGCGGCTGGGGCGCGCTGGCGCTTGCCGCAAGCGATCCGCGCGAGATCGCCGCGATCATTGCCTTTGCGCCTGGACGCGGCGGGCATGCCAATGATCGCGACAACGAGGTGTGCGCGCCACATACGCTGCTCGCCGCGGCAAGCGCGCTCGGCAAGGCCGCGCGCGTGCCCGTGACCTGGCTGGTCGCCGCCAATGACAGCTATTTCTCACCCGAATTGTCGCGCAGACTGGCGGACGCATTTCGTGCCGCCGGCGGCAAGGTTCAATTTTCCGTGCTCCCGCCTTACGGCAGCGAGGGACACTGGATGGCGGAGACCGAAGCTGGGGTGAGGTCGGCGGAAAGCGTGCTCGCGCGGGCGCTGAAGGCTGACGTCTCCGGCACGGCCGAGAAGAAGACAGCGGAGAAGCCTTGACCAGTTGGCCTGACGATGACGTGATCCTCTACGACGGTGTCTGCGTGTTCTGCTCGCGCTGGATCCGCTTCATCGCCACGCGCGATACAGCCGCGCGCTTCCGCTTCACGCCGATCCAGTCGGCTTACGGCACGCGGCTGGCGCAGGCGTTCGGAATCGATCCCGATGATCCCGATACGAATGCGGTCGTGCATGGAGGTGTCGCGTATTTCAAATCCGATGCCGCGTTGACGGTGCTGTCGCATCTGCCGGGATGGAGCTGGACGCGCGTGCTTTTTGCCGTGCCAAAGTCGTTGCGGGATGCGGTGTACGGCCTCGTTGCGCGCAACAGGTACCGCATTTTCGGGAAGTACGATGTGTGCTTTATCCCTGATGCGGGTATGAGGGCGCGGGTGATGGAGTAGCGCACTCGGCCGTCATTGCGAGCGAAGCGAAGCAATCCAGAGCCACGCATACGACTCTGGATTGCTTCGTCGCTTCGCTCCTCGCAATGACGAGGTTGGGGTCACCGCTTTCCAATCGCGGCGAGCACCTCCCGCGCGGCCCGTTCGCCGCTGTCTCTCGCCCCATGCGCCGTCGAGAAGAACTCCGGTGACGTTGCTTCGCCCGCGAAGAATAGTCGCCCGTCCACGGGCGCGGCCAGGATCGCGCGATCGCCCGCATGGCCTGGCAGCGCGTGCGAATAGGAGCCGCGGGCGAAGGGGTCGCGGGCCCAGCGCGACTCGCAGAGCGGGGTCAGCTTGCGGCGGAAGTCATTGCCGAGGAAGGACACGATCTCGTCGATGCTTGCTGCCGCGAACGCGCCGTCGCCGGCGTCCTCCAGCGCATGCGCATAGCGGCCGCCGAAAAAGCCTTCGATGCAGGCTGGCCGAAGGGGCGGAGATGGTAGGTGCCCATCTCGGTGCGCATGGTCAGCCCGCGCAGATTGCCATCCCTCGGCAGCGCTTCGGGCTCTGAGAGCGCCAGTGTGACCTTGTCGGCCACGCCAAGCGGCAGGCCTGCCGCGGCGTCCACTTTCGCTTGTAACGCAGGCCAAAAGCGGATCGCCTCGTCAGCGATCAGATTGGTCGGCACGGTCACGATGATCCTGTCCGCGGCGAGCGTGCCGCGCGAGGTCTCGATGCGCAGGCGCTTTTGCGAATGATCAATCAGGGTGACATTGCATTCGAAGGCGACCGGCAACGCGGCGCCATAGGCGGCGATCAGCGCGCCATAGCCGTGCCGCACCCGCCAATTCAGGCCGGAGTCCTCGTAGGCATCGACATCGAGCAACGAAACCTGGTCGAGCTCACAGCCGTTCACATAGGTCGAGATCGCATCGATCATCGGATTCCAGCGGTTGCCGGGCTCGAGATAGAGATTGGCGGCGCAGTCCTTGCCCGTCAGCGCAGCCTGCTCGAGACGGTCATAGAAGGCGTCGATGGCGAGGAAGAATTGCTCGCGCTCGGCTTCCGGAAACACCTCGCCAAAGGCGCGGTCGCGCCACGGCGGCAGCGTGCGATCGATCTCGAAACCGAGCTGCTCGGCGATCGGGACAAAGGAGTTCTGATCGGCCGAATGCAGCCAGCCACAGCCGACGTCGAAGATCACGTCAGGCGCGGCCTGCACGGTATAGCCACGCCCGCCAACGCGGTCGCGTGCCTCGAGGATGATGAATGTGAGGCCGCTGTTCCGCAGCGCATGCGCAGCGCCAAGGCCAGCCGCGCCTGCGCCGATGATGGCCACGTCGACAGAGGAGGGGAGGGAAGTCATGCCGCGGCTCTAGCACGTTCACAGCTAACCCTGAAGCCGCTCACATCTGGCCATGATCTGTCACTGAACTGTCATCACCCGGGAAGGCGGGTGATCCAGTATTCCAGAGACAGCAGTGCTGGAGCCGTGAGGCCGCGGACTACTGGATTCCCCGCCTTCGCGGGGAATGACACTGAGTGAGCTACGCCACCGCTTCCTTGGCCTTTTCCGCGCGCTTGCGGTCGTTGGCATCGAGATGCTTCTTGCGCAGGCGGATCGACTTCGGGGTCACCTCGACCAACTCGTCGTCCTCAATATAGGCGAGCGCCTTTTCCAGCGTCATCTTGATCGGCGGCGTCAGGCGCACCGCTTCGTCCTTGGACGTGGTGCGGATGTTGGTGAGCTGCTTGCCCTTGAGCACATTGATTTCGAGATCATTGTCGCGGGTGTGCTCGCCGACGATCATGCCCTTGTAGACCTTCCAGCCCGGCTCGATCATCATCGGGCCGCGGTCCTCCAGCTTGAACATGGCATAGGCCACCGCCTCGCCCTGGTCGTTGGAGATCAAGACGCCGTTGCGGCGGCCCTGGATCTCGCCCTTATAGGGGGCGTAGCCATGGAACAGCCGGTTCATGACCGCGGTGCCGCGGGTATCGGTGAGCAATTCGCCCTGGTAGCCGATCAGGCCGCGGGTCGGCGCGTAGAACACGAGGCGCAGCCGGTGGCCGCCGGAGGGGCGCATCTCGATCATCTCGGCCTTGCGCTCGCTCATCTTCTGCACGACGACGCCGGAATGCTCCTCGTCGACGTCGATCACGACCTCCTCGATCGGCTCCAGCGTCTGCCCGGTCGCCTCGTCCTTCTGGTAGACGACGCGCGGACGCGACACCGACAGCTCGAAGCCCTCGCGGCGCATGGTCTCGATCAGGATCGCCAGCTGCAATTCGCCGCGGCCGGAGACTTCCATGGCATCCTTGTCGTCGGCCTCGCGGACGCGCAGCGCGACATTGCCCTCGGCCTCGCGCAACAGGCGGTCGCGGATCATGCGGCTGGTCACCTTGTCGCCCTCGGTGCCCGCGAGCGGCGAGTTGTTGACGATGAACGACATCGACACCGTCGGCGGATCGATCGGCTGCGCCGCCATCGGCGTGTCGACCGAAGGATCGCAGAAGGTGTCGGCGACTGTGCCCTTGGTCAGGCCTGCAATGGCGACGATGTCGCCGGCCTCGGCCTCCTCGAGCGGCGTGCGCTCGAGGCCGCGGAAGGCGAGGATCTTGGTGAGCCGGCCCTGCTCGATCAGCTTGCCGTCGGCCGAGAGCACCTTGACCTGCTGGTTCGGCTTGATGTTGCCGGAGGTGATGCGGCCGGTGATCAGGCGTCCGAGATAGGGATTGGCCTCGATGATGGTGCCGATCATGCGGAACGGCCCGTCCTCGATCTTCGGCGCCGGCACATGGCGCAGGATCAGGTCGAACAAGGGCTCCATGCCGGCGTCCTTCGGACCCTCCGGGCTTGCCGCCATCCAGCCCTGCTTGGCCGACCCGTAGAGGATCGGGAAGTCGAGCTGCTCCTCGCTGGCGTCCAGCGCTGCGAACAGGTCGAACACCTCGTTGATGACCTCGGTCGGCCGCGCGTCGGGACGGTCGACCTTGTTGATCACGACGATGGGCCGCAAGCCCACCTTCAGCGCCTTGGAGACCACGAACTTGGTCTGCGGCAGCGGACCTTCGGCGGCGTCGACCAACACCAGCGCGCCGTCCACCATGTTGAGGATGCGCTCGACCTCGCCGCCGAAATCGGCGTGGCCGGGCGTGTCGACGATGTTGATGCGGGTGTCCTTCCACTGCACCGAGGCCGCCTTGGCCAGGATGGTGATGCCGCGCTCGCGCTCCAGGTCGTTGGAGTCCATGGCGCGTTCGGTGACCTTCTGGTTTTCGCGGAAGGTGCCGGATTGCTGCAGCAGGCGGTCGACGAGTGTGGTCTTGCCGTGGTCGACGTGGGCGATGATGGCGACGTTGCGGAGGTTCATGGCTCGTTTCTATGGTCGTGCAAAAGGCTCTGGGCGTGATCTCGCGGGATAGCCGCGACCAGTGATGCGTTAACGCTTTGAGAACCTGAGAGATTAAGGGCCGCGTGATCCCAAAAAGGAAGCCCGGCCAACCGACCGGGCACCTCTCGCGCGTTTGCAGCGCAATATATTCAGAAAAAGCCAAAAAACAATGGGCTGGTGACGATTTGGTTAGCTGATTTTGGGCCGCAAAAATGCGGGTTTAAGCCCTCCCTTCCTCGGTCGGGTACACCCCGCGCAAAACCTCTTCGAAATGGCTCTTCACCTGCTCGTTGCACAGGCAGGAGCGGGAGGCCAGGCGCTCGTGGTCGCGCACCAGGATGGCGCCGCGCCTGGTCGCCAGCACGCCTTCGGCCTTGAAGCTCTGGATCACCCGGCTGACATAGGAGCGGCCGACACCGAGCAGCGTTGCCAGTTGCTCATGGGTCAGCGGCACCGTGTCGGTGGAGTCGGTCCGTTCGATCGCCGAGATGATCCATTTGGCGGTGCGCTGCTCGATGGAATGGATGGCGTTGCAAGCGGTGGCCTGGAACATCTGCGCCAGCATGCAGTCGGCATAGCGGCTGAAGACATTGCGCAAGGTCTTGGACTCGCTCTTGGCCGCGTCGAGCCTGGCCACGGGCAGCCGCACGAACGGGCCGCCGAACTTGACATTGATGCGGGTATAGGCCGGCAGGAAGCCCTGGCTGACAATGCCGCCAACCGCACCCTCGCGGCCGACCAGAATGGTCTCGACGTCGCGGCCGTCCTCGTTGGTGACCAGGAAGGTCGCAAGGCTCGGCCCGCAGGGGAAATGCACCACGCTGACATCGTCGCCCGGGCTATAGAGCAGCTCGTTCGGCTCGGCCTCTTCGAAGGTGAGATATGGCGCGATCAGCCCATAATCTTCCGCATCCAACCGCCGCAGCAGGTTGTTGTAGGGCCGGTCGGTGACCTCAACGGCTTCATCGCGTCGTCTGAGCATGGCGAAAATTCCCCGTATCCCGTCAGGGCATAATCGCCAACGCGGTTCCTTGGTTCCGTCGACTTGTAGACAGACACGCCGTTCGCGCTGTGGTGCTGTCCTGGCAGGAACCCGTCGACGCGCCAATCGGGCCTCGAGTGCGGCTGTCTTCTCAAAACCCAACCAACATGGCTGACCATGGAATCCGGCTCTTGCAACGGCGGTCGCGCTTTGCCGTCTGATGTGCTGATCGTCGAGGACGACCCGATCATCGCGCTCGATTTCGAGGACACACTCCTCGGCTTCGGCGTGAAGACGGTGCGCTCCGCCGCCAATGTCGCGACCGCGCTTGCCGCCATCGCTGCGCGAGCGCCGGATTTTGCGCTGCTCGACGTATCGCTCGCGCGCGAAAAAAGCTTTGCGGTCGCCGAGCAACTCGACGCGCTGAAGATTCCGTTTGCATTCGTGACCGGCTATGACGGCCATGCGAGCGTGCCGGCGGCCTTTGCGCAACAGCCGCGACTTGGCAAGCCATGCACGGCGGAGGCGCTGGAAGCTGTGCTGCGTGGGGGGATGGAAAGGCAAGTCCAATAGCGGCTTCGATCTCTTTTCTCGGCGCGCGCAATCAACACCAGCCAGCCGTTGGCCCGCCGTCCAAAACCGGCTATGCATGCCTTTCACGGGGATGCAATGGTGACGCCCGACAATGACCCTTCGCCGGCGCCGTTTGGTGCGTTTGCGCCGACGGCTGCGCAGACGGCGCTGATCCGGCTCGCCCACGGATCGGGGCTGAAGCGCGGGGCGTTTCGCCCCTGGCTGTCGCGGCTGGCCAGCCTGTTGCGATCGGGCCCAATCGACGTGCAATATCAGGGTGGTTCGTTCCGCTTCCATCACCAGGCCAGCGCCACCGAGCGGGGCGCGCTGTTCAATCCGGATTACAATCGCGAGGAGCTCGATTTCCTGCGTGCGAATTTGCCTGATGGCGGCGTGTTCGTCGATGTCGGTGCCAATGTCGGCACCTATGCGCTGTCGCTTGCGCGTGATGTCGGCGCGCGCGGCATGGTGATCGCGATCGAACCGCATCCGGTGATCCATGCCCGGCTCGCCTTCAACCGCGAGGCAAGCGGCTTTGCGCAGGTGCGGCTGGTAGCCGCTGCCGCCGGTGAAGCCGATGGCGAGGTGATGATCGAAACCGACAGCGGCAATCTTGGCGCCAGCCATGTGGTGACTGGCAACCCCTCCGCCGGCGCCTTCAAGGTGCCCTGCCTCACCTTGCAGCACATTCTCGCGGACGCAGGCGCGAGCAAGGTCGATGCGCTCAAGATCGATGTTGAAGGCTTCGAGGATCGCGTGCTGACCGGCTTCTTCGCGCAGGCGCCTCAGGCGCTGCGGCCGCGCGCAGTCGTGATCGAGCATCTGTCGCGCGACGAGTGGCAGACCGACTGCATCGCCGACATGATCGCGCGCGGCTATCGCGAAATGGGTAGGACGCGGAGCAACACGCTGCTGCTGCGGGGATAGACGCGAGTTTGTTTTGTAATTGCGCAGGAGTCCTCGTCATGATCGACCACATCGGCTTTCCGGTTTCCGACTATGCCCGCGCCAAGGCATTCTATATGCAGGCGCTGGCGCCGCTCGGCTACAGCCTCATCATGGAGGTAACTCAGCAGGATCGTCCCGGCGAATCCGCCGCTGGCTTCGGCGCCGAGGGCAAGCCGGATTTCTGGATCGGCGGCGAAGGCGCGCTGAACAAGCCGGTGCACATTGCGATCGCAGCGAAGGACCGCGCCACGGTCGATGCGTTCCACAAAGCCGCGCTCGCCGCCGGCGGGCGCGATAATGGCGCACCGGGCATCCGCGCGCATTATCATCCGAACTACTACGGCGCGTTCGTGCTCGATCCCGACGGACACAACATCGAAGCGGTCTGCCACACGCCGTAGTTCCGCCGCCGCAGCGCAGGAACATCACCTGTCGCGCGCCGTTGTCGTTTCGACAATGCAGGAGCGCAACATGGCAACCGAGAACGACCCCCGCGACATCGATCGCGTCTGGGACCTGATGCGGACAACCGGCTATGCCATGCTGGTCACGCGCGACGGCGAAACGTTGCGCGGGCGTCCGATGACGGCCTATGTCGAGCGCAGCGAGGGCGCGGTCTATTTCCTGACCGACGCGCGTGCCCACAAGGATGAGGAGATCGTGCAATCTCCTTCCGTCAACCTGTCCTTCGCCGACATCGGCAGCCAGAAATACATCTGGATCAAAGGGACGGCCGTCGTCTCGAATGACCGCGGCAAGATCCGGCAGTTGTTCTCGACACCGGCGCGCGCCTGGTGGAACGATGCCGACGATCCGAACATCCGCGCCCTGAAGATCACGCCTGAGGAAGCCGAGTTCTGGGATTCGCCGGGCAAGCTGGTGGCCTATACCAAGATGGCGGCGGCCGTCGTCAGCGGCACGCGGCCCGAGATCGGCGACAACCGCACGGTCGCGATGTGATGGGCAGCCCCTCGCCCACGGAGCCGCCCGGCATTCCGCCGCCGACCCCTGCCCATCCGACCGAGCCGCCGCTGGAAGACCCACCCGGCAATCCCGAGCCCGAAGCGCCGCCGCCAATGCGCGAACCGGGTTCGCCGCCGCGGCCGGACGAACTGCCGGGACACACGCCAGACGAATTTCCGACCCGCGGGCCAAGCGGTCCGCGCACGCCAAATCCGGCGACGGACTAGTTCGGAAGCTGTCGATCGCCCGGCTCGAACGCGATCCGGTAACCCGCGGCGTCTCGGCGAGGTAAGGCTGTCTCTGGACGACCAGCTCATGCGCTTTCGCCGGCGAGGACATCGCCGCGTGTGCGAAGGCCGCGGCTCACGGTCGCAGCGGCGGCTTGACGTTCGATTTGAAACAAATCACTGAATGCGTCATGAACGGGTTCCTGCCCGGGCCCGCGTTTTCCTAAAATATATCGGGGCCCGCCCGCCAACACTGCCACATTGCGGCCTAACCCGTATCTGTTGATCGCCGCGCTTTCGCTACCGTTGATTCCGGGAACCAATATCACATGACCAAACTTCGTCTCCTGCTGCTTGCCACGACTGCGATCACGGCGATGCAATTTGCAGGCTCCGCATCGCATGCCGAGGGTGCCCCCATTGTCGTGGCCCAGGCGCAACGGGAAGAGCTCGGTCCCGACGGCAAGCCGAAGCAGCCGCCGAAGGAAGCGCCGAAGCAGCCGCAGCCCCCGGCAAAGGGCGCGCCGCCTCCGCCTCCCGCTGCGCCACATCAGGCCCCCCCACCGCCGCCTCCCGCGGCCACGCCGCATCCCGCGCCGCCTCCGCCGCCCAGCGCCCAGCCTCCCGCACGACCGGCGGCCCCGCCGCCTCCGTCGCCGCCGCCGGCTGCGCATCCTGCGCCTCCGCCACCGCCACCCCCGCCAGCCGCGCCGAGGCAGCCCGCTCCGCCTCCGCCGCCCGCACCGCCGGCGGCCGGTCACCCGCAGGCCGCGCCGGAGCAGCCTCATGCGCTGCCAAAGGAGCTTCCGCGGGAGACCCCCGTTCCCGGCCACACACCGCCGCCCGGATCGCCGCCACCTCCGCCCCCCGGAACTGTGCATCCGAATGCTGCACCAACTGCAACTCCGCCGGCGCCTCCACCGCCTGCTCCGGGTGCTGGTGCGCCGCCGAGCCGTCCTGGCGCGACCCCACCTGCTCCGCCGACCCCGTCACCGCAGGGTGGTGGCACTCCGCCGGCTCGTCCGGGCACCGCGCCCGGCAATCAGACTGCGGCACCGCCCGCCGGGGCTGCGCCCATGCTGGTGCGTCGCGCGCCGCCGCAGGTGACTGCGCCGCTGCCGCCGCCTCCGCCGCCGCAGCACCTGACCCCGCTGCCGGCTAACCCGGCCGCGGCGCAGGGTCCCCGCCGGCTCGAGGACTTCCGCGCCGAACGCCACGAGGTGCAGGAGGGCGGCCGTACCGTCATTACCGAGCCCGGCCGCGTCATCATCCGCGACCCCTCGGGCGAGGCCTTCGTCCGCCACGACGAGATGGAGCGTTTCCGCTTCGGCGCGCGCGACATCCAGACCCAGCGCGTGGGCAACGACATGCGCACCATCGTGATACGCCCCGACGGTTCGCAGATCATCACCGTGATGGCGCCCGACGGCTCGCTGCTCAGGCGCATCAGGCGCGACGTGCGCGGCGAGGAGTTCGTCATCATCGACAACAGCTACCGCGATCCGCGTGCGGTCGGCGGCTTCTATGTCGACCTGCCGCCGCCGGTCGTCCGCATCCCCTACGACCGCTACATCGTCGATGCCGGGGACGCTTCGCCCGACCTGATCTACGAGACCATGGAGGCGCCGCCGGTCGATCGCATCGAGCGTCGCTACTCGCTGGATGAGATCCGCTACAGCCCGAACGTGCGCATGCTGATGCCGAGCATCGACGTCAACACCATCAACTTCGACCTCGGCTCGTGGGAAATCTCCCCGGACCAGGCCGCCAAGCTGCAGGTGATCGCCGACGGGCTGAACCGTGCCATCCAGCGCAACCCGCGCGAGGTGTTCCTGATCGAGGGCCACACGGACGCCACCGGCAACGACACCGACAATCTGTCGCTGTCGGACCGCCGCGCCGAGGCAGCCGCGGAATTGCTCACCCAGCAATTCGGTGTGCCGGCCGAGAACCTGACCTCGCAGGGCTACGGCTCGCAGTACCTCAAGGAGCAGACGGACGGTCCGAGCCGGATCAACCGCCGTGTCACCATCCGCCGCATCACGCCGCTGCTCAATGGCGGCACCGCCTCGCTGCCGCCGCCGCCCCCCGGCATCGCGCCGCCGCGGTGAAATAGACGAGGATGAAAAATGCAAATGGCCGGGAGCGATCCCGGCCATTGTTGTTTCCTCCGTCATGCCCGGGCTTGTCCCGGGCATCCACGTCATTCCGCATTTGCGGTGAAGCGTGGATGGCCGGGACAAGCCCGGCCATGACGCTTGGGGTGGGCGCTTTCTCGTATCATTGTCGCTTTGGTGGTGGTTCCAGCAGTTGCAAAGGCGCGCTTGCGCCGTGCCCACCATCAGACATTCGCAAGCATTGGTGGGCACGCTTTGCTTTGCCCACCCTACAAGCAGAGGCCCTCGCCTCAATCCTTGTCGCTCTCGAGCCGCAGTATCGGCGAGCCCTCGCCCACCGATATCAACCCCGTCTTCGCATAGATATCCAGCTTGGCGCGGGTGTCGGCGATGTCGAGATTGCGCATGGTGAGCTGGCCGATGCGATCGGCCGGCGTGAAGGCAGCGTCCTCCACCTTTTCCATGCTCAGCCGCTCCGGCTGATAGGTCAGGTTCGGACTCTCGGTGTTGAGGAGCGAATAGTCGTTGCCGCGGCGCAGCTCAAGCGTGACCTCGCCGGTGATGGCGCGCGCCACCCAGCGCTGCGCCGTTTCGCGCAGCATCAAGGCCTGGGAATCGAACCAGCGTCCCTGATAGAGCAGGCGGCCGAGACGCAGGCCGTTGATGCGGTACTGCTCGATGGTGTCCTGGTTGTGGATGCCGGTGATCAGCCGTTCGTAGGCAATGAACAGCAGCGCCATGCCGGGCGCTTCGTAGATGCCGCGGCTCTTGGCCTCGATGATGCGGTTCTCGATCTGGTCGCTCATGCCGAGGCCATGCCGGCCGCCGATGACGTTGGCCTCAAGGAACAGCGCCACCGGGTCGGCGAATGTCCGGCCGTTGAGCGCGACCGGTTGGCCCTCCTCAAAGCGCACCACGACCTTCTCCGCCTTGACCGCGCAGTCGTCGCGCCAGAACGGCACGCCCATGATCGGATTGACGATCGTGATGCCGGTGTCGAGACTCTCGAGATCCTTGGCCTCATGGGTCGCGCCGAGCAGGTTGCTGTCGGTCGAATAGGCCTTCTCGGCGCTCATCTTGTAGTGAAAGCCGCTCGCGGTCAGGAACGCCGACATCTCGGCGCGGCCGCCGAGCTCATCGATGAACTGCTGGTCGAGCCAGGGCTTGTAGATCTTAAGGCTCGGATTGGTCAGAAGGCCGTAGCGATAGAACCGCTCGATGTCGTTGCCCTTGAAGGTCGAGCCGTCGCCCCAGATGTTGACGCCGTCCTCCTTCATCGCGGCGACCAGCATGGTGCCGGTGACGGCGCGGCCGAGCGGGGTGGTGTTGAAATAGGTCGCGCCGCCGGTTGCGATGTGGAACGCACCGGATTGGATCGCGGCAATGCCTTCATGCACCAATTGGGTCCGGCAATCGACGAGACGAGCGACCTCGGCGCCAAAGTCGAGCGCCTTTTTCGGAATCTCGTTGTAGTCCGTCTCGTCGGGCTGGCCGAGATTTGCCGTATAGGCAAAGACGCGGGCGCCCTTCTGCTTCATCCAGAGCAATGCCGCGCTGGTATCGAGACCGCCTGAAAACGCGATGCCGACTTTTTCCCCCTCGGGCAGGCTTTTCAGAATCGTGCTCATCGTGGGTCCAATCGGTGCAAAGTGCTGAAGTGGTTTGAGGCCGCGAATATCAAATTTCGCCGGCAGGGGCACGTGTTTTTGGGCGCCTCATGCCGACCGCGCAGCCCCTGCCTTGCGGCCGAACAGGCGCTGGCGCAGCCTATAACCAGGCTGGGCGAAGCGGGTGAGCGCGGCATCGATCGCCTCATCCGACAGCCGGGTGCGCGGCCAGCGGTAAATATAGCCGTGGGCGAGCCAGATCACTAAAAATGACACGAGGCCGGCAGCGGCGATATCGGTGAAGAAATGGCCGCCAAAGGCCATGCGCAGCACGCTGGTGGTCAGGCCGAACAGGGTCGCCGCCGCATAGGCCAGGGGCCGCCAGGGCGGCGGCGTCAGCGCGGCCGGCGCGATGGTCCAGAACGCAGTCGCGCCCTCACCGGAAAAGAACGAGCAGTTGCGCCCGCAACGGCCGCGCGGGTCCCACCAGGCCACGAAGGGCAGTTCGCCATTGAACTCGGCCACCAAGACCGGACGTGGCCGGCCCCAATAGGTCTTGAAGGTGAAGTTGGTGAGCACGCCCGCGGACATCGTCAGCGTCAGCAGCAGGAACAAAATCGCGCGGCCCGACATCAGCAGCGGCCGGTCCGGCCAGATCAGCTTGATCACAAGCGCACCGATTGCGGGTGCGGCAAGTCCCCACGCGATCCACATCGCGCCATCGCGCGCGAAGGAGGCGAGCCAATCCTGCTTGAGCGGAAAAGCTCGCGCCTGCGGGTCATAGAACAGCGATGCCAGCTTGAGGTCGAGCTCGGGATAGATGCCGAACACAAGCCCGATGACGAGCGCAAGCGACAGCGCGATGAAAAGTCCGGTCCGGTTCATGGCTCGCGGTTTAGCGGAGGGGACGGTGCATGAAAACCCCTGGGCCGTCATTCCGGGGCACGCGAAGCGTGAACTATGGTGCGCAATTGCGCACCCGAGAATCTCGAGATTCCGGGTTCGATGCTGGCGCATCGCCCCGGAATGACGCAATGCGTGTCACAGCCGCGGCGGCCTTGATGCCGAAGGGAGCGGGGGCGGGGGGCTGAGGCGGGGCGGCGGCTTGCGCCAGGCACCGGCGTTGCGGCCCGCAATCAGCCAATAGACCAGGCCCGCGACAATGCCGGAGCCGGTCATGATCTCGAGATGCCGTTGCACGATGCCCTCGAAGCGCATTGTCTCCGTGTCGAAGGGAACGAGGCCGAGATAGCAGGCCAATCCCATCAGCCCGCCGCCGGCCGCATAGACCAGCACACTGCGGATGCAAAAAGCCTCGGTGATCGCTGCGATCAGCGCGGCCGGGATCATGGCAAGCCCCGATACGATGATGAATCCGAACCCGAGCAGCACATCCAGTGCGCCCTCGTCCACCGGACCGGTGCCGAGCTCGGCAAATTCCGGAAACAAGAGCGCGCTGATGACAATCATCCCCGAGGCCATGCAGGCCGCGAGAAACGCGAGGAAGATGACAAGCACCCGGCCGATCAGCGCCATGAGCTATTCCGAGTTGTTTGGCGAGGGTACGCGCTCTCCACTCGTCATGCCCGGGCCTTCGCCTCGCCGAAGCGGCTTCGGCCGCGCAGGCGGGACAAGCCCGGCCATGACGATGCGGACAGCAAAGTGCATACTTAATCCGTCATGGCCATGGCGCGTAGCGCCTGGCGTTCGCGCGCGGAGAGCTTTTCGGTCTCCGACTTCAACTGTCCGCAGGCCGCGAGGATGTCGCGGCCGCGTGGCGTGCGCACCGGCGAGGAATAGCCGGCGTTGAAGACATATTCGGAGAATCGTTCGATCTGGTCCCAGTCCGAACATTCGTAATGCGTGCCCGGCCACGGGTTGAAGGGAATCAAATTGATCTTGGCGGGAATGCCCTTGAGCAGCTTCACCAACAGCCTGGCGTCGTCGAGCGAATCATTGACGCCCTTGAGCATGACATATTCGAAGGTAATGCGGCGGGCGTTTGACGCGCCGGGATAATCGCGGCAGGCCTGCAGCAATTCGGCAATCGGATATTTGCGGTTGAGCGGCACCAGCTGGTCGCGCAACTCGTCGCGCACCGCATGCAGCGAGATCGCCAGCATCACCCCGATCTCCTCGCCGGCGCGGATGATGTTCGGCACCACGCCCGAGGTCGACAGGGTAATGCGTCGGCGCGAGATGCCGATGCCCTCATTGTCCGCGACGATGAGCAGCGCATCGCGCACCGCATCGAAATTGTAGAGCGGCTCGCCCATGCCCATCATCACGATGTTGGTGACCAGCCGGCCGCCGCTCTCGCGATCGGCCCAATCGTTGAGCCGATCCCGCGCGACCATCACCTGGCCGACGATCTCGCCGGCAGTGAGATTGCGCACCAGCCGCTGCGTGCCGGTATGGCAGAAGGCGCAATTGAGCGTGCAGCCGACCTGGGAAGAGACGCAGAGCGTGCCGCGGTCGGTTTCGGGAATATACACGCACTCGACTTCATGCGGCTTCTCGAGCTGGTTGCCCGATGGCAGCCGGAGCAGCCATTTGCGCGTGCCGTCATTGGAGATCTGCTCGGCGACCACCTCGGGCCGGTCGACGGTAAAATGCTGTGCGAGCTCGGCGCGCGTGTCCTTGGAGATCGACGTCATCTCGTCGAAGCTCCTGGCGCCCCGGAAATAGATCCAGTGCCAGAGCTGCTGCACCCGCATCTTGCGCTGGGAAGGCGCAGTGCCGATCTCAGCCAGACGCTCCGCAAGCTCAGCGCGCGACAGGCCGATCAGCGAAGGTTTCGCTGGCGGCACATAGGTCTCGAGCGGTGTCTTTTCCAAGGGCGCAGCAGCGCCTGGATGGGCGGCAATCGCGGCTGTCATGTCGGTCATGCCCCCCAGATAAGCCTTCCCGCTCGCGCTGGAAAGGCCGCAAAACACCCAATTTCCGCCTAAGAGGACCCAAAAGCCCGCAGATCAGGCTCAATCAAAGAGCTAAAGCGCGATGACGATTCATCCTAATCTCATCTCATCGCGCTCTAATGCTTGCAATCCTGCGCGATGCGGTCGAGCGCCTGGGAGAGGCCCTTCAGCGAAAACGTGTCGACGGTCTCGGTGCCCTTGGCGGAGATGCCCTTGACCACGGCATCCGGTGCGCGGCGCATGGCCTCGACCAGGCGTTCCTCCTCGGCGGCGTTCTTGATCCAGAGCCCGTCGCCCTGGGTGTACATCGCATAACTCCCGCCGCCGACCTCGAGCGTCGATTCCGATCCCGGCTTGAGGGCATAGCCGATCATGACCGAGACCTCGTTGAACACCTTCTCGGAGGGCCGCGTCGAGACGAAAGCATAGGCCGGATCGCGCGGCCGGTTCGGCGGATTGGTCTTGGAGGAGGTGGGCTTTGCCAAGGCGAAGCACACCTTCTTGCCATTGGGCGCCGCGGTGTAGGCGCCCCAGGTGCCGAACTGGCCGATCAGCACCGGCTCGACGCCACCGGCTGCAGCTGCCGCCGCCGATTTCGGCGCAGCCGCTACGGCGGCCGGTTTGGTCGCGGCCTTCGCCGCTTTTGGTGACGAAACGGCCTGCGCCAGCGCGAGGTGGGTCACCCCGCACGCCAGTCCGTTGATGATCAAAATAGTCAGCGCCCGCCGAAACCACATAATGCGGTTGGTTCCCCCAATATTGTGACTGGAAGATGGCTCGAGATTGGAACGTCCAAGGCGAGCCATAGCGGCAATTGCGATTCCTGGGAAGGCGACTGCAAGAGTACCGGCGCTCAGCCTTTATAATTAGCCAACATGCGCGGCCTCTCGTATTTAGCACTTGATAACGAATGCGCGGTTGCTAGCCCTTGGGGCGCGACGCCCGCAGCGCGTCCCATTGCGCCTCGCTCCATTGCAACAGGTCTTCGGCGCCGGAGGAGCGCAGGTGCGCGCCGCCGTCCTGCACCACCATCTCGCCATTGATGTAGCCGGCCGCGTCCGAGATCAGGAAGCTTGCGAGATCGGCCAACTCGCGATGCTCACCGACGCGTCCCAGCGGATTGCGCGCGGCCCAGCTGGAGTCGCGGCCCTCGGGGCGCAGTTGGCCGGACGCACCCGCCGTCGGAAACGCGCCGGGCGCGATCGCGACCGTCCGGATGCCCTTTGGACCCCATTCCACCGCTAGGCTTCTGGTCATCGCGAGCAGGGCCGATTTTGCCATCGCCGATGGCACGGTGAAGGCGCGGCCGGTGATGGTCGAGGTCGAGAGGATCGAGAGCACCACGCCCTTGTGCTTGCCGTCGATCCAGCGCCTGCCGGCGGCGATCGTGCAGTACATCGCGCCGTGCAGCGTCGGTGCGAGGATTGCATCCGCGGCGCGGAGCGAGAGCCGGTCGGTTTGCGCTATGAAGGTCGCGGCCGCGTTGTTGACGAGGACATCGAGCGGCGCCTCGCGCCAGATCTCTTCCATCATGGCCTCGACGGCAGCGCCATCGCGGATATCGCAGGCGATCGCCGCGACCTTGCCGCCCGCAGCGCGCATCCCGGTCGCGGTGGTCTCCAGCATCTCCTGCCTGCGGCCGCAGATGACGAGCTCCGCGCCAAGCTCCAGGAAGCGCCGGCCCATTACAGCACCGAGCCCGCTGCCGCCGCCGGTGATGAGAATGCGCTTGTCCTTCAGCAGGCCTTTTTCAAACATTGTTCCATCCCTCCCTGGATTGCGTCGCTGCGCCCGCGATGACAAGTTAGCCCATCAACTTCGCGACCGAACCCCCGGGAACATCCATGAAAGCCATTCTTTGCTCGCAATATTGCCAACCCGACGATCTCGTGCTGGCGGATGTTCCCGATCCTGTGGCGGAAGCGGGACAGGCCGTGATCGCGATCAAGGCGGCGGCGCTGAATTTTTTTGACATCCTGATGATCCAGGGCAAGTACCAGATCAAGCCGCCCTTCCCGTTCTCGCCGGGGGCGGAGATCGCGGGCGTGATCGAGAGCGTCGGTGAAGGCGTCACTGACCTCAAGGTCGGCGATCGCGTGGTCGCCTCCTGCGGTCATAATGGCGCGCGCGAGAAGATCGCGCTGCCGGCCAGTTCGATCGTGAAGATCCCCGACCATCTCGACTTCGATCGCGCCGCCGGCATCATCATCATCTATGGGACAGCGCTGCATGCGCTGGAGGATCGTGCCAGCCCGAAAGCGGGCGAGACGTTGGCGGTCTTGGGCGCAGCCGGCGGCACCGGACTAGCGGCCTGCGAGCTCGGCAAGTTGATGGGGCTCAAGGTGATCGCCTGTGCCTCGTCGGATGAAAAGCTCGAATTCGCCAAGGCCCATGGCGCCGAGCTGACGCTGAACTATGCCAAGGAAGACCTGAAGGAAGGCCTGCGGCGGCTGACCGGCGGCAAGGGGGCCGATATCATCTTCGATCCGGTCGGAGGCGCTTACGCCGAAGCCGCGCTGCGCTCGATCGCCTGGGAGGGCCGCTTCCTGGTGATCGGCTTTGCCGCCGGCGACATTCCGAAAATGCCGCTCAACCTCGCACTGCTCAAGGGCTGCGACATCCGCGGCGTGTTCTGGGGCAATTGGGCGCGACTCAACCCTGGGAAGAATCGCGCCAATCTGGAGAAGCTCGTGCAATGGACGGCGGAGGGAAAAATCTCCTCCCATGTCGATCGCACCTTCCCGCTCGCGCAAACCGCCGACGCGCTGAAAGTGCTGGCGGGCCGCCAGGCGATGGGCAAGGTGATCCTGCATCCCTGAGCGCACCGTGCGCGGCGATCCTGTATCCCTGTCCGCGCGCTGCAAGTTCGCGTTAACCGTGGCAATAGATTGTGCGCAAGCCTTCGCACGAATGTCATGTTCGTGCGCGGGCGCCACAAAAAAGCCATCAGTAGAAATGGTGCATTAATGCCCGTCTTGCGCGCGGATTTGGCCGCCTCCGCGCCATGGCAGCGCCTTGCGCTGCGGTTGTTCTCGATCGATGTGCCATGCGCAAGTTGTCGCGGTGCTGCAGGGATTTTCGTGAAGGCAGCCGGTCCCGTGCGCCGCACGATGCAGAGCGAAAAATGACCTTCTATGGTGGCCGCCGTTCGCTTCGGATTCGAATAAAACCGGGTTCGCAACCTCACAATGAGTTGCGCGCCTCTGCCTCAATGAATCCAAAATATCTCCCAATTCGTGCCGAGGTGGGCCGTCTTTTGGGCTGATTCAGGCGGCGAGTTAGGGGCTCCAGTAGCGGGGCGGCATCTGGACAACAAGAAGAAGGACCCGACGCGTTTTTGGCCTTAGCGCCTGCCCCGATTGTTGCGTCACAGTTGTGGGAAGCATCATCATGGTCGAACGTAAGTCGCGGTATCGTTCCTTCGCACCCGAACAGGACGGGTATGACGAAGACTTCACCGACACCAACCCCCAGCCGGCGCCCTACAAATTCGGACGCTCCGCGCGGGATGAATATCCAGCGGAGCCATCGGTCCCGCTGTTCCTCTCCGATCCCGACGGGGAGCCCGAGCCGGAAGAGTTCGTTGCGCCCCTGCGCAGGCGGGGCATGGCCTCGGTCTCGTCAAAGATCCTGATGGCCGTCGTTGCCGCATCGGGTGTTGCCATGCTGTTCGCATGGTTTTCCTCGGATGCCACGCGCGACATCATCGTCAACGCCAAGGCTTCGATTGCGGCGTCGTTGCCAACGCCGTCAGCGACCGCCCAGGCCGACGCCGCGCAGCTCACCCCGGGCGATCTGCAGTTGAGCGATCCTGCGCGCAGCGGCGCACCGCAGCCTCAGCCTCAAGTCCAGTCTCAGGTCCAGCTCCAGCCGCAAGCGGCACCCGCGCAAGCGCCGGTCGTGGTTGCCAATGTCTCGCCCTCGCGTGAGGACATCTCCAGCGCCTATCAGAGCGCGCTGCAGGCCCGCGCGCCCGTCGCCGTCGCCCCACCGGCCGCGCCGCAGGCCGTCGCGCCACCCGCAGCCGAGGCGCCGATGCCGCAAGCACCCGCTCCGCAGGCGGCCGTGCCTCAGGTCAAGCACATTGACGCTCGTGAACTCGCCACGCTGATGAAGCGTGCCAGGGATATGCTCGGCATGGGCGACATCCCCGCGGCGCGACTGCTGCTCGAGCGCGCCGCCGAAGGCCAGGACGCCAACGCCGCGCTGATGCTGGCCCGGACCTATGATCCGGCCGTGCTCGGCACCTCCGATGTCCGCAACATCACGCCGGAGCCGGACAAGGCCCGGACCTGGTACCAGCGGGCCGCGAAACTCGGCTCGGCGGAAGCACAGCGGGTGCTGGCGCAATTGCCCAACTAAAATTTTTCGGCCTCAGGAAGCGGATCAAGGGGATCTCATGCGACGTATTTTCGGACTGGCACTCGCTGCCATCGTGATGGCGTGCAGCTTTGCGGCGGCATACGCCGAAGAGACCGAGTATGACCCGGCCAAGGTCAGCGACAGTCTCCGGGCAATCTTCCAATTCGGATCAAAAGACACCAAGCAGGCGCTGAACGCCAATACGGTGACGCTGATCACCGGCACCATCGGCGGCACCTATGTGCAGATCGGCGCGGACCTCGCCTCGCTGCTCGACAATGGCAACCAGCTGCGCGTGCTCCCCATCGTCGGCCGCGGCTCGGTGCAGAGCGTCGCCGACATCCTGTTCCTGCAAGGCGTCGACCTCGGCATCGTGCGCGCCGACACGCTCGATTATCTGGAAAAGAAGGGCTTCGCCAAGGACATCAAGAAGCAGTTCACCTATGTGACCAAGCTCTACAACGAAGAGATGACCGTCATTGCGCCGAAGTCGGTGCATGACCTGAAGGAGCTCGCAGGCAAGACCGTCAGTGTCGACCTGCCCAATGGCGGCACTTTCGTCACCGCGCTCACCGTGTTCGAGCGGCTCGGGCTGAAGGCCAATTTCGTCTATATCGAGCAGCGCATCGCGATGGAGAAGCTGAAGAAGGGCGAGGTCGACGCCGTCATCGTGGTAGGCGGCAAGCCCTATAAATCCGTGTCCAACTTTGCCAATGACGGACGCTTCCATCTCGTAACGGTGGACTACGACCAGCCGTTGCAGGGCGATTACCTGCCGGCGCGGCTGACCTCGAAGGATTATCCGAACCTGATTGGGGAGGGAGAATCCGTAGACACCATTGCGGTGCCGGCGGTGCTTGCCGCCTATAACTGGCCGCAGAACACCGAGCGCTATCGCAAGCTGACGCTGTTCGTGGATGCGTTCTTCACGAAATTCCCGGCCTTCCAGAAGCCGCCGTTCCACCCGAAATGGAAGGAAGTCTCACTTGCCGCACCGCTGCCGGGCTGGCAGCGCCTGCCCTACGCCAAGACATGGCTGGATCAGCACGGCCTGGAGCAGGGCGCACGCAATCGCTTCGACGACTTCCTGCACCAGAACCCGGCTGCGGCGAAGGGCCTGCAGTCGGAGGCGGACAAGGAAGCGCTGTTCAAGCAATTCCAGGCCTGGCAGGCCGACCAGGCCGCCAAGGAAGACGCCCAGGCGCAAGCCGCGCCCGAGCCCGCCAAGCCCGCGCGTCGCGCGCGGTCGAGCCAGTAGGCTCGCGCAGCGGCAACAAGGATGCGTCTGTCTTACCCGCCCCCTCCAGGGGCGGGTAAAGCGCGAACGGTTATTTCTCGAAGTGCCGAGAAGGCCGAAGCTCACGCTTCGTCCTCAACCCCGCGCTTCAATGCCGCACGCGCGGCTTCGCGATGCTCCGGGGTGATGTGGCTTGCGACGAGGCGGATCGCGGTTGCGAGCACGGCGGCATCATCGGTGAAGCCGAGCACGGGCAGCATGTCCGGAATGAAATCGAACGGCAGGATGAAATACGCGATCGCACCCAGCAGAGCCGCCTGCACATGGCGCGGCGTCTCCTTGTCGAAGGCGCAATAATACGCGGCCAGCAGCTCCTCCGCGAACGGCAGCCTTGCTGCGAGGCGCTTGAACTTGATCCAGAACCGCCGGCGCACACTGTCGCGGTCTTCCGCCAGCCGATCGGCCGGTTCGAAACCAACTGAATATTCGCTTGCCATGGCCGCCATTCCCCTTGAGCCGGACCGTTCTGATCCGCGCTCCGTCCCGTCATCCTGAGGTGCTCGCGACAGCGAGCCTCGAAGGATGAAATGCCTCCGCTGCAACAGCCGAGCCGTCGCCCTTCGAGGCTCGCTCGCGCGAGCACTCAGGGGTGACGGGACCAGCCTTGGAGCCGGCGTCGATCATATCCAGATCTGCGTCAGCAATTGGGTATGAAGAACCGCCGCCGCAAGCCTCCTTTGCTCACACTCCGAGCTGGCCTGCGATGGCGTTCATCGCCTTGGCAAGCGCGATGTCGCGCTCGGTGACGCCGCCGGCATCATGCGTGGCGAGCACCACCTCCACGGTCTTGTAGACGTTGCGCCATTCCGGATGATGGTCGTGCTTCTCGGCGACCAGTGCCGCGCGGGCCATGAAGCCGAAGGCCTCGTTGAAATCCTTGAACACGAAGGTCCGCGCGATCGCCTCCCGTCCTGCCAGTTCGGTCCAGCCGGACAGGCTGTTCAACGCCGACTTCCGGGCCTCTGCCGTCAATCGCTCCACCATGATGGTCTCCCGCAATTTTCCGGATCATACCCTAACACCACGGGGCGCAGGGGGTCCGGTAACCATGACGGAGTTGTAACCCCGTGCCGGCAAGGAATTTGCTATCATTCCCAGGAACCATGCCGGCCAGATGAAGCTAAGCCTGAAACGCTTGTTTGGGAGATCCATGACCGGAGGCCTCGAATTGGCTGCCGCGCCGGGGCCGTCCTCGCCGCGCCAGCCCGGGCGGCAGACCCTGTTGGTGGCGATTGCACTGGTGCTGGCACTGATCGGCGCAGTCATCGGCGGCTATTATTTCGCAATGCGGCCGGAGACCCTGCGGATCGCGGTCGGCCCGGCAGGCAGCGATGACGTCAGGGTGGTGCAGACGCTGACACAGGCCTTTGCGCAGACCCATGGCTATGTCCGGCTGAAGCTGGTCCAGACCGATGGTGCCCTGGCCAGCGCCGAAGCCCTGTCCCAAGGCAAGGTCGATCTCGCCATTGTCCGCGGCGATCTCGAGGTCCCGAAGAACGCACAGGCCGTCGCCACGCTGCGCAAGAATGTCGTGGTGATCTGGGTGCCGCCGGCAAAGGGCAAAAAGAAATCCGGCACCAAGATCACCAAGATCTCACAACTCGCCGGGCATCGCATGGGTGTGGTCGGCCGGACCGAGGCCAACGTGAATTTGCTGAAGGTGATCCTGCATCAATCGGGCGTCGATCCCAACAAGGTCGACATCGTGCAGTTTCCCGCGGCCGAGGCGGCCGAGGCCATTCGCAGCCAGAAGGCGGACGTCTATCTCGCCGCCGGCCCCGTCAACAGCAAGATCACTGCGGAGGCGATTGCCGCGTCCGCCAAAGACGGCGGCGAGCCGACCTTCCTCGCGATCGATTCGGCGGAGGCGATTGCCCAGAACCACCCGGTCTATGAGTCCGCGGAGATTCCCTCCGGCGCGTTCGGCGGCTCGCCGGAGCGGCCGGACGACGAGGTCAAGACCATCAGCTTCAACCACCACATCGTCGCCCGCAAAGGCCTGTCGGACTCCACCGTGGCGGCATTCACCCGGCAGCTCTTTGCCACGCGCCAGCAGTTGCTCACCGAATTTCCGCTGGCGGCGAAGATCGAAACCCCCGATACCGACAAGGACGCGGTGATCCCCGCCCATCCCGGGGCGGCTGCCTTTGTCGATGGCGAGGAAAAGACCTTCCTCGACAAATACAGCGATTACATCTGGTGGGGCCTGATGGCGCTCTCGGCGACCGGCTCGCTCGGCGCATGGTTTGCCGGCTATCTCAAGCGCGACGAGCGCAGCACCAACAGCCATCTGCGTGAGCGCCTGCTCGAGATGATCGAGATCGCGCGGCGCAGCGAATCGATCGCCGAGCTTGATGCGCTGCAGAGCGAAGCCGACACCATCCTGCGCAACACGCTGCATTCTTTCGAGGACGGCGCCATCCAGGAAGGCGCACTCACAGCGTTCAACATCGCGCTGGAGCAATTCCATCGCGCGGTGGCCGACCGCAAGCTGCTGCTATTCACCATGACCCAGAACCTGCAGCGCGCCGGCGCGCAGTTCCGGGCGACCGGGACGCTGTGATTTAATCCGGGCGTCACAGGGAGCGGCGGAAACGGTCGCCTTGCCGCGAATCAAACCTGGCGTTCGACCAGCTTCAGCTTGAGCTCGGCGATGGCTTCCGACGGATTCAGGCCCTTGGGACAGGCCTTGGCGCAGTTCATGATGGTGTGGCAGCGGTAGAGGCGGAAGGGATCTTCCAGATTGTCCAGCCGCTCGCCGGTCGCTTCATCGCGGGAATCCTTGACCCAGCGGGTGGCCTGCAACAGCGCGGCCGGGCCGAGGAAGCGCTCGCTGTTCCACCAATAGCTCGGGCAGGACGTCGAGCAGCAGGCGCACAGGATGCACTCGTAGAGGCCGTCGAGCTTCTCGCGATCCTGGTGGCTCTGCCGCCATTCCTTCTGCGGCGTCGGCGTCGAGGTCTTCAGCCAGGGCTCGATGGAGGCATACTGCGCATAGAAATTGGTGAGATCCGGCACCAGGTCCTTCACGACGGGCTGGTGTGGCAGCGGGTTGATCCTCACCGCGCCGTCCTTCACGTCATGCATGGAGCGCGTGCAGGCGAGCGTGTTCTGGCCGTCGATGTTCATGGCACAGGAGCCGCAGACGCCCTCGCGGCAGGAGCGCCGGAAGGTCAGGGACGGGTCGATGTGGTTCTTGATCCAGATCAGGCCGTCCAGCACCATCGGACCGCAGTCCTCGGTGTTGACGTAATAGGTGTCGATTTGCGGGTTCTTTCCGTCGTCCGGGTTCCAGCGATAGATCTTGAACTCGCGCAGCTCGGTGGCGCCGGCCGGCTTCGGCCAGGTCTTGCCGTTGGCGGTGATCTTCGAGTTCTTCGGAAGGGCAAATTCAACCATTCGGCAAAACCTTGCGCTGTCGTTGTCAGTAAAGCCCGCGAGATTCAGTAAACGCGCGCTTTCGGCGGGATGTACTGCACGTCGTTGGTCATGGTGTAGCTGTGAACCGGGCGATAATCGATCGTGGTCTTGCCGCTGTCGTCGATCCACGCCAGCGTGTGCTTCATCCAGTCCTTGTCGTTGCGCTCGGCGAAATCCTCGCGCGCATGCGCGCCGCGGCTTTCGGTGCGGTTGGCGGCGGAGTCCATGGTGACCACAGCCTGCACGATCAGATTGTCGAACTCCAGCGTCTCGATCAGGTCGGAGTTCCAGACCAGCGAGCGGTCGGATACCGAGATGTCGGTGATGCCGCCGTGCACCTTGTGGATCAGATTCTGGCCCTCATGCAGCACCTCGCCGGTGCGGAACACCGCGCAGTTGTTCTGCATCACATGCTGCATGCTCTCGCGCAGCTTTGCGGTGGGCGTGCCGCCGGAGGCGTTGCGGAAATGATCGAGGCGGCCGAGCGCCTTGTCGGCGGAGTCCTTCGGCAGGTCCGGCTGCTTGCCGTTCGCGGTGAGCTTCTCGGCAAGGCGCAGCGCCGCGGCGCGGCCGAACACCACGAGGTCGATCAGCGAGTTGGAGCCGAGCCGGTTGGCGCCGTGCACGGAGACACAGGCCGCTTCGCCGATCGCCATCAGGCCGGGCACTACGGCATCATCGTTGCCATTCGCCTTGGTCAGCACCTCGGCGTGATAATTGGTCGGGATGCCGCCCATGTTGTAGTGCACGGTCGGCACGATCGGGATCGGCTCGCGGGTGACGTCGACATTGGCGAAGATCCGCGCCGATTCGGAAATGCCAGGCAGCCGCTCCGCCAGCACCTTGGGATCGAGATGATCGAGGTGCAGGAAGATGTGGTCCTTCTTCTTGCCGACGCCGCGGCCCTCGCGGATCTCGATGGTCATGGAGCGCGAGACGACGTCGCGGGAGGCGAGGTCCTTGGCGGAGGGCGCATAGCGCTCCATGAAGCGCTCGCCCTCGGAGTTGACGAGATAGCCGCCTTCGCCGCGCGCGCCCTCGGTGACGAGGCAGCCTGCGCCGTAGATGCCGGTCGGGTGGAATTGCACGAACTCCATGTCCTGCAGCGGCAGGCCGGCCCGCAGCGCCATGCCGCCGCCGTCGCCGGTGCAGGTATGCGCCGACGTGCAGGAGGCATAGGCGCGGCCGTAGCCGCCGGTTGCAAGGATCGTGGTCTGGGCGCGGAAGCGGTGCAGCGTGCCGTCATCGAGCTTGAGCGCGATCACGCCGCGGCAGGCGCCCTGGTCGTCCATGATCAGATCGATGGCGAAGAACTCGATGAAGAACTCCGCCGAGTGCCGCAGCGCCTGGCCGTACATGGTGTGCAGCATGGCATGGCCGGTGCGGTCGGCGGCCGCGCAGGTGCGCTGCGCCTGGCTCTTGCCGAAATCGATGGTCATGCCGCCGAACGGGCGCTGATAGATCTTGCCGTCCTCGGTGCGCGAAAACGGCACGCCCCAATGCTCGAGCTCATAGACGGCTTCCGGCGCGTTGCGCACCATGTATTCGATGGCGTCCTGGTCGCCGAGCCAGTCCGATCCCTTCACGGTGTCGTACATGTGCCAGCGCCAGTCGTCGGGATGCATGTTGCCGAGCGAGGCCGAGATGCCGCCTTGCGCCGCCACCGTGTGCGAGCGGGTCGGAAACACCTTGGTGATGCAGGCGGTGCGCAGGCCCGCCTCGCTGCAGCCGACGACCGCGCGCAGGCCTGCGCCGCCGGCGCCGACCACGACCACATCGTAGGTGTGGTCCTCGATCGGATAGGCCTTTCCATTGGTGGCCGGCGCGGCGCCGTTGCCAGCCTTCCCGTTGCCAGCCTTGCCGTTGGCTTCCGCGGCCATGCTTCACACTCCCGATGACAGTTTGAAGATCGCGTAGACCGCCGCCAGCGCCACCACGACCGTGAAGAAATTGTTGGCCATGATGGAAGCGATCTTCAGCTTCTCATTATGCACATAGTCCTCGATCACCACCTGCATCCCGATCTTCATGTGCCAGGTCGAGGCCAGCACGAACAGGAGCAGGATCAGGCCGACCCAGGGCGAGCCGAGAATTTGCGCGGCGCCGGCCTGGTTGCGACCAAGCACCATCATCACGACGACGATCCCGGGAATGGTCAGCAGCGTCATGGCGACGCCGGTGAGGCGCTGGCGCCAGAAATCGCCGGTGCCGGAATGGGCGGCGCCGAGGTTGCGGACGCGGCCGAGCGGGGTGCGCATCGAGCGGGAGGGCTGCTGTTCAAGCGAGCTCATCGGCCGCCTCCGATTGCGTAAGCGATGATCCAGAGCAGCACGGTCAGCGAAATACCGCCGATCAGCGCGCCCCAGGTGAGCGCCTCGCGCTCATTGGCCTTGAAGCCGTAGCCGAGATCCCAGACGAAATGCCTGATGCCCGACAGCAGATGATGCATGATGGCCCAGGTGTAGCCGAACACGATCAGCCGGCCGATGAAGCTGCCGGTGAAGCCCTGGACATTGGCATAGGCGGTCGGCCCGGACGCGGCGGCGAGCAGCCACCACACCAGCAAGAGGGTGCCGACATAGAGGGCGACACCGGTGGCGCGATGGATGATGGACATGGCCATCGTCAGCGTCCATCGATAGCTCTGGATGTGGGGTGAAAGCGGTCGTTCGATCCTGGCGGTCATAATGTGGCTGCTTCTTAAGCGGCTGCGGGCGGCTTGCGATATTGTGCGGGCCCGCGAAGGCGCGCCATGAGATCGCGGGAGAGACGCGCCCTATTTACGGAGTCGAATCAGTCAGTGCAACGACCAAATGCCAGCTGCGCGAATCTGCATTCACCGCTAGGGCGCTAGTCAATGCACAGGCAAAACCGACGTAAATCAAGCGTGGTATACCACGGATGCCGGCGCGCGGTTGAAAGGTCGAATCGCTGTTTTACTTTTTGCCGGACGCTCGCGGTTCAGTCGCCGAACGGGTCCGATGCACGCCACTGCGCTGTCAAATAGTCAGCGAATATGCGCGTCTTCGGCGCCGCAAGCCGCGACGCCTCGAATAGCAGATGCAGCGGTGCCGGTGGCGGCTCGTAGGGTTTCAGGATGCGCGTCAGGCGCCCGCGCGCCAGATCATCCCGCAACTGCCAGGATGGTACGCGTACGATGCCGACGGCCTCGCGCGCAGCAGCGACCAGCGCATCAAGGCCATTAATCCAGAGCTTGGCAGATATCGGAATTTTGCATTCCGTGCCGGCGCTCGTTCGGAAGCGCCAGCTGCCGGCGCCGGCTGCATCGGAGAACACCAGGCAATCATGTGCCTTGAGCTCGTCGGGCGTCCCCGGCGTGCCTCGCCGCTCCAGATAGGCGGGCGCGGCGCAGACGATCATCTGGATATCGGCGAGCTTGCGCGTCACGAGCTGCGAGTCCGGCAGGCGCCCGACACGCAGCGCGATGTGGATGTCCTCCTCGATCATGTCGACCGCGCGATCCGCCAACATCAGGTCGACCGACAGGGCCGGATGCAGCCGCAGGAATTCAGGCAGGAGCGGCGCGACCAGCAGACGGCCGATCAGGCTCGGCGAACTCATGCGCAGTCGCCCTGTCGGCTCGGCTTTGCCCATCGAGAGCGCGCGCTCGACCTCACCGAGCTCGGCCAGGATCGCTTTTGCGCGTCCATAGAGGATCTGTCCCGCTTCGGTCAGCGCAAGCCGGCGCGTGGTGCGCTTGATGAGCTGCGTGCCGAAATGGCCCTCCAGCGCGGAGAGCTGGCGACTGACCGAGGTCAGCGAAGTTGCCGTCGCCCGCGCCGCGCCGGACAGGCTGCCGGCATCGGCGACCTGCACAAAGGTCGTGAGCGCCGCGAACTGGTCCATCTGGTCCAATCCTTCCGATTTCCGCAAGGAAATATCCCATATATGCAAATACTACTTAAATTTGGAATAATCTATGATGATATCCGTGACTTACAGAGGCGGATCGTGCCAGCCGGATTGAACCCTTCCGAACTGATTGAACTCGCTGCGCTGCTCGTGGTGGTCGGCGCGCTGGCCGGGTTTCTGGCCGGCGTGTTCGGCATCGGCGGTGGCGCGATCCTGGTCCCGGTGTTCTATGAATGCTTTCGGCTGGCCGGCGTGCCGCTGGAGGTGCGGATGCCGCTTTGCGTCGGCACGTCGCTGGCGGTCATTATCCCGACCTCGATTCGCTCCTTCCGCGCGCACTACGCGCGCGGCGCGGTGGACATGACAATCGTCAGGCAGTGGTGGGCGACGATCCTGGTCGGCGTCATCGCCGGCAGCATCGTCGCGCGCTATGCGCCGGAGCGGCTGTTCAAGATCGTCTTTGTGGTGGTCGCCGTCTCCGCCGCGGTCCGGCTGTTGTTTGCGGCCGAGGCCTTCAAGCTCGGCAACGACCTGCCGATGGGGCCGCTGATGAAGCTCTATGGCTTCGTGATCGGCATCCTCTCCACCCTGATGGGGATCGGCGGCGGGCTGTTCTCGAACCTGCTGATGACCTTCTACGGCCGCCCGATCCACCAGTCGGTCGCGACCTCCTCGGCGCTGGCCGTGCTGATCTCGATTCCCGGCGCGCTCGGCTATGTCTATGCCGGCTGGCCGGCCGCCGCGCGCTTTCCCGACGTGATGGCGCTGCAACCGCCGTTCGCGCTCGGCTACATCTCGCTGATCGGCGCCGTGCTGGTGATGCCGATGTCGCTCTTCACCGCCCCGCTCGGCGTGCGCGCCGCGCATGCGCTGTCCAGGCGGCAGCTGGAGATCGCGTTTGGGTGCTATCTTTTCATCGTCGGAGGGCGGTTCGTGATAAGTCTCACGACAGGGCAGTAGCCGTTTCTTGCCGGACCAATGTCATGTCGGACCCCCAGGCTCGCGAGATTCCAACGGCGTTCCCGCCTGAAATCGATCGCTGGAACTGGGGCGCGTTTCTGCTCAACTGGATATGGGGCGTCGGAAACAACACCTTCATTGCGTTGCTGACCCTCGTTCCCTTCGTCGGCCTTGTGATGCCGTTTGTGCTGGGTGCGAAGGGGAGCCGCTGGGCCTGGCGCAACGGACGATGGGACAGCGTCGCGCATTTCCAGCGGGTGCAGCGCCTCTGGGCGATCTGGGGCGTCGTGATCTGGCTTGGGGCGGTCGCCCTGTTTGGTGGAGTTTTCGGAGGTACTTTCTACCTGCTCAAGAACTCCGACGCCTACCAACTCGGTGTAGCCAGGCTTCAGGCCAATGCCGAAGCAATGAACGCACTCGGCGCTCCCATTTCCACCGGAATTCCGTTCGGCAAGATCGCGATCAATGGCGCGTCTGGACGGGCGGCCCTTAGCTTTTCAGTGACTGGAAGCAAAGCGGCAGGGCGCCTTTTCCTGGAAGCCGTCAAGAAAGACGGCGTCTGGTCGCTCACGGCGCTCAAGCTCAAGATGGACGGACGCGACGACCTGATCGATCTTCTGAGCGAGTCCCGGGTCGAAATCGAGACGCCGACCGGCGTCTTTGGGACCACAGCGACGGCGGTGAGAGACGAAGGTGCGAGAACGAGCCGTATTTTCCTTGCGTAGATTTCGTGTACTGATTTCGAAGATATTTTCTCACGGCAAAGCTATTGGATGAAGCAGGGCATGAGGCGGCGCACATTCATCGCGCTTTTGGGCACGCTGCTGGCAAGGCCGTCCGCCGCGGCCGCGCAGCAGGCAAAGCCGGTCATAGGCTATCTCGGCAGTGGTTCGGCCGATGATCAGAAAGGCCTTGTCGCGGCAACGCTCCAGGGACTCAAAGAGGCCGGCTTCACCGCTGGCGAGAATCTGACGGTCGAATTTCGCTGGGCCTACGGCAACTACGAGCGGCTGCCGGCACTCGCGGAAGAATTGGTGAAGCGGCCCGTATCCCTGATCATCGCAGCCGGCGGCAGCGATCCCGGCCGCGCCGCAAAGGCCGCGACCTCGACCATCCCGATCGTCTTCATCACCGCCGCCGACCCGATCAAGGCGGGGCTGGTCGCCAGCCTCAACCGCGGTGAGGGCAACGTCACCGGCATCAGCATGATCGGTTCGACGCTGGAGGCCAAGCGGCTGGAGCTCCTGCATGAGATGCTGCCGCAGGCCGCGACCATGGGCGTGCTGATCAACCCGGGTTATCCGGCTGCGAAAGTGCAGGGGCAGGAAGTTGACGAGGCCGCACGGCGGCTCGGCTTCAAGGCCACCGTGATCAATGCCGGCACCCCGGCCGAGCTCGACGCTGCGTTTGCCAAATTCGCCGAGCAGAAGGTCGGTGCCGTGCTCGCTTGCAACGATCCCTTCTACGGCTCCGACCGTGAGCACATCGCCGCGCTGGCGCTGCGCTACCAACTGCCGGCGATGTCGTTCCGGCGCGAATTCGCGGAGGTCGGCGGACTCGCAAGTTACGGCGCGCAATTCGCCGAAGGCTATCGCCAGACCGGCATCTATGCCGGCAAGATCCTCGCCGGCGCCAAGCCTGCTGATCTGCCGGTGATGCAGCCAACCAAATTCGAGCTGGTCATCAATCTGAAGACGGCAAAAGCGATCGGGCTCGTGGTATCGGAGACGTTCCTGCTGCGGGCCGATGAGGTCATCGAGTAGCCTTTCGGCGGGACGACGACCATCGCAATGGCTTCACCCGTTCAACCGCACCTCGCCGAAGCGCCACATGCGGAGGTCCCCGAAATCCTCAATGCGGCCAGCCTCCGCCAGCGCCTGCAGTCGCGCGGCCAACACCTCGGCAGTACTTGAAAGACCAAGTTCCTTGCAGCGATCGAGCGCTTGGCCCAAGACCATGGCCACCTTTCGCCAATGTGGCCTCATGACTGAAAAGAGAACGGCGTCTATCTCAGACTCGGACACGGATGGCGGAAGCCGAACATCTTCCCAGCGAAGTGTGCTGTTGATCTCTGGAGTTTCCCCGTCCTCTTCGTAAGGCGGCGCGAGATCGGGATATTGTTGGTGTATTGCCGGCAGCAAACTGGAATGTAGAGCGGCCGTGACTTGCTCCAGGACGTCCCCAAGCTTTAGCCTGTCTTCCTTTCCAAGCTCCGCGACAATCGTGCCCGCACGATCGAGGGCTATTCCAGCCTCGAACACCCGCTCCTGAATCCTGATGGCCTGCTCTCGATCCATGCCCCTCAAATCGCGAACTATCGCGATGCCCCCTCAGGCCTTGTTGTAAATATCCTTGTACTGCTCGCGCAAAATGTTCTTCTGCACCTTGCCCATGGTGTTGCGCGGCAGTTCGTTCACGACAAAGACGCGCTTGGGCATCTTGAATTTCGCCAGCCGGCCTTCGAGGCCCTTCAGCACACTCGCCTCGTCCACCTTGGCCTCTGGATGCTTCACTACCACGGCGGTGACGCCCTCGCCGAAATCGGCATGCGGCACGCCGATCACCGCTGACTCCACCACGCCCGGCATGGCGTCGATCTCGCTCTCGATCTCCTTGGGGTAGACATTGAAGCCGCCGGATATCACGAGATCCTTGCCGCGACCGACGATGTGGACATAGCCCTTGTCATCGATCTTGCCGAGGTCGCCGGTGATGAAGAAGCCGTCGTCGCGGAACTCCGACTTGGTCTTCTCCGGCATCCGCCAATAGCCCTTGAACACGTTTGGGCCCTTCACCTCGATCATGCCGATCGTGTCGGCCGGCAGCACCTTGCCCGTCTCGGGATCGGTGACGCGGGCGGAGACGCCGGGCAGGGGAAAGCCGACCGCGCCGGGCACGCGCTCACCATCATAGGGGTTGGACGTGTTCATGTTGGTCTCGGTCATGCCGTAGCGCTCCAGCACGGCGTGACCGGTGCGCGCGAACCATTCGCGATGGGTGTCGGCGAGCAGCGGCGCCGATCCGGAGACGAACAGACGCATGTGCCTGGTGGTCTCGCGCGAGAGTGCCGGGTTCTGCAGGAGGCGAGTGTAGAAGGTCGGCACGCCCATCAGCACGGTCGCGCGCGCCATCAGCTTGATGATGAGGTCGGTGTCGAGCTTGGGCAGGAAGATCATCGAGGCGCGTGCGAACAGCGTGACATTGCTCGCCACGAACAGGCCGTGGGTGTGATAGATCGGCAGCGCGTGGATCAGCACGTCCTTGTCGGTGAAGCGCCAGTAATCGACCAGGGTCAGCGAGTTCGATGCGAGATTGTCATGGGAGAGCATCGCGCCCTTGGAGCGGCCGGTGGTGCCCGAGGTGTAGAGGATGGCGGCCAGATCATCATTGCTGCGCGGCACGGTCGCGAAAGCGGGGCTTGCCTTCGCTGCGGCGTCCGTCAGCGAGCCCTTGCCATGGGAATCCAGCGTCTCGACCTTGGCACCGACCTTGGCCGCGACCGTCTTGATGCCGTCGGCCTTGGCGGGATCGCAGACCACCAGCGACGGCTCGGCGTCGGTGATGAAGTAGTCGAGCTCGTTCAGCGTATAGGCGGTGTTGAGCGGCAGATAGACCGCGCCGGCCCGTACGGTCGCAAGATACAGCACGAGATTGGCCACCGACTTCTCGACCTGCACCGCGACGCGGTCGCCCGGCTTGACGCCGCGGCTGGTCAGCACGTTGGCGAACTGGCCCGCCCGCGCGATCAATTCGCCATAGCTGATGCGCTCGCCATCATGCGTTTCAATCGCAAGCCGGCTGGGATCGTCGAGGCGGTCGAATAGGCGGGAAAACAGGTTGGCGTTGGCGGTTGTGTTCATGCAACATCCCGTGGGGGGCACGGCCTCTCTTTATCAAGGCTGCTTAGCAAAAACGCCCTCGAAAAGGCAACGGAGACAGTTGGCATGGCAAAAAACGAGAAACGGGTGGCCTGGGTGACGGGCGGGGGCAGCGGCATCGGCGAGGCGGGCGCGGAGGCCCTCGCGGCGGACGGCTGGTTCGTCGTGGTTTCAGGCCGCCGCAAGCAGGCGCTGGATGCGGTGGTTGCGAAAATCACCGGGAAAGGCGGCGAGGCAGAGGCGATGACCCTGGATGTCAGCGTCGCGGCCGATGTCGAGAAGGCGGCCGGCCAGATCGTGGCGAGGCATGGCCGCATCGATCTTCTGGTCAACAGCGCCGGCATAAATGTTCCGAAGCGGCGCTGGGACGACATGGAGCTGGACGGCTGGAACAAGCTGGTCGAGATCAATCTCAACGGCGTGCTCTATTGCATGCGCGCGGTGCTGCCGACCATGCGCCAGCAAAAGGACGGCATCATCATCAATATCTCGTCGTGGGCCGGTCGCCACGTCTCGAAAATGCCGGGTCCCGCCTACACCACCACCAAGCATGCGGTTCTGGCGCTGACCCATTCCTTCAACATGGACGAATGCGTCAACGGTTTGCGCGCCTGCTGCCTGATGCCCGCCGAGGTCGCGACGCCCATTTTGAAGCTGCGGCCGGTGGTGCCGAGCGAGGAGGAGCAGGCAAAGATGCTGCAGCCGGAGGATCTGGGCCGCACCATCGCCTTCGTCGCGAGCCTGCCGCCGCGGGTCTGCGTGAATGAGATCCTGATCAGTCCGACCTGGAACCGCGGCTTCATCCAGACGCCGGCGAACAGGGATTGAGCTGGTGTTCTGATTGCGAGAACGGAGCCGCGAGTTCGTTTGCCTCGCCCCGCAGGCGGGGCGAGGCAAGAGCCCGCCGTTGGCGACACACGAAAACGCCCGCCAATAGTTTCAACCATCACAAAGAAGTTTTTCCCGAAACCGCCTGCCAAGCCCTCCCGTAATTCGGTGCGACGACGAGGCGAGAGCCGATCACGCAAGACGCTATCGTCGTCACCTTTCACCGCCGGCTCACAGCCGGTCACCATTCGGGAGATTCCTCATGTCCAAGCGTATTGCCCTTCTGTCCGCCGCCGTCAGCCTGTTCGCGCTCACCTCGGCGATCGTCGCGCCGGTGCATGCCGAAGAGAAAACCGTGATGGTCGGGGGTGCTGCGATGTATCCGTCGAAAAACATCATCCAGAACGCAGTCAACTCCAAGGACCACACCACGCTGGTCGCCGCAGTCAAGGCCGCCGGTCTCGTCGACACGCTGGAAGGCAAGGGTCCGTTCACGGTGTTCGCGCCGACCAACACCGCCTTTGGCAAGCTGCCGGCCGGCACGGTGGACAGCCTGGTCAAGCCCGAGAACAAGGCGACCTTGACCAAGATCCTGACCTATCACGTGGTGCCCGGACGGCTCGCGGCGTCCGACTTGACCGACGGCAAGACACTCAAGACCGTCGAGGGCGAAACGCTCACCGTCAAGCATGACGGCGGCAAGATCTGGATCGTCGACGCCAAGGGCGGCACCTCGATGGTCACGATCTCCAATGTCAACCAGTCCAATGGCGTGATCCACGTGGTCGACACCGTGCTGATGCCGGCGAGCTGACAGCGCTGGGCGCCGGTCTCAACCCGTCATCCTGAGGCGCTCGCGTAGCGAGCCTCGAAGGATGAACGGCCCCGCAGGCAACCGCCCGGGGCGCTGCCCTTCGAGACGGCTGCTCCGCAGCCTCCTCAGGGCGAGGAGAGAGATGGGTAGCCCTTCGGTCAAGAGTCCATCCGTTCCGTCCCCAACCGGATGGGCGCCAGGCGAGCCGGGGAAGCCCGGCTCGCTTTTTTGTGAACGCCATAGAACAAAGGCATTATTTTCATAGATCGGGTTTGGTAACGGAAGCCTGGTTCCTGGCGTATAATTGCCAACGACGGATGAGAGAACGGAGCCGCCATGTCGACCCTGACAGTCACCGACGATCACGCAGCCCAGCGGCCCGCAAAGGTGGTCCAGCCTGCGTGGGTGCGGGTGATGCATTGGACCAATGCCGTGGCGATGATCATGATGATCATGTCGGGCTGGCAGATCTACAACGCCTCGCCCTTGTTCAGCTTCACCTTCTCACACAGCATCACGCTCGGCGGCTGGCTCGGCGGCGCGCTGCTCTGGCATTTTGCGGCGATGTGGCTGTTGATGGTCAACGGCCTCGCCTATCTCATCACGGGTTTTGCCAGCGGCCGTTTCCGCCGCAAGCTGTTTCCGATCACGCCCAGCGGCGTGTTCGCCGACCTCAAGGCGGCGCTGACCTTCAAGCTCGCGCATGACGATCTCACCACCTACAATTACGTGCAAAGACTGCTCTATGCCGGCATCATCCTGGTCGGAATCGTCATCGTGCTGTCGGGCCTGTCGATCTGGAAGCCGGTGCAGCTGCAATACCTGACCGCTCTGTTCGGCGGCTATGACGTTGCGCGCTATGTCCACTTCGTCTGCATGTCGCTGATCTGCCTGTTCCTGATCGTCCACGTCGCGCTGGCGCTTCTGGTGCCCAAAAGCCTGCGCGCGATGATCATTGGTCGCTGAGCTTTTCCGGAGAAATCGTCATGGCCCGCAAACCCAAGCTTCTCATCCCCGGCGTCGACAAGCGGCTTCTGATCAAGGACGCGGTCAAGGTGATGCCGGATCTGACGCGCCGCCGCTTCATCACCGCCGGCGCAAGCCTCGGCGCGCTGACGCTGCTCACCGGCTGCGACGTGCTCGACAGCGACAGCGCCGATGCGATGCTCGCGCGGGTCTCCAAGTTCAACGACGCCGTGCAGTCCTGGATGTTCAATCCAAATGCGCTGGCGCCGACCTTCCCTGCAAGCGCGATCACCAAGCCCTTTCCGTTCAATGCCTATTACGATCTCGACGACGCCCCCGAGATCGACGGCAAGGCCTGGAAGCTGGAGGTGCGCGGCCTCGTCGACAACAGGAAGTCCTGGACGCTCGACGAGCTCTATCAATTGCCGCAGGTCAATCAGATCACGCGTCACATCTGCGTCGAGGGCTGGAGCGCGATCGGGAGCTGGACCGGCACGCCGCTGCGCGATTTCCTGAAACTGATCGGCGCCGACACACGCGCCAAATATGTCTGGTTCCAGTGCGCTGACAAGGACGGCTACAACTCGCCTCTGGACATGGAGAGCGCGCTGCATCCGCAGACGCAAATGACCTTCAAGTTCGGCGACGAGATTCTGCCCCGCGCTTACGGCTATCCGATGAAGATCCGCGTGCCGACCAAGCTCGGCTTCAAGAACCCGAAATATGTGGTCTCGATGGAAGTCACCAACGACTACAAAGGCGGCTACTGGGAAGACCAGGGCTATAATTCGTTCAGCGGGAGCTAGCTGCTATCCCGGCGAAGCGAAGGCCGCTCCAAACCCGTCATCCTGAGGCGCGAGCGTGAGCTCGCCTCGAAGGATGAGCGGCCCCGCTGTTACAGCCGGGCCGTCGCCCTTCGAGGCCGCCGCTTCGCGTCGGCACCTCAGGGTGACGGTGAAGCGGTGGCTCGCTTCGGCTAAGAAAGTCAGCCTCTCTTCAACTTCCTCTGGCATGCCGCCGCGATCGCGCCCAGCGCCAGCGTCGCCGCCGACACATTCAGCGCATAGGTCAAACTCCCCAGCGCATCTGTGATCGCGCCGGTCACGATCGGCCCGAGCGTCTGGCCGATGCCGAATGAGATCGTCATCGCCGCAATGCCGGCCGGCCAGGCCGCGGGCGGCGTGTTGAAGCGGATGAAGGCGGTGGTCGAGCCGACGACGGCGAAGAAGGCGACGCCGAATACCACTGCGGAGACCGCGAGCCATGTGATGGAATGGCCGAAGATCGGCAGGCCCGCGCCGATCGCATTCACGCTGAGAATGATCGCGGTCGACAGCCCGCCGCGATCGAGCGCCAGCACGCCGCGCCAGACCCAGGGCGTGACAAAGGCTGACACGCCGATCAGGGACCAAAAGGCGGCCTGGGCGCTTGCACCGCCGCCGAGATCGCGGACATAGGCGATCATGAAGGTCATGTAGGCGATGTAGCCCGCGCCGAACAGGAAATAGCCGGCGAGATAGATCATGACCGGCGCAATCGCGAACTTCGCCTGCGCGCCGCCGCCGATATCGGCTTTGCTGTCGATCGGAGTGAGCAGCAGCGGGATTGCCATCACGGTGGATAGGGCGGTCAGCGCCCACCAGACGATCCACCATGAGCCGGCGCCGAATACCTGCAGCATGAACGGCGCGACCAGGCCGGATGCGAGTATGCCGATGCCCGGCGCGGCGTAATACAGGCTGAGCAGAAAATCGGCCCGTTCGGGGCGGGACTGCGCGATCTGTGCCGCCAGCGCCCCGCCAGCGACGAAACTCGCGGCCGCGCCAATGCCCGCAGCAAGGCGGGCGAGCGACAGCGCGACGAAATTACCGGTCAGCGCACACAGCGCGAGCGAGGCCAGCGCTGCAAGCGTTCCGCCGCGCACCGTCGCCGACCAGCCGAAGCGGCGGATCAACTGCGAGGTCAGGAGCGCGCCGACCAGATAGCCGGCCGCGTTGATGGTGTTGAGGAACCCGGCGGCCGAATAGGACAGCCCGAGCGAATCCCGCATGTCCGGCAGCACCAGCGCATAGGCGAACCGGCCGATGCCAAGCCCAACGGTAGCGGCCAGCGACAGCGTGAGGATCAGCCGCGCGGCATGCGCGGTCGTGGGCGGGTGAGGGGCGTGCAAGGGTTACTCCGGCAGGCCGCATTGTGGCAGCCGCAGGCGGCTTTGCACAGGCGCGCCAGCGGCAATGGTGTCTTGCCAATTGCGCAATGGGGCTTTAGCACTCCGGCCGGATTTTCAAGGTTTCCCGCGAGGACACGCACCATGGCGACCCACAAGCTCCTGCTCCTGCCCGGCGACGGCATCGGCCCCGAAGTGATGGCGGAGGTGAAGCGCCTGATCGACTGGCTCAATGCCAGGGGCATTGCCAGCTTCGAGACCGAGCAGGGGCTGGTCGGCGGCGCGGCCTACGACGCGCACAAGGTGTCGATCTCGGAAGGCGACATGGCAAAGGCAAAAGCCGCGGACGCCGTGATCTTCGGCGCAGTCGGTGGCCCGAAATGGGACGCTGTCGCGTACGAGGTCCGCCCCGAGGCCGGGCTATTGCGGCTGCGCAAGGATCTCGGCCTGTTCGCCAATCTGCGGCCTGCGGTATGCTATCCGGCGCTGGCCGAAGCCTCCAGCCTGAAGCGCGAGATCGTCGAAGGCCTCGACATCATGATCGTGCGCGAGCTCACCGGCGGCGTCTATTTCGGCGAGCCCAAGACCATCACCGATCTCGGCAACGGCCAGAAGCGCGCCATCGATACGCAAGTCTACGATACCTACGAGATCGAACGCATCGCCCGCGTCGCCTTTGATCTTGCGCGCAAGCGGCGCAACAAGGTGACCTCGATGGAGAAGCGCAACGTCATGAAGTCGGGCGTGCTCTGGAACGAGGTCGTGACGCAGGTGCATGACCGCGAATACAAGGACGTCACGCTGGAGCATCAGCTCGCAGATTCCGGCGGCATGAATCTGGTGAAGTCGCCGAAGCAGTTCGATGTCATTGTCACCGACAATCTGTTCGGCGACATGCTCTCCGATATCGCCGCCATGCTCACGGGTTCGCTCGGCATGCTGCCGTCGGCCTCGCTCGGCGAGGTCGATGCCATCAGCAAGACGCGCAAGGCGCTGTACGAGCCGGTGCACGGCTCGGCGCCCGATATCGCCGGCAAGGGCCTTGCCAACCCGATCGCGATGCTGGCCTCCTTCGGCATGGCGCTGCGCTATTCGTTCGACATGGGGGCGCTTGCCGACAAGCTCGACGCCGCCATTGCCGCGGTGCTTGCGAGCGGCCTGCGCACCGCCGACATCAAGTCGGAAGGCACGACGCCGGCGAGCACAACGCAGATGGGCGAGGCGATCCTGAAGGAGCTGGAGAAGCTGCACGGATAGCAGGCGCTCTCTTCGCTGTCGTCCCGGCGAAAGCCGGGAGCCATAAACCCAAGGAAGGGGTTATGTGCGCTACTCTCTCTCCTCCGTCATTGCGAGGAGCAAAGCGACGAGGCAATCCAGGGTCGTCTGCGTGGCCCTGGATTGCTTCGCTTCGCTCGCAATGACGAGGCGGCTGAACGCTACAACATGCTTGGCAGCACGCGGTCCGGGGGCTTGTGGTTGTCGAGGAAGGTGCGGATGTTGATGATCACCTTCTCGCCCATCTCGACACGGCCCTCGATGGTGGCCGAGCCCATATGCGGCAGCAGCGTCACCTTGCCGGCTTTCGCGAGCCGCACCAGCTTCGGGCTGACCGCCGGCTCGTTCTCGTAGACGTCAAGACCCGCGCCGCCGATATCGCCGGCTTCGATCAGCTTGACCAGCGTGTCCTCGTCGATGATCTCGCCGCGCGCGGTGTTGACGACATAGGCGTCCTTGCGGATCAGTTTGAGGCGCCGCGCGGAGAGCAGGTGGAAAGTTGCCGGCGTATGCGGGCAGTTCACCGAGATGATGTCCATCCGCGCCAGCATCTGGTCGAGGCTTTCCCAATAGGTGGCCCCGAGCTCCTCGGCGATCTGCGGCGCCACCGGACGACGGTTGTGGTAATGGATCTGCAGCCCGAACGCGCGCGCACGGCGTGCGACCGCCTGGCCGATGCGGCCCATGCCGACGATGCCGAGGCGTTTGCCGCCGATGCGATGGCCGAGCATCCAGGTCGGCGACCAGCCCGGCCAGTTTCGCCCTTCGGTCAGGATCAGCGATCCCTCGATCATGCGCCGCGGCACGGCGAGGATCAGCGCCATGGTCATGTCGGCGGTATCTTCGGTTAATACCTTCGGCGTGTTGGTGACCGTGATGCCGCGGGCATGCGCAGCAGTGACGTCGATATTGTCGACGCCATTGCCGAAATTCGCGATCAGGCGGACCTTGCAGTCCTCGGCTTTGAGAATGCTTTCGCCGATATGGTCGGTCACCGTCGGCACCAGCACATCGGCGGTGCGCACGGCCTCCGCGATCTGCTCGGCCGTCATTGGCGTATCGTCGAGATTGAGTCGCGCGTCGAACAACTCGCGCATGCGGGTCTCGATCGAATCCGGCAGCTTGCGGGTGACGACGACGAGAGGTTTTTTCTTCACCGACATGGCCTGCACTCGTGAAGCCGTTCAGGCCTCATTAACCCGGTTGTTCGACACTGCCATTGCCGCTTGGTCCGGGCGTTTCCTTCAGGGGTTCCCGATGTTCCCGCTGGGGTTCGCCAGCGGGCTTCGGGCGCATCTTGACTTGGCGTCTTGGCTTTGACGTGTTCCGTCCTCTCTAGCAGAAGGGGACGCCAAGACAAGAAGCCAGACAAGAACCCCTGACAGGTTAAGGCCGCCAACGAGCCGCGACCCAGCGGGGCGGCACCAAAGGGGATCAGGCGAAGGTTTCTTTAGGAATTTCAGCTCGGGGAAGCGGGTTGAACTGTTCTCGGCAGGAGACGAGTGGAAATGGCGTTGGGGCGTATCTGTGTGGTCGCGGTGCTGGTGGGTGGCTGGCTTGGGGCTTCGGTTACGACAGGATTTTCTGCAAAAGATGTCGCGGTGACCGCAAGCGGCCTGCCCGTCCCCCGTTATGTCAGCCTGAAGTCAGATCACGTGAATGTCCGTGCTGGCCCCACCAAGGACAATGATGTCGCCTGGGTCTATACCCGCGCCGGCCTTCCGGTCGAAATTACCGCCGAATTCGAGAATTGGCGCCGCGTGCGCGATTCCGAAGGCGCCGAAGGCTGGGTCTATCACTCCCTGCTGTCAGGCCGCCGCACCGCTGTGGTCACCATGAAGAACAAGGACGATCTCGCCGCAGTGCACGAGAATGCCGACACCGACAGCGCCGTGACCGCCCGCCTGCAGGTTGGCGTCGTCGCCCAAGTCAAGAAGTGCGATCAGCACTGGTGCCACATCGACGGCAAGGGGTTTGACGGCTGGATTGAGCAGCAGCGGCTGTGGGGCGTCTACGCCGACGAGCAGGTGAATTGATGATCTTGGTCGTCCCGGCGAAGGCCGGGACCCATAGCCCCAGGGCGCAGTTCTTGCGAAGGACGTCGTCCACCGTGCACCACAGATAAATTCCGCGGTATGGGTCCCGGCCTTCGCCGGGACGACGTGTGGAGAGAGCGGGAGCTCAGCGCTTCTTGCGCAGGCGCACGACCATGTCGATGCGGGAGATCTCGTAGCCATCGGGCACATCTGGCATCTTGGATAGCGCCAGGCTCGGGTCGGGAATGTCGACCAGCTCGTGATTGTGCTCGAGATAGAAGTGATGGTGGGTGGTGACGTTGGTGTCGAAATAGGTCTTGGTGCCGTCGACGCTGACCTGGCGCAGCAGGCCGGCATCGGTCAGCTGGTTCAGCGTATTGTAGACGGTCGCCAGCGACACCGGCACCTTGGCCAGCGTCGCCTCCTCATAGAGCATTTCCGCGGTCAGATGCCGGGCGCCCTTGCCGAACAACAGCCAGCCCAGCGCCATGCGTTGCCGGGTCGGCCGCAGGCCCGCTGACTGCAGCATTTCGTTGACGTCATGCCAGGGGCAGCCGGTCATGGACGGCTGCCGACCCTTCTCGAGGGCCGCGGAGGGGGCGGCCTCCCCGCTTGGACGGGCCGCCTTGTCATACATTTCCACGTCAACCACCGGCTGGCTATTTGACTACAGCCCGAAATATATTGGGCTAATTCCCCAGATGCAAGTTTTTCGCAACTGGAATGGCGCAGACCTGCCATCTGCGGAACTATAGGTCCCATGGGGCAATTTTATTCCCAAGGTGCGCTTTGACCGCTGCAAGGCCTGTGTTAGAGAGCGCGCGGACTCCGACCACCGATAGCGGCCCGGGCGCGAATTGGCGCGTCCCGACGGGACCGAGGTCGATCTGCCGATCCGCGCCTCGATAATGTCCGGTGCGCATGGTGAGTGGATCAGGGTCCTCTCGGTCAATGAGAGCTCACGCGGGAATTCGAAAGGCTGATTGTCACATGCTCAACCGGCGCTCCGGCTACGAATATGAGGATTTGCTGGCTTGCGCCCGCGGCGAGATGTTCGGTCCAGGCAATGCCCAGTTGCCGCTGCCTCCGATGCTCATGTTCGACCGCATCACGGACATTTCCGATACCGGCGGCGAATTCGGCAAGGGGCTGGTGCGCGCCGAGCTCGACGTGAAGCCGGACCTCTGGTTCTTTGGCTGCCACTTCAAGAACGATCCCGTGATGCCGGGCTGCCTCGGCCTCGATGCGCTCTGGCAGATGGTCGGTTTCTATCTCGGCTGGATCGGCGGTGAGGGGCGCGGCCGCGCGCTGGGTCTCAGCGAGCTCAAATTCGGCGGCCAGGTGCTGCCTGATGCGCGCAAGGTTGTGTACAACGTCGATATCAAGCGCGTGATGCGCTCAAAGCTGGTGCTGGGTATTGCCGACGGGTGGCTTTCCGTCGATGACGTGATTATCTATCGCGCCAAGGATTTGAAGGTCGGCCTGTTCAAGCAGGGCACGGCGCCGGGTTGAACCGGAACAGGTTGCACAAGGACTTAAGGGACGTAACGGCAGGCGAGGCGGGACATGAGGCGGGTTGTCATCACGGGGATGGGAATTGTCTCGTCCATCGGAAACAACACCCAGGAAGTGCTTGCGAGTCTCCATGAGGCGAAATCCGGAATCTCGCGCGCCGAGAAATATGCCGAGCTCGGCTTTCGGTCGCAGGTGCAGGGCGCGCCGACACTCGATCCGGCCGGCGTGATTGATCGCCGCGCCATGCGCTTCCTCGGCCAGGGCGCCGCTTGGAATCACGTCGCCATGGAGCAGGCGATCCAGGACGCCGGGCTTGAGCCGTCGGACGTCTCCAACGAGCGCACCGGCATCATCATGGGCTCCGGCGGACCGTCGACGCGCACGCTTGTGGAAGCGGCCGACATCACCCGGACCAAGGGGCCGAAGAAGGTCGGACCTTTCGCAGTGCCGAAGGCGATGTCGTCGACCGCGTCTGCGACGCTGGCGACCTGGTTCAAGATCAAGGGCGTCAACTATTCGATCTCCTCGGCCTGCGCGACCTCCAATCACTGCATCGGCAATGCCTATGAGATCATCCAGTACGGCAAGCAGGACATGATTTTTGCCGGCGGCTGCGAGGAGCTCGACTGGACGCTGTCGGTGCTGTTCGACGCCATGGGCGCGATGTCCTCCAAATACAACGACACGCCGGCCACGGCTTCGCGCCCCTACGACATCAGCCGCGACGGCTTCGTGATCGCGGGCGGTGCGGGCGTCTTGGTGCTGGAAGAGCTGGAACATGCCAAGGCGCGCGGCGCGCGCATGTATGGCGAAATCGTCGGTTACGGTGCAACCTCGGACGGCTACGACATGGTGGCGCCGTCGGGCGAGGGCGCCGAGCGCTGCATGAAGATGGCGCTGTCGACCGTAAAGACCAGGATCGACTACATCAATCCGCACGCGACCTCGACGCCGGCCGGCGATCCGCCGGAGATCGAGGCGATCCGCAAGGTGTTCGGCACCGGCGAGAAGTGCCCGCCGATCTCCGCGACCAAGGCGCTCACCGGGCATTCGCTGGGCGCCACGGGCGTGCAGGAGGCGATCTATTCGCTCCTGATGATGAACAACGGCTTCATCTGCGAGAGCGCCCATATCACCGAGCTTGATCCGGTGTTTGCCGACATGCCGATCGTGCGCAAGCGCATCGACAATGCCAGGCTCGGCACCGTGATGTCGAACTCCTTCGGCTTCGGCGGCACCAACGCCACGCTGGTCTTCAAGCGGCTGGATACTTAAGCTTCTTTCGTGGCCCGAACCTTCTGTTTCACTGTGATGGCCGGGCTTGTCCCGCCTGCGGGGCCGAAGCCCCTCAGGCGAGGCGAAGGCCCGGCCGTCCATGTTTGAAACCCCGCAAACCCGGGCATGACGACAGAGAGAGTGCAGAGACGATGCAGGGGTTGATGCAAGGCAAGCGTGGCCTGGTCATGGGCATTGCCAACGACCATTCGATCGCCTGGGGCATTGCCAGGACGCTGGGCGGCCATGGTGCCGAGATGGCCTTCACCTATCAGGGCGACGCGCAGGCCAAACGGCTCAAGCCGCTCGCCGAGCAGCTCGGCTCCGACATCGTGCTGCCTTGCGACGTCGAGGATCTCGCAAGCGTCGAGGCCGTGTTCGCGGCGTTGCGCGAGAAATGGGACCGGCTGGATTTTCTGGTCCACGCCATCGGCTTCACCGACAAGAACGAGCTGCGCGGCCGCTACGCCGACACCACGCGGGACAATTTCTCGCGCACCATGCTGGTTTCCTGCTTCTCATTCACGGAAGTTGCGAAGCGCGCGGCCGAATTGATGACCGGCGGTAGCGGCTCGATGATCACGCTGACTTACGGCGCTTCGCAGCGCGCGATGCCCAACTATAACGTCATGGGTGTTGCGAAAGCGGCGCTGGAGGCGTCGGTGCGCTACCTCGCCGCCGATTTTGGCGGCCAGGGCATTCGCGTCAACGCCATCTCGGCCGGGCCCGTGCGCACGCTCGCGGGGTCGGTGATCGGCGATTCGCGCGCGATGTTCGCCTTTCAGCAGAAACATTCGCCGCTCGGCCGCGGCGTCACGCTCGACGAGCTCGGCGGCTCGGCGCTGTATTTGCTCTCCGATCTCTCCGGCGGCGTCACCGGCGAGACGCATTATGTCGACAGTGGCTTCAACATCATCCTGCAGCCCCGCCCGGACAAGCTCGACGGGGAGTGATCCATAGCGGGCAAACGTTCGCCGTTTTCGGAACGCCGGCTGGTCTGCTTCGCGGTGAAGGCACCGTGAACATGGCGACGGCGGGCGCAGGCAGGTTTCCCGCCGCATTAATCCGGCTTGAGATAGCCTGGCAGCTCCTTGTCAAGCGTTGCTGCGACCAGTTCGCGCGTCCGATCGCGAAGGGTCGAGCTGCTTGAAGCGGTCTCGGGCGGGTCAGGAAAGAGCGAGTTGTCCAATCTGGTCAGCGGGTCCTCGGTCAGCCTGAGGCCATCGGCAAAATGGGCGCCGAAATTCGCGAAAGGCCGGCTGATCGTCTCGTAGGTCGTGCCGTTGAGGAGCACGAGGAAGATATTTGCGAACAGATGGGAGTGCTTGAACGTCGAGCCGATGCCCTGGTCATAGGTGCCGATGCCGTCGAGCACCATGTGAGTCCCGGGAAGCTCTCCCTTGGTCCGCATCACGATAAGATAGCGGTCACAATGCGCGTTCGTCGTGATGCTCCTGACGATGTCCGGCAAACGCTCGCTCTCAGCACGAAGGAGTACGGATTTCGGATTGTAGAACGGCTCGAACGCACCTTTGGGATAGGTAATTCCATGGATTGAGGGATCAGAACCCGTCGCGGCACGAACGCGCGCAAGCGCCAGATCGTCAAGCCGCCAATCCGCGACTGGGACCCTGTCTTCCTTGTTCTCGAATATGGTCAGCCCGAAATGCTGGACGGCAAACTGATCGCCAAGCGCCGAGATCACGCCGAGCCGGCAGGGACCGGTTTCAGCAGCGGCCGGCTGCTTCACAGCTGCCTTGGCTTTTGGCGCGGACCTTTTGGCAACCGGCTTTTTTGCGACCGGTTGGGGCGTCGATGTTGCGGGGGCATTCGGTGAAGGCGATTGGGCCTGAGCGGCGAATGCGAAACATGACACGAACAAGACCCTGACGGCAAAGCTACGCAACATGACCTGATGAACTGAAGTTGAGGCAACTGCGAATGCAAACTAGAACGGGTTTGCTGCATTCGCAAGCGGTCGCGCCAACCTCGCCTTTGACAGGCGCCGGTCTCGGGCAAACCCGAGACCGGCGCATTTGCGGCGTGCACCGGTCTAGCCCGCTGCGAGCTTCTCCGCGCGCTGGAAGGCGGGCCGGGCGACGCAGCGGGCGATGTAGGCATCGAAGGTCGGGCGTGACGGCACCATCTTGAACAGCCGCACGGAGAAGTTCAGCGCCGAGCCGATCGCGATGTCGGCCGCCGAGAAATTCTCGCCGAGAATCCAGGGGCCTTTTTCAAGCGCGACATCGAGCACGTCGAACACCCGCTGCGCGTCGCCCCAGCCGGCCGAGACCGGATTCATCTCCAGCTTGGTCGCGATCTGCACCATCGCGGGCTCGATGCAGCCGGGCGCGAAGAACAGCCATTGCAGATATTTTGCGCGCAAGGGATCGCCGAGCGGCGGGGCGAGCCTGGCGTCGGGATAGCGTTCGGCGACATAGGCGCAGGCTGATTCCGCGATCGTGGCCTCGCCATCCTTCAGCGCCGGCACCTTGCCCATCGGATTGATCGCAAGATATTCCGCCCGCCGCTGCGCACCGGTCGATATGTCGGTCAGCACGCGCTCGTAGGGCTTGCCCGTCTCTTCCATCAGCCAGAGCGCCGAGAATGAGCGTGAGCGCGGCGACCAGTAGAGCTGCATCATGTGTTGTTTCCTCTCTTCCACCGATAGTGCTTCATCATAAACCCGGTCATCGGCTCGACCTGCTCCTTTTCCAGCACGAAACCCTCGCGCTCGTACCAGCGCCAGGCCTTTTCATTCTCGCGCACGCAGCGCAGGACGATTTCGTCCGGCAGCTGCGTTCGCGTGAAGGCGAGCAGCTCGCGGCCAAGCGAGCGGCCCTGCCAGGCCGGCGCGACGAACAGCTGGTCGAGATAGAGCTTTGGCACATGGAGCGCCAGCATGGCCGCGAGCGCGCCGTTGTCGTCGGCGACGAAAAGCGTCCAGCCTTTCTCGATCTCCTGCGGCACGCGTGCACGCAGTTTTGCCAGCAGGAAATTGCTCGCCTGTTCGAGCCCGGTGGACACCCAGCTCTCCATCCAGATGCGGGCGACCTCGTCATATTCGTCAGCGCGGGCCGGTCGGATATTCATCGATCAAACTCTTTCGGCTTCGAGCCAGTCTGCAATGCGTCGCGAGCGTAGATGTCAATTCAACGCGATGCGAGGCGAAACGTCGCGGTTCTGTCGCATTTGTCGCAAAGCTGACAAGCGCGGCGTCGCACTCCATCGCTTTCCAAGATTTGGCGATCCGAGTATACGAAAGCGGCAGTAGGATATGGCGATCGAGGTCGATATCCTCGATCAGAATTGCTGATCGCGCCGATCATGAAAACCGATTTCACCTGATGGGTGGGCCTGCGTAGATTGCAGCCGCCCGGAGCAGGACTACCGGAGGAGAAAGACAATGGATGACAAAACCAAATGCCCGTTCACGGGCACACGCGGACACACCAACCGTGACTGGTGGCCGGACCAGCTCGACCTGAGTGTCCTGCACCAGCACTCGAAACTGTCCGATCCGATGGGCGAGGCGTTCGACTACGCCAAGGAGTTCAAGAGCCTCGATCTCAACGCCGTGATCAAGGACCTCACCGCGCTGATGACGGAGTCGCAGGACTGGTGGCCGGCCGATTTCGGCCATTACGGCGGTCTGATGATCCGCATGGCCTGGCACTCCGCCGGCACCTACCGCATCACCGACGGCCGTGGCGGCGCCGGGGCCGGTCAGCAGCGCTTCGCGCCGCTCAACAGCTGGCCTGACAACGCCAACCTCGACAAGGCGCGCCGGCTCCTGTGGCCGATCAAGCAGAAATACGGCAAGAAGATCTCTTGGGCGGACCTGATGGTGCTCGCCGGCAACGTCGCCTTGGAGTCGATGGGCTTCAAGACCTTCGGCTTTGCGGGCGGCCGCGCCGATGTCTGGGAGCCCGAGGAACTGTACTGGGGTCCGGAGGGAACCTGGCTCGGCGACGAGCGCTACAGCGGCGAGCGCCAGCTCTCCGAACCGCTCGGCGCGGTGCAGATGGGCCTCATCTACGTCAATCCGGAAGGGCCGAACGGCAAGCCGGACCCGGTCGCGGCGGCCAAGGACATCCGCGAGACCTTCTTCCGCATGGCCATGAACGACGAGGAGACCGTCGCGCTGATCGCCGGCGGCCACACCTTCGGCAAGACCCACGGCGCGGGCGATCCGTCGCTGATCGGCCCCGAGCCTGAGGGCGGTGCGCTGGAGGAGCAGGGCCTCGGCTGGAAGAGCAAGTTCGGCACCGGTGTCGGCGCCGACGCGATCACCGGCGGGCCCGAGGTCATCTGGTCGCAGACCCCGACCAAATGGAGCAATTACTTCTTCGAGAACCTGTTCAAATACGAATGGGAGCTGACCAAGAGCCCGGCAGGTGCGCAGCAGTGGCAGGCCAAGGGCGCCGAGGCGTCGATCCCGGATCCCTTCGACAAGTCGAAGAAGCGCGTGCCGACCATGCTCACCACCGACCTCTCCCTGCGCTTCGATCCGGCCTATGAGAAGATCTCGCGACGCTTCATGGAGCATCCGGATCAGTTCGCGGACGCCTTCGCCCGCGCCTGGTTCAAGCTCACCCATCGCGACATGGGCCCAGTCGCGCGCTACCTCGGCCCGCTGGTGCCGAAGGAGACGCTGATCTGGCAGGATCCGATTCCCGCCGTCGATCATCCGCTGGTCAATGAGCAGGACATTGCCGCGCTGAAGGCCAAGGTGCTGGCCTCGGGTCTGTCGGTGTCCGAGCTGGTGTCCACGGCCTGGGCGTCGGCCTCGACCTTCCGCGGCTCCGACAAGCGTGGCGGCGCCAACGGCGCGCGCATTCGCTTGAGCCCGCAGAAGGACTGGGAGGTCAACCAGCCGGCCCAGCTCTCCAAGGTGCTCGGCAAGCTCGAAGCGATCCAGAAGGAGTTCAACGCGGCGCAGTCCGGCGGCAAGAAGATCTCGCTCGCCGACCTGATCGTTCTCGCCGGCGCTGCCGCCGTCGAGAAGGCGGCCAAGGATGGCGGAACCGATGTGAAGGTGCCCTTCACGCCGGGCCGCATGGATGCGTCGGCCGAGCAGACCGACGCGGCCTCCTTCGCGCCGCTGGAACCGCGGGCCGATGGCTTCCGCAATTACGTCAGCAGCAAGCGGCAGTTCATGCAGCCGGAGGAAGCCCTGGTCGACCGCGCACAATTGCTGACGCTGACTGCGCCGCAGTTGACGGCGCTTGTCGGCGGGCTGCGGGTGCTCGGCGCCAATTTCGGCGGCTCCAAGCACGGGGTCTTCACCGACAAGCCGGGAACGTTGACCAACGACTTCTTCGTCAACCTGCTCGACATGCGCACCGAGTGGCAGCCGACCGCCGATGGTGCCTATGAGGGCCACGACCGCAAGACCAAGCAACCCAGGTGGACCGGCACGCGCGTCGACCTCATCTTCGGCTCGCACTCGCAGCTGCGGGCGTTCGCCGAAGTCTACGCCTGCGCCGATTCGAAGCAGAAGTTCGTGAACGACTTCGTCGCGGCCTGGGACAAGGTGATGAACGCGGATCGGTTTGATCTGGCGGCATAATCGCGAGAGGGCGCCGCCCCACACTCAGCTCGTCATCCCCCGCGAAAGCGGGGGATCCAGTAACCCGAGGCCTATCGAGTTCAAGCACCGGCGTCTCTGGAATACTGGGTCGCCCGGTCAAGCCGGGCGACGACAGCGGTGAGAGAGGCTCCACCGAGCGCAACGACCGCAGCAATAAGCACAAACAAAAAGGGCGGCTTTTCAGCCGCCCTTTCTTTTTCTCGCTGGTCGAACCGCTCACTCGCCCGCGGCTTCGCGCGGCGCGGGGGCTTCGGTCTTCTGCTTGGCCTCGAGGTCCTCGCCGGTGGCCTGGTCGACCGCTTTCATCGACAGCCGCGTCTTGCCGCGATCGTCGAAGCCGAGCAGCTTGACCTTGACCTTGTCGCCTTCCTTGACGACGTCGGAAGTCTTCTGCACGCGGCTGGCGGCGAGCTGGCTGATATGGACCAGACCGTCCTTGGAACCGAAGAAGTTCACGAAGGCGCCGAACTCCATTACCTTGACCACGGTGCCGTCGTAGATCTGGCCGACCTCGGGCTCCGAGGTGATCGACTTGATCCACTTGATCGCGGCCTTCATGGCCTCGCCGTCGTTGGAGGCGACCTTCACCGTGCCGTCGTCCTCGATGTTGATCTTGGCGCCGGTCTTTTCCACGATCTCGCGGATCACCTTGCCGCCGGTGCCGATCACTTCGCGGATCTTGTCGGTCGGGATCTTGAAG
>DASREP010000021.1:0-72627 GCA_035652015.1 Bradyrhizobium sp. | reverse complement strand
GCCCTACGGGCCGGCCTTGACTTGACCTGCGCGCGCCATCGTCACAGCTCCATGGTCGGGACGAAGAGCTGGCGCACAATCGAACAAAGAGCTGACAACCTCCTTGACATCCTCAATCCCCATGTGAGCAATCCAGAGTCGCGTGCGTGGCCCTGGATTGCTTCGCTTCGCTCGCAATGACGCCGCGGCGGACCTCTAAACCCCCGCCTTGATCTGCGCCACAGCCGCCGCGAGCAGCTCATTCATCCTGGCGCGAAGCTCGGTTTCGGTGACGGTAACGCCCTTGGCGGCGAGGTCGGCCATGATCTTGCGGACCACGCCTTCGTCACTCGCGGCATCGATCTCGGCGGTGACGATGGCCCTGGAATAATCGGCGGCGGCATCGCCGCTCAGTCCAAGCTTTTCCGCCGCCCACAGACCGAGCATCTTGTTGCGGCGGGCCTCGGCCTTGAATTTCAGCTCTTCGTCATGGACGAACTGGGTCTCGAAGGCTTCTTCGCGCTTGTCGAAAGTGGTCATGGGCAAGGTTCCCCGCCTCAGTCCTGAAATCGGCCCGCAACAATGACACCGGGCGCGTCATTGCGCGAGGGCCGTTGCGGAACTAGATATCTGGAATGACTAGCTGAAACAACGGCCAGAAGGCCGCAGGCAAAGGTGAGCGGAAGGGGGTAAAACTCGCCCCGAAAGGGCCGGATCGATTGTGCTTGATAGGGCAATCGGATAGGTTGCCTAAAGGCTCGGTTCTTGTTCTGTTTCCCAGGGTTCCAGGCCACCACGGCAGCTCCGTCGTGGGTTGTAATCCCAGTCACCCGGAGCACACCAGATTCATGGATTTCAACAACACACGGTACATCCCAATGAGCCGTCGACGTCGCATTTATGAAGGCAAGGCCAAGGTCCTCTATGAAGGACCGGAGCCGGGTACCCTGATCCAGCACTTCAAGGACGATGCGACCGCGTTCAATGCCAAGAAACATCAGGTGATCGAGGGCAAGGGCGTCCTCAACAACCGGATTTCGGAGTACCTGTTCCAGCACCTCAACGACATCGGGGTGCCGACCCACTTCATCCGCCGCCTCAACATGCGCGAGCAGCTGATTCGCGAGGTCGAGATCGTGCCGCTGGAGGTGGTGGTGCGCAATGTCGCCGCCGGCTCGCTGTCGCAGCGGCTCGGGATCGAGGAGGGCACGCAGCTGCCGCGCTCGATCATCGAGTTCTACTACAAGAACGACCAGCTCAACGATCCCATGGTGTCGGAAGAGCACATCACCGCCTTCGGCTGGGCCACCCCGCAGGAGATCGACGACATCATGGCCCTTGCCATCCGCGTCAACGATTTCTTGACCGGCCTTTTCCTCGGCATCGGCATCCGCCTGGTCGATTTCAAGATGGAATGCGGGCGGCTGTTCGAGAACGAGATGATGCGAATCATCGTCGCCGATGAGATCTCGCCTGATTCGTGCCGGCTGTGGGACATCAAGTCCAACGAGAAGCTCGACAAGGACCGTTTCCGCCGCGACCTAGGCGGCCTGCTGGAGGCTTACACCGAAGTGGCAAAGCGGCTCGGCATCCTCATGGAAAACGAGCGGCCCGCGGGCTCGGGCCCGGTGCTGGTTAAGAGCTAAGGGGAAATAGCGTGAAAGCACGTGTCACCGTCACGCTGAAATCGGGCATTCTCGATCCGCAAGGCAAAGCCATCGAAGGCGCGCTGAAGTCGCTGGGTGTCGATGGCGTCGCCAGCGTCCGCCAGGGCAAGGTGTTCGACATCGAGCTCGCCAGTGGCGACCGCGACAAGGCGGAAGCCGCGCTGAAGGAAGCCGCCGACAAGCTGCTCGCCAACACCGTGATCGAGAATTATCGGGTCGAACTCCTGAGCTGACTGCATGATGAAAGCCGCCATCCTCGTCTTCCCCGGCATCAATCGTGAGCGCGACATGGCGCGCGCGCTCAGGCTCATTTCGGGTCACGAACCTGCGATGGTCTGGCACGCGGAGACATCGCTGCCCGCAGGCACCGATCTCGTTGTGGTGCCCGGCGGCTTCTCCTATGGCGATTACCTGCGTTGTGGGGCGATCGCGGCGCGGGCGCCGATCATGGACGCGGTGCGCGACTACGCGGCCAAGGGTGGCCTCGTGCTCGGCGTCTGCAACGGCTTCCAGATCCTGTGCGAATCCGGGCTGTTGCCGGGCGTGTTGATGCGCAATGCGCGGCTGAAATTCATCTGCCATGACGTGCATCTGCGGGTCGAACGCTCCGACACGCCGTTCACGCGCGGCTACAACGCAGGCCAGGTGATCCGCGTGCCCGTCGCCCACGGCGAGGGCAATTACGAGGCCGACGAAGAAACGCTCAAGCGTCTCGAAGGCGAGGGGCGGGTGCTCTACCGCTACTGCTCGCCGGACGGCGTGGTTGACGAAGCCGCCAACATCAACGGCGCCGCGCATTCGATCGCCGGCATTGTCAACGACGCCGGCAATGTGCTCGGCATGATGCCGCATCCGGAAAATCACGTCGAAGACATCATGGGCTGCACCGACGGTCGCGGCCTGTTCGCAGGTCTGGTCGCGCATCTGGACCAGGCGGCGTAGGTCCCCCGCCGGTATCGTCAGCACCGGTGCAATGCAGGGGATCGTTTAAACCGGTCTGGCTGGCTTGAAACTTGCTCCCGCACTTCTGTTCGCTGCAGGCGACAGCTAGACGGGAGATCTCAGATGCTCATTCGACAGGCAATCGGCGCCTTCGCGCTCGCCATCGCTCTGTTGAGCCAGGATGCAAGTGCCGAGACCACGCTTCGCATCGGCATGACCGCTGCCGATATTCCGACCGCGACCGGCATGCCCAATAATGGTTTCGAGGGCATGCGGTTCATGGGCTATCCGATCTTCGAGGGACTCGTGCTGTGGGATCTCACCCGCACCGACCAGCTCGCGACACTGCGTCCGGGCTTGGCTGAAAAATGGGAGCAGTCCGAGGACGGCAAGAGCTGGGTTTTCCATCTCCGCCATGGCGTGAAATTCCATGACGGTACCGATTTCAACGCCGATGCCGTGATCTTCAATCTGGACCGCTATTTCAATTCGAACAGCCCGCAATACGAGCCCGCAAGCTCCGGGATCACCAAGGCACGCGTGCCGTTGATGGCAAGTTACAAGAAGGTCGACGACTACACGGTCGCGATCAGCACGACGCGGCCGGCGTCCTACTTCCCCTATATGGCGGTCTACATTCTCTTCACCTCGCCCGCGTCGTTCGAAAAGGCCGGTCACGACTGGTCCAAGGTCGCGACCTTGCCCGCCGCAGGCACCGGTCCCTTCAAGATCACGCGCATCGTGCCGCGGCAGGAGGCTGATCTTGCGCGCTGGGACCAGTATTGGGACAGGAGCAAGCTCGCAAAAGTCGACAACCTCGTGCTGATGCCGATTCCCGAGGCCAATTCGCGGCTCGCCGCCTTGCGCTCAGGGCAGGTCGACTGGATCGAGGTGCCGCCGGCCGATGCGATTGAATCGCTGAAATCGGCGGGCTATGCCATCACGACCGGCTCGTATCCGCATGACTGGCCGTGGCTGTTCAACATCGGCGCGACCAACAGCCCGTTCAAGGACGTGCGGGTGCGCCAGGCCTTGAACTACTGCATCGATCGCAAAGGCCTGGTGGAGCTGCTCAATGGTACCGCAGAGCCTTCCGTCGGTTGGCTCAAGCCAAGCGATCCCGATTTCGGCAAGCCTGAGAACCGCTACACATTCGATCCCGCCAAGGGCAAGGCGTTGCTCGCCGAAGCCGGCTACACAGACGCCAAGCCGCTCAAGTTCAAGGTGATGATCTCGAACTCCGGCTCGGGCCAGATGCTGCCGCTGCCAATGAACGAATATCTGCAGCAGAATCTGAAGGAGGCCTGCGGCGTCGACGTGGATTACGATGTCGTCGAATGGCAGGTGCTGCTGACCGCGGCGCGCGCAACCCCCGACAGCCCGAGCCTGCAAGGTGCGATGGCGCTCAACGTGTCGTCGCCTTCGTCCGATCCCGGCATCATGGCGCGCTATTTCTCGTCGGCCAATTTTGCGCCTAACGGCTTCAATTTCGAACAGTGGAAAGACGATCTGTTCGACCAAGCGCTGAAGTCGATCGAGGTCGAGACCGATCCGAAGGTAATCCGAGCTGCCTATCGTGAGGCGCATGAACGGCTGGTCGACAACCCGCCCTGGCTCTACATCGTCCACGACCTCAATCCGCGCGCGATGAGCCCGAAGATCAAGGGCTTTGTGTCGCCGCAGTCGTGGTTCGTCGACCTGACGCTGGTCAGCATGCAGTAGAGCGTTTTCGAGCGAAGTGGGTACCGGTTCGCGTGAAGAAAACGCGTCAAAATAAGAATCTAGAGATTTGGTTCTGATTCAATCAGAACCAAATCTCTGGCAGCGGGGGCGCGGAGAGGGCCGTAAAGGTCACGCCCTTGCCGGCTCTCTCCGCTTCACCCGCTTGATGGTGCCGGAGAAGGTGAACAGGCGCCGGACGCCGGACTTCAGCTCGCCGCGAACGAAAATCAGCGAGCCGCCCGCGCGCGTGACCTCGCCGGTGCATTCGATCAACTCGCCCTCGCGTGCCGCATCGAGAAATTCGCTGGAGAATGACACGGTGACTGCCGGTCCGCGCAGCTCGTGGCTGGCGAGTGCAAAGAGGCAGTAATCCGCAAACGTCATGAAGCAGCCGCCATGGACGTTGCCGGAGCCGTTGAGGTGCTTCCTCTCGACCCGGAATGCGCAGCGCACCTGCCCATCGGCTTCCAAGCGGTGCCAGAACGGGCCGGTGTGGGTCTCGTAGCTGTCGCGGGTCCAGGTGCGCCAGCCCTTGAACTCGCCGTCGGTCGCCTCGTGCAGGTCGGGGCGCTGGACGGGGGCGGGCTTGGTGATGTCGTGCAAGGGAAAAGGCCTTCAAAAGCGGGGTTCGGCTTCTTAAATCCGATCCGTTCGAATTGCGCAAACCCCAATGTTCCCATGCCTTTCCGGCAAAGCTCTGGACAGTGGGAAAATGCGCCCTAAAAGGCCTTTTCCGGCCGCGCCGATCTTTCTAATACGGCTTTCGGACGGAATTCGAGCCCCGCCGGTGGGGTTCGCCAGCCTACCTCCCTTTGGCAAAGGGGGAGACGACGATAATCGCTCCCGCGGGACCCTGACCACATGCGAAGCAACGAACCGCAGATCACCCCCGAACTCGTGGCCGCTCATGGCCTGAAGCCGGACGAGTATGAGCGGATTCTCAAGCTGATCGGGCGGGTGCCGACCTTCACTGAACTCGGCATCTTCTCGGCGATGTGGAACGAGCACTGCTCGTACAAATCCTCCCGCATCCATTTGCGCGGCTTGCCGACCAAGGCGCCCTGGGTGATCCAGGGCCCTGGCGAGAACGCCGGCGTGATCGACATCGGCGACGGTCAGGCGGTGGTGTTCAAGATGGAGAGCCACAACCACCCGAGCTATATCGAGCCGTATCAGGGCGCGACAACCGGGGTCGGCGGCATCCTGCGCGACGTCTTCACCATGGGCGCACGGCCGATTGCGTGCCTCAATGCGTTGAGCTTTGGTGACCCCGAGCATCCCAAGACGCGGCATCTCCTCTCCGGTGTGGTCGCAGGCGTCGGCGGCTATGGCAACTCCTTCGGCGTGCCGACGGTCGGTGGTCAGGTGCGATTCCACACCCGCTATGACGGCAACATCCTGGTCAACGCCATGGCGGTCGGCCTCGCCGACGCCGACAAGATCTTCTATGCGGCAGCCTCCGGCGTGAACATGCCCATCGTCTATCTGGGCTCGAAGACCGGGCGCGATGGCATCCACGGTGCTTCGATGGCATCAGCCGAGTTCGACGACGATTCCGCGGAGAAGCGCCCGACCGTGCAGGTCGGCGACCCCTTTGCCGAGAAGCTCCTGCTCGAAGCCTGCCTCGAGATCATGGCCAAGGGCTGCGTGATCGCGATCCAGGACATGGGCGCGGCGGGCCTGACCTGCTCGGCGGTCGAGATGGGCGCCAAGGGAGATCTCGGCGTCGATCTCGATCTCGACGCGGTGCCGACGCGCGAAACCGGCATGAGCGCCTATGAGATGATGCTCTCGGAAAGCCAAGAGCGCATGCTCATGGTGCTCAAGCCCGAGAAGGAAAAAGAGGCCGAGGCGATCTTCAAAAAGTGGGGCCTCGATTTCGCAGTGGTTGGCTACACCACGCCGAGCAAGCGTTTCCGCGTCAAGCATGGCGGCGACATCATGGCCGACCTGCCGATCAAGGAGCTCGGCGACGAGGCGCCGGTCTACGATCGTCCGCATGTGCCTTCGCCTGCGTTGCCGATCGTCCACGCGCGCGACGTCACGCCGCCGATGAGCAACGCGGCGGCACTCGAGAAGCTGATCGGAACGCCCGAGCTGTGCTCCAGGCGCTGGGTGTGGGAGCAATATGATCACGTCATCCTCGGCAACACCGTGCAGCGTCCCGGCGGGGACGCTGCGGTGGTGCGCGTGGAAAACGGGCCGAAGGGCCTGGCGCTCACCGTCGACGTGACGCCGCGCTATTGCGAGGCCGACCCGTTCGAGGGCGGCAAGCAGGCGGTGGCGGAAGCCTGGCGTAACATCACCGCGGTCGGCGGGCGGCCGCTTGCGATCACCGACAATCTCAATTTCGGCAATCCGGAGCGGCCAGAGATCATGGGCCAGTTCGTCGGCTGCCTCCAGGGCATTTCGGAAGCCTGCCGCACCCTGGACTTCCCCGTCGTGTCCGGCAACGTCTCGCTCTACAACGAGACCAACGGCCGCGCCATCCTGCCGACGCCTTCGATCGGCGGCGTTGGCCTGCTCGAGGATTTTACCAAATCCGCCTCGCTCGCGTTCAAGGCCGAAGGCGAGGCGATCCTCCTGATCGGCGACACCCACGGGTGGCTTGGGCAATCCGTGTATCTGCGCGACGTCTGCGGTCGCGAGGAGGGTGCCCCGCCGCCGGTCGATCTGGCCGCCGAGAAGCGCAACGGCGATGTTGTGCGCGGAATGATTCACTCGGGCACGGCCACGGCCGTGCATGATCTCTCCGATGGAGGTCTGCTGATTGCCCTGGCCGAGATGGGCATCGCGAGCGGCATCGGCGCGCGCGTGATGGCCGCACCGGCTGCGATCGTGCCGCATGCCTATTGGTTCGGCGAGGACCAGGCGCGTTATCTCGTGACCGTGCCGGAAACGGAGGCGGGGCTGGTGCTGGCGAAGATGCGCGGTGCGGGCGTGCCCTGCACGCGGATCGGCACGACAGGCGGTGACGCGATTGTGATCGCTGGCGAGGACGAGGTCTCGATCGCCTCGCTCAAGGCCGCATTCGAAGCCTGGCTTCCGGCCTATATGAGCGGCGCCAGCCAGGCCTGAAGCTTGGCGCCTGAAGCTTGGCCGGGTTCATGGCAGGTCCGCCACCGCGACAAGCATGGTGAGGCTGAGGGCGGTTGCGACCAAGATTGCGGCTAGTCCCATTGCTGTGTCCTTGTTGGCAAAGTCCGTCGGACGCGCCTCCCTGCACGCGGTAATGCAGGTTTGATGCCAAGGACGCCGCTACAGCACCTGGTTCGCACCCGGGATCTTGCGGAGCAGGAAGGTCGCGCCCCAGCTCAGCAGGACCGTCAGCACGAAGGCGATCAGCGCCTTGGCAATCGCCGGCCAATCATAATCGAACATCCAATATTGCAGCCAAAGCGCGATCGGGTAATGCACCAGGAACATGCCGAAGGCATCCGGCTGCATTGGATCGAGGATGCTCCAGCCTGCGCGCTTGAAGCGCAGGAAGTAGGCCAGGATGGTGAACATGATCGAGATTGAGAACCACGCGAAGAAGAGGCCGTAGATGCCCTCATACCAATCCGGCAGATCAACGGGATTCCCCAGGATCTGGCGCTTGATGTAGATCAGCCCCCACATGCCGCAGTAGGGAACGAGGGAGACTGCGATCCAGCCCCAGCTGCTCTTCGCCAACCGGCCATCCGGGGCAAGGACTCCGCCATTCAAGTTCGCCAAGCCAATGCCCGCGCCGAAAAAGAAGTAAGAGGCGTAGAGCAGCACGCGGCCATGCTGGACCGAGAACGGGCCGAACTCGAACCAGCTCCCCGCTCCGAAGTGGATTCGTCCGGGAATGTAGAGCACGGCGGTGACGGCAAGCATCACCAGGAAGAACCTGGCAGGGTCGTCACGTCCCTGCTGCGAGAGGCGATTGATCGGATCGAGCGCTTTGGGTGACACCAGAAACACGAGGCTTGCAATCACGTCGAAGCTGAGCAGCACCCAGAGGAACCAGATCGGTCCGCTCGGCCACGGTCCGACAGTGATGGTCGTCCACCAGTATTGCGAGAAGCCGACCTCCGGATGCTGGCGCAGCGAGATGGCATAGTAGGCGATCGGGATGACGGTGAAGGCGCAGATGACGAACGGCAGGCCGAGCCGGATCAGGCGATCGCGCAGTTGGTCAAACGGGCCTTTGCGCGTGAGTCCCGGCCAAACGAACAGCCCCGACAGGAAGAAAAACATCGCCATGAAGAAACTGTCGGTGGCGAGCACGATCATGTCGAAGCCGATGAAGAACTTCGGATCGGTATGACCGAAATAGGTGTACGGGATCACGGCATGGTGAAGCAGCACAATCAGCGTCAGGAAGGTGCGCGCACGGTCAAGCGCCATGTTGCGCGCCTTGGCCGCTGGTGCCGCATGAACTCCAGCCGGTGCGATCGAATCCGAAATAGAAGTCACAACACGCCCCCGGTCAGCTGTTGCTGGTTGAAATGTTGCCGCCAGCAATCGCATTCAGCAAGGGTTAATTGCTGCGACCGCATTGGCACCACCGCACCGCTGAGACGAGATTTAGGGTGTCGGTGGCCCAACTCAAGCGCAACAGCGGTACCACGGAAGCCCGACTAGGAACTTTCCGTTACCGGCCGAAGTTTAGTCAGCGATGTCGCCGCTGTCGCGGCCGGAGCTGGAGGACGATCCGTGACACTTCTGAAATGGGCGCTGGTTTTCTTCGTGATATCGATCATCGCCGGCATTCTCGGCTTTACCGGGATATCCGCGGCCTCCGCCGACATCGCCCGCATTCTGTTCTATATCTTTGTCGTGATCTTCCTGGTGCTGTTGATCCTGGGACTGACGATATTCAGGGTGTAGTGCGTCTCGCGCTCAGGCCACTTCCTCGATCTTCACCTTGTCGGGATAGAAGGCGAGATGGCCTGCGATCTCGGTCATCGCGGGGAACGGCGTCTCGTAGGTCCAGATCGAATTCTCGATCTCCATGCCATCGGTGCGGATGCTGAAATAATTCGCGTCCCCCTTGTACGGACAGTGCGTCACCCGGTCGGTCCGCTGCAACAGCTCCATCCTGGCGTCTTCGCGCGGCACATACTGCACGGCGGGATATTTCGCCTCCTTGAGCGTCAGCGCGTGGGTCGTTTCGGCAATGACGGTATCGCCGACGCTGACCCGCACCCGCTTGGGGTTGGCCGTGATGGTGATCGGATGGTCCGGACCGGGAAGTTTCATAGCTTTCGCCCTCCTACTCAACGGATTTGTCTGGCCAATCTTGCGTCGCCAGTTGTGACCGCACGCCGCAGCTCGCTCGCCGGTTTTGTGATGATCGGACGCCGAATATAGTGGCACAATAGGTGACCCAGAAGGCCTTTCACGCTAAGTTGGTCGAGCCGGCGCTTCGCGAGGGGTTACCGGCCCTGATTTTGCAAGTTCAGCGATTTCAAACACCGGAAAAAGGAGCCAGACCGGGATGCCAATGGACGCCCGCGATATCGAATCGATGATCAAGGCAGCGATCCCCGATGCCGAGGTGACGATCCGCGATCTTGCCGGTGATGGTGACCATTATGCCGCGACCGTGATCTCGGAGTCTTTCCGCGGCAAGTCACGCGTCCAGCAACACCAGATCGTTTACCAGTCGTTGCGTGGCCAGATGGGCGGTGTGCTCCACGCATTGGCCCTCCAGACCGGGGTGCCGGAAGGCTAGGCTTTCGCGGCCGACCAGGGGCGGGACGCTATGGCGAGCGATGACTCGCGCGGGGCACTGTTCCGCGCGCTCGAGCCGAACCAGCAGAGCCGCGTCACCAATGCCGAACTGCTGTTCGACCTGGTGTTCGTGTTCGCAGTCACCCAGGTCTCGCATTTCCTGCTGTCCCGCTTCACCGCGACGGGGGCGGTCGAGACCGCAGTGCTCTTCCTCGCGGTCTGGTGGGTCTGGGTCTTCACCGCCTGGATCACCAACTGGCTCGATCCCGAGCGGACAGCGGTCCGCATTCTCCTGTTTCTGCTGATGCTCGCCGGTCTCGTGCTGTCGACCTCGATCCCGCACGCTTTCGAGGCGCGCGGGCTGTGGTTTGCGGCGGCCTATGCGGCCATGCAGGTGGGACGCACGGCCTTCTTCGTGGCGGTCACCCCGCCGTCACGGCCGGCCGTGCGCCGCAACGGCATCCGCATCCTCGCCTGGCTCGCCATCTCAGCCGTGTTTTGGATCCTGGGCGGCCTTGCCGAAGGCGAGCGGCGGCTCTGGCTGTGGGGCATTGCGCTGGCCATCGAATATGCCTCGCCGCTGGCCCGGTTCTGGATTCCCCTCTACGGCGCCTCGAGCATCCAGGACTGGTATGTCAAAGGCGGCCATATGGCCGAGCGCTGCGCCGGATTCATTTTGATTGCGCTCGGCGAATCCATCGTCGTAACTGGCGCGACCTTCGCCGACCTGAACTGGACAGCGCCGACTGCCTTGGCGTTTGTATCCGCCTTCGCTGCCTCCATCGCGATGTGGTGGATCTACTTCCACAAAGGCGCCGAGGCCGGCTCCGAAAAGATTTCGAAATCGGCCGAGTCCGGGCGGCTGGCGCGCTCCGCCTACACGTATCTGCACATGCCGATCGTTGCCGGCATTATTCTGTCGGCGGTCGCCGATGATCTTGTGCTGGCACATCCGGATGGCCATTCCGACCTCAAGACGGCGGCCTGTGCCATCGGCGGTCCCTTGCTGTTCCTGGTCGGCACCATCCTGTTCAAGCACAACATCCGCGGCTTCCTGCAGCTTTCCCACGGCGTCGGCATCATCGCGCTCGGCGCGCTCGCATTTTTTGCAAGTGCGTTGTCGCCGCTGATGCTGACGCTGCTCACAACGCTCATTCTGATCGTCGTGGCCGTTTGGGAGTCGCTGTCACTGAGTTCGAAGACGGCCGAATAGCGCTTCAGCCCTCCGCCACCAGCGCATGCACCGAGAACATCTTGGCGGCATCCGTCCAGGACTCGCAGACTTTCCAGCCGGCGCCGCGGGCGAGTGCGGCGAAGCGATCGATACTGTATTTGTAGCTGTTCTCGGTGTGAATGCTTTCGCCCGGCCTGAATGTGAAGCTGGTGCCGAGGAAACGCACATACTGCGACTTCTTGCTGATCAGGTGCATCTCGATGCGGTGCCGCGCGCGGTTATAGATCGCGCGGTGGGTGAAGGCGGACAGATCGAAATTGCCGCCGAGCTCGCGGTTGATGCGGACCAGCACATTGAGGTTGAAGCGCGCGGTGACGCCGGCCGCGTCGTTATAGGCGTCGTGCAGCACGCGCTCATCCTTCTCGAGGTCGACGCCAAGGATCATGCGTGCACCGCGCCCCAGGATTTCCGCCGCGCTGCGCAGGAAGCGGCAGGCTTCATCCGGTTCGAAATTGCCGATGGTGGATCCCGGGAAGAAGCCGACCTTGGGCAGGTCGGCGATTGCCTCGGGCAGCTTGAATGCAGTGGTGAAGTCGGCCGCGACAGGGTGCACGGCAAGCTTGGGGAAGTCGCGGCGTAAGCCATCCGCTTGGCTCTTGACGAAGTCGCCGGATATATCGACCGGCACATAGGCGGCGACCGAGCAGCGCTCGAGCAGGAGACGCACCTTGGTGGTCGCGCCCGCGCCGAACTCGACCAGCGCCGCATCTCTAGGCACGAAAGCAGCGATCTCGCCGGCGCGATCCTTCAGGATCCCAAGCTCGGTGCGGGTCGGATAATATTCCGGCAGCCGCGTGATCGCCTCGAACAGCTCCGAGCCGGTCGCGTCATAGAAAAACTTGGGCGATAGTCGTTTGGGTTGTTGCGAGAGGTCGTGGACCGCCTCGCGCGCGAAGGCTGACGTCTGTTCGTCCGGCAGATGCGCGTCGGCCAAAGCTGTGGCATGCACATTCATGATACTCTCCAGAACGCGCTTTCCGGCGCGGTTGATCCTGATTCAGATGGCTAACTCTCAGACAGTGTAATCTGCGAGGCGGAGTCCCGTGAATTGCCAGCGGTGGTGCGGATAGAAGAAGTTGCGATAGGTCACGCGGCTGTGGCCGTCAGGAGTGGCAAGCGAGGAGCCGCGCAACACCAGCTGGTTGATCATGAACTTGCCGTTGTATTCGCCGAGCGCGCCGTCGGCCGCGCGGTATCCCGGGTAGGGTGAGTAGGCGCTGCGGGTCCACTGCCAGACGACGCCGAAGGCGTCGTTGAGTTGATCAGCCCGCGCGGCGACCTCCCACTCCATCTCGGTCGGCAGATGCTTGCTGCTCCAGCGCGCGAACGCGTCGGCCTCGTAATAGCTGACGTGACAAACGGGCGCAGCGGGATCGACCGGCTTCAATCCCGCGAGTGTCATGATGTGCCAACGGCCATCGATCTCGCGCCAATAGAGCGGCGCATCCCATTGCTCCTTGCTGGCGACCGCAAAGCCATCCATCAGCCACAGCGTGGCCGTGGAGTAGCCGCCGTCCTGCATGAAGGCGAGCCATTCGGCATTGGTGACGAGGTTGCGCGCTAGCTTCACCGGTCCGACGAGGGCACGGTGTGCGGGCTTCTCGTTGTCAAAATGGAAACTCTCGTCGGCATGGCCGACGGAATAGATGCCCTCGTTCAGCGTCGCCCAATCCGCCTCGCTGCGCCTCGAAGCAGGGAATTGCCAGGCCGGATCATAGGCGGGCAGGATCGGGTTCTGCGCGAAGGCGTGGAGGATGTCGGTGAACATCAGCTCCTGATGCTGCTGCTCATGATTGAGGCCCACCTCGACCAGCGGCGCGATGCGCACGAGTGTGTCCTGATCCGCAGACCGAAAGAAGTTCACCACGGCTGCGTCGACATGGCGACGATAGGCGGTGATCTCCTCCGCCGACGGGCGCGTCAGATCGCCGCGCCGATGCCGTGCGTGGCGCGGGCCGGCGCTGACATAATAGGAATTGAACAGGAAGGCGTAGTCCGGGTGAAACGGCCGGTAGTCAGGACAATGCTCACCGAGCAGAAACTGCTCGAAGAACCATGTGGTGTGGGCGCGGTGCCATTTCGCTGGGCTTGCGTCCGGCATGGACTGGATGAGCTGGTCTTCCGCGCTCAAAGGTGCGGCACGCCTTTCGGTCTCGTTGCGGACCTTCAGATAGGCTTCCGCCAGATCCTGGGCCAGCGAGCCAGAACCGGAGATAAGTGACGGGGCGGTAGGTGTAATTTCGGCTGCGGCGGATGCTGTTTGCGTCACAGTGATCTCCGGTCGACAAGAGAACGTCGGTCTCAAAGACTGGTTCCAATCGGGCAGCTCGTCCTAGATGGGGGCTGCGTTACGGTAAAAAAGCCTCTCCGATCGATGATATTAATGTCATCAGGCAATGCGGCGCCGTGAGGCCCAAAAAAGGGGCTTGTTGTCCCCCGCGGCGCACACCAAATATTCGTCAATTTGCTTTGGCAGCCCAACGGTTTGCGCTACATATAGGGGTAGCCGGGCGAGACAGGCCCTCGAAGGAAAGCAGAAATGAGCATCGAGCAATTCATCGACAACGAAGTGAAGTCGAACGACGTCGTGCTGTTCATGAAGGGGACGCCCCAGTTCCCGCAGTGCGGTTTTTCCGGCCAGGTCGTGCAGATCCTGGATCACATCGGGGTCGGCTATAAGGGCCTGAACGTGCTGGAATCGGCTGAGCTGCGTAACGGCATCAAGGTCTATTCCAACTGGCCGACCATTCCCCAGCTCTACGTCAAGGGTGAGTTCGTGGGCGGCTGCGACATCATCCGCGAGATGTTCCAGGCCGGAGAGCTGCAGCAGCTGTTTGCCGACAAGGGCATTGCAGTCGGCGCATCGGCCGCCTGATCATGCTGACGCGCCGGATTGGCGGCGCGCAGCTTGAAGTTGTCGTCGCCGACATCTCCACGCTCAAGGTCGACGCCATTGTCAACGCCGCCAATTCCTCGCTTCTCGGCGGGGGTGGCGTTGATGGGGCCATCCATCGCGCGGCCGGGCCAGAGTTGGTGGCGGAATGCCGCCAGCTTCATGGCTGCAAGACCGGCGAGGCCAAGATCACCAGGGGATACCGGCTGCCGGCCGCTCACGTCATTCACGCCGTTGGGCCGGTCTGGCAGGGCGGCGATCGCGGTGAGGATCAGCTCTTGGCCTCGTGCTATCGCCGGTCCATCGAGCTTTGCCGGCTCAAGGCGCTGACCTCGGTGGCGTTTCCTGCGATTTCCACCGGCATTTATCGTTTTCCCGCCGATCGGGCCGCGCAAATAGCCGTCGGAACCACCGCAGAATCGCTCCCGATTGCGCCGTCGCTCGATCGGGTCATTTTTTGCTGTTTCACCGAAGCAAGCGCGCGTCTTCACGACGAGGCTCTGGCAGGGCTTTCAAGCCCTTGTGCCGATTGATTCGGCAGCTAAACTCCGCGCATTCGCAAGGGAGGGGGAAATGAACTTGCGCCACTTTTTGCGGCTGCTTGGCTGCGCCGCGTTGCTGTCGATTGCCGCCTCATCGGTCCGCGCCGAGGGCACCTTCGATATTCCGGCCGGCGCGCACTTCAATCAGGAGAAGCTCGCGAAGGTCGGCGACTATCTGCGCGACCAGGTCGCACAGGGCAAGATCCCCGGCGCCGTTCTCCTGATCCAGCAGCACGGCGTGCCGGTCTACCATCAGCTCATTGGCGTGCGCGATACCGCGACCAAGGCGCCGATGACGGATGACACCATCTTCCGGCTGTTCTCGCTGACCAAGCCGATCACGAGCGTGGTCGCGATGCAGCTGATCGACGAGGGCAAGCTCGCGCTCAGCGATCCCGTTTCCAAATACATTCCGTCCTTTGCCAATGTGAAGGTCGGTGTCGAGAAGAAGAACGAGGACGGCAGCAAGGCACTTGATCTGGTGCCGCCGAACCGGCCGGTCACCATCATGGACCTGATGACCCAGACCTCGGGCATCGCCTATGGCTTCTATGGCGACAGTCTGGTGCACAAGGCCTATCTCGCCGCCGACATCTATCGCGGCGACCCCGACAACGCGGAATTCGCCGAGCGCATCGCCAAGCTGCCGCTGCAGAACCAGCCCGGCACGCTCTGGCAATATGGCCACGGCACCGACATTCTCGGGCGGGTCATGGAGATCGTCAGCGGCAAGTCGCTGCTCGGCATCGAGCGCGAGAAGCTGCTCGATCCGCTCGGGATGAAGGACACCGCCTTCTGGGTCACCGATCCCAAGAAGGCCGCGCTGATCGCCAAGCCCATGCCCAATGACAGCGACTTCCGCGTTGGCTTTGTGGCCTATGCCGACCAGCCCATGAAGTGGGAATCCGGCGGTGGCGGCCAAGTCTCGACCCTGCACGACATGGGGCGCTTTGCCCAGATGATACTCGAGGGCGGCAAGCTCGACGGCAGGCAATATCTCAGCCCCAAGGCCTTTAAGGAGATGACCACCGATCACGTCGGGCCCGGCTCCGGCGTCGAGCGCGACTATCTCTATTTCCCTGGCGACGGCTTCGGCTTCGGGCTCGGCTTTGGCGTGCGCACCGATCCTGGCAATGCCAAGCCGCCGCCGCCCGGCTCGCTCGGCGAATTGAAGTGGGACGGCGCCAGCGGCTGCTACATGGTGGTGGACCGCAAGCAGGACATGTTCTTCGTGCTCTTGGAAGAAACGCCGTCGCAGCGCCAGATCATCCAGCCGGCGGTCAAGAAGCTGATCTATGAGGCGATGGAGAACTGAGCTCAGGCGGCGCGCGCGATCTCCCTGACATGGCCGATCATCTCCTCGATCATCGCCGCCGTGACATCAAGATGAGTGCAGGCGCGGATGCGGCCGTCCATCACCGCGATCAGCACGCCACGCTTGCGCAACTGCGCGACCATGTTGTCGGCGGAGATGCCGCAGCCGTCCGGCGTGAAGAAGACGAGATTGGTCTCGGGCTCCTGCACGGTGATGCCTGATATTTGCGACAGTCCGCGCGCCAGTGCGCGGGCATTGGCGTGATCGTCTGCCAGCCTGTCGACGTGGTGATCCAGCGCATGGATGCAGGCGGCCGCGCAGATGCCGGCCTGGCGCATCGAGCCGCCGAGACGCTGCTTCCACTGCCAGGCCGCGTCGATGAAGTCGCGCGAGCCCGCCAGCACGCCACCGATCGGCGCGCCGAGGCCCTTGGAGAAGTCGATCCAGGCGGAATCCCATCCCTTGGCCATGTCGCGCGCGGCGATGCCGGTCGCGACCGTGGCATTCAACAGCCGCGCGCCATCCATATGGGTGGCAAGGCCTGCGGCTTTCGCGATCTGCGAGACCTCGTCGAGCGCGGCCTTCTTCCAGATCGTGCCGCCGCCGATATTGGCGGTCTGCTCGACGCTAACCAGCGTCTGCGGCGGCTGATAGCGGGTGCGCGGATGCAGCGCCTTGCGCAATGTCTCCGGCGTGAACTGCCCATCTTCGCCCGCCAGCGGCGTGATCTGGACGCCGCCAAGCGCCGCATGCGCACCGCCCTCGCGGGCGATCAGATGCGCCGTCTCATGCGCCAGGATCTCCTCGCCCGGCCGGCAATGCACCAGCGTTGCCGTGACATTGCACATCGTGCCAGACGGCATGAACACCGCGGCGTCCTTGCCAAGCAGGTCAGCGACGCGCGCGCAGAGCTCGTTGACGGTCGGATCATCACCGATCTGCTCGTCGCCAACCTCGGCGCGCGCCATCGCCTCGCGCATCGCGGGCGTCGGGCGGGTCTGCGTGTCCGAGAGCAGGTTGATGCGGACGGGGGGCGCGTTGGGATCGCGGGGGGGAGGGGTGTAGACCATGACGAGAACTCCTGATCTCGCCACCATACCAAAAGGCCCCGGCAAAACCGGGGCCTTTGAACTTCAAATCTTGCAACCGATCAGCGCGAATAGAATTCGACGATCAGATGCGGCTCCATCTGCACCGGGAACGGCACGTCGGAAAGCCCGGGGACGCGTGCGAACTTCGCGGTCATCTTGGAATGATCGACCTCGAGATAGTCGGGCACGTCGCGCTCGGGGAGCTGGCTCGCTTCCAGCACCAGCGGCAGCTGCTTGGAGGCTTCCTTGACTTCGACGACATCGCCGACCTTGAGCTGATAGCTGCCGATATTGACCTTGCGGCCGTTCACCTTGACGTGGCCGTGGTTGATGAACTGGCGCGCGGCGAAGATCGTCGGCACGAACTTGGCGCGGTACACCACGCTGTCGAGACGGCGCTCCAAGAGGGCGATGAGGTTCTCGCCGGTGTCGCCCTTGAGGCGGCTTGCCTCGACATAGATGCCGTGGAACTGCCGCTCGCTGATGTTGGCGTAATAACCTTTGAGCTTCTGCTTGGCGCGCAGCTGCACGCCGAAGTCGGAGAGCTTGCCCTTGCGGCGCTGGCCGTGCTGGCCGGGGCCGTATTCCCTGCGGTTGACGGGGCTCTTCGGGCGGCCCCAGATATTCTGGCCCATGCGGCGATCGATCTTGTACTTCGCCTCACTGCGCTTAGTCATCGCGTCCTCTTATGTCTGACGCCGCGGGTCTCGGCCCTCGGCGGTTTTGATGGTTCGGGTCTGAGGAAACGCGCCCTCCTGTGCACCGGAAATCCCGGGGCCGACAGATCCGTCCTTTAAGCCTAAAGGCAGGACCACGGGTCGCGAAACGCTTCGCGGGCCGAAACCGGCCCGCGAGCAGGCGGCTTTTGGGCCAATTGGCGGGGATTGTCAATCATTTCCACCGTCGTTCCGGGGCGGTGCGTGAGCACCGAACCCGGAACCGCGAGATTCCCCGGTGCGCAGTTGCGCACCTGAGGTTCGGTCCTTCGGACCGCCCCGGAATGACGGGCAACAATTCTCACTTTACCACCGCCCGCACCGGCTTCGCCTCGATCTGCCGGATCCCGCGCAATTCGGCGGCAATTTCCCCGTTCAGCACCTGTTCCAGCCGGGTCAGGGCCCGGGCGATCGGGGCGGCGTCGGTCACGCGGTGGTCCCAGCGCAGCACCACCTCGATGGTGGTGGGGCCGGCCAGCCCATAGCTCAGCACATAGGGGCCGGGGCCGATGGCATGCAGCTCGCCGCCGCCATGGGCGGCGGCCGAGGTCACGCCATAGCTGCCGAAATTGGTCGCGTGCCAGCGGGCCCGCCGGCCGGCCAGCCAGTACCCAAGCCGGCGCAGCGGCAGCGGCAGGCGGGTGATCCGCATGATCCGCCGATAACCCGGAATCTCGTCGATCGGAGCCTCCTTGGCGCGGCGGAGTTGCGCGTCGATCGCGTCCAGCGCGATGTCGTCGGCGCCGGTCACCCGCTCCATCAGGATGCATTCTTCGCCGTCCTCGATGCGAGCAATCGCGACCATCGCCGCACAGCGCGGCAGCTCGTAGAGATGCGGCCAGGGCAGGGGTGCATAGAGCGTGCGCAGGATCGGCTCGTCGCGGGCGGCCAGCGCAAACGCCTTGACGAAAATCGCGGCCCAGCCGGGCGGCTGCGACAGGCTGCCCCGGGCGGCGAGCAGCTGGCGGATGTCGAGCGGGCGCGACAGCGACACGAAGGGCACGCCCATCGAGGCGTGCATGAGATCAATCACAAAACGGCGCGGCAGCGAGATTTTACGAAGAGTTCCGCGCATTCCCTCAGCTCAGGCTCCCTGCCGGTTGTTCAAACGGGCCCGGTCGAACCGGGGCAGTAGCTTTGATCTAGCATGATCCGTGCCTGATGACGTCCAGTTTGTGGCATCGGGAGGGCGCGTCCGGAATTTTCAGCAAGAGCCCACCCCCACCGCAAACGCCGATCATGTGCTCGCGCCCAGCAGGCTTTCGCAGGTTCCGAAGGCCCGTCAGAGCGCTACCTCTTGATTCCGGCAAAGCTTGCCGCGATACCGCGCTGGAACAGCGACCAATCGAAGCCCAACGCAATGGCGAGGTAGCCGCGCTCGATCATGGCATTGGCCTGCTCGGCACTCCGCGCCGCACCGCCGATCGGCACGCCGCTCTTCAAAATGCCTTCCTCGGCGCGCGCGATCAGCGCCTTGACTTCGGGGTCGTCGAGCAGGCCGCGCTTGTTGATGGAGGTGGCGAGATCGCCGGGGCCGATCACGGCGACATCGATGCCGGGCGTGGCCATGATCTCGTCGATGTTGTTGACGGCGTCGACATGCTCGATGGTGATCATGCAGATCATGTCGTCATCGGCGGTCGCCATGTAGTCCGCCATCGACACGCCCCAGCGGAACGGCGCATGGAACGGCCCCCACAGCCGTTCGCCGCGAGGCGGATAGCGCAAGGCACGCACCGCCTTCTCGGCATCGGCGCGGCTCTGGATCATGGGAAAATTGATGCCGAGCGCGCCGATATCCATCGGCGCCTTGGCAAGCCACGGCTCGTTGGAGGCGATGCGCGCCAGCGGCACGCAAGGCGTGCCGCCGGTCGCCACGATCATCGCATGCGCGGTTGTGAGATCGATCGGGCCGTGCTCGAGATCGACGATGATCCAGTCGAGGCTTTGCGCCATGATCTGCACGGTCTGGATCGACGGGATGGTGGCGATGGCACCGAAGGTCGGGCGGCCCTCGCGCCACTCTTTCTTTAGACGATTGAGGGAGTTAAGCGGTTCCGGCATCGGCACGATGGTTCCCAAAAAAGATCAGGCCGGCACGCGGCCGCCGAAAAACGGGATGAGCGTCGTCCTCAAGCCATGCGACCGCTTCGAGGTGAATATCATCTCCGCGCCGGCCTCGTCAGGTCCCTCGCGCGATGGGCCCAGTAAATCCGAGGCGCGGCGCGCGATCGCCGGCGCCGGATCGATCCAGTCGACCGGCCAGGGCGCGAGCTTCACGAGCCGATCGAGCAGCAGCGGATAATGCGTGCAGGCGAGCACGATCGTATCCGTGCGCGTGGCCGTGTCATTCGCATCGCCGACGAAGCAGGGCGCCAGCTCGGCCGCGATATGCTCGTCGCTGACCGCGTTGCCGCTCAGCGCGCGTTCGGCGAGCGAGGCGAGCTCGGGCGAGCCGACCAGCGTCACTTCGCAGCCTTGAGCGAAATCGCGGATCAGCGCGCGGGTGTATTCGCGCTGCACGGTGCCCCTGGTGCCGAGCACCGAGACGCGCCGGGTCTTCGATTGCGCGCAGGCCGGCTTGATCGCCGGCACCGTGCCGACGAACGGCACTCTGTAGGCCGCGCGCAAATGCGACATCACCAGCGTGGAGGCGGTGTTGCAGGCGATCACCACGAGATCGGGCGCGTGGCTTGCGATGAGGTCACCGACCAGCGGCACCACGCGGGCGATGATCTCGTCCTCGCTGTGATGGCCGTAGGGAAAGAAGGCGTCATCCGCGACATAGACGAAATGCGCATCCGGCCGCGCCGCCACGACCTCCCGCAGCACGGTGAGGCCGCCAAGGCCGGAATCGAAGACGAGGATGGTGGGGCGGGCTGGCATGGGCGGAGTGTAGCTGGTTAAGGGTTATTAATCAGTTGTTTTCCATGGCTCAGTCCTGTCCGTCATTCCGGGGCGCCGCGAAGAAGCGAACCCGGAATCTCGAGATTCTCAGGTGCGCAATTGCGCACCATGGTTCGATGCTTCGCATCGCCCTGGAATGACGGAGTCAAGCCACGCATTCGTGTCCTCGCGACGGATTTCGTCCGAGTTATGCCAGAGATCTCGTCCCTCGAAAATGCCGAGGGCGCAGGGAGGGCCGGGTGGCCGCTGCACCCGGGGCCTTGCGCAAAAGGAATTTGCGCAAGCGCAAGAACCACAGGTACAGGCGGTGATCACACCGGCCCTCCCTGCGCGATGGTTTACGGCTTATGGCGCGCTCTCCTCGGTGAACCTTGCCGATTGCCACCGTCCGCCGCGATGCGCTTGCGCATCGTCGGCATTAGCGCCGAGCCTTTGGGGCGCCAGGACCACACGCTTTCGCCGTCCGCGCCGATGCCGCACGTCTGACAGCATCAACCCGTCCACCGCATTCCGCCCCACGTTCGTGACGACGCGTACGCCCCTCGTGCCGGCGCGGAACGGGCACAGTTAAATCATGATTTTCGGAAAAACGAAAGGCAAATATTTTTCGCGCGAGGGCTGGACAAGTGGAAAAGATTGGAATCGGAAAAGTCGAAGTGATTTGCCCGTCGGGCAGCAGCTCTTCAGTCCGAAGCAGGCGTTCCGCCTCGTTGATATGGTCGCGAAGGGCTAAGAGCAGACGAGAGACCCACCGGGTGTTTCACTTAGTCCTCGCGAGGAATGATGTACAGGAGGTGAGGCAGTACGGTTTCCGGCGAGAAGTAAAAAGGCCCTTCGCCGATCCTGATGGCTCCCATCCGCTTATAAAACCCTTCCGATGAGGGTTCGGCATAGATCATGAGGGCGCCGGCTTTCATCCCTTTCGAGCTCGCTACGGCATCTTCGAAAAGGACCCGGCCAATCCCGCGTTTCCAATGCGCCGGATCAACGAACAGGCCGTGAAGCAGCGCAATTCCTTGAAGCCCCGTCGGCAGCACCCAAACGACGCCAGCGACTTTGCTCGAGGCGTCTTCTGCTACTCGAACATAATTCGAATTGATCAACGGCACCGTTATCGTAAGCGCGGGCATGCTACGGTCGATGAAATCTTCGTCGTGCCCCGCGTGAATGGTGGCACGCACACACAGGCGCGTCAGCTCACGTTGTTCCTCAGGCCTGGCTCCTCGAATTTTATAGGCGTCCATTGCACGACCTGCCGTTCCCTAGCCGCAATCCCATTTAGACCGCTTACCGCAGATCACAAGCTGCTGGGAATACACTTCATGCACTGACTCCGCCGGTCCCGTCGGTCGCAGCACGTCAATTTGGCTTCTGTCAGCACGACGCGCGCACGTCCCGTATCAGATCAGCCGGATTGAACAAGAAAACATGGAGATCAGCCGGCCCTGGTCTGCATCGGCTCGGACCGAGGCCTCGCAACAAGCGGCACTCCTGCGAGTGCCGCTTCAGGTCGTTGATGGTTGCGGCCAGCTTGACTAGGCCGCCTTCTTGATCAGGCCGAGCTGGGTCAGGGCTGCCACGCCGTCGTCCAGGCCGATTTCCTCGAGGATTTTGCCGTCCTTGAGCCTCAGCACAGTCGTTCCCGTGAAGGTCATCTTGCGCCCAGTGTTGGCCGGCAGGCCTCCCATCAGGAAGTCGTTGAAAGCGGGACCGGTGTGCGTTCCGCCGCCCGCCCAACGACCGACGACGTAGTCGCCTTCCGCAATCAGGTCGGCGACGCCCCAGAAATTGAGATCCGGAAATGCCGTCCTGAAGTCGGTCATGAAAGCCTTGATGTCATCGCGACCGCGGCGGGGTTCATGCAGCGAATAGTGCAACAGCATGTCGGGCGCTGCCAATTCGTCAACGATGCCGAGATCGCAGGTCTTGCCCCAGAAATGCGTGAACCATCGACCCACGATGGCCTTGTTGTCGTCTTCCTTCGCCATGTTTGATCTCTCTGTTGTTGCCATTTGTCACAGGAAGCATCGCGCTTCCGGCCTGGACGCGTGTGCGCGCCGACCCACATCGATCGCGCTTTTCTTTGCATGCGACCACCCGTTTTCCGTTTTTGTCGCGAGCCGCGGCGATACCGGAAACCGGTCAATTGCGCGACCAGCTTCGCAAGGCGCTTGAGCACCGAGACGGCTGATCACAAGTTGATGGGAATGCGCTTCACGCATTGACGCGGGCGGCACGGTCGCCGCAGCAGCCCATCGATTGGGCGGTCTTCAAGTGTCATGCGCGTGTGGGGAGCAAACTGGGAGCCTTGCGACGGCCGACGTCGTCGAAGGCTGCTTTGGCTCAAAATGCGAGCTGCGAGAAGGGGCCGTCTTTGGCGCGAAGCGGACCGTCGTCTCGATCCCAGTTTCTGGTATTGCCGAGAGGCGGTCGTCCGACACCGATAGCTAATCAGTTCGCCGGGATGAAGCGGAGGGTGCCTGCGCGACGGGTTGGCCTGCCCGTGTCGCTGGTGTGATTGACGCCATCCATGACCGGCACCTCGGGGAAATCGAATGGGCTTACCCCGTCGAGACAAGCTACGTTCACAGCATAGAGGTTCTGGTCAGATCGTCGTTGATGATGGGTGTAGATTCCGCAACGAGAGCAGAAGAAGTGCTGCGCTGATCCGGTATGGAAGCGGTAGCTTGTCAACGCGTCCTCGCCGTGCCGGATCTTGATCCCACCCATTTCCGCCATGACAACCACAGCGCCTCGCATTCGGCAGTAGGAGCAAGTGCAGCGGCGGATGGAATTGAAGCCGTCGCTGAGAGTCACCTCGAAACGCACCGCACCGCAATGGCACTGGCCAGCCCGAACGTTTGCGTCGCCCGCCATGTTGCCTGGACCTCCTGTTCAGATCACGCTAGCCCGGTGTTGTGCGCAATGGGCAAGAAGGGGCTTCGACCACCATTCCCAAACGGTCAAGTTGTCTATTCGTCTAGACAACTTTGTCAAGACGCCATCATTTGAGGGGAGCTTTTGGGACAAGGGCTGCGATCTCATCGTCATGTCATCGCATGGGCGCAGCGGACTTCGATGCTCCTGATCGGCAGCGTGACCAACAGGGTGCTGATCCAGGCGAAAACCCCGGTACTGGTTTGTCAGTGAAGGTGCGGCCGGCTTTATCAGGCTCTCCCGACTGCGATCCGTCCGACAGGCGTATCCGCAATCGGCAAGCCGTTCAGTCTCAGGCCTCGGGCCGCCGTGGCGTTGGCGCTGTATAGTGGGCGTAGAACGTCTCGACGCGCTCCCGCCACATCGCGACGAATGCGCCGGAGGTGAGGTTGTCAACCGACTTCCATTCGCGCTTCACCGCCGGCAGCGTGTTGCCCCAGATCGCGAGCTTGCACCATCGCTCGCCCTTGGCCATGCCCTCGTGGGTGGCGCACATCGACTTCCAGGCAATCCGCTCCGGATGGCTGATGTGTTCAGCGGCGCCTTCCCAGCCCTGCTGGTGGATCAGGTAGCGATTGGCGAAGGTCAGCTTCTTGTGCGTGACCGCTTCGAACAGCGCAGCCTCGTTGACGAACTTGTAGGCGGCGGCCATCGCGTTGTCGCGGGGATTGAAAATGTCGCCCGCGCCGTACGTATTGAACTCGGACCTGCTCAGCTGGAACAGACCGAGATAGGAGCCGGTGCGGTCCCTGGGATTGAAGTCGGATTCGATTTTGGCCACCGCCTTCATGAAATTGGCATCGACGTCGAAGGCCCTGGCCGCGCGCTCGATCTCCTCGACCGATGTTCCGAGCGGCACGTTCTTGAGCGCTGCCAGGGCGATCTTGGCCGGTTTCTCCGGCGGCGGGACTTCCGAATAGGCGTAGTACTTCAGATAGGACTCGTCGCCTTTGTCTGAACTGGGCGCGGCAGCGGGCGGATCGTCCTGTTGTAGCGTGGGCACGCCCACTGGCGGCCCCACTTCCAGGCTGGCCAGTTCAACCCTGGCCTGGTCACGGCTGGGTTGGCTCAGCGCGCCCGTGACCTCGGACGGCGGCACGGAGGTCGGTGCCGCGTCGTTGAATTCCGCTGCCACAATCGCATTGGCCGAACGTCGTTCGAAGCTCGCCTCGATGGCGGCGGGAGCCGGCAACTCCGCCCGGAGGTTTGCAAGTACCGTCGTCAGCTTTGCGGGGTAGGCGCTGAACGCATCAGCCACGCGCGCATTCGGCGTGGCGACGCTCGGCCCCGATGCCGCAATCTGGGAGATTGCGGCAAGCGAGCCTGCGCTCAGCGCCCCGGCAAGACAGCTGATTTGCCAAATCTTCAATATCGTCAGCCGCGGTGCACCGCGGTTTCCCCATTCAAGTCCGAACTACCCATCCCGAGTTTGCACGCAATTAAGGGCACGAAGCGAAGAGAATGAGGCGCAGCTGTGGCGCAGATGCGGTCAGTCTCGGCCCGCCCCAAGCTCGCCCAAATTGGTGGGCGGTCCTGATGCGCCCGCGACGAGCAGCCGGACGATTCGCGATGGTGGGCGAGAATTGGTGAAAAAAGGATTCACGCGCGGTGCAGCCCGGGCGCCTCAATCGACGGAGAATTGGGCGGCAGCCAGATACGTTTGCGAATTGCGGCAATGCGCATTTCAGATATGGTTTGCGAGCAGCTGGCTGACTGCGGTTTCGGATGTCTGTTTCAGAACGAATTCATGATGGAGATAGCATGGGCCACCGATATCAGAGCATCCTCGAGACGGTCGGGCGTACACCGGTCGTGCGGATCAACCGCCTGGCTCCGGCGGGCGTGAATTTGTTCGTCAAGGTCGAGGCCTTCAATCCGCTCGGTTCAGTCAAGGATCGGCTGGCCCTGGGGGTGATCGAGGCGGCGGAGAAATCCGGGGAGCTCAAACCCGGTCAGACCGTGATCGAGGCCACGAGCGGCAACACGGGCATCGGCCTTGCGATGGTTTGCGCCGCCAAGGGGTATCCCTTGGTGGTCACAATGGCCGAGACGTTCAGCGTCGAGCGGCGCAGGCTGATGCGGTTTCTGGGCGCGAAGGTTGTGGTGACACCCGCAGCCGAGCGGGCGGTCGGAATGATCAACAAGACCATCGAGCTTGCCAGGACGCACGGCTGGTTCATGACGCGGCAATTCGAGAACGAAGCCAATCCGGACTATCACTCGCGAACCACGGCGCTCGAGATCCTGGACGATTTCGCCGGAGAGCGGCTGGATTACTGGGTCACGGGGTATGGGACCGGCGGGACCCTGAAGGGTGTTGCGCGGGTGCTCGCCAAGGAACGACCCGAAACCAGGATCATGGTTTGCGAGCCCGAAGATGCGCAGCTCCTCGGCAGCGGCATTGAGCAGAAGCGCAACGCCGATGGCACGCCCGCGGCACCCCACCCGACCTTCAAGCCGCATCCCATGCAGGGCTGGACGCCGGATTTCATCCCCAAGCTGACCGGCGACGCCGTCCTCATGAACGTCATCAGCCAGGTTCTGCCGATCGCCGGTGCGGAGGCCATCCGGTGCAGCAAGGAGCTTGCGACCAAGGAGGGGATATTCGTGGGCATCACCTCCGGCGCAACGTTTGCGGGAGCGCTCAAGGTCGCCGCACAGGCAGAGAAGGGCTCGAATATCCTTTGCATGCTGCCTGACACCGGGGAGCGTTACCTGAGCACACCGCTGTTCGCCGATGTCTCTGTCGACATGAACGAGGAGGAGCTCAGGATCTCCCGCTCCACGCCCTCGGCTCAATTCAAGACATAGTCGAGCGCAGCACGCATTCCGGCGCGAATCCCGCGCGATGGTCGGCACGGCCTGAATGGTGCCGGCGCCGACCGGCACAGGCGTCATTGTGCGAGGTTCAGCAGTGGCTTGCCTTCTTCGACGATGTAGGTGGCGAGCTCACTGGCGGTGACATTGCCCACATTCTTCGCCGAATGAATCATTCCGGCGGGAATAAAGAGGACGTCGCCAGCCCTCAGCGTCGCCGCAGGCTTGCCCTCGACTTGATACTCCAGCGTGCCGGCCAGCACATAGATGATCTCCTCGCCGGGATGGGTATGGTTGGGAAAAGCCACGCCCGGCGCGATGTCGACGCGCACCTGGACCGCCTCACGGCCGGCAACGCTGAGAGCGTGGCGCTGCAGGTCAGTGCGCGCAACGCCTACCGGCTGCGCCTGCGCCGCCGGCATGGTCCACGCATTTGCCGCGAAGAGAGCCGCGAACGCGAGCGCGCGCGTCGTTCTGCTCGAAAGCTTGCTCATGTCCAACTCCTGTTGTTGTGCGGATATCATTGAACTGCGCGGACCTCGCCGGACTCGGCAGGTCCGCCAGTGCAGTTGCTGAATGCATGCGGTTATCGCTGCGCTGTCAGACCAGCGTGGTCGTGACCTCGATGTTGCCGCGGACCGCCTTGGAATAGGGGCAGATGCCGTGCGCCGCATCGATCAGTTGCTGCGCCACCTCGCGGTCGACGCCGGGCAGGCTGACATTGAGGCGCGCACGCAGGAAGAAAGCGCTGCCGGCGAGGTTCAGGTCGATCTCGGCGTCGACGGCCCGTTCATCCGGAAGCTTGACCTTGCGCTGCGCGGCGGCGAGTTCGACTGCGCCGAGATAGCAGGCCGACCAGGCTGCGCCGAACAGGTTTTCGGCGGCCGGGTGCGGCTGCGGCAGCCTGATGTCGAGCTGGCCGTCCCTGGACTGCGCAGCTCCGTTGCGGCCGGCGGTGACGTGGGTCTTTCCGGTGAAGAGAACTTTTTCAGTCGCGGTCATGGCGTCATCCTTTGGTTGATGATTTAAATCGTATCCGCTCTAATCGGATGCGAGTTGAAATAAACCTGCTTCGCGGTCACGTCAAGCACTTCCGATTTAATCGGATACGATTTATATGGGACCTGACTTCACAAGGTCTGGAGGTTGCCGTGACCCGTTCCCCAAAGGCCGCCGGCAAAGGGCGAAAACTGTCGAATTTCCTGTGTTTTGCAATCTATTCGGCCAATCTGGCCTTCAACCGCGCCTACAAGCCGATCCTGGACGCGGTCGGGCTGACCTATACGCAATACATCGCCATGGTCGCGCTGGCCGAGCAGGACGAGCAGACGGTCAGCCTGCTCGGCGAGCGATTGTTTCTGGAATCCAATACCTTGACGCCCATTCTCAAGAAGCTGGAGCAGCTGGGCTACGTCCGCCGCCAGCGCGACCCCGCCGACGAACGGCAGGTGCGGGTCAGCCTGACGCCGGCCGGCCGGCGCTTGATCGAACGCGATCTTGGCGAGCAGCTGATCGACGCCACCGGGCTCGGCGAGGAATTCCCCGTTGTGCAGCAGACCGTGAGCAGGCTGCGCGACAATCTGCTTCGGAACACGAAAGGCTGAAGCGCGGGCGCGCCACCGCGGCGTCCCGCTCATTCCGGCAAAGCTGATGGCGCGCGCTCGAGCGCGTCATCATGGTGAAGTACGAGCACGGTTCCCATCGCGATGATGCCGAGCGCGGCGAGCAGCAAGAGGCCGTCGGTATAGCTGCCGGTATGATCCCGGAGCCAACCCATCGCGAACGGGCCTGCGAAGCCCGCGAGATTGCCGATCGAATTGATGACCGCGATGCCAGCGGCGGCCGCGGCGCCCGACAGGAAGGCGGTCGGCAACGTCCAGAACACCGGCAGGCAGGCGAAGATGCCGAAGCCTGCGAGGCAGAAGGCGAGCATTTTAAGGCCGGGATTTTCGACAAGCGTAGCCAATACGAGGCCCGCCGAGGCCACGAACAACGGGATGGCCGCATGATAGCGTCGCTCCGCGGCGCGATCCGAGCGCCGGCCCCACCACACCATGGCGATCACGCCGACGAGGTAGGGCGCTGCCGACACCAGCGTGGTCAGGAGGGTGTTGAGGCCGAACGCCTTGACGATTTGCGGCAGGAAGAAGCTCAGGCCGTAATTGGTCGCGACCGCACCGAAATAGACCAGGCTGAGCGCGAGCACGCGCGGATCGAACAAGACCTCGGACACCGTGTACATCCGCACCGCCTCACGCTGGCGACGCTCGACCACGAGCCTCTGGCTGAGCCAGTCCCGCTCGTCGCCCGCCAGCCAGGCTGCGTCGTCCGGGCGGTCCGTCAAATAGAAGAACACGACGACGGCGAGGATGATGGCCGGGATCGCCTCGATGAGAAACAGCCATTGCCAGCCCGCGAGCCCGAGGCCGCCGTGCAGATAGAGCAGCAGCCCTGAAACGGGCGCGCCGATCACCGTCGAGAGCGGAATCGCGGCCATGAAATAGCCGACGATCCTGGCGCGATACTCCGCCGGAAACCAAAGTGTCAGATAGAAGATGATTCCCGGAAAGAAGCCGGCCTCCGCGGCACCCAGCAACACCCGCAACAGGTAGAAGGTGTTCTCATTGCCAAGTCCCGTCACCCGCGCAATCCAGGGCAGGCACGCCATCAATCCGGAGAGGATGCCCCAGCTGAGCATGATGCGGGCGATCCAGGTGCGTGCACCGAGGCGTTCAAGGAGAAGGTTGGAGGGCACCTCGAAGATGAAATAGGCGATGAAGAAGATGCCCGCGCCGAAGCCAAATGCCGTCTGCGACAGGCCGAGATCCTGGTTCATGGTGAGTGCGGCAAATCCGACATTCACCCGGTCGAGATAGGCGACGAAATAGCAGACGACCAGAAACGGAACGAGGCGCCTCGTGACCTTGGCGATGGTTCTGGATTCGACGTCCTGCAACATCTCAATCGTCCAATATCGGACTTGAATTCGCCGTTCCCGCGCGGCTTCCTTGAGCGCAAGTTCAGAAAGGGCCGAGGGGGATTCGCTGAACTCACACCTCGACCGGGGACAAACCGAGGACATGTTTGAACGTTCCTAAATTGCGGGGCTCGTCGATCGGCGCAGCGGGATGGAGCTCGCGCCATGGACCTGTGGTCGTCACCGTTGGATCAGCTGGGGTCTTGAGTCCCACGCAGCTGGAACTATCATGAACAAACGCTCGTTGATGTCGGCACCAAGGAGGCAGACTGCATGAGGATGATGACCGCAGCGTTCGCTCTCGGAACGGCCCTGTTGTGCAACCTGGGGACGTTTGGGACCGCAGCCCATGCGCGGACTGCCAAACTCCTTCATGAACCACGCGCCAGACTCGTCGTCACGGTGCCGGTGGTCAGGCCCTACTGGGATTCCTACATCGTTCCGCGCTATCGCTATCGCCCCGAGGACGACCGGGTCGATCCATATGGCCCGCCCGTGGTGCCGGTGATACGCTATGGCGACCAGGAGGTCACCGTTCCGCCCTGGCTCTGGTGAGGAGGCCGGGTCAGAACGCGACGGCGGAGCGGGCGCGACACCGCGCGCCCCGCCAACATCCAGCCGGATCGGGAGAGCGGCAGCATGTCCAGCCAGCCTTTGCGCAAAGACGATGACCGCAACCCCCGTACACCAGAGGACGCACGCGCCCTGGTGCAATATGTGGAGTCACTTTTCATGCCCTGGAACATCGACGCTCTGGTCGATGGCTTCACCGATGATTGCGTCGTTCGTTTCGGCACGCTGCCGGAGTTTCGCGGCAGGGAGGCGCTGCGAAAATTCTTCACCGCGCGCAGCGCGAAGCAGAAAGACTATCGCCTGACCAAGCAGTTTCGCAGCCTGATGGACGACATGATCACGAACATCTGGGACGGCGAATGGGAGGACGTGGCGACGGGCCGCAGGATGAAGGGCTCCGGCGTCGAGGTCTGGAAGATGCGGGATGGCAAGATCGCGGTGTGGGAGGCGGCGTTCAATTCCGCTCCCGCGGACGAAGCGCTTGATGTCGCGAAGATGCTCGGTTGATGGACTGCTGGCGACGCGGCTAGCGCTTTCCGGATGTCGTGCTTGCCTTTGTGGCGGAAGAGGTCGCGTTGATATCCTCGGCCAATTGCAGGCAACTGAGCAGATCGACATAGCTCAGGGTGCCCAATGCAACGGCGTCCGCCCGGCAGCGGGCGCGAACTGAGCCTGCCGCGGCCGGCCATGTCGTCCCGAGCTTGTCCTTCGAGTTTTTTTCGTCCTGGATGCAGTCAGCGACGCTCTGGGCTTCCGGAAGCTTCATCAGCCTGTCATCGGCGGACCTCGCCCTGCACAGCGACCCGCTGTTGATCCGCGGGACGCCATCGGCGGCCGCGATCGTCATCTGAGTGCCGAGATACGCAAGTGACAGAAGCCATGTTTTCATCGGGCTTCGAACAGCTGCACGCCAAAGAGACGGCGAATTCCGGTGGGGCCATTGCGGCGAGCGGCGCGGCCGTTAGCAGACTCAGCGGCAGCTTCGGTGCTGCCGGGAGCCGTCGCGATCGTCATACGCACGCTCGGGGAGCTGGCGGGCTGCAGGCTCGTTCAGCATCTCCAGGAAGGCCTGGAATATCATTGCGGGCAAATAGGCTAACAACATGGCGCATCCTTTCAGTTCACGCGCTCTCCAGCGACTGGTCGCGTGCGGTGACATAGCCGTTCTCGCGGAATTCAATCTCGCGGACCTTGCGGGCGTAGGTCAGGTATCTGTCGATCAGATCGTAGTCGTTGCGATTGAGCTGGATTTGCTGCTCCATGGCGGCGAGCTCTTCGCGCAGGGCTGCGGCGTTTAACCTGATCGCCCGATAATGTTGCATTGTCGTCTCTCCTTGCAGGGTACAAACCATCTCACTCGGGTCGGCGTTCCCCCTCGCTACCGCTTGGTGCATGAAACAATGCATGGAACTTTCTTGGCTTCACTCGATCGGGAGGTTAAGCGTTCGTGCTCAGACTAGGCGTGATCTCGGACACACATGGCCTGCTGCGCCCAGAGGCCGAGCAGCGACTCGCGGGCGTCGACCATATCATCCATGCCGGCGACATCGGGCGCCCCGAGATCATCGAGCGCTTGCGCGCGATCGCGCCGGTCACCGCAATCAGGGGGAATGTCGACAAGGGCCCGTGGGCGAACATGTTTCGCGAGACGGAGACGGTCAGGCTGGGCGGCCAGGCGATTTACGTCCTGCATGACATCAGCGATCTGTCATTCGATCCAGCCGCGCGCGGAATCGACGTTGTTGTTTCCGGCCATTCGCACAAGCCGCTGATCGAGCGCAGGGGCGACGTGCTCTATCTCAATCCTGGAAGCGCGGGGCCACGCCGGTTCAATCTGCCGATCACGCTGGCGATCTTGGAGCTGACGGCAGATGGGCCGGAAGCGCGGCTGCATCATCTTGCGAGTGGCGGATAGGCGCGAGCGACGAAGTCTACTTTGTTGCGGCGTGAAGCCGGCAGCGGCGATCTTGCGCTAGCCCAACAGTCACGACGTTCGATTGAGGGCGCGTTTCCGGCACCACGCAATGCCGGCAAGATGTGGTGCATCACATCGGGTAATGCAGGGCCTTCAGATCTCCTCGGCGCCCGACCCGTTCTCCGAATTGGCCTTGGGACCCTTGTGTCCATCCGGGCCGCGGTTGAAGACGCCGTAATCGCTCGACTTCACGCCCGAGGCGCCGTCGATCCCGCCGGCGGACAGTCCGAGCTTCAGCAGCTCCCGGATCGCGGCCGCGCGGGTCGGCATCCGGTGCTCGAACCGAAAATCGTCAAGCGCTGCAAGTTCTTCCGGTGACAACATCACCTGCAAGCGCTCACCACGCACTTCGCTCATGTTGACCCCTCCCTTGAGTAACTTACTCAACTGTCCAAAGGGGCGCCGGTTCCAGCGCCTGCGTGGATGTTGTGAAGGGAGCAGAATGAGCAAAATATTATAGCAATTTCAAAGGTTTACTATGTTGAATGAAAGGAGTAGGGTAGCTTCAATGGGGCGCAGGGAGTTGCGCCATGATCGACAAGGGTGAGAAGACGGAAGCCCCGCGGCAGGCCATGCAGCCGTCCCTGCCCACGCGGCTGAGCTATGGCAAGGTTGTCGAGGATATCGACAAATGGACCAGCAGCGCGGGCTTGCAGAAGCCGAAGTGAGGGCGGTGGGTGCGATGACAATCTATCGCCTGCTGCAATATGCCCCGCTCGGCCCCGATGACATCGGCTGTCTCGTCGTGGCCTACGAACAGACGCTGCGCGCCCTCGGTCTCACGCCGCGCAGTGACCCGATCACGCGCCTGGTCGCAAGCAAGATCATCGAGATCGCGCAAACCGGCATACGCGATTCCGGGCAGCTCGCGAGCATCGCAATCGAGGAGCTGGGCTCGGCCTCGCGTTGAAGCGGCCGCCGCTTACGCGCCGGCCGGCTCGATGCGCTCGAAGCGCTTTTTCTCGGCATCGAAGATCTGCACCTGTAGCGCGGGGTAGCGCCGCTTCAGGCTCTGCGCGTGACTGAGCGCCGCATCGTGGGTCTTGAACTCGCTCTTCATCTGGCGGTCGACCACCAGCGCATAACCGCTGGTCGGTGCCTCCGGCGTCGCGCGCGTGGTGCGGCGCGGGGCCGGAGCCGGTGTGAATTGTTGCTTCCGGGCTCTCATGTTGGGCTTTCGTTGCATGTGCGATCCTCCTGACGGCGGGGCCTCGGGCGTTTCCGTGGGGCCTTTGGGATCGCTCCCCCGTTGCGCGGCGCTTGCCTCGCGACGCTTCACTGTTTGGCTGAACTCTGCTCGCTAGCGTCCCTGCGCCTGTACGCGACGCTGCGACAATGTGTGCACGTTGCCGGTTGCACGCAGGTAGCCTTGCTCCTGGCAGCGGCATTCCGGACAACGGAACCGGATCTCCTGGCGCGCGGCGCTGGACTTCGGCAGGCTCGCCGCCATCGGCCAGGCCCCACAACGTGGACACTTGACGAGCAGGCTATCGGTCTCGATCACGGATACGACTCCCTAAGCCCCTGCTGGCAAAGCAACAAAACAGGCGAGGAGATGTTCCGGGTCGTGATGTCTGGCCTGGAAAACAAGACAACGGTCGTCGTCCCGGCGAAGGCCGGGACCCATAACCACAGGGCGTTGTTGCTGCGATGGAAGAACGTCTGCGACTGAATGCCGTCGATGGATTCCGCGGTATGGGTCCCGGCCTTCGCCGGGACGACGGCGTTCTTAGACCTCGCCGAACACGCGCTTGAAGATGGTGTCGACGTGCTTGAGGTGATAACCGAGATCGAACTGCTCCTCGATCTCCTTGTCGTTGAGATAGCGCTTCACATCGGCGTCTTGCTTGAGCAGCGTCTGGAAGTCGCCTTCGCCGCGCCAGACCGGCATGGCGTTCCGTTGCACGAGCTTGTAGGCCTCCTCGCGGCTTGCACCCTTTTGAGTGAGCGCGAGCAACAGCCGCTGCGAATGCACGAGGCCGCCCAGGCGATCGAGATTCTTCTGCATGTTCTCGGGGTAGATCAGCAGCTTGTCGATCAGGCCGGCGAGGCGGTTGAGCGCGAAGTCGAGGGTAACCGTCGCATCGGGTCCGATCATGCGCTCGACCGAGGAGTGCGAGATGTCGCGCTCGTGCCAGAGCACGACGTTTTCCAGCGCCGGCGTCACATAGCCACGCACCATGCGGGCAAGCCCGGTGAGGTTTTCCGACAGCACGGGGTTGCGCTTGTGCGGCATGGCCGAGGAGCCCTTCTGGCCCTCCGAGAAGAACTCCTCCGCCTCAAGCACCTCGGTGCGCTGCAGGTGCCGGATTTCGGTGGCGAGCCGCTCCACCGATGACGCGATCACGCCAAGTGTCGCAAAGTACATCGCGTGGCGGTCGCGCGGGATCACCTGGGTCGAGACCGGCTCGGGTGTGAGGCCCATGGCTTTGGCCACATGCGCTTCGACCCGAGGGTCGATCTGGGCGAAGGTGCCGACCGCACCCGAGATGGCGCAGGTCGCGACCTCCTTGCGCGCGGCGACGAGACGGGCGCGGGCGCGGTCGAACTCGGCATAGGCATAAGCGAGCTTCAAGCCGAAGGTGACGGGCTCGGCATGAATGCCGTGGGAGCGGCCGATCGTCGGCGTCATCTTGTGCTCGAAGGCACGCTTCTTCAGCGCGGCCAGCACGCGGTCGATGTCGGCGATCAAAATGTCGGCGGCGCGGGTGAGCTGGACGTTGAGGCAGGTGTCGAGCACGTCGGAGGAGGTCATGCCCTGGTGCACGAAACGCGCCTCGGGGCCGACGATCTCTGCAAGATGGGTGAGAAAGGCGATGACGTCGTGCTTGGTCTCGCGCTCGATCTCGTCGATGCGATTGACATCGAAGGTGACGCCGCGCGCCTTGGCCCAGACGGTCTTGGCGGCCTCCTTGGGAATGACCCCGATCTCGGCCAGCGCATCCGCCGCATGCGCCTCGATCTCGAACCAGATCGAAAAGCGCGTCTGCGCCTCCCAGATCGAGGCCATTTCCGGGCGGGTGTAGCGGGGGATCATGCAGCAAGCTCCGAGGCAGTGGGGCAGGGATCGCGAGGGGATTCCCGGCCAAATGTTTTTACGCCGCGCTTTAGCAGATCGCGGATCGGGAAACCACCGATATAGGCGCGGGAGGGTGGAAAACCAGCAGGGTTGGGCGCGGAATGCTGCTGCAGCCGAGCTCCTATCTTTCCCCTCACCCTGAGGAGGCTGCGCAGCAGCCGTCTCGAAGGGTGATGGCCCGGATCTAGCAGCGGGGCCTTCATCCTTCGAGACGCGCTTCGCGCTCCTCAGGACGAGGGGAAAGTAGTTCGTAGATTCCATGGGGCGGTGAGCGTGGCCTATCCGATAAGTTTGGGTTTGCGCACTCGAACCATCGGAGAAGTCAGATGCAAGCATCGACCGAGATCACGCCCACCGCCGGCCATATTGACACAGTTTTCGTTGCAATCGAACTGAGCCAGAAGACTTGGTTGTTGACCCTGCACAGTCCGGATCGTGACCGGATCTCGCGCCACAAGATCGAGGGCGGCGATCACGCCGAGTTGCTGGCCCAAATCGAGAAGGTCAGGGCGCGGGCAACCGCGAAGCTGGGGTCGGCGCCGCGGGTGGTGAGCTGCTATGAGGCCGGCTATGACGGCTTTTGGCTGCACCGGCTGCTGCAGGCGGCGGGGATCGCCAACTTTGTGTTCGATGCGGCCAGCATTGCGGTGGAGCAGCGGTCGCGGCGTGTGAAGACGGACCGGATCGACGGCGAGCTGATGCTGCGGACCTTGATGGCATATCTGCGGGGCGAGCCGCGGGTGGTGCGGATTGTCCGGGTTCCGAGCGTGGCCGAAGAGGATGCCCGGCGCGCCAGCCGTGAACGCGATCGGCTGGTCGAGGAGCAAACGGGCCATACCAACCGGATCAAGGCGCTGCTGCGCCTGGTGGGAATGGCGGTCGGCAACCCGCGGCGAGGGGACTGGCTCGCCTGGCTGGAACGGCAGCGCGATTGGCAGGGACAGCCCGTCCCGCCGCATCTTCTTGCCGAGGTCAAGCGCGAGCATGCGCGGCTGATGTTGCTGCGTGACCAGCTTGCGGCGCTGGAGCAGGCCCAGGCCGCGGATGCCACGGTCCCCGCAGCGATGGTCGACCGGCGGAACCAATTGCAACGGCTCAAGGCGCTCGGCCCGGCCTTCACCACGACGCTGGTGGACGAGGTGTTTTACAAGGACTTCCGCAACCGGCGCGAGGTCGCCAGCTATAACGGATTGGCACCCAGCCCCTGGAAGAGCGGCGGCATCGATCGCGAGCAGGGCATCAGCAAGGCCGGCAATCGGCGGGCCCGCCACAAGGCGATCGAACTGGCCTGGCTCTGGCTCCGCCATCAGCCGGACAGCGCGCTCAGCCGCTGGTTCCGCACGCGCACCGCCAACGCAGGCAAACGCGCCAAACGCATCGCCATCGTCGCATTGGCGCGCAAGCTGATCGTGGCGCTGTGGCGCTATCTCACCACGGGCCTCATTCCGGAGCAGGCAACCATGAAGGCATAAAACAAACCGCGCCATCACGCGTCGCGGCTTCGCCGCGTCCCGTGCGGGATGGATGATGACCGTGCCACCCTAGGGCTTCAAATGCCGCTTTGTAGATGGGTCTCATCCTCGCCAGGCTTCCTTGCCGCAAGCATGCGGAAGGTGGGTACGGATCAAACGATTCGACCGGATATGAGGTGATGCAGTGAGCTGCATAAATCTTCGGAAGCCAATCCTCGCTCGGGGCCCGGTCGTCGCGCTGCGCTACGCATGGCTCCGCGCGCCGCCCTCCTACCGTCAACCCCTTACCCGGACAGATCGAACAGGCTTGACTCTCAAATCCCCATATGAGGGTGGGCAAAGCGCAGCGTGCCCACCGCGACTATTGGGATGTTGATGGTGGGCACGCTGCGCTTTGCCCACCCTACATTCTGCGAGGGCCCCTTTTGCGACCTGACGGAGAGAGATTGCGCGCGGGAACCAGCTACGGCCCCGTCAGCCCGCATTCCGCTGCCAGCCGCACCAATTGGGCGTCGGTCTTCAGGCCGGTCTTGGCCTTGATCATGTAGTGGTAGTTCTGGACCGTCTTCAGGCTGAGGTTCAGGCTGGCGGCGATCTCCTCCTTGGTGGCGCCGGCGGCGATCTGGCGGAGGATCTCGATCTCGCGTTCGGCGAGCTGGTCGAGCGCGGAGCCTGAGGGTGCGAGGCTCTCCAGCGCCAGCGCCTGCGCGATGTCGTCGCTCATGGCCCGCTCACCTCGGGCGACGCTGCGGATGGAGCGGACCAGCACGGCGGGCTCGCTGCTCTTGGTGACATAGCCGCCGGCCCCGGCATTGAAGGCGGCTTTCACCAGCGGCGCCTCGCTGTGCATGCTGAAGACCAGGATGCGCGCGCGTGGCTCGCGGGCGCGCATGTTCCTGATCGCCTCCAGCCCGCTCGCGCCGGGCATGGAGATGTCCATCACCACGATGTCGGGTGCGTGGGCCTTGAAGGCGGCATAGGCGCTTGCGGCGTCGTCGGCCTCGGCCACCACCTGGAAGTCATGCTGGTTTTCCAGCACGCGCCGATAGCCCTGGCGGACGATCGGATGGTCGTCGACCAGCAGGATGGAAATGCCCTTGGTCGAAATGGTCGTCATCCCTCAGGCGGCGAGCGGAATGGTGGCGTCGACCGACAGGCCCCGCGTGGCGCGCGCAATCGACAGCGAGCCGCCGAGCGCGGCCACGCGCTCGCGCAAGCCCGTGAGGCCAAAGCCGGACGCCTTGGCGATGCTGATCGCATCACCGCCGCCATCATCCTCGACGCGGATCAAGAGCGCATTCTCCGGCCCGCTGCGCCGCTCGATGCGCAGCAGGATCTCGCGCGCGGTGGTGTGGCGGAGTGCGTTGGTCAGGCATTCCTGGGCGACGCGATAGGCCGTCGTGGCGACCGCACCGCTGATGCCGGCGAGATCGCCCTTGAGATCGAGCTGGATCGAGGGCCGCGCCTCGGCTTGCGAGCGCCAGCTGTCGACCAGGCTGATCAGGCTCGCCTCGAGCCCGAGTTCCTCGGGCAGCGGATGGCGCAGCCGGTTCAGCGTGCCGCGCAGGCAGGTCATGATCGCGAGCGTGGCCTTGGAGATCATCCGCGCATCCTGCGCGACCGCGCCGTCCTTGCCGTCGCTGCCGGTCGCTTCGATCGCATTGGCAAAGGCGAGAATGGCGGTGAGGTTCTGGCCGAACTCGTCATGCAGCTCGCGCGCCAGCATGCGCCGCTCGTCGTCACGGATTTCGAGCAGCCGCCGCGTCAGCGCCGCGCGTTCCTCCATCGACTGCGCCAGGCGCTCGCCAAGATCGCCGACGGCCTGGCCGATCATGGCGAGCTCCATGGAGCGGAAGCGGGGCAGCGTGGTGCGATACTGGCCATGCGCCATGCGCTTGAGCGCGGCGACGATCGATTGTGCCGGCGCCAGCGTGTGCGCGATCGCGAGCGAGGCGAGAAGCGCGATCGCCGCGGCCATCGACAGCGCAACCCCGATATTCTCGGTGATGTGCTGCCAGGCGAGGCGGATCGCGGCGTCAGGATCGGGCGTCGCCGACACCGTCCCGGCGGTGATCGCACGCGCGCTGATCGGCATCGCCACCGCGGCATGCTTGCCCAGAAGCCTCTGCACGGCACTAGCAAACCAGGCCGGTGGCGCGGCGCCAAGCCCCTTGTCCTGGCCGCATAGCGGCCTCTCGAACGCGGCTGCCGGCTCGAAGCTGACGCAAATGCCGGGCGAGATCAGCTTCATGGTCTCGATGGTGCGCCATTCCGGCTCCGGCAGAAGCTGCTCGCGCATTCTGCTGCTGCGCAACAACAGTTCGTGCCAGTACAGCCCCTGCAGCGCCTGCGAGACGCGCTCGGCGGAGGCTTCGGTGGCGCGATCGACGCTGCGATAGGCCTCGATGGTGGCCCAGACGGTGGTGGCACCAAGGCACAGCGCCACGACGACGAGCAGGCGCGCGACGAGTTGCAGGACCAGGCGCATGCGCTTTCCCCAACGTAATGTGATATGAAGCTAGCAACAGCGCCGATCCCTGCCAATTGCAAGGACGAGGCGCCGAGCATCTCGGGAAATTTTCCCAGTCGTTCCTGGGCAACGGGCTTTGGACTGCGCGGTTCGGCTTTGGTTTAACGCATCCGTTCGCAAGAAGACGGGCAATCGGGAGCGACAAGGGCATGAGTTCCGAACACGGCGCGGCGATCGGAGCATCGGACAGGCGTTCGCCGGAGCGCGGCGCGCTGCTGCTCTGGATGATCTTTACCGGACTTTCCGTGTTCGCAGCGGTGCTGCTCTGGCGCTACGGGCTGCTTGGCCTCATGGTGAGGTCCGACCGCACCTACATCTCCAGCGTCATCGCCGTCCTTTATGTCGTCACCTGCATTCACTGCTTCCTCCGCACCCGCGCCATTGCGCGCGAGGGCGCGGTGGGCGAACGCTGCCGCGCGATGCTCGATTCGCCCGACGCCGACAAGGTGCTGCAGGATGCGCGCAGCTTGCCGAACGGCCTGGTCACCGACCATATCCGCAGCCTGATCGAGAAGGCGAAAGCGCAGGCGAGAGGGCGCATCGACCAGACGCTCTTGTTGCGCTCGCTCGCCGACCGCCTGCGCGGCTCCAACGGCTTTGGCGCCTTCGCCTCCGACACGCTGATGAAGCTCGGGCTGCTCGGCACCATCATCGGCTTCATCATCATGCTGGCGCCGATCGCAACCATGGATGCGGCGGACAAGGTGGCGATGAAATCGTCGATGGGGTTGATGAGCGACGGCATGGCGGTCGCGATGTACACGACGCTTGCAGGGCTGGTCGGTTCGATCCTGGTGAGGATCCAGTATTACATGCTCGATGCCGCGACCCAGCGGGTGTTTTCCGATGCGGTCACACTGACCGAGACGCATGTGACGCCAGTGCTGGAACGCCGCAATGATGGATGATTTCGGGCTCTATCCGCGCGAGGAAGCCTTCGATCCGCTCGGCGTCATGCTGTTCAAGGCGCTGCAGGTCGTCGCCTTCCTGTTTTTCCTGGCGCTGCTTGCGGTCTCGCCTGAGAACAAGGACGGCAAGATCGATTCCAAGGCCGAGTTCATCATCACCATGGACTGGCCGGACAACCACCCTGATGATCTCGACCTGTTCGTGCAGGACCCCGCCGGCAACATCGCCTGGTACCGGCATCGCGAAGCCGGTTTCCTCACGCTCGACCGCGACGACCGCGGCGGCATCAACGATTTCATCACCGTCAACGGCCGCAAGATCGCTTCCCCGATCCGTGAAGAGATCGTCACCGTGCGCGGCATCCTCGCCGGCGAGTACACCGTCAACGTCTCGCACTTCCAGGCCACCACCGGCCAGCCCGTGCCGGTGAATGTCAAGGTGCAGAAGCTCAATCCGGTGGCGCAGGTGGTGTTCGACGACAAGCTGATCGTCGATCACACCGGCGAGGAGAAGACCGCGGTGCGATTCACCGTCGATGCCGAGGGCAAGGTGACCGACGTCGAGCAGCGGCAGAAATCGCTCCTGGAAACCTTCCGCAGCGCATGGCGGAATGGCGCCGATATCGATCCCAAGACGGGTGTCAGGATGAGGACGCCGTGAGCAGCCTGCAAACCGACATCCTGATGCTCTCCGTCGCTTACGCGCTGATCGGCGCGCTGCTCCTGGTCGTCATGGTCTATGCGCGGCTACCCTGGCAGTTGAAGGCCGTCGCGGTGGTCGTGACCAGCTCGTTCTACATCGCAAGCTTCCTCGGCATGCGCGGGCTGCTTGGCTGGGCCAGCGTGGATCATCTGCCGGCGAATTTCAAATTGCTGCAGGCCCGCATTGTCGAGCCGCATTCATTGGAAGGCGATCCGGGCGCGATCTATCTCTGGGTCGAGGAGCTCGACGACGGCAACCGCCCGAGCGGCGTGCCGCGCGCCTATCGCATTCCCTACAGCGACCGGCTCGCCGACAAGACCGACAAGGCGCAAAGCGAAATCGCCGCCGGCCGCGCCCAAGGTGGCCGGGCCGCCGATTACGGCAGCGGCGAGGGCGGCCTGCTCGATAGCGTGCGCGGCTACATCACGCCCAACACGATCATCGAGACCTCCGGCGGCGACCCCTCCAGCGGCGGCGGGCTGACCGCCGTGCCCCAGGCTGGCGACGAGGTGACGTTCACGCCGCTGCTCCCGCCGCGCATGCCGCCCAAGGATGTGCTGCTGCCGCAGCAGCCGGCGCGGTAGGCGCCTGCAGGGCATCCGTGTCAATGTCGTCAGTCCCGGTCCGATCGCTACGACCCGGTTGAAGGCCCCGGAGGAGTTGCGCGAAGCCGTGGTCAAGCTCATTCCGCTCGGCCGATTGTCGGGCCTCGCCAGCTGCTCGATCTGTTAATGCGAACTGAGGCTTTGCAGCCAGGACGGCGTCACGGAATTCTGTGAGCCCTGGTCCGCGGCTCTTCCGCCCGACACAGGCTTGCCCTCGACATGGGCAACTTGTCCCCACTGCATCCGTGCCCGCGGGATTGGAATGTGCGTGGCCTCTGCCTGGGCATTTTGCGCGGGCTTGGGCTTGCGCGGCTTTTGCAGCGGCAGCGCCGCCATCGGGGTGTCCACGGCGATGGGCGCCGGGGCATCCAGTTCGAGTGGTGCCGGCTCCGGCAGCGGCCGTGTGGGTTGCCGGGCCGCCCAGGTCTGGAACTGCGCGAACAGGGCGTCGGTTGAAAGCCCGTTGCCGTCCGTCTGCAGCTGACCGGTGGGTTGCGGGGCGGCAGGGATTTCCTCGCGGGCAGGGCTATCCGTTGCAACGGATGCGGAAATCTCCGCCTCAGCGCCCGGCCGCGTTGTCGTCGCGAATGGGCTGAGGTCCCGCTGTCCGGCCGACATGTCGGTCAGCGGAGACATGAATTTCGGAACGCGGGTCACGGGATACCACGCCTGCAGTGCCACAATCCCGATCAGCGCCGCCGCCGCCGCCAATATGCTCAGCTTGAGAACTCGCGACGAAACAGCGGCGGCCTCCCAGGTCGTTCCGACATCCTGCTGCTTGCCGGTGCCGGTCGAAAGAAACGAAGGCAGTGGCTGGTCCGTAACAGAACCCTTCCGCGTCATCGCGTGCGCCCCTTTAATCTGTTTACTCGAAATAAAAGCGTGCTTGACCGTGCCCTGCTATCGAGTTCCAAAAACGGAGAAACCTTGATTTCACTTGGGCTAAGCGCCCACCGATCACACGAGCGCCGAATTTTCGGCACAAGAATGCCATCTGCAGATCCGCCGATGTCGATCCCTGCGGGAGGACTTGCCCCTCCTTCGGCCGAGGAGGCCCATGGTCGGGGGCGTAACCCCTGTTGTTTGACCTCTCTCAAACCGCTAGCCATATCCCGGCCCTAGGTTGAAGGGCTGGAGGAACGTGGTGCTGCTGGCACTCTTTTCAGACATTCATGCCAACCGGCAGGCCTTTTCCGCATGCCTTGAGGCCGCGCGAGCGCGTGGCGCCGAGCGCTTCATCTTTCTCGGCGACTTCGTGGGCTATGGCGGCGATCCCGAATGGGTGGTGGAGACCGCGACGGCGCTGATCGCGGATGGCGCGGTTGCGGTGCGCGGCAATCACGACCAGGCGATCTCAACTCCAAGTGAAACCATGAACGAGGACGCGCGGGCCGCGATCGAATGGACGCGCGACCGGCTGAGCTCCGCGCAGCGGCGTTTTCTCGCCGAGTTGCCGCTCGCGCTGGAGGAGGAGGACTGCCTCTACGTTCATTCCGAGGCCTCGCAGCCGGAGCGCTGGCGCTATGTGCAGGCGACCTCGGATGCGGCCCGCAGCATGATCGCAACTCGGGCGCATGTCACCTTTTGCGGCCACATTCACAAGCCCGCGCTCTATTCCATGTCGGCGACGGCGAAGATGACAAGCTTTGTGCCGGTCGCGGGCGTGCCGATCAATCTCCTGAAGGGGCGGCAATGGCTCGCGGTGCTCGGCTCGGTCGGCCAGCCGCGCGACCGCAATCCGGCCGCCGCGTTCGCGATCTATGATACGGTGGCGCGCGAGATCACCTTTTGCCGCGTGCCCTACGATGTCGAGGCGGCGGCGCGGCGCATCCGCGACAACGGCCTGCCGCCATGGCTCGCCGAGCGGCTCTTCCTGGGAAGGTGAGGCATGCTCGCCACCGCAATCCAGCCCGGACTTGTCATCGACGGTTTTGCGATCGGCGAATGCGTGCATGCCGGCGGCATGGCGACGTTGTGGAGCGTGACCCGTCCGGACATCGCCACGCCGCTCCTGATGAAGATCCCACGGGTGTCCGAGGGCGAGGATCCGGCGGCCATTGTCTCCTTTGAAATGGAGCAGATGATCCTGCCGCGGCTGAAGGGCGTGCATGTCCCGGCCTGCTTCGGCACCGGCGACTTTACCCGCCAGGCCTATGTCGTGATCGAGCTCATTCCCGGACAGACGCTGTATCGTCGCCTGCCGGAGCTGCCGCTGCCCTATGAAGAGGCGCGGCTGCTCGGCTGCAAGATTGCATCCGCGCTCGCCGACCTGCACCGGCAGAACGTCATCCATCACGACATCAAGCCGTCGAGCATCATGTTTCGCGAGACGGGCGAAGCCGTGCTGATCGATTATGGCCTCTCGTTCCACAATCAATTGCCCGACCTGTTGCAGGAGGAGTTTCGGGTGCCCTACGGCACCGCGCCCTATATGGCGCCCGAGCGGCTGGTCGGCGTGCGCGACGATCCGCGCAGCGACCTGTTTGCGCTCGGTGTACTCCTGTATTTCTTCACCACCGGTGTGCGGCCGTTCGGCGAGAGCGAAAGCATGAGCGGCATGCGGCGCCGGCTGTGGCGCGACCCGTACCCGCCGCGCAAATTGCGTCCCGACTACCCGCTTTGGCTGCAGGAGGTGGTGCTGCGCTGCCTGGAGATCGAGCCGGATGCGCGCTATCCGACGGCCTCGCAGCTCGCCTTTGATCTCGCCCATCCCGACCAGGTCAAGCTCACCGCGCGCGCCGAGCGCGTCATGCGGGATTCCTGGACCACGGTGTGGCGCCGGCGGCTCAACACCAGCCAGCTGCGGCTGCAGCGAAAGATCGACGTCGCCGCACAGCTCGGGGCGAGCCCGATCGTTGCCGTCGCCATCGATACTGTCGAGGGGACCGACCAATTGAACGACGCGCTGCGCCTCACCGCGGGGCGGATCCTCTCGACGCTGCCTTCGGCGCGGCTGGCCTGCCTCAATGTGCTCAAGCTCGGCCGCATCACCATCGACCGCACGCTCGACGAGCAGGGCCACAACAAGCATGTCGACCGCCTGGTCGCGCTCAAGCATTGGGCCTCGCCCCTCAGGCTCGATGAGGCGCGGCTCACGGTGCACGTGCTGGAGGCGATCGATCCGGCCTCGGCCATCCTTGAGTTTGCCAAGGCCAACCAGGTCGATCACATCATCATCGGCGCGCGCGGCGGCTCCTTCGTGCGATTGCTGCTCGGCAGCGTCTCGGCCAAGGTCGCCTCGGAGGCGCCGTGTACGGTGACCGTGGTGCGGCCACGCGCGGCGGCGGCGGGTAACGAGGAGGAGGATCGGCAGGCGGGCGCGGCGGCGAGTTGAGGCATGGAACTCCGCGCCTTGATGCGACTTGGTCCATCAAGAGCTACGGAATTGCCGATGGCCGAGCACCGACGTTTCGAGGGAACGCATCCTGCCTTGATTGCATTCGTGCTGGCGTTTGCCTGCGCGGTGATCCTGACGCTGCTGATCCACGACCGCTGGAGCCGTCCGGCCGTGAAGCCGCCCGAGGTCGCAAAAACAACGACAACGGGACAGGCGGCGCAGTCGGCCGGCGCGAAGGTTCTGCCGACCGACCCCAAGCTTCGCGTCGAGCCGACGCCGGCGGCGCCAGGGCCGGTGCAGCCGGCCAACCCCAACTGAGTTCTTGAGCTAGATCGCCTCGCCGCGTGCGGCGGCGGCTTTCAGGCGGATGGCATCGATATTGGCCTTGTAGGCGTCTTGCGTGCCGCCCTTGAACACGGCGGAGCCGGCCACGAATGCATTCGCGCCGGCCGCGGCGAGCTCGGCTGCGACATTGGGGCCGACGCCGCCGTCGACCTCGATGTCGATGTCGCGGCCCGCAGTCATGGCGCGCAAATCGCGGATCTTGCCGAGCGCGGACGGGATGAAGGCCTGGCCGCCGAAACCGGGATTGACCGACATGATCAGCACCAGATCGATCATGTCGAGCACATATTCGATCGCCGACAGCGGCGTCGCCGGATTGAGCGACACGCCGGCCTTCTTGCCCAGCGCGCGGATCGCTTGCAGCGAACGATGCAAATGCGGGCCGGCTTCGGCATGGATGGTGATGTGGTCGCAGCCGGCCTTGACGAACGCCTCCAGATAGGGATCGCAAGGCGAGATCATCAGATGCGCGTCGAAGACCTTGCTGGTGTGCGGGCGCAGCGCCTTGATGACGTCGGGGCCGTAGGAAATGTTGGGGACGAAGTGGCCGTCCATCACGTCGAGATGGATCCAGTCGGCGCCGGCCGCATCGACGGCGCGAACCTCCTCGCCCAGCCTGGAAAAATCCGACGCCAGGATCGAGGGCGCGATGACGAGGGGACGAGGCGTAAAGGACTGGGTCATGGCCGGATCAAAGCGTCTCGCAAAGGGGATGCTGTTGCTCGCCTAACATGACCGTCGGGCGTTCGGCAACAAAGGCGGAAAAAACTTCCCCGACAGGGCAGCTCTTGCCGGCGTGCACGGTCGCGCTGCATCGCCAAAACCATTGTCTAACAAGCATTTTCGCCTCTGGCACGGCGCTTGCTGAGCAACTCGCCGAGATTGGGACAAGGACGCCTCCGCGAAGGCGGCCAGATCGGAGTTCCCTGATGCTGTTTGCTCTCAGTGCAGCTTCGGCCCTGCTGGACGGGCTGCAGTCGCTATCATCGTCCTCGCCGAGCTCGTCGTCGGCGAGCCAAAGCGCGACGCCGTTCGATCCGACCGCGGGACTGGACGCATCGGCAAGCTCCAATTCTGCCGCGACCGGTTCGGGTGCGCGAATTTCGCCGCAGACCCTGAGCGCGTTGCTCGGCGCGCAGCGCCAGTCGGGCACCGGCGGCGCGACCAATGCGCGCGGCAGCGCCTCCAAATCTGCGACCTCGGCCTACAATCAAATCAATCAAATGATCCAGCAGCAGGCGCAGGCGCTGTCGATGCAGGTCGGCAGCACGCTGTCACTGGCGGCGTGAGGCGGCCCGGCAAGGCCGCTTGCCGGGGTTTCATCCAGCTGTCTCGCTCTAATCGGTTTCCTTGCCGATCTCTTGTGCAATGGCCTTGGACGCGTTCGCATGGGACACGCCTTGCTCGTGGAGGAAGCGGGCCGCTGGACTTCGGGTCTCCGCCAATATGGCGAACAGCGCATTGGCGCCGTCACGATGGGGTAGCCGGCCTCCTGGGCATGCAGTGCGGCGCGTCGCGCAACGCGCTGAAAAGCAGCCGTCGGCTGGGCGTCTCTGCCGGTCGCGACCACGATATCCTTCAGCTCGTTGTCGAGATAATCGACCAGCGCAGCTTTGAGCTTGTCGAGATCGGCGTCGCAAGCCCGCATCACGGCCGAAGCATGCGTATCATCGATCAAGGCGAGCAGGAAATGCTCCAACGTCGCGTATTGATGACTGCGCTGATCGGCATAGTGCAGCGCCTGGCGCCGCGTCGCCTCGAAGACGGGCGACAACGGGCGCGCCGACAGATCGACCAGCGCCTCGAGGCGTTCCAGCCGCGTCACGGGATCAAGTGTCGCGAGCAACCCGTACCTGTCCTCGATAGGCATTCTGATGCGTGCGGCGATGATGTCGGCAACGCGTCCGGGGTCGCGTGTCTGATCAAGCACCGGGAAAGTATCCGGAATGCGGATGTCCCGAGCTGCCGCATAGTCTTCAAAGCGCCTGACCACTCTTTGGATGAGATGCGGCACGTCGGGAATGGGCCCCTCGCTGATGTCAGCGACCTCGGCCTCAAAGCCATCCGCGTCCTTGGTGAAGCGCCGGATCGCGACGCGCCGGAGCCCCTGTGTCAGCACCTTTACCGTGCCATCGGGAAGCCGCTCGAACTCGATGAGCTGAGACAGCAGACCAACTTCATAGATATCCTCAAATCCAGGTTCGTCGACGCCAGAGTCACGTTGGATCGCAACGACGACCTCGCGCTGGCGCTCGAAGGCATGGTTGAGGGCCTGAATGGTCTTCTCGCGCCCCACGAAGAGCGGATACGTCGCCATCGGAAAGGGAACGAGGTCGCGCAGCGGGATCGCCGGATATATGGCCGTTGTGGTTTGAAATCTTGCGGCTGACTTCGGGCTGTCACGCCGCTCAGACTGGAGCAACGCGGACAATGTGTTCCAATCCGCCAGCCCCAGCATCCAGGAGACCAGCTCCAGGCTTTCGCTGTGGCTGATGTTGATGGCCTTGTGGGTCAGGGAGTCGCGCAGGGTCTGCGCCATAGCCTTGGCATCGCGAAAATCGCGCATCGGTCTTGTCCTCTGCAGGAGCGAACCAGGCGTGTCAGGTGGTTGCGTTGCTGACCCGGTCGCTCGGGCAAAGGGGGCCTACAAAGGCTCGATACGTTCACCATTCCACGGAGGGTGCAACCGGCAGGTCGTATCAACCTGACGCGAAAACTGGCGCAAAGATGCTCTGGTGTCAATCGCTCGTCGAACCTGATCGGAAGCCATGGTTGCGCGAAGTCCGGGCCGTGCTCGGCCGGACAGCCAGTCGTCTAATGCGCCATCAGCACCGGCAGATCTGCGTGCTCCATGATGTAGCTGGTGGCGCCACCGAAAATCATCTGCCGCAGCCTGTTCCGCGTGAAGGCACCCTTGATCAACAGGTCGCAATCTCTTGCCCTGGCCGCGTCGAGCACCGCTTCGCCCGTGCTGCGCCCTTCGAGCTTGACGCTGACAGGTTCGGCAGCAATCCCGTTGAACGCGAATTGCCTGAGGATCTGATCGGCGGAGGGGCCCGGCACGTCCTGCCCGCCGATCACGGTCAGCACGCTCACGCGGTTGGCCTGGCGAAGCAGAGGCATCGCGAAAGCGTTCGCGCGCGCCTGCTCGGTGCTGCCATTCCAATGGACCATGATGTTGGTCGCGATCCGGCTCGGCGCGGCGGGTGGCGACAGCAGGACCGGCCGACCACTTTCAAACAATGCGGATTCGATCATGCGATTGATTGGGCCGGTGGTTTCAAGTTCGGGCCTGCTCGCGACTGTAACGTCGAAAGCGCGCCCATAGCTCCCAACGAAACTTTCGCCTTCAGGCGCTGTGGCAAGCCAGCCGAAACATGGCCGATCCGACGCCGCGCTGGCCGGAGGAATGCCGTGTTGCGCCATGAAGGTTTCGAACAAGCGGCGCGTGTCGGCCGCTTCCTCATCACTCTTGGCCTGATACGAATCCAATGGAAAGCTGGTGGCCAATTCCGCGGCCACGAACTCAGGTATGCCAAAACGCAGCGGAAAGCCTTCGATGTAGGCACCGGTGCACCGCGCGAGCAGCACTGCCGTTTCCAGCGTGGACGGCATGGCCGCAATATTCTGGGTCGGCACCAAGATCGTCTTCATGATCAGCTTCCCCCGCGCGCTCAGCCATCCGGGTAACGGCGCGCCGCTGAGGTTACCCCCGAAATTCACGCATGTCAGTCGGTCATGCGCATTGAAGCGGCTGTGCAGCGCAGCGGTACCCAGGCGCGCGAACCAACGCTTGAGTCAAATGAAGCGGCCTCTGGTGGTCACGGGCTCCGAAGGCGCAGGCTTGGGCCGGGCAATGCCTGCTGACCGATCCGGCCCCTAGCCAAACCGGTCCTTCCACGCCGGCAGCGCGCCGGGAAAGGGAAGCGCGGTTGCTTCATGGACGCCGCGGGCGATGGCGCGGGACATGACGTTGGCGGCGACCATGCCGAGCTCGGTCAGGCCGGCCAAGGGATCGATCGGCTTTTCGCCGGTCGCCCCGGCAAACACGATGTCGCCATCGGTCGGGGCGTGCACCGGATAGATCGCGCGGGCAAAGCCGGTCTGCGCAATCATGGCAAGCCGCTTGGCCTGCGGCTTGGTCAGCGCCGCATCGGTGACGACCGCGGCGATCGTGGTGTTCTCGCTTTCGGTCGCGCCGCCTTTCATGCGCAGCCTCAACATGTCCGGCGTGAACGCGGCCGGCCAGCCGCGCCCGCCATATTCGCCATCCACCTCGAACGGCGCCGCCCAGAACCACGGCCCATCGCCGAGCGTGACGCTGCCGACCGCATTGACGGCGGCGATCGCTGCGACCTTGATGCCGCCGCGCATGGTGGCGGAGGCCGAGCCGAGACCGCCCTTGAGAGTGGCCGTGGTGGCGCCGAGCCCCGCGCCGACGCTGCCCAGCGCAAAATCGCTGCCGGCATTGCTGGCTGCCGCATAGCCGAGATCGCGATAGGGCGAGAAGCGGCCCCAGGCCTTGTTGCCGCCGTTCAGCAGATCGAACAGGATCGCGCCGGGGACGATGGGGATCACCGCGCCACGCACGTTGAAGCCGCGGCCCCGTTCGGCCAGCCAGGCCTGCACGCCGCCGCCGGCGTCGAGGCCGAAAGCGGAGCCGCCGGACAGCACAAGAGCGTCGACCTGCTCAACCGTGTTGGCGAGATCGAGCAGCGCGCCCTCGCGTGTGCCGGGACCGCCGCCGCGCACATCGATCGCGGCAACCGCGGGAGAATCGAAGATCACCGCGGTGACCCCGGAGGCGAGGCTGGCGTCGTCGGCATGGCCGACACGGACGCCTGCAATATCGGTGAGGAGGTTTTTCAAGGCGCGCGGCTCCGCTGTGCTTGCTGCGATCGGGTGAGCTTACGGATATCGCAATCCGGCCTGTGGCAGCAACCGCGGTCCGCGCGCCGTCACGCGTCGACGAAGCGGACGCCGAGCTGGACCTTCTTGCGCCAGACCACGGTGCAGCGCCGCGCCGCGGTTTCCATGTCCAGCGTGAGTGCGAAACGATCGGGGAGATCGACAATGTTGGCGCCCTCGATCAGTGCGCCGGTCGACGAGATGTTGCGCACCGTGCAGGTCCGATCGGTTCTGCCGAAGCGGATGCGGCCGGCGCGCCTGACATTCCGGCGCTGCGCCCTGCGATGCTCGCCACCGCCGACACTGCTTGCCGCGGCTTCGTCGGTGAAGCCGGACGCAATGCGGCCGGCGAAGACGAGCTTGGCCTCGATCTCGAAACTCGACAGGATCTTCTTCCGCCTGATGCCGCCGGGCACTTGGGTCAATTGCAGCGATGCCAGCATCTGCGTCACCTTCGATCCGCTTCCGAACGGCAACAGCAACCTTTCACAGTCGACCCGCTGGCCCTGGGTGTCGAGCGTGGAGATGATGGTGTAGATGACGCAGCCGGTCTGAACACACTCCCTGGCCGCTTCGATGGCGAGCGAGCGCAGCGACATGGGCACGACGTCTTCCATGGTCTTGCCGGCCCACGGCGTTGCAAAGACCTGGCCGATCGCTTCGCCCTGATAGGCGGCGCGGAATTTCTGCAGGCGGCCTTCGCCCTCGACGTTCCAGACATTCAGGCGGGTGGGGTCGCTAAGCTCGGGCGGAAGCGTGAAGCCTCTGGAATCCGGGAATCGCCGTCCGGCAGCCAGCCGGTCCCAGTGGCGTGCCAGCTCCTGCTGACCGCTTGATTTGATCGCAGCAATGGTCGTCAGTGCGTATGACACCGGAGGCAAATCCCGTCCGATAGACCTGTCCCGAAACGGGACTGCGCGCGTGAGCCGGAATAATGGCCGAGCCTAGTCGCGTCCGGTTAACCCCAGGTGGAGCCGATGATGGAATCCCGGTAAAGATGCGGGCGAGGGCGGCCAGCCGCGACCGAAGGGCGAGGCGGCGCCTCCATCACGACAGGAGCTTGTCGATGGTCACCTTGAGCCTTTCAACAGAAACCGGCTTCTCGAGCACCGGCCGCCTCCGGAATAACGAGGGCAGATGCGCCGTGCCGTACCCTGTGATGAAGAAGAAGGGGACGCCGCGCTTTTCGATGATGTCAGCGACGGGATCGACGCCAAAGCCGCCGATATTGATGTCGAGGATGGCCAGATCAAACACGCCCGTCATTGCATTGACCCCGGCATCCGAAATGGTGCCGGCCTCCAGCACAACGCGGTGCCCGAGTTCCTCGACCATGGACGCAAGCGCCATGCGGATCAAAGCCTCGTCCTCGACGAGAAGTATGGAAGCAACCCGCATCACGCGATCATTCTCTTATCAGGAGAGCGGTCGATGTGAATTATGTCACCCGCCGCGCTCTGCGCAAAGTCCAAAGCTCCGCTGAAACGCCGTCTTGCTGCAAATACAATTTTCGCGTGTCGCTTGTGTCGCACCGTCGCCTTTCGCGGTAGGGTCGTCACATTGGCGTTGAACATTCTTCGCACAGCCACAGGCCAAGGGTTTGGGCTCGGGTTCCATTTTGACCGATAGCATGAGCGCACAAGGGCTCGCTCAGTTCGACAGCGCCACGCGGATCATGCGCGCCAGTTCCGGCTTGCGATAGGGTTTGGCAAGGAGGTGCACGCCGGGATCGAGCCGACCATGATGCAGGATGGCGTTCTCGGTATAGCCCGAGGTGAACAGCGTCTTCAGGCCAGGGCGGCGTTGCGTCGCCATCTCGGCGAGCTGGCGGCCGTTCATGGGGCCTGGCATGATCACGTCCGTGAACAACAGATCGACCGCCGGATTTGCCTCGATGATGGCCAGCGCCTCCGCGGCATTGGCGGCTTCGAGCGCGACGTAACCAAGGCTCCTGATCTGGGTGAGCACATATTGGCGCACCAGGGCATCGTCCTCGACGACAAGCACGGTCTCGTGGCCGCCCTCGAGCGCAGGAGCGGCGGGGAGGTCGGATCTGACGTCCTCGGTGCTGGCGGCGCGCGGCAGGTACATCTTCACACTGGTCCCGTGCCCGACCTCGCTGTAGATCTTCACATGGCCGCCCGATTGCTTGACGAAGCCGAACACCATGGACAGGCCAAGGCCGGTGCCCTTGCCGATTTCCTTGGTGGTGAAGAACGGCTCGAACACCTTCTCCAGGTTTTCGGGTGTAATCCCTGAGCCGGTGTCGCTGACGGCGACCATGATGTAATTGCCGGCGATGACATCGCTGTGCATGCCGGCATAGGTCTCGTCGAGATAGACGTTGCGCGTCTCCAGCGTCAGCTTGCCACCATCGGCCATGGCATCGCGTGCGTTCAGTGAGAGGTTGATGACCGCGGTGGTGAGCTGGTTCGGATCGACCATGGCGGGCCAGGTCTCGGCCGCCAGCTCGGACTGGATCTCGATCTGCTCGCCGAGGGTGGGGCGCAACAGCTTTGCCGCCTCCAGCACCAAGGCATTGACGTCGATCTCGCGCGGCTGCAGCGGCTGCTTGCGCGCGAAGGCGAGCAGATGCCGCGTCAGCTGCGCGCCGCGTTCGGCGGCATCGTCGATCAGTCGCGCGATCGAGACGAGCTCGGGACGATCGGCGACGGCCTCCTGCAGGATTCCGATGGTACCGGTGATGACAGTGAGGATGTTGTTGAAGTCGTGGGCGACGCCGCCGGTGAGATGGCCGACGGCGTCCATCTTCTGCACCTGGCGGAGTTGTGCCTCGGCGGCACGCTGCTCGGTGACGTCGCGGCCGATGAAGAAGTGACGCCGAACCGGCTGCGACCAGGTTCCGGTCCAGCTCAGGAGGACGTCGTGACCGTCCTTGTGCACGTAGCGTGCCTCGAAGGCGCGCTTCTGCTTGCCGCGGCGCGCGGCGCGCATCTCGTCCCGGGTCGCACTGAGATCATCGGGATGAATGAAATCGATGGCGCTGCGGCCGATCATCTCCTCGGGCCGATAGCCCACGATTGCCGTCGAACTCGGGCTGACCTGCACGAACGTTCCGATCGGATCGGTCACCAGGATGAGGTCCCGCGAGGTCTCGAAAATGCGCTGCCGCTCCTCGCTCTCCCGGATCAGCTCGCTTTGCGCGCGCTTGGTCTCGGTGAGATCGCGCGCGATCTTCGAGGCGCCGATGATCTGGCCCGAGACCGCGCGAAGCGGCGCGACTGTGAGCATGATGTCGACCACGCGCCCGCTCTTGTGCAGTCGCTGGGTTTCACGGGCCGCGATGGTCTCGCCACGGCCGATCCGCTCGAGAATGTCGTACATCTCGTCGCGCCGCTCCGGCGGGACGATCGTGCGGATATGCTTGCCGACCATCTCGGCCGCGGTGAACCCGAACAGTCGTTCGGCAGCTGCGTTCCAGGCCGTGACCACGCCGTCGAGCGACTTGGTGATGATGGCGTCGTTGGAGCATTCCACGACCGCGCTGAACAGCCGCTCGCGCTCGCCATGATAGTCGCGTTCGGAGGCTGCCTGCCGGCGCAGGGCGCCGACCAGCCGCACCATCTGCGCCTGCAGCGCGACGTTGTCGACCAGAAGCACCGCCAGTACGAAGGTCGCAGCCGTCAGACCGTAGATGCGTCCCGCATAGAAGCCAACGTCGAAGCGGCCGACATTGACGATCACCGACAGCGCGGTGTCGAACAGCCAGGCGCACATGACGACCATCAGCCAGACATCGAGCACCGTGTGGGATTTGCGAAAGAACAAGGCGGCGAGCGCCGCAAGGCTCAGGCACCACACGGCGCCGACAACGCCGACCATGGTCGGCGTGCGATGGCCGGCGCCAAGCAGGATCGGCAGAATATCGTGCCTGATGGTGACGACGTAGGTGATCGCCACCAGCGCCGTGATGACCGCACCCAGGCTCAACAGGATCGCGTGCGACGTCGGTGCTGTGACCTGCGCACCGCGATCTTTGGTCAGGGCATAGAACAGCACCATGAGCGGAAACACGGCATGCCAGGCTATGTAGAGCCAGACCGTGGTCTGCGGGCCGGCGCCCAAAAGGCCGGTCGGCGCAAACAGGCCTGGGAAGGTCATGGCATGGACGAGCGCTGCGGCCGCTGTGAACAGATATCCGCTCGCGAGCATCAGGAGAGCGCGCGTGCGTAGCGCCGCAAACTGGGTGAACAGCAGCACCGCGGTGACGATGTCGCTGGTTGCGAGCGCCGCCTGGTAGCTGGCGATAAAGGCCGGAACGGGCGTCAGCGCCGTCTTGGCATAGGGAATGGCAAGCGCGAACAGGATCGCCGAAATCCCGACCACCCATAGCGCCGCCGCGCGGTCGCGGCGCGTGGCCGGCAGGGTCGAGAGGAAAACATGGCCGTCCTGTTCTCCGCTGTGCATGTCGCCTCCGAGCAGCGGATGTCAGATGGGGATGGGCAACAGCGTGGGACGCAACAATACAGCCGATCGGAAATACGAAATTGAATCAACCCATGATTTCATATTAGCCAATATGGTGCGTAACCAGAAGCCAGTCTCGGGTGCACAGTAGCGTTGTCTGAGCGAGGAGGGAACGAGTCATAGAACAGACGAAAACGCCCCGGGGGCCGGGGCGTTTCGGCGGCTGCACAAAAAAATCGGGAACTCAGGAACCCTTCTGGCTCACCTCGGCATAGTTGCCCTTATCATCCCATTTGTAGACGACATAATCGAGCTGCTTGATGTCGCCCTTGATGTCATACGCGATCTTGCCGATCACGGTGTCCCAGGCACCGCCCTTGATGATGTCCATCACCTTCCTCGGGTCGGTCGTTCCGGCCTTGGCGGCGGCCTGGGTCCAGATCTGGATGGCGGCATAGGTATAGAGGGTGTAGCCCTCGGGATCGATATTCTTGGCCTTGAACTTCTCGACGATCGCGGCCGCGGTCGGCTTCTTGCGCGGGTCGGGACCGAAGGTGAACAGGGTGCCCGCGCCGGCGGCGCCGGTGATCGAGGCATATTCCTTGTCAGCCATCGCATCGCCCGCCATCAGGATGGTCTTCAGCCCCTGGTCGCGCATCTGGCGCAGGATCAGCCCGGCCTCCTGGTGATAGCCGCCGACAAAGACCAGATCGATGTTCTCGGCCTTCAGCCGCGAGACGATGGCATTAAAATCCTTGTCGCCCTTGGTGTAGGATTCGTAGAGTTTTTCGGTGACGCCGGCCTTGTTGAGGGCCTTCTTGGTCTCATCGGCAAGACCCTTGCCGTAAGTGGTCTTGTCGTTGAGGATCGCGATGTTCTTGCCCTTGAAGTTCTTGGCGATGTAGTCGCCGGCGACCGCGCCCTGCTGATCGTCGCGGCCGCAGACGCGGGCGACGTTCCACAAGCCCCGCTCGGTGAAGGTCGGGTTGGTCGAGGCGGGCGTGATCTCCAGCACGTTGTTCTCGGCATAGGCCTCGGAGGCGGGGATCGAGGATGACGAGCAATAATGGCCGGCGACAAAGGGGATCCCCATGCCGCCGATCTTCTCGGCGACCGAGCGCGCCTGCTTGGGATCGCAGGCATCGTCCTCGACATCGAGCGCGAGCTTCTTGCCGAGCACGCCGCCCGCGGCGTTGATATCGGCGACCGCCATGTCGGCGCCGTTCTTCATCTGGCGGCCGAAGGCGGATTCGGTGCCGGTCATCGGTCCGGCCACGGCGATGGTGATGTCTTCTGCGAAAGCGGCGCTCGACAGCGCCAATGACGCGCCAACTGCCAGGCCGATGAGCTTGAGTGATTTCATGAGGGTCCCTCGCGGTAAGTGTTCTGGCATTTAAAGTGCCGGCCGACGCCGGTCTTTTAACTGCCGGCTGTTCGCCGGCTTTGAAGGATCGGCGGCATTGTCGGCTGGTTTTGCCGCGAAGTCATCGGCAATTTTTGAGCAAAGTGCCGATTCCGCAACAGCTCCCGCCTGATGCTGGACCATGATCCGGGATCAGGGAGCGGATTGGATCTGATCGCGCCTCAGCGCCTCACAAAAAACGCCCCGCGGAGGGGGCGTTCCAGGTCTCGTTTCGCGCGTAAAGCGCGATGAGATTAGGATTTAATCGTCATCGCGCTTTAGCTCTTTGATTGAGCATGATCTTTTTGGAAAACCGCTTCACACTTTTCCGGATCGTGCTGTAGGGCCCCAGCCTCAGGTGCCATTCCCGCCTGCCTCGGCATAACCGCCCTTGTCGTCCCACTTGTAGACGACAAAGTCGAGCCGCTTGATGTCGCCCTTGGAGTCGTACTCGATCTTGCCGATCACGGTGTCCCACGAGCCGGCCTTGATGGTGTCCATCACCTTTTTCGGGTCGGTGGTTCCGGCCTTGGCGGCGGCCTGGGTCCAGATCTGGATGGCGGCATAGGTATAGAGCGTGTAGCCCTCGGGATCGATGTTCTTGGCCTTGAACTTCTCGACAATCGCCGCCGCGGTCGGCTTCTTGCGCGGGTCGGGACCGAAGGTGAACAGCGTGCCCGCGGCAGCGGGGCCGGTGATCGAGGCGAACTCCTGGACGGCCATGGCATCGCCGCCCATCAGGATGGTCTTGAGCCCCTGGTCGCGCATCTGGCGCAGGATCAGGCCCGCCTCCTGGTAATAACCACCGACATAGACGAGATCGATGTTCTCGGCCTTCAGGCGCGAGACGATGGCGTTAAAATCCTTGTCGCCCTTGGTGTAGGACTCGTCGAGCTTTTCCTTGATGCCGGCCTTGTTGAGGGCCTTCCTGGTCTCGTCGGCAAGTCCCTTGCCGTAAGTGGTCTTGTCGTCGAGGATTGCGATGTTCTTGCCTTTGAAATTCTTGGCAAGGTAATCGCCGGCGACGGTGCCCTGCTGGTCGTCGCGGCCGCAGACGCGGGCAACGTTCCACAGGCCCCGCTCGGTGAACGTCGGGTTGGTCGAGCCGGGCGTGATCTCCAGCACGTTGTTCTCGGCATAGGCCTCGGAGGCGGGGATCGAGGATGACGAGCAGTAATGGCCGGCGACAAACGGGATCCCCATGCCGCCGATCTTTTCGGCGACCGAGCGCGCCTGCTTGGGATCGCAGGCATCGTCCTCGACATCGAGCGCGAGCTTCTTGCCGAGCACGCCGCCGGCGGCGTTGATATCGGCGACCGCCATCTCGGCGCCGTTCCTCAGCTGGCGCCCGACAGGGGATTCACTGCCGGTCATCGGTCCAGCCACGGCGATGGTGATGTCTTCGGCAAAGGCGGCGCTCGACAGCGCGAGCGACGCGCCAAGTGCCAGGCCGATGAGCTTGAGTACTTTCATAGGAGTCCCTCGTAGTGATCGCTTTGTGTGTGGGTTCCGGCCTTGTGACCGGCTCAAAGCATCGCCGGCCATTGTCGGCTGAAATTGTGACGAAGTCATCGGCGATTTTCGGGCAGGAGGTTGACGCCGTCAGCTAGCCCCGCCGGCCGCCTTCGAGATAGGCCGCGCGGATTTCGGGGCGTTGCAACAGCTCGGCGCCGGTGCCGGCGAGCGTGATCAGGCCGTTGACCATGACATAGCCGCGATGGGCGAGCTTGAGCGCGTGGTTGGCATTCTGCTCGACGATCAGCACGGTCAGGCCGTCCTGGCGGTTGAGGGTGCGGATCGCATCGAAGATCTGCCGCGCGATCAGCGGCGCGAGCCCGAGCGATGGTTCGTCGAGCAACAGAAGGCGCGGGCGGCTCATCAGCGCGCGGCCGATCGCCAGCATCTGCTGCTCGCCGCCGGACAGCGTGCCGCCGCGCTGGCTCATGCGCTCCTTCATCCGCGGGAACAGCGCGAACACTTTTTCCAGCGCGCTTTCCCGCTCGGCCTCGGACGTCTCGGTGGCATCGGCGCCCATCTGCAGGTTTTCCGCCACGCTCATGCGCGGGAAGATCCGACGCCCCTCCGGCGATTGCGCGATTCTGAGCCGCGCGATCTCATGTGTCGGCACATCCGTGATCGCGCGGCCTTCGTACAGGATCTCGCCGGCGCGGGCGCGGGGCCGGCCGAAGATCGTCATCATCAGGGTGGACTTGCCGGCGCCATTGGCCCCGATCAGGGCCACGATCTCGCCGGCATTGATCTCGAGATCGACGCCCTTCAAGGCTTCGATCTTGCCATAGGCGGCGCGCAGCCCCCGGATCGCCAGCAAGGGAGCGCTCAATTGTCGCTCTCCATCACGGCGATGGCTTCCTCTTCGTCGGCGCCGAGATAGGCCGCGATGACGCGCGGGTCGTCGCGCACTTCATTCGGCGTGCCCTCGGCGATCTTCACGCCATAGTCCATGACAACGACATGGTCGGAGATTTCCATCACCACGCTCATGTCGTGCTCGATCAAGAGGATGGAGGTGCCCTGTTCGGCGCGGATGGAAAGCAGCAGTTCGCTCAAGGCCGCACTCTCGCGCGCGTTCAATCCGGCGGCCGGCTCGTCCAGGCAGAGCAGGGCGGGCTCGGTGCACATGGCGCGCGCGATCTCGAGCCGGCGCTGGTCGCCATAGGCGAGGTTGCCGGCGGCATCATCGGCGCGATCATAGAGGCCGATGCGGTTGAGCCAGAAGGTCGCGTGCTCGATGGCCCGCTTTTCCGCCGCGCGCCAGGAGGGCACGCCGAGGAGCCCGAGGAACGTCAGGCCCGAGGCCCGCATCAATGTGTTGTGCTGGGCAACCATCAGGTTCTCCAGCACGGTCATGCCGGGAAACAGGCGGATGTTCTGGAAGGTGCGGGCGACCTTGGCCTGCTTGGAGATGCGGAAGTCGTTCAGCCGCTCCAGCGCGATCGGTCCAGACTCGGAGGCGAGCCGCATGGTGCCGCCGGTCGGCTTGTAGAACCCGGTGATGCAGTTGAAGACCGTGGTCTTGCCGGCGCCATTCGGGCCGATCAGCGCGGTGATGTTGCGCCGCTGCGCCTCGAATGACAGCGCGTTGACCGCGACGATGCCGCCGAAGCGCATGCTCAGCTGATCGACGGAGAGGATGTGATCGGCGCCACTCATCCATGTCCCTCCTTGACGAGGTCGGAGGAGATCGTCTGCGCCTGTTTCAGATAGACGGTCGGCGCGCGATGACCGATCAGCCCGCGCGGCCGCCAGATCATCAAGAGCACCATGGCAACACCGAACACCAGCATGCGGTATTGCTCGAGGCCGCGGAACAGCTCGAAGCCGCCGATCATGGTGAGCGCAGCCAGCGCGACGCCAAGCTGCGAGCCCATGCCGCCGAGCACGACAATCGCCAGCACCAGCGCCGATTCCTGGAAGGTGAAGGATTCCGGGCTGATGAAACCTTGTCGCGTGGCGAAGAACGCCCCGGCAAAGCCGCCGAACAGTGCGCCGGTGGCGAACGCCGTGAGCTTGGTGGTGGTGGTGTTGATGCCGAGCGCGCGGCAGGCGACTTCGTCCTCGCGCAAGGCCTCCCAGGCGCGGCCGATCGGCAGCCGCCGCAGGCGGATGGTCACCCAGTTGGTGAGCAGGGCCATCGCGAGGATGATGTAGAACAGGAAGACCAGACGGTGCGTCGGGTCGAAGGCGATGCCGAGCTTGGCGGCAAGCCCGTTCGGTCCCGGCAGCAAGGGAAGGCCGAACAGGGTCGGGCGCGGGATCGAGGAGATGCCGTTCGGGCCGCCCGTGAGGCTCTGCCAATTGGTGATGACGAGACGGATGATCTCGCCAAACGCAAGCGTAACAATGGCAAGGTAATCGCCGCGCAGCCGCAGCACCGGAAAGCCCAGCATCACGCCCCAGAGCGAGGCGAGGATGCCGGCGATCGGCAGGCAGATCCAGAACGACAGGCCGAAGGTGGTGGCGAACAGTGCATAGGAATAGGCGCCGACGGCGTAGAAGGCGACATAGCCGAGGTCGAGCAGGCCGGCCAGCCCAACCACCACATTCAACCCCCAGCCCAGCATCACATAGGTGAGCACCAGGATGCCGAGGTCGAGAATGTAGCGCTGGTGATAGAAGATGACCGGCACCAGCACGGTGAAGATCAGCAGCGCCGGCGCGATGTAACGCCCAGCGGTCGCAAGCCCGTTCTGCACCGGCGCCGGCACCAGCAGGCTTGCGCCGGCGGGGCCGAGCCATTGCCGCGCGAGCTCGATGACAATGCTGCCGGCGAAGACGATGGCGACGATGCTTGCGAGCTCGCCGAAGCGCGTCCAGTAGATCAATTGCCCGGTGGGACCGGCCTCGGTGCGAATGCCGATCATCAGCGAGAACAGCACCAACGCGACAAAGGCGCTGATCAGGGCTTTCTTCAGGATGAAGGCGATGCGCCCACGCGGCTGCTTATGGTCGGTTGGCGAGGCGGTCACGTGGCCCATTAGACTTTTTCGACTTCAGGCCGGCCGAGCAGGCCGGTCGGCATGAAGATCAGGACCACGATCAGGATCGAGAAGGCGGCGACGTCCTTGTACTCGACCGAGAAATAGGCCGACCAGAAGGTCTCGATCAGGCCGATCGCAAGCCCGCCCAGCATCGCGCCGGGCAACGAGCCGATGCCTCCCAGCACTGCTGCGGTGAAAGCCTTGATGCCGGCGACGAAGCCCATGAAGAAGTCGACCAGGCCATAATAGAGCAGGTACATCATGCCGGCCACCGCGGCGAGGGCCGCGCCGATCACGAAGGTCATGGAGATGGTGCGGTCGACATCCACACCAAGCAGCGCCGCCATGGTCTGGTCCTGCTCGCAGGCGCGCATGTCGCGCCCGAGCCGCGTGCGCGACACAAGCCAGGTGAAGATGGCAAGCAGCGCGATGGTGGTCAGCACCACCACGATCTGGATGTTGGAGAGCCGCACGACAAAGCCGTCGGCGCTGTGGTGCAGGGTGTAGCCGCCGGTGATGACCGGGGGCACCGGTTTCACGCGCGCGCCCTGGGCGACCTGCGAGAAATTTGAGAGCACGAAGGACATGCCGATGGCCGAGAGCATCGGCGCCAGTCGGAACGAGTGCCGCAGGGGCCGGTAGGCGATGCGCTCGACAGTCCAGCCATAGAGCGCGGTGATGGCCATGGAGACCAGCAGCACGATCAGGAGGATCACCGGGACCGCGGTGAGGCCGAACGAGACCAGCATCAGGAAGGAGATCAGGGCGATGAAGCCGCCGATCATGAAAATGTCGCCATGGGCGAAATTGATCATGCCGACAATGCCGTAGACCATGGTGTAGCCGATGGCGATCAGGCCATAGATCGAGCCGAGCACCAGGCCGTTGATGAGCTGTTGGGCGAAATAATCCATGGGCTGCGGCTTACGGGACCTCGAACAGTTCTGGTCAGGCGTGGGAGGGCAAGTCCCAACGTTTCATACAGGACCGACGCGGCGAGGGCCCCGGGCAGCCTTGGACGACGCGTCTTGGGCCTGTCTTAACAGCGGGAACCAGCAGCGGCAACCGCGCCGAAAGGCGATTAAGACCGCATTCTACAGGATTGTTTTCGTTGCCGGTTCCTTCCGTCACCGCGCTGCCCCTTTTCGGCCATGCGTCGCCCGAAAAGGCACAAGGTTCTGCCGCCCTGGATTTGTCGGCTAGGCTACGCCGCACGGATATTAAGGTAAACAAAGGGTTTAAATTGCCGGTACGACTTTAGGCGCGTTAGCTGTCCCCAAACCGCGGGCCCTTGTCAGGCGCTGCGGCAAAAGCGGGAAGGCGACAATGGCCACAAGCTGGCGGATCAGTTCATTCAACGGCGCGCTGCTCGCGTGCTATTTCATTCCGACCTGGGCGATCATCGCCTTTCGGATCGTCGCCACCCCGGTGCGGGGCCTGTTCGAGCGGCCGAACGTGTCGGCGGCCTTCTATCTTGGTGACCAGCTGCAATGGGGCGCTGCGGGCCTGATCCGCGCCGCCTGGTTCATCGCGCTCGGCCGCCTCATGGTGGTCGCGTTCTTCGCCTTGTTCCTGGTGCAGCTGTGCCGGCCGAGGCTCCGCATTGCGGGCGGCGCCAACGAGGCGCTCTCGATCGCGCTTGGTCTTGGCAGCGTGATGAGCTTTGCGCTGATGCTGATGGCATCCAAGGTCGGCGAGCCCGAGGCGCTGCGGCTGCATGCCACCGAGCTCCTGATGATGCTCGGCACGGCGATCGTGCTTGTGGTCGAGGGCCCGGCGAAGGTGCCGGCGCCGGCTGAGGTTCCTGCCGAGCCGCTACCGCTTCAGGAGCCCCAGCTCCTCAACAATGGCTGAGGCTTCCTTCACGGCATGATTGGCGGCGGGCACGCCGCAATAGATCGCCTGCTGCAGCAATATTTCCTTGATGTCGTCGGGGGAGAAGCCGCCCTCGGCGAGCGCCGCGCGCACATGCAGGCGGAACTCGTCCCATTGCCCGAGCGCGACCATGGTGCCGATCACCAGCACCCGCCGCGTGCGCTCGTCGAAATGCGGCCGCGTCCAGATCTCGCCCCAGGCGTAGCGGGTGATGAGGTCCTGGAAGTCGGTGTTGAAGGCGTTGCGGTTCGCAATCGACTTGTCGACCCAGGCATCGCCCAGCACCTTGCGGCGCTGCCCCATGCCCTGATCGCGGCGGTGTTGGTCGTCCATGTGATTTTTCCTCCGGGACACCGTCATTCCGGGGCGGTCCGCCAGGACCGAACCCGGAATCTCGAGATTCCGGGTTCGATGCTTCGCATCGCCCCGGAATGACGGTGGTGACTAGCGTTGCGTCAAGAAGCCGACCACGGCTTCGGTGAAGGCGTGCGACTGCTCGACGTTGGAGATGTGGGCGGCGTCGAGGATGGTCATGCTGGCGCCGGGGATCTGGCTGCGGATGAACTCGGCCGCGGAGACCGGCGTTGCCATGTCGTGACGGCCGGCGATCACCAAGGTCGGGCTCTTGATTTTCGGCAGCAGCGCGCGCTGGTCGAGGGTGGAGAGCGCCTCGCAGCAGGCGAGATAGCCCTGCACCGGTGAGGCCAGCAGCATCGCCTTCAGGTTCGCGGTCACCTGCGGCTCGCGCTCGCGAAAATCCTGGGTCAGCCAGCCCGCGATCACGGTATCGGCAACCGCGGCAAGGCCGCCTTCCTTCACCGCCTTGATGCGGTTCAGCCAGTTGGTGGGGTCGGGATAGTAGCAGGCGGTGTTGGCGAGGACGATCTTGCCGAAACGCTCGGGCGCGTTCGCCCCCAGCCATTGTCCGACCATGCCGCCCATCGACAGCCCGCACCAATGCACCTTGTCGATGTTGAGATCGTCGAGGATGGCGAGCACGTCGCGGCCGAAGCGCTCCATGGAATAGGGCCCGGGCGGCACGCCGGATTTGCCGTGGCCGCGGCGGTCGTAGCGGATCACGCGGAACACCTGGGTGAGCGCCTTCATCTGCGGCTCCCACATCTGCAAGGTGCAGCCCAGCGAGTTCGACAGCATCAAGGTCGGTCCGCTCTGGCGCCCGTCGACGGAGACGTTGAGCAGGCAGCCGTCGGCATTGATCATCGGCATGGAGGCGTTCCTCTATTCGTCAAGCGAAGCGAGCAGGCGGTCGATCAGGGCTTGCGAGGCGCCCTGATAGGCCATCGGCTCGAACAGTTTTTTGAGTTGATCCGCAGAAAGCTGCGCCGACACGTTCGAATCGGCGGCGAGAACATCGCGCAAATGCTTCTTCTCCGCCACCGCTGTCTTGCTCGCGGCTTCGACAAGGTGATGCGCCTCGCTCTTGCCGAGCTTTTCCGCAAGCGCCATCGCGACCGCTTCAGCCATGATCAGCCCGCCGGTCGCATCGAGATTCTGCCGCATCCTCATCGCATCGACCTCGAGCCCTTCGGCGAGATCGACCGTTGCGGCGAGCGCGCCCGACGTCACCAGCAGCAGCGTCGGCAATGTCGGCCATTCCGCATGCCAGGGGCCGGCGCTGCGCTCATGCTCCTGCACCTGCGCGGCGAAAATCGTCGCCGCGAGATTCGGCGCCATGGTCGCAGCGCCGAGCGCGCTTGCGGCGGCGACCGGGTTGCGTTTGTGCGGCATGGTGGAGGAGCCGCCGCGGTCGGCACCCGCAGGCTCGAAGGCCTCGCCGACATCGGTCTGCATCAGAAGCGAGACATCGCGGGCGATCTTGCCGCAGCTGCCGGCGAGAATCGCGAGCACCGAGGCCGCTTCCGCGATGCGGTCGCGATGCGTGTGCCAAGGGGCTTCGGGCAATGGCAGCTTGAGCTCGCCGGACAGCTTCTCTGCGACCGCCAGGCCCTTGTCGGCGAGCGCGGCCAGCGTCCCGGCGGCGCCGCCGAATTGCAGCGCAAGCCCGTCCTGCGCGAGCCGCTTCAGCCGCGTCCGCGAGCGGCTCAGCGCCGCGGCATATTCGGCAAGCTTGAGCCCGAACGGCATCGGCAGCGCATGCTGCAGCCAGGTGCGCGCCACCATCGCGGTGTTGCGATGCGCTTGCGCCAGTTTGGCAAAGCCTGTGATGGCGCGATCGAGATTGTCTCGCAACACGTCAATGCCTGATCGCAACACCAGCATGGTCGCGGTGTCGATCACGTCCTGGCTGGTCGCGCCCCAATGCACAAAGCGCGCGGCCTCCGGATCGGTCCTGGCGACCGCGGCGGTCAGCGCCTTGACCAGGGGAATGGCGAGATTGCCCGATCGGGTCGCGGCCTCGGCAAGGCCGGCGAGGTCGAAGGCGGAAGCTTTGCAGGCCTGGCCGATCGGGGCTGCGGCGCTTTGCGGGATGACGCCCGCTGCGGCTTCGGCACGGGCGAGCGCTGCCTCGAAATCGAGCATGGCCTGCAGGTAGGCCACATCGTCGCAGACCGCGCGCATCGGGCCGCTGGAGAACATCGGGGCGAGCAGGGGAGACAGGGACGTGCTCATGACGGGCGCGACCCTAACTCATTGTCGAGCATTGCTGCCAATCCAAAACCGCATAAGAAAGCCTTTCGCGACTGCGAATATGCATCGCAAATCTCGTTTATGCGCACTTTCCTTCTGACCGCCGCTGCTTTACTTGGAAGAACGAATGTTCCCAACGAGCCGGGGAGGCCCACATGGCAATGACAATGAATGGGGAAGTCCAGCTTCCTGCTTCCCGCGAGGCGGTGTGGGCCAAGCTCAACGATCCCGAGGTGCTCAAGGCCTGCATCCCTGGCTGCGAGGAGCTGGAGAAGACCGAGGACGGCGGCTTTCGCGCGGTGGCGAAAATGAAGGTCGGGCCGGTCTCGGCGCGTTTCAAGGGCAAGGTGACCCTGAGCGATCTCGACCCGCCCAACGGCTACAAGATTTCGGGCGAGGGCGAGGGCGGGGTCGCGGGCTTTGCCAAGGGCGGCGCCACGGTGAAGCTGTCGGACAAGGACGGCGGCACGCTGCTCGGCTATGAGGTGGAAGCCCAGATTGGCGGCAAGCTGGCCCAGCTCGGCCAACGCCTGATCAACGGCGCGGCAAAGAAATTGGCGGATGAGTTCTTCGCGAATTTCGCCAAGGCCGTACAGGGTTAGGACCATCCGATTAGGTAATAGGTGAGGTTGCCCAACCCCGTGATGGCCCATATGATGGGAGTTGACCGATTTTGAGACGACGCTGCCGTGCAATGCGGCAGCGATCCTGCGCGACCTGCCGCGCGGGCTGCTATAACAGAGAGTGCTGATGGCCAAAATTTCGCTGATCGTGAACGGAAACCCCGTAACCGCCAATGTCGACCCGCGCACGCTGCTGGTGCAATTCCTGCGCGAGAATCTGCGGCTGACCGGCACCCATGTCGGGTGCGACACCTCGCAGTGCGGCGCCTGCGTCGTGCATCTCGACGGCAAGGCGGTGAAATCCTGCACCACGCTGGCGGTGATGGCCGATGGACATGAGGTCAAGACGATCGAGGGGCTCGCTGCCGACGGCGCGCCGCTGCATCCGATGCAGGAGGCGTTTCGCGAGCATCACGGCCTGCAATGCGGCTTCTGCACCCCCGGCATGATCATGACCGCGGTCGATATCGTGCACCGCAAGGGCCACGAGCTCACCGACGAGGTGATCCGCGAGGAGCTCGAGGGCAATTTGTGCCGCTGCACCGGTTACCAGAACATCGTCGCCTCGATCGCGGCCGGCGCGAAAGCGATGGCGAAATCCGATCTCGCATAAGAAACAACACCGCTAGTCGCGGGCAGGACATCCCATGTACGAATTCAAATATCATCGTCCCGGGACCGTGCGGCAGGCAGCCAACCTGCTGGCCAAGAACGAGGACGCCAAGGTCATCGCGGGCGGCCACACGCTCGTGCCGGTCATGAAGCAGCGGCTGGCAAGCCCGCCGCATCTGGTTGATCTCTCCCATATCGAAGGTCTCAACGAGATCGAGATGAAGGGGCGCTCGCTCTCGATCGGCGCCACTGCCACGCATTTCGAGGTCGCCAACTCGGCCATCGTCGGCGAAGCCATTCCGGCGCTGGCCGAGCTCGCCGGCATGATCGGCGATCCCGCCGTGCGGCATCGCGGCACCATCGGTGGTTCGCTCGCCAACAACGATCCGACGGCCGATTATCCGGCTGCCGTGATGGCGCTGGGCGCGACCATCGTCACCAACAAGCGTCGCCTCAAGCCCGAGGAGTTTTTCCAGGGCCTGTTCACGACCGCGCTCGAGCCGGACGAGATCATCACCAAGGTGCTGTTCCCGCTGCCGAAGAAGGCGGCCTACGTCAAGTTCCGCAACCAGGCCTCCCGCTATGCCTTGGTCGGCGTGTTCGTGGCGAAGCGGCCGTCCGATGTTCGGGTGGCCGTGACCGGCGCCGGTTCGAATGGCGTGTTCCGCCTGGAGGCGTTCGAAGAGGCGCTGAAGAAGCGCTTCTCCCACAAGGTGCTGGACGGTTTGACGGTGAGCCCGGAAGGCTTAAATAGCGATATACATGGCAGTGCCGAATACCGCGCCCATCTCATCGCGATACTGGCCCGCCGGGCGGTCGAGGCTGCGACCGCCAAGGAATGACTGCCAAGCAATAACACCTGGCCTTTAGACCCGGCCCTCCAACACTGGCGCTTTGATGACCGCATCGGCCTTTCCTGCATCCGTCGATGCCATGCTCGACCTTTTGATGGCGCGCGGCTATTTCGCCGAGCGCTCGCTTGCGACCGTCACTTTTCTGTCCCTGAGGATGGGCCGGCCGCTGTTTCTGGAAGGCGAGGCCGGCGTCGGCAAGACCGAGATCGCGAAAGTGCTGTCGGCGAGCCTCGGGCGCAAGCTGATCCGGCTGCAATGCTATGAGGGACTTGACGTCGCCTCCGCCGTCTATGAGTGGAACAGCGCGGCGCAGATGATCGCGATCCGGCTGGCGGAAGCTGCGGGTGATTCCGACCGCGAGCAGCTGACGTCGGACATCTTTGCCGACCGCTATCTGATCAAGCGGCCGCTGCTGCAGGCCTTGGAGCCGGACGTCGGCGGCGCCCCGGTGCTCCTGATCGACGAACTCGACCGCGCCGACGAGGCGTTCGAGGCCTATTTGCTGGAAATCCTCTCGGACTTCCAGGTGACCATCCCCGAGTTCGGCACTGTGAAGGCGCCGCAGCCGCCGATCGTCATCATCACCTCCAACCGCACCCGCGAAATCCATGACGCGCTGAAGCGGCGCTGCCTCTATCACTGGGTCGACTACCCCTCGGCGGAGCGTGAGCTCGCGATCGTGAAGTCACGCGTGCCCGGCATCTCCGCGAAACTCTCCGAGCAGGTGGTGCGCTTCGTGCAGGCGCTGCGCGACCAGGATTTCTACAAGTCGCCGGGCGTCGCCGAAACCATCGACTGGGCGACTGCGCTCACCGAGCTCGATGCGCGCGCGCTGACGGCGCAGGTGGTCGGCGACACCCTGGGGGCGCTGCTCAAATACCAGGACGATATCGCGCGGATGCAGGGCGATGGCCTGCAGAAGGTGCTGAAGGAAGCCACGAGCGAGAATTGATCTGGCTCGCTGTTGCCACGAGTTCGCGCTTCACCTCTCCCCAGCGGGGAGAGGTCGGATTGCGAAGCAATCCGGGTGAGGGGCCGCAGCCCTCACGAGGGACCGTAACCCCTCACCCGGATCGCATCTCGCGATGCGATCCGACCTCTCTCTACGGGAGAGGTGAAGATTCCGCGCGGAGCCCGCAGAATGACCACCATCAATCACCTCGCACCTCCGACCGGCCTGATGGCCGACAACGTCATCGGCTTTGCCCGCGCGCTGCGCGCCGCCGGCATCCCGGTTGGCCCGGGCGCCGTGATCGATGCCATGAACGCGCTGCAGCTGATCGAGATCGGCAACCGCGCCGAGGTCTACACCACCTTGGAAGCGGTCTTCGTCAAGCGCCATGAGCATATGCTGATCTTCGCCCAGGCCTTCGACCTGTTCTTCCGCGCCGCCGAAGACTGGAAGCACATGCTGGATTCGGTGCCGCTGCCGGATCACGCCAAGAAGAAGCCGCCGCCGGCCTCACGCCGCGTCCAGGAGGCGATGTCGCAGCCATCGATGCGCGAGGAGCCGGAGGTGCAGGAGCAGGACCTGCGGCTCTCGGTGTCCGACAAGGAGGTGCTGCAGAAGAAGGACTTTGCGCAGATGACCGCGGCCGAGATCGCGGAGGCCACGCGCGCGATCGACATGATGCGGCTGCCGCAGGCCGAGCTCGAAACCCGCCGCTACAAGCCTCACGCGCGGGGGCTGAGATTGGATATGCGGCGCACCTTGCGCGGATCGCTGCGCACCGGCGGCGAGATCATCGACATCCGCAAGCTCGGCCGGATCGAGAAGCCGGCGCCGATTGTGGCGCTCTTGGATATCTCGGGGTCCATGAGCGAATATACCCGCCTGTTCCTGCATTTCCTGCACGCCATCACCGACGCCCGCAAGCGCGTCTCGGTGTTCCTGTTCGGCACCCGGCTCACCAATGTGACGCGCGCGTTACGCGAGCGCGACCCGGACGAGGCGCTGGCGAGCTGCTCGTCCTCGGTCGAGGACTGGGCCGGCGGCACGCGGATCGCGACCTCGCTGCATACGTTCAACAAATTGTGGGCGCGGCGCGTGCTCGGGCAGGGCGCCATCGTGCTCCTGATATCGGATGGGCTGGAGCGCGAGGCCGACGACAAGCTCGCCTTCGAGATGGACCGGCTGCACCGTTCCTGCCGCCGGCTGATCTGGCTGAACCCGCTTCTTAGGTTTGGTGGCTTCGAGCCCAAGGCGCAGGGGATCAAAATGATGCTGCCGCACGTTGACGAATTCCGCCCCGTGCATAATTTGAGCTCGATGCAGGCGCTGATCAAAGCCTTGTCGTCCCCGATCCCGCCGCATCATCTGAGCCTGATCCGCTCCGCCGCCTGATGGGAGGTTTTGTGATGCTCAACCGTGACGAAGATATCCTGAAAGCGGCCGAGGACTGGCAGAAGGCCGGCCATGGCGTTGCGCTGGCAACCGTGGTGGAGACCTGGGGCTCGGCGCCGCGTCCCGCCGGCTCGAGCCTCGTGATCAATGACGACGGCACGTTCTTAGGGTCCGTCTCCGGCGGCTGTGTCGAGGGCGCCGTGGTCACCGAGGCGATGGACGTGATCGCCTCCGGGCAGCCCAGGATGCTGGAGTTCGGCGTCGCCGACGAGACCGCGTGGAATGTGGGCTTGTCCTGCGGCGGCACCATCCGGGTTTTTGTCGAGAAGGTGGGGTGATCAGGTGAAGCTTCAAACCCTGCATGAGCTCAATGCCGAGCGCGCCGCGCGCCGCCCGGTGATCGTCGTGACCGATGTCGAGAGTGGCGAGCAGCGGCTGGTCAAGGCCGCGGATTTTGCCCGCGATCCGCTTGGACCTGAGCTCTCAAAACAGCTGCGCATGGGCAAGAGCGGCATGGTGGAAGCCGGAGGCAAGAAGCTGTTTCTCAATGTCTACGCGCCGACCGCCAAGCTCGTGATCGTCGGCGCCGTCCATATCAGCCAGGCGCTGGCGCCGCTGGCGCGCTCGCTCGATTACGACGTCACCGTCGTCGATCCGCGCACGGCGTTTGCGAGTCCCGAGCGCTTTCCCGATGTGCCGCTGATTGCGGAATGGCCCGATGTCGCGCTGCCGCCGCTCAACATCGATCACTACACCGCGTTCGTCGCGCTGACGCATGATCCCAAGATCGACGATCCGGCGCTCTTGCATGCCTTCAAGTGCGACTGCTTCTATATCGGCGCCCTCGGCTCGCGCAAAACCCACGCCAAGCGCGCCGAGCGGCTGCGCGCGATGGGAGCTGCCGAGACCGATATCGCGCGCATCCACGCGCCCATTGGGCTTGCGATCGGCGCGGTCTCGCCCTCGGAGATTGCGGTTGCGATCATGGCCGAGATCACCGCGCAGCTGCGCCTGCCGCCACGCGAAAAAGAACAGGCAGCATGAAATTCGGTCCTGCCAGTCCAAGCGAAGCCACAGGCGGGGTGACCGTGCACACCCTCCGGCAGGGTGCGCTGCTGCTCAAGAAGGGCACGACCATCGGCGCAGCCGAGGTCGAGGCGCTGGAAAAGGCGGGTGTGAAGGAAGTCGTCGTGGTGCGGCTCGAGCCCGGCGATGTTTCCGAGGATGAGGCCGCATCCGCAATCGCCAACGCCGTCACCGGCGAGGGCGTCCATGTCGAGCGCGCCTTCACCGGCCGTGCCAATTTGTTTGCGGCGCGCGCGGGCGTCCTGGTGATCGACCGCGCGATTGTCGATGGCATCAACGGCATCGATGAGGCCATCACCTTTGCGACCCTGCCGGCCTATAAGCCGGTTGTCGAAGGCGAGATGATCGCGACGGTCAAGATCATTCCGTTCGGGGTCGAAGCGCGCTTGTGCGACGCCGCGGTGAAGGCCGCGGGCGCCGGCGCGCTGCGCATTGCGCCTTACGTGATCAAGCGGGTCGGCGTGGTTTCGACGCTGTTGCCGGGGCTTGCGCCAAAGGTGATCGAGAAGACGCTGCGTGTCACCGCCGAGCGGCTGGCGCCGGCGGGCGCTACCATCATTGCCGAGAAGCGCGTGCCGCATGAAGAGAAGGCGCTGTCCGCCGCGGTCAAGGACATGCTGGCGCTCGGCGCCGAGCTCGTGATCGTGTTCGGCGCCTCCGCCATCGCGGACCGGCGCGACGTGATCCCGGCCGCGATCACGGGCATCGGCGGGGCCATTGAGCATTTCGGCATGCCGGTCGATCCCGGCAATCTGCTGCTCGTCGGCAGCGCCGGTGGCGTGCCGGTGCTCGGCGCGCCGGGCTGCGCGCGCTCGCCGGTCGAGAACGGTTTTGACTGGGTGCTGATGCGCCTGCTCGCCGGGCTCAAGGTCACGCGCTCCGAGCTGATGGGGCTTGGCGTCGGCGGCCTCTTGATGGAAATCGTCACGCGGCCGCAGCCGCGCGCCAAGCCCGAGACCGAGGGCAACCGCCAGGTCGCGGCGATCGTGCTCGCGGCGGGACGCTCGACCCGGATGGGCGGCCCGAACAAGCTGCTCGCCGAGCTCAATGGCAAGAAGCTGGTGCGGATCGCGACCGAACAGGCGCTCGCCTCCAGGGCGTCCGAAGTCATCGTGGTGACCGGGCACCAGGCCGAGCTGGTCGAGCAGGCGCTCACCGGACTGAAAGTCAAATTCGTGCGCAATGCGGATTTCGCCGGCGGGCTCGCAAGCTCGGTCAAGGCGGGCATCGCTGCCGTCGTCAAGGACGCGGATGGCGCCGTGATCTGCCTCGGCGACATGCCGCTGATCGACGCCAATCTGCTCGACCGCCTGGTCGAGGCCTTCGATCCGGATCGCGGCAATCTGATCGTCGTGCCCGTCGCCGAAGGCCGCCGCGGCAACCCCGTGCTGTGGTCGCGCCGCTTCTTCAGCGAGCTCTTGACGCTGGACGGCGATATCGGCGCGCGACACCTCATCGCCAAGCACGCCGAGGCGGTCGCCGAAGTGCCGGTCGACGGCGAACGCGCGTTCCTCGATATCGACACGCCGCAAGCGCTGGAGACCGCGCGACGGGGATAGGTCGCGCGACCTCTCCGTCGTCGCCCCGGCAAAGGCCGGGGTCCATAACCACAGGCCGTTGTTGTTGCGAAGGCCGTCTGCCAGCGTGCATCCACCGATAGATTCCGCGGTCTGGGTCCCGGCCTTCGCCGGGACGACCGGAGGCAATTGTTCGGCGGTTATCGTCCTGCCACCTCGCCGCATTTCAACCGCACATTCACCAAGTTGAAACGACCGCTGTCTTAGATTTGGCGCGCTCCGGCAATTCGGGAGGGGGATCGTGCTTTCGTTCAGGACAGCGCGCGGACGCGCTATGGCCGCTTTGATCGTGCTTGCGGCTCCTGCGCCGGCCTTTGCGGCGGGCGCCTTCGCCATCGGCAAATGCGGCGCCTATGGCCAGGCCTATGACTACCCGGCCGAGGAGGCCGCGCGGACCGCCGCGCTCAAGCAATGCCAGGGCGAGTGCGAGGCCGTCGTCATGCGCCACGCCTGTGCCGCCTTTTCCATCGACATGACCAATCCCTGCGGTCCCCACGGCTATGCGGTGCGGCCGCAGATCTCGACCTCGCTCAACGAGGCGACGCGCGAATGCTACAAGTTCGGCGGCAAGGAATGCGTGATCCGCGCCTGGGCCTGCGACGGCCGGGGTTGATTTCTCTCTCTGCGTTCGTGAGTCTGGCTTCGTCCGTCATTGCGAGGAGCGAAGCGACGAAGCAATCCAGGGCCACGCGCGCGGCCCTGGATTGCTCACATGGGGATTGAGGATGTCAAGGAGGTTGTCAGCTCTTTGTTCGATTGTGCGCCAGCTCTTCGTCCCGACCATGGAGCTGTGACGATGGCGCGCGCAGGTCAAGTCAAGGCCGGCCCGTAGGGCCGCCG
>DASREP010000020.1:0-5175 GCA_035652015.1 Bradyrhizobium sp. | reverse complement strand
GCGCTGATGACATAGGGCTTGTTGCACTGAGCCCGCGCAGCCGCTTCCGTGCGCGCCCTGTCATCGGGCCGGTGGAACGCGGCATAGCCCCAGCGTCCGATCAATTCCTGATTGGGGAAAGCCGGCGGCAGCGTCGGCACCACGGCGGGCGCGGCTGGCTCCGGCGGGGCCTGCGGGGCGGTTGCACAGCCAGCCACCAGCAGGGCGAGGAGAACCATCGGCGCGGCCATCGGAAAAGAGGGGATGCGGGGCATAGGGCTCTCCCGGGGAAACGGAGCGCCCGACTTAGCGGGGCGGCACCGCACAGCGCAAGCCGTGATTTCCATGTCCGCCGGCGGTCATTGCGCGCCCCGCCCGCTTGGCCGGAAACCCTTCAGCTTGACAGCCTGGAGGTCAGGCCCTATCTCCCCAATGGGCTTTAGCACTCTCGGAAATCGAGTGCTAGGCGCTCTCCGACGACCTCCCGTTCACATCGCGCAGACCGCGCCGACGAGGAAGACATGGCGAAGACAAAGTTCCGTCCCCTGCATGACCGCGTGGTCGTGCGCCGCATCGAGGCCGAAGAGAAGACCAAGGGCGGCATCATCATCCCCGATACCGCGAAGGAAAAACCGCAACAGGGCGAAATCATCGCCGTCGGGCCGGGCGGCCGCGACGAGAAGGGCAACCTGGTGAAGCCCGACGTCAAGGCCGGCGACAAGGTGCTGTTCGGCAAGTGGTCGGGCACCGAGGTCAAGATCGACGGCGAGGAACTCCTGATCATGAAGGAGTCCGACATCATGGGCGTGATCGCTTGACCTTAGCGCGCGGAAATCTCCGAGCGTCATGGCCGGGCTCGTCACGGCCACCCCGATCAGGAAAGCACAGTGCGCTCCTAAGCGAGATCGCCGGGACAAGCCCGGCGATGACGACAAAGGGACAGGCGCTCAGCAACAACCGGAGTAAAACTCAATGGCTGCCAAGGAAGTAAAATTTTCGACCGACGCGCGCGACCGCATGCTGCGCGGCGTCGACGTCCTCGCCAATGCGGTGAAGGTCACGCTCGGCCCCAAGGGCCGCAATGTCGTGCTCGACAAGGCTTATGGCGCGCCGCGCATCACCAAGGACGGCGTCACCGTCGCCAAGGAGATCGAACTGGAAGACAAGTTCGAGAACATGGGCGCGCAGATGGTGCGCGAGGTGGCGCAAAAGACCAACGATCTCGCAGGCGACGGCACCACCACCGCCACCGTCTTGGCCCAGGCCATCGTGAAGGAAGGCGCCAAGTCGGTCGCCGCCGGCATGAACCCCATGGACCTCAAGCGCGGCATCGAGACCGCGGTCAGCGCTGTGGTGCGCGACATCGAAAAGCGCGCCAAGAAGGTGCAATCCTCGGCCGAGATCGCCCAGATCGGCACCATTTCCTCCAACGGCGATAGCTCGATCGGCAAGATGATCGCCAGCGCCATGCAGAAGGTCGGCAACGAAGGCGTCATTACCGTGGAAGAGGCGAAATCGCTGGAGACCGAGCTGGAAGTCGTCGAAGGCATGCAGTTCGACCGCGGCTATCTCTCGCCTTATTTCATCACCAACGCCGAGAAGATGATCGCCGAGCTGGATGACGCTTTCATCCTGCTGCACGAGAAGAAGCTTTCCGGGCTGCAGGCCATGCTGCCGGTGCTGGAAGCCGTGGTGCAATCGGGCAAGCCGTTGGTCATCGTCGCCGAGGACGTCGAAGGCGAGGCTTTGGCCACACTCGTGGTCAACAAGCTGCGCGGCGGCCTCAAGGTCGCGGCGGTGAAGGCGCCGGGCTTCGGCGACCGCCGCAAGGCCATGCTCGAAGACATCGCCATCCTCACCGGCGGCCAGCTCATTTCCGAGGATCTCGGCATCAAGCTGGAGAACGTGACCGTGCAGATGCTCGGCCGCGCCAAGAAGGTGATCATCGAGAAGGAAAAGACCACCATCGTCGGCGGCGCCGGAAAGAAGAAGGAGATCGAGGCCCGGGTCGGCCAGATCAAGGCGCAGATCGAGGAGACCACCTCCGACTACGACAAGGAAAAGCTGCAGGAGCGGCTGGCCAAGCTGGCCGGCGGCGTGGCGGTGATCCGCGTCGGCGGCGCCACCGAAGTCGAGGTGAAGGAAAAGAAGGACCGCGTCGAGGACGCGCTCAATGCCACCCGCGCCGCGGTCGAGGAAGGCATCGTCCCCGGCGGCGGCGTCGCCTTGCTGCGCGCCAAGAAGGCGGTCGGCAAGCTCACCAACGAGAATGCCGACGTGCAGGCCGGCATCAACATCGTGCTCAAGGCGCTGGAAGCGCCGGTGCGGCAGATCGCCGAGAATTCCGGCGTCGAAGGCTCCATCGTCGTCGGCAAGATTCTCGACGAGAAATCCGAGACCTTCGGCTTCGATGCGCAAAGCGAGAAATATGTCGACATGGTCGAGGCCGGCATCATCGACCCCGCCAAGGTGGTGCGCACCGCCTTGCAGGACGCGGGCTCGGTCGCCAGCCTGCTGGTGACCACGGAAGCCATGGTCGCCGAGCTGCCGAAGGAAAAGCCGGCCATGCCGGCGATGCCCGGCGGCGGCGGCATGGGCGGGATGGACGGCTTCTAACTTGTTTCCGCCTCCCCCGCCTGCGGGGGGCATAGGCGGCCTTGGGCCGCCGTTCTTGACGCAAGAACGCCGATGCAAAGCATCGGCTATGCGAGCGAAGCTTGGCGGGAGGGGACTACGCTTCCCTCCCGCATAAGTAAGAGCGGTAATTTAAGAACGGCCCCCACTGACCGCGGCGCGACGGGTCATTTCCTGCTGGTAGCGGCGCTCGCGGTCCGGCCATGAATCCTTGATGAAAGCGAGCACAGCGCGAATTTCTTCGTCGCTGAGAACGGAGGCGAAAGGGGGCATGTCGCTCTGATATCCGCCGCCCACGACTGCGGCGGTGCCATATTTGATGATCTCCAACAGTACACGATCAGAATGGTGCCAGGTGTGTCCTGATTGATCGTGTGGCGGGGCGGGCAAACGTCCGGTGACGAGCAGTTTCTGCCAGTCTGGCTGTCCTTCCAGCTTGGCACCGTGACAACCGGCGCAGTGCCGCTGGTAGACTGCGCGGCCGAGCGCAAGTGTCTCGGCCGGCAGCCGATTTCGATCGGAGGCAAACACCAGTAATAACGCGCCGATCAGCGCAGTTGCCAGGACTGCCGCGATGGCGATTACGCCGATGCGACCAAGGCACACGTCGGCGCTCTATTCTGTGCCAAGCGGGGCCCAGTGCGCACCGCCGTCGCGGCTGGCGAGCACGCTCTGGGTCCGCGTTTGAGAATTGTACGCGATCGCGAATAGGCGGTTGGCGTCCCGCGGATCCGCCGCCAGATGAAGGATGTATTCTGCTGCGAAGTCTTTGCTGACCACTTGCCACACGGGGCTCTTCTCGGCGGCGCGGACGAGCCCCGTTCCAATCATGAAGGCATAGAGAATGCCATCTCCGCTCGCGTAAACCATGATGGTCGGCTTATCAGACAAAGAGTTCCAGGTTCTGCCGCCGTCGCTGCTGCGCTGCAGCCCATTCTGAGTCGCAGCATAAATTGTGTTCACGTCGACGCTCGATGCCGCAAGATCGATGATGTCGGCTGGCGGTTTACCGACAACTTGCCATGTTAGCCCGCCGTCGGCGCTCCGCTGCAGAGAGCCATATACTCCATAGATGACGCGGGGGTCGGCTTTGCTCACGTCCATTTGGTGAAAGTCTACCGGGCCGCCCACGCCATCCGAGAGCTTCGTCCAGGTTCGGCCTGCGTCTTTGGAAACCATGAAGCCGAGATTGCCGCCGCTGGCGGGATGGCCGCTTGCGAACAGCACCGGCGCTTCCTTTGGGTGAGCGGTGAACCCCATATAGTCGCGCACCTCTGAAATCCGCTGGGCCTCGCCGGCGGCTCCGACCGCATAAAGTCCATGATGGGTCGCGAGGTAGATACGCGCCGAATCCGCGGGATCGACCGCGATGCCGTGGAAATGGGTCTCTTTGGAAAGTGCAGCCACCGTGGTTCTTTCTGGTGAGGGCGCGCTGTAGGCGTAGAGGGCGCCGGCCAGAAAAATTATGAGCGCCGCAAACATGGCGTAGCGTGTACCGCGCTTAATCATCATTGCTTTCATCGCAACCTCCGTTGACCCGCCGTCGCTCACGAGTGTGCGCAGCGTGAATGCCGCTTCGCGTTCCGCGCAACGGGCCTGCTAGCGGGCGTGATGGTTATCCTGTGCTTGAGGACACGTCCGCTCTCGGCGGCGCGTTCTCATATTCGCCCGCGCATGGGCCGCACGGGCACATGCGCGTTCACGTCGCGCACAGCGACGTTAGCTCGGGATGAATAACCTCGGAGGGTAAGGGTCGGGCGGACTGTTGAAACCGACAGTCAACTCACCGGCAGGCGCGGGAGGAAAGGCCAACAGTTCAAGCGTGACGCTCTCGGCCACAGGGAAAACGGCGCTCACATTGGCACAGAACGCCAAGCAGGCACCAGACATGGACATGGACTCATCGCCACCGCGACAGATATCGCAGTCGCCCGACATCGCGACGGTGACACCTGCAGCCGATATTCTCGCAGCCATATGTGAAGCCTGGGCGGAGTGGATGATGCTCCCCACAAGCAGCGCGAACATCAGCAAGTATGCAGAAATGCGGCCTGAGTTGTTCGACATAAGGGCCAACATAGCCTGAGACTTAGACAAGAACCAGGGGCGGCGGCTTGCCCACGGGGAAAATTTGGACGGCCGTGAATCTCACGCAGGATAAGGGCGCTTCGCGCCTTCCCCGGTAATGACGAAGACGGCGATTACCGCGCGGCGCGGTCTTCCAAGATCTTATCGCGCTTGAGCGCCTCCTTGGTCGGCACAAGCGCCGTCCAGTCGGCCGGCAGAATACCGTCCTTCATGCCCTTGCGGATGTAGTAGTTCCACAATTTCTTGATGTGCCAGTCGCGCATCTCCATCAACTCGATCTGCTCGATCTCGGCTTCGGTGAGCGGCAGCGGCTTGTGGCCGCTTTGCAGCACCTCCATATAGGCGCGCGCGTTCTCCTTGAAATGCACGGAGTCGATGAACAGCGCCTGCACCGATTCCGCGGTGACGACGAGCCCATGCGCGCGCATGAGGGCCGCATGATGCGGGCCGAGCGTCTTCGCCAGCGCGACGCCC
>DASREP010000019.1:0-77392 GCA_035652015.1 Bradyrhizobium sp. | reverse complement strand
AGGATGAATCGTCATCGCGCTTTAGCTCTTTGATTGAGCATGATCTTTTCGCAAAAACCGCTTCGCACTTTGCCGGATCATGCTCCAGGCTGGGATCGGTAGCGAGGTCGAACATGACTGACGATCAGGTCGATCGGATTGTCGAGCACATTTGCCAGCACCTGCACGTGGCCATTCAACTGAAGGGCTCGCCATCGGATGTGCACCCGCCAAACCTCAAGGATCTCGCCTTCGATCGCGCGCGGGTCAGGACCGTGCTGCTCACCGGCCTGCACTGGGCAGGCGTGACCGTCGCCGATCACGCGCTGACGGACACAGAGCCGCCCTGGTCATGACACAAGCGCCGGGCCGAAGCCCGCGCGCTCCCTATTGTTGTTTCGAGGCTTTCTCGGCGGCCTCTTGGCGCGCGCGTGCGGCAATCAGGTCGTTCTTGAGCTTCGCCTGTTGGTCGGAGGTCATGGTCTGGCGGTCAGGCGGGAGATCTTCGACCGGCAGGTAGCTGCTCGTTTTCGGAGCCGTCGGCATCTCGGCCCGCGCGTCCATCAATGATGACGTGGGAGTTGAGGTTGCACAGCCGCCGAGCGAGGCGGCCAGCAACAGCGTCGCAGCCGCAAGCGCAGTGACCGGCCGATTGGCGCAGGAAATACCCATGCCCGTCTGTTCGGCCGATATTGCGGGCCAATTGTGGCCGCAGCGGCGAGACAGGGCCGATGGTTTATGTGCCGTAAAGAGGCTCCGCCCCGGTTAACGAAGGCTGGTTCCAAGGAAGCCAAATTCGCCAGGCGATGACACAGACGAGAAACCGGCGGTGTGTAGTCTGCCGGCGTTTCATTTCACATTGGGAATTTTGGCATGACCGCAATTGTGTACAGCTTCGTCCGCTCCTCGACCCGTGTCTCTGATCTTGCGCTGCTCACCGCCTTCAGCTTGGGCGGTCTCGTCTTCACGCTCGCCCTGGTCCATTTTGGACTCGATGTCTGCGCCACTATTCCCAGCTAGAGGAAAAATCCTAAGGCGATCGAGATCGTACAGGCCAGCGCGGCGTCTGCGTTTCAAGACGCCGCTCTGCGCGCCGGGCGATTGTCTAAAAGCCTATCGAAATGTCTAACGCCCAGGACATCACGTTCTGAACTCCAGCGCGCACCTTAGCGCGGCTTTCACTCGGGCGCGCCTCAATGTCGGCAACGAACAGAGGCGCGGATCAAAAATGCCCATCTTGAGAGAACTTGTGCTCGCGGTCCCGATGCTGGTTCTGTGCCTGCTCGTCAGTGCCGCTGTTTTCGGTCCTGACGACCATGCCATGCCGCCGAGCGCGATCAGCAGCGACTGGATTGGCACAGACGCGCTGCCCGCCGCGCGCTGGCTGGCGACGGAATCGTTCGTGACCGGCGGACCGCGTGTAATCGCAGACCGGCCGTCCGGCGGCCATCGGCGCGACAGAGATGTCACGCCGCAGCAACGGATCAGAAGCGTGTTCGCGCAATTCGTGCCCGGCGAGAGCGGCCGCGCGATTTGATTTGCTGCGAGTGTGAGGGTCGCTGCGCCATCGATGCTGTCAGCGGGCGAAAAAAGCGGCCCCTGCCGGCTCGGACGGCGGGGACCGCTGACGGCGGTCGTCGGGAGGGGGGCAGACCCCGCCGTCATCAGATCATAAGCGGCCGAAGCGGAGTTGTCCGTGGGCTGGTTCACACTCGGCCCGCCCGGCAAAGCACAACTACGTCATCTCCATGGAACCCGGCAGGAACTCTTCACCCCGGCGGGCGTTAGCGCGGTCGCGATCCCCCCAAGGTTCCCATCATGAGACGATCGAGGATTCTCATCTGCGTGCTGCTCCCGGCGTTGGTGCTGTCGGGCTGCGGTGCCAAGGGCGATAAGGGAGACAAGGGCGACAAAGGCGATCCTGGGCCGGTCGGGGCTGCGGGACCGCCCGGGCCTCAGGGACCGCCCGGGCCTCCGGGCAAGGATGGACGCGATGGTGTATCACCGCCGCCGCAGTTTCGTGTCGTCCGCTCGAGCATGGATGGCGGGATCGCCCGCCCCGCGATGTGCAATGCCGACGAGACCATGGTGAGCGCAACCTGCATCGCGACCGCTGGCGACGTCGCGGAGGCGCCGCGAACGCTGGGCGACAATGGCGCCGGCTGTGATGCAAAGCCCGGGCAGAGCAACCCGCCGCTGGCCGTCATTCTCTGCGGCAAGCGACAATGATCGCCTCTGCGGCGTCCGCTTGCACGGGCAGTTCACTGTTCCGTTTTACGCAGATTTAAGCTTTCGATGGCTGCACGGCATTGCAGCGAGCTCTTATATATAGCGTCAGAGGAACGCTCAGAGGGTTGTCGTTAGGCCCGATGAGTGAAGGAAGACATCGCAAATGATGGTTGAAGGAGTTGCGTTCGGTGTGGGTTTGCTGCTGGTCGCGGTGCCCGCCTATCTGATGTTCGTCGAACACCTCAAGGAGGCGAAGCGGTCACAATAGGATCCCCGCAAATACACAAGAGGCCCTCGGCAGCACGCTGGGGGCCTTGTGCTTTTGGCGACGGGTAATCCTCGCAGCTTAGCTCCGCCCCACCTTCACCGGCGCGGTCTCCGGCATCAGCGCCATCGCGATCAGCCCGATCGCCCCAGCCAGCAGCAGATACCAGGACGGCGCCAGCGGCTCTCCCGTCACATGCAGCAGCCAGGTGACCACGAGCTGGGCGGTGCCGCCGAAGCTCGCGATCGCGACCGCATAGATCGTTGCGAACACGCCGCCGCGGATCTCCTGCGGCAGCGCCTCGGTGAAGGTCGCGTAGAAAGCGGAGAACGGCAGCGAGCCGATCAGCGACAGCACGCCGAAGCCGAACAGCAGCGACAGCGGACCGGGCGCATCGACGATCCACAGAAAGGCCGGATAGGTCAAAAGCAGTGCGGCGAACTGTGGCCAGACCATCACCGGCTTGCGGCCGAAGCGGTCGGCAAGCCAGCCTCCCAGCAGCGCGCCTGCGATCTGCAGGCCGTTGCTCACCACCGACACGGTAAACGCCAAGGGCGCAGCCACATGCAGCGTGTTCTGCGCAAACGTGGTCATGTATTGCGTCACGTAGGTCGAGATCGTGCCACTCGCGAGGATCATCAGCGCCAGCACGATCAGACGGAGATGGCGGCGCGCGAGCACAAGATGTCCGGAATGCTCCCGCGCCTCCCCGCTTCCGCCCTGCGGGATCGTCTCCGGCAACGAGGCGCGCATCCACAAACCCACCGGCAGACACGCCGCGCCGATCAGGAATGCGATGCGCCAGCCATAGGTGTCGAGCGCCTCCGCCGCCATTGTCCTGCTCAGGATCACGCCAACCAGCGCGCCCGCGGTTGCCGCGATCTCCTGGCTGGTCGGCTGCCACGACACCACCAACGCCCGCCGCTCCGGCGTGGCGATCTCCATGAGATAGGCCGTGGTCGGCCCGACCTCCCCGCCCAGTGCAAAGCCCTGCACCATCCGCGCGGCGATCACGATCAGCGGCGCGGCAAGACCGATCGCATGGTAGGACGGCGTGAGCGAGATGGTCAGGATCGCCAGCCCCATCAGCGCAAAGCTGAGCAGCATCGCCGGCCGCCGCCCGACCCGGTCGGAATAGATCCCGAGCACGATGCCGCCCAAGGGACGCGTGACAAAGCCTGCGCCAAAGGTCGCCAGCGACAGCATCAGGCTGCCATAGGCGCTTTGCGCCGGAAAGAATGCGTGCCCGATCTGGATGGCGAAAAAGCTGTAGGTGATGAAGTCGTAGAACTCGAGCATGTTGCCGATGGTCGCGGCAAAGGCGGCACGCTTGACGCCAAATTCTCGAGCGGCTTCGATATGTGGCGGCAATGTCAGCTTCCTGGAACGTGCTGCAACGAACCGCTCGTTGCCACCACAAGCCTTGCCGCGCGCTCCTGTGCAAGCGTCTCTTCCAGCCGCGCGATGTTCTCGAGGAGACGCTGGCTGGTCAGAACGAGGAAGTAATAGCCGAATTGCGGGTTCTGGAAGTAGATCTCGAGCAGCCGGTCATAGGTGATCGACAGCACCTGGCCGTCTTCGAGACATTCGATGGTCGCGGTGCGCCGGTTGTTGGGCGTCAGGAATCCCAGTTCGCCCATCAGGTTTCCGGGCGGCAGCTCGACGCCGATCTCCTTGACCAGGAATTTCCCGGTGACCGTGAGCAGCATCTCGTTCGCCGGCTCGTCCTTCTTGAACAGCACGTCGCCGCGGCGATATCTGCGCTCGGTCATGAAGGGCTTCAGCCATTCCATCGACATGTCGCCCTGCGTTGCCGTGCGCGCCTTCTCGACCAGCTTGAGCATCTGGCGCAGGCGAACCGCGTTGATCGGGAACAGCAACAGATAGAGCAGGAACGTCTTGATGTCGCCGGCCAGCGCGCCATAGGCCGCAAAGGAGAGATTGCTGACCATGTTGGAGACGCGCAGCGGCACCATGGTCCGCGTCAGCAAGGTGGCGACGAAAAAGATTGCGCCGATCAGCGCGCACAGGCTCGCAATGTTGATGTTGGCCACCACCAGCTCGAGCAGGCGGTTGAACAGCGCGTCATAGGTGATGTTGTTGGGATCGAGCCCGAGCTTAACGAGAAGCTTTGCAAATGTGAGATTGTCGGCGGCCGCATCGAGAATGCGGTTGAGTGTCGTCGCAATGTCCGCGCCAAGTTCCATCAGATCATCCCCCGACAGGGCCAGTCCCGGTCATAGAGCAATCGGATAAGCCGTCATCGGCCAGTGTATGGTCCGGCGATGCCGGCAAGGCAAGCATCTGAAGGCTCGCTTTCGGTTCTCACCGCACCACTCATCAAATCGAGTAAAATTAGCTAGGCTCCTTCCAAACCACAAAACAAAATGGGGAGGCTGCCGTGGCGACGCCAAAAACCGTTTGCCTGATGGCACTTGGCACGCTGCTCGCCTCCGCCGGCGATGGCGGCGCCGACAAGCTGCGAATGTTGCGGGATCGGCAGCTGGGCGAACGCCACCCGCTCGATGTCGGCGCGGATGCGGTGGCGCGCTATTTCAGGATCGAGGACGAGCGCGCGCAGGCGCAGCGTCTGAGGGTCATGGCCGAACCGGATCGCGGCGGCTGAGTACGACTCTAGGTTTTCCGCGGTCTTGCTTGCGCGATGTTGGCGCTGCGAGGCCTTGGCTTTGTCGGAATCCCGACATCAGCTTTCCCCAGAATTCGCATAGAGCTGTGACGGGCACTGTTCCACATTTGCGAATCAGTGAAAACATGATTGGCTCAACTTGGGGTAGGCCCAGCTGTTGCGGAGGGCCGATGTCTCGAAAAGCAATCGACGTCAAGGAATTCGTGCTGGCGACCACGGCCGCTCTGATCGTCGGAGTCCTGCTGTCGGTCGGCGCGGTTTACGGGCTCAACCGGATTTTCGACATGTACGATCCGCCGAAGACGCTATCATCTGGCTAGTTGGGCACCGCTCGGCTGGACCAACGCGCCGATGAGAGCAGCCTCAAGCCGACTATCGGCCGTTCGAACGTACCAGGCGAAGCTTCGGCCGTGGGCGCAGCTTGCGATCGTCAAGCTCTCTAGCTGCAGCGACCACCGCCCCCAGGCCCTCCCGATCCAGCGACCATGACCCAATCTCCCGGCCTTCGCGCAGCACGTGGACGCTATGCACGGCCGGCTGGCCGTCACTGCGGATCAGCTGCAGCAGCGATTGCGCCAGACGCGAATGATCTACGGGTAAGTTTTGATCGAGGAAGTCATCGCAATATTGCGGCAACGGCTTCCCGTACTTGTCTCGAACTTCCAGCTGTAGCAACCCCATGCCGCATTTAACGGCACAAAGTCTTTCCCGCCGGTAAATGCGGCGGGATCGCGGCCACACTGGCGTTGATGACGCCGAGGGCGACGACAACGACGCTCGCTGTCAGAAGTGATAGTTCACGCCTGTCGTCACCGCGTGGATCTTGTCCTTTAGGCTGAAGATGGTCACTCGCGTGCCGACGTTGTCGGTGAGCAAGAGGCTGTCATTGCCAAAGTCATAGTAGTTATATTCGAATGTCGCCGACCAATGCGGCGCGAAGGCCCAATCCACACCGGTGCCCACGGTCCAACCTGTCCTTGTATCGCTGGCGCTGGGATCAACGGCGAGCCCATTGAGCCTTATGAAGGCATCATCGACCTTTTGATTCGTCCAGGCGGCGCCGCCTCTGACAAACACCAACCAGCGGTCAGCGAAGCCGTAGCCGAGCCGCGCAGTGGCTGACGCCAGAAAATCGTTCTTGAGCGTGAAATGCGAGGGCAAGATCACCCCGATAGCCGGGAATATAATGGAGCCCGCATGGGTGTTTTGCAGGCTTGTCCACGCGGCTCGACCTTCCGCACCAACCACCCAGCCGCCTGCGAATTGATAGTCGCAACCTGCCTGTCCGCCTCCGACGAAGCCGGTCGAACTAAAGCTGGCCGAATTTCCGAGCGTGTTGGCGGTTCGGTCCTCGCTGACCACGCCTCCAACATGCGCTCCGATGAAACAACCTGTCCAGGAGAACACGGGAGCCGGAGGAATGCCCACGGGAGCCTTGACTGCGAGGTCTGCGGCAAATACAGGCGCGGCCGTCAACGCCAGCAAGGCGGCGCCAGAGAGCAATTTACGCATCACACATTCCAATCTATTGCTTAATTCGTCTGGGACGACGATCACGCAGAGGTTCTAGCATCTGGAGCACACAACTCCTGTATCCGGCTGACCACGTACGCCCTGAAATTTTTCGGCGGCTTTATGAAAATCAGTGGTTGAATTGCGGCGCTGCTCCGCGGTGTCGTGCTGTTTGGCACGCTCAAGGGAATTCTCATCACTGTCGCCGTGTCGCTGGTGGCGATGGCCTATGTTGTCGCCAATCCGCCGGTCCACGTACCGCTCGACAAGACGCTCGGCCGCGAGCGGATGCTCTTCAGTCTCGAGCAGGCGGCCGCAACTACAAGGCGAAGTACAACATGACGGCCGTCGCGGCGCGCGAAGACTAAGGCGCGATGAGATCAGGATGAATCGTCATCGCGCTTTGGCTCTTTGATTGAGCATGATCTTTTCGGAAAACCGCTGCACACTTTTCCGGATCATGCTCGAGGCCGCCCTGTGCTGCGATCAGCCCATGCTGCCTGGCAGGAAGCAGCGCACCTGAGGATGGCCGTCGAGCCAGGTCGGCCAGACCATGGTCGGGCCGGCGCGGTTGGGCTCGGTGATCAGCGCATCGTCGGGCACGTCGACCCATTCACCCTCGATCTGCACGCGGTAGTGCCCGTCATGGGAGGTCCAGTCCACGTCCGACAGCGCGCGGCCATCGGCGTCGGAGCAGCAGCGTCCCTTCTTGCTGGCGAGTTGCTCGAACCAGGCGTGCAGCGGCGAGTGGGCATATCGGCCATCGGGGTCGCGGGCGTGCGCCAGTTGGGCAGCGGGCAGCAGGAGAACGAATAGAAGGGCAAAGGCTGTGGACGTTGTGATCCGGATGGACATTGCGAAGGGTTCCAGCGTTGGTGTCGGCAACCCCTCCTCTCTTGCGTTCCTGCCCGCCCGGCTTTGAGCAAAAACCGGGCCAGAGGAGCCTCGCCCGCCCCACCCGAAACCCACGCGGCGGCACGACAGGCCCTCGCCTCACCCGCGCGTCTGGCCATGAGCAAACAACAAGCACACGACCTGCATGGCCGCCGGACAGCCGACCCGCGGCCTTGGCGCTACCGCTCGTCGCTGCGGTCGCGCCGCTCACCCGGGACGCGGTCGTTGGGCGGAAAGATGCTGTCATAGATCGCGCGGGCTTCGCGGATCAGGCGGGCTCGCTCGAGCTCGGCCTTCGGCACAAATCGAATCACTTCACCCATGCTTGCTCCAGGGCTGGAATCGGTGGCTTCCCTGGGCAAGTAGATGCGAAGGACGTGCCAAACCACCCCGTAGTCGCCCGGCTATTGCACTGCACACATATCCGGGCTGCTACGGGGTCGGGCAGGCAAAGGAACCGGCGGAACCCGGGAGCTGGCGGCGAATTCCGCCGCCAAAAACGGCAGACGAAACCATTTTTAACGAATGACGAAATCGTCCTGAAACCGGGAGGCCCCTAAGACCTTATCCAAAGAGCAAAAGGGACAGGCGTTAAGGACGAGTACAATGATCGAGGTCGCAACGGCGGTGATCGGCATGTTCAGCGTGGGCATCTTCCTGGCGCACGCCATCGATGCCTACCAGGCTCATTAACCGAAACCCGTACAAGGCAGTTCGAACGAACGCGAGCAGCTAGCTCGGGAAGCAGGCTTTGTATTTGAAGACAAAGCCCCTGGGGCAGCGCGGCGTTGCTCTGGCGCCGGCGGGGCATTCGTTGGATATGCCAGGCGGCAGGAAGCCCCAGCCATCGACCACACAGGCTCCGGAAATGGTGCTGTGGCACCCTGGACCGCAGCCGTCGGCAGCATTCGCCGCTGCAAAGCCGAGAACAGTCCCGAGCAGAACGCTCCCCGACACGACACTCCCCGACACCAGGGCTGCTGCGAATAGCTTCCTCATGTCTTCTCCGTGCGCTGTATGGCCGCAGGGAACAGTCTAGCACGCCGCACCAGACAAGCGAGACCCCTCGCGTCGGACAAGAAAAATCCCCGCCGCGACGGGCGCGAGCGGGGCTTCAGTCAAGCGAGTCTCCGGGGCGTCACCCGCCGGAGCCCAGAATCAAGCCTAGAGCAGTGCAGTCCGCCGATCTGTTCACTAGTTCACTCAAGCCCATTGCATGGTCGCAATGAGAATGTCCGCGCTGCTTCGTGGGCGACCAGCGATCCCGCAGTTTCTGCGGCACCTGCTTCGCGGCGCTGCAGCAGTTCCATGGCTGTTGCAGAACGGTTTGACCGGCGCTAACCCTAGTGCACGCGGCCGGTTGGGGCGGCTTGCTCGATCGAAGAAGCCCGGGGGGCGAAGCGTTGCGTGATCGTGACAGTGTGAAAACCACTCACCGAATCCTGAAGCTCAAGCCCTGGTCGCCTGCGGCCTTCATGGTCGCGCTCGCCGTAGTATGCCTGGCCATCGCGCTCCGCGAGCTCCTGGGCTGCCTCGGCGCGACCGTCTACTTCGCAACCTTCCTTCCCGCCGTCCTGCTCGCGAGCCTGCTCGCCGGCGTTCCCGCAGGCGCCTGCGCGGCCCTGCTCGCCGTTCCGATCGTCTGGTGGGCTTTCATTCCGCCGGTGTTCGAATTCAGCCCGCTGACGCTTGCCGACTACAACAGCTTCACGCTGTTTCTGCTCGGCAGCATCCTGCTGATCTGGTTTGCCCAGCTCTGCCGCGAGGCGATGGTCGCCCTCAAGCGCCTGGAATCATCGGAAGAATATTAAGAGCCGCAATGAGAGGGATCTGGCACCGGCTGATCATGGGCGCGCTCCTGATCGCGGTGCTCGCCATGATCTGGTACGGGCTGGGCCACCGGTAAGCCGCCGCGGAAAGTTCCGATTGAGGCTCGTCACATCAGCGGGAATGGCCTAAAGCAGAAGCCTCGTCGCAAGGTCGACGGCAAATAGCCGAGCGCGCGTGCCCTGGGGTAGGTTGCTTGAAAGGCGCGGCGCCCGGCTATTAGGCCGCTCGGCGGTGCGGCCTTTTCATATTGGCATCAGAGACTTAAAGAACTGTCTTCGCCCGACTTAAAAACTGTGACCCGCTGTTCGTCGGCGTGCATTTTGCGAAAAACTTGATCTCGATTCCCAAATCCGCTTGTTGATAACACCGGTGGCAACGACCACCGGGCCCGAAACGGCGTGGTATCGAGCGCCAAAGCTCCTCCCGCTGCGTGAAAGGACGACCATGCGGATCACCCTCGTCGGCTCCCGCCATTTCGGCGTGACCACCTTCAACATGCTCAGGGAGCATGGGGTCGAGATCGCGCGCGTCGTGGTGCATGACGGAGATGATCGCCTAGCGGGTGCCGCGCGGGCCGCGGGCATTGAAGTCGTGGTGCAGGCCGATCCGAAGCGCGTCGTGGCATCCGAGATCGCGCCCAGCACCGACCTGATCGTCGCCGCGCACAGCCATGCGCGCGTGACCAAGGAGGCCGTGGCCGCGGCAAAGCTCGGCGGCATCGGCTATCATCCCTCCCTTCTGCCGCGACACCGCGGCATGGCCGCAGTGGAATGGACCATCAAGGAAGGCGATCCGATCGCCGGGGGTACCGTCTATCATCTGGCCGAGCGCATGGATGCCGGCGCGATCGCGGCGCAGGAATGGTGCTTTGTGAAGAAGGGCGAGACCGCGCGCGAATTGTGGGAGCGGGCACTGGCGCCGCTGGGGCAGAAACTGCTCGCGCGCGTCATCGATTACGCCAAGACCTATAACGAGCTCCCGGCCAAGCCGCAGGACGAGGAGTTCGCGACCAAGGCGCCGAGCCTTTCTCCGCACTAGGACTCACCGCTTTCGGACACCCGCCTGAAACGGCGCGTTTTCCACCGAATCCGGCGTCTCGAACGAGACTCGATCTCGCTATTAACCTATTGAAATAACGTTAATATTTCAAATTGTGGCAGCGCAGCATATTTTCGTCACATTTGGCCGGGATAAGCCGGTCCATCAGCCCACATTGAAGGAAATTTGAATTATGCGTGCCCATCGCATTGCTGCGTATGTTTGTGCTTCAGTTCTCGCTGTCGGCGTGATCACCCCGGCCTTCGCCCAGAACCCCTATGATGGCCTCTGGCATGTCACGATCGTGACCAAGAGCGGCAGCTGCGAGCCGACCGCAAGCTCGACGCTCACCGTGAGCGACGGTAAGATTTCGGCGTCGGGAGCTGATGTCTCCGGCAGCATCGGACGTGAGGGCCTCGTTCGGGTCTCGATCAACGGTGCTTATGCGAACGGACAACTCAATGGCAATGCCGGATCGGGTAAGTGGAATGGGGCATCAGCAGGCATCCCGTGCAGCGGTCGCTGGGAAGCGTCGCGCCAATAAGGTTGAAGCAGCTTTCAACATCGTGACCGCCGCGCGGCGGCTGCTCCTGGCAGCCGCCGTTTTGTTTGGCTCGGCAGTGAGCGCCCTTCCCGCGCAGGCGCAATCGGGCCCCTTCGCCGGCATGGCCGGCCGCTGGGCCGGCGGCGGCACCGTGACGCTCGACGACGGTTCGACCGAGCGGATCCGCTGCCGCGCGATCTACGCCGTGGCGGGGCCAGAGATGAAACTCACCCTGACCTGCGCCAGCGATTCCTATCGCTTCAATCTCGACGCCCGCGTGGTCGCCGAGGCCGGCGGCGTTGTCAGCGGCAGCTGGAGCGAAAGCAGCCGCAATATCAGCGGCACGCTGCAGGGCCGCGGCGGCAATGGCAACTTCCAGGTGGTCGCCTCGACGGCTGGCTTCAACGCCAGCATTGCGCTGGCGACCCGCGGCGCCCGTCAGTCGATCTCGATGCGGGCCGACAGCCAGTTCCGCGCCGCAAACATCGCGCTCTCGCGCTAGCGCGCGCTATGCTTGACTTGGGCCGTACAGGGCTTATCGAAACCATTCCCCGCGCGAGAACCGCGCGCGCTTTGCAGGGATATGTCCGATGAACGCCCATTCCAAGACCGCCTATAGCTTCTCCCGGCGTCCCTCGGACCGGCCGGTGGCGGCCGATGTCAGGGCCGGCCTGTTGAAGGATCCCGGCTTCGGCAAGGTCTTCACCGACCACATGGTGACGATTCGCTGGACCAAGGATCGCGACTGGTACGACGCCGAGGTCACCGCGCGCGCGCCCGTCACGCTCGATCCGGCCGCCGCGGTGCTGCATTATGGGCAGGAGATCTTCGAAGGCTTGAAGGCCTATAATCTCAGCGACGGCTCCATCGCATTGTTCCGCGCCGAGCAGAACGCCCGCCGCTTCCAGCAATCGGCCGCACGCATGGCGATGCCGGACCTGCCGGAAGCCGTGTTCCTGCAGGCGGTGGACGAACTGGTGAAGATCGATTCCGCGTGGATCCCCAAGGGCGATGGCAGCCTCTATCTGCGGCCCTTCATGTTCGCCACCGAAGCCTTCCTCGGCGTCCGCCCCTCCCACGAATACCTGTTCATGCTGATCGCAAGCTCGGTCGGCTCCTATTTCAAGGGCGGCGAGAAGCCGGTGACCGTGTGGCTCAGCGACCGCTACACCCGCGCGGCCGAGGGCGGCACGGGCGCCGCCAAATGCGGCGGCAATTATGCGGCGAGCCTGCTCGCGCAGGCCGAGGCCATGGAGCATGGCTGCGACCAGGTGGTCTTCCTCGATGCGGCCGAGCATCGCTGGGTCGAGGAGCTCGGCGGCATGAACGTCTTTGTCGTGATGGATGACGGCTCGCTGCTGACGCCGCCGCTCACCGGAACCATCCTGCCGGGCATCACGCGCGATGCCATCATCACACTGGCACGCAAGGACGGCCGCAACGTCCGCGAGGAGCGCTACTCCATCGACCAGTGGCGCGCGGACGCCGCCAGCGGCAGGCTCAAGGAGGCGTTCGCCTGCGGCACCGCCGCCGTGGTCGCCTCGATCGGCAAGATCAAGAGCAGCAAGGGCGACATCGTGATCGCGGACGGGACGACCGGCCCGATCACGGCCGCCATCAAGGCCAAGCTCGTCGGCATCCAGCGCGGCGATATCGCGGATGAGTTCGGCTGGGTGCGCCGGATCGGATAAAAGCCGGCGGCTGGGATGGGCTGGCCTCAATCTGGCGCCGTCATTCCGGGGCGATGCGTAAGCATCGCCCCGGAATGACGGAGCAAGAGATTAACTCCCCTTCGGCTTCGCCAATTGCTCCGCTGTCTGATTCATCGTCTTCGCGATCAGCAGCGCCTGATCCTTGGTCAGCGCAAAATCCTGCACGCCCTTGGCCGTGGTCAGCGACAGGATCAACAGATGCGGTTCCTGCTCGGGCCAGCCGGTGGCAAAGGCGGTCACGAAATCGGCTGATGTCTTGCGGCCAGTCTTGTTCATTGTGCGTCCTTCAAGCCCCCGGCACGAATGCCGTCACTTCGATCTCGACCTTGGCACGGGCATCGACCAGGCCGTCAATGTAGAGAAGGGTCGAAGGCGGGAAATTGCGCCCCAGCGTCTCCTTCCACGCCGCGCCGATGCCCGCGCCCGCAGCTTCATACTCGCTGCGGCTGGTCAGGTACCAGGTCAGCCGGACGATATGCTCGGGGCCCGCGCCCGCCTCGGCGAGCAGCTTGATGATCCGCTTCAGCGCGGTCGCGACCTGCGCCGCCATCTCGGGCGCATAGTCACCCTTGTCGTCGCCGCCGGTCTGTCCCGCCAGCACAACCCAGCGGCCGGGCCCGGAGAACTCGACACCATGGGAAAAGCCGCGCGGCTTGGACCATTCGGCCGGTTGCAGGATACGCATGATGTATTTTTCCTCCCTGAGTCTGTCGTTCCGGAGCACGCGACGCGCGAACCCGGAACCTCGAGATTCCGGGTTCGGTGCTGCGCACCGCCCCGGAATGACGGTAGAGTAGCTACAACGATCCCGCCCCTTCTCCCACAACGATCTTTGCCCGCCTGCATATGAGGGCGGACCTATGAGCGGGTTGCAAAAGCGGCCACCCTCGCCGATACCGGCCTGCCCTCAACCCCTGCCCCAGCGGCCGAGCATGCCCAACACCGCCTCCAAACCGATGGCCGCATTGTGGATGGCAGGTTGGCTGTCGCTGACCCTGGTGATGGCGGTCGCAGGCCGCGAGGCGCTGCGCGAGCTCAATGTGTTCGAGCTGATGGAGGTGCGCTCGCTGATCGGCTTCCTCCTGCTGTCGCCGCTGATCTACCGCGCCGGCGGCTTCGCGGCGCTGAAGACGACGCGGCTGCGCGAGCACGCCGCGCGCAACGTCATCCATTATTGCGCCCAGCTCGGCTGGTTCTTCGCGCTGACCCTGATACCGATCGGCCAGGTGGTGGCGATCGAGTTCACCATGCCGATCTGGACAGCGATGCTGGCGGCCGGCTTTCTCGGCGAGCGCATCACCACCTGGAAGGGGCTTGCGATCCTGCTCGGCCTCGTCGGGGTCATCGTGATCGTTCGTCCCGCCACGGGCGACATCAATCCGGGGCAATTGATTGCGCTGGGCGCTGCGGTCGGCTTCAGCATCTCGATGGTGCTGGTGAAATCGCTGACCCGAACCGAAAGCGCGCTGGCCGTGATCTTCTGGATGCTGGTGGTGCAATCGACCGCGGGCCTCGCGCCAACTCTCTATCTCTGGACCTGGCCGACCGCGCATGGCTGGACCTGGATGATCGTGATCGGCATCTGCGGCACCTTCTCGCATTATTGTCTCGCCAGTGCGATGCGCTATGCCGATGCGACCGTCGTGGTGCCCATGGATTTCCTGCGCGTCCCGTTGACCGCGACCGCCGGCTGGCTGCTCTATGCCGAGCGGCTCGATCTCTTCACCGGCCTTGGCGCCGCGCTGATCCTCGCCGGCAATCTCTTGAACCTGAAGGCGCCGCAGCAGGCTGCCGCCAAGTCTGCGTCCGAAACGCCGCCGGCCAAATTGTGATCCAGATCACGCAATCATCTGGACCCTGCACGTTAGTCTCGATCTCAGAAGGCACGGTTGCGGACGAGCGCAAGTCTCAATTTTTGTCGCACGAGAGACCGCGTTTTCGTGTAAATTGTACGCAATCGTTGCTTGCTTGTTTTATTTCGATTTTGCTGGGGGATTTTTTGCGATGCGCTACCCGAGCCTCATCCTGTCCCTGATTCTCACGCTGTTCTCCGCTGACGCAGCACTTGCCGACAAGCGCGTGGCCTTCGTGGTCGGCAATGGCGCCTACAAGAACGTGGCGCAACTGCCGAACCCGCCAATCGACGCCAAGGCGATGGCCGCGACCTTGCGCAATGTCGGCTTTGAGGTGATTGAGGGCACGAACCTCACCCGCGACACCATGACGGCCAAGCTGCTCGACTTCGGCCGCAAGGCGCAAGGCGCCGACGTCGCCGTGTTCTACTACGCCGGCCATGGCATCGCGATCTCCGGCACCAACTACCTGTTGCCTGTCGATGCCGACATCAAATCGGAAATGGACGTCAAGCTCGGCGCCGCCATCAATGTCGACGTAACCCTCGACCAGACCATGGGCGATGCCAAGGTCAAGCTCGTGTTCCTCGACGCCTGCCGCGATAATCCGTTCGCCGCCAAGATCAAGGCCAACGCCACTCGCAGCGTCGCGGTCGGCCAGGGGCTGGCCGAGATGAAGTCGGGCGAAGGCACCCTGATTGCGTTCGCCACCGGCCCGGGCCAGACCGCGCTGGATGGGCAGGAAGGCACCAACAGCCCGTTCACCCGCGCGCTGATTGCCCACATCACCGAGCCCGGCGTCGAGATCCAGCAGGCCATGACGGAAGTGCGCGCCCAGGTCAGCGACGAGACCAGCAAGGGTCAATTGCCTTGGGGGCACACCAATCTCACCGGCTCGGTCTATCTCAATCCGGCAGCTGCGCAACCGGCGAGCGCCGCGGCAGCGCCTGCGTCGTCAGGGCCTGCACTCGCCTCCACCACCGCCGGGACCGATGTCGAGCTGGAGTTCTGGCGCTCGGTGAAGGATTCCAAGAAGCCGGAGGAGCTTAACGCCTATCTGTCCAGCTATCCGAATGGCCAGTTCCGTTCGCTGGCACTGGCACGGCTGGCGGAGCTCAATCCTGGCGAGGGGACAGCCGCGCCCAAAGACAAGGATATGACGCGCAATCTGACCGCCGTCGATCCCGCCACGTATACCGAGGAGTCGAGCCAGGTCACCGAGGACCAGATCGGCCTCGACCGTGGCCAGCGCCGTGACGTGCAGCGTCGTCTCAACGGCCTCGGCTTCGATACCAAGGTCACCGGCAAGTTCGATGAGGAGACCCGTTCGGTGATCAAGCGCTGGCAGGCCGCCCGCGGCTATCCGGTCAGCGGCTACCTCAACAAGCTGCAGCACAAGGCGCTGCTCTCCGAGATCGTTGCGACCACCCAGACCTCTTCCGACGACTCCTCATCCGACAGCGGCTCCCGCCATGTCCGCCACTACAGCGGCGGCGGAGGCGGCGGTGGCTCCCGCCGCGGTGGCGACCCCGGCGCGTTCATGGGCGGTCTGGTCGGCGGCATGATGGGCGGCATGTTCCGCCATTGAGCTGGCTTAGACTTCGGCAGAAAAAGCCCCGGCTTAATGCCGGGGTTCTTGTCGATCCTCATGGTGAGGAGGCGCGTAGCGCCGTCTCGAACCATGAAGGCCCTGCTCTCACCAGCGGCCATCCTTCGAGACGGCCGCTTTCGCGGCCTCCCCAGGATGAGGACCAATATCTGGGGCGACACCCCAACCTACTTCCCCGCCGCCTTGCGCAGCGCATCATTGATGCGGTCCTGCCAGCCCGGACCGCCGGATTGAAAATGCTCCAGGACGTCCTGGTCGATCCGCAAGGTGACCTGCTCCTTCACGCCGGGAACAGCAGTCTTCTTCGGCGGCGCCTCGGCCACTTTCGCGGTCACCTTCTTGAACGCAGCCTCCGCTTCGCTGCGCGCGTCTTTCAGGGTTCTTGGCCGTCTCGGCTGATCGGGCATCACTCAATTCCTTCAAATCAGGCGATTCACATATAGCGCGTTCGCCAACGGCGGCACGATGGCCAGGATGGTCTTGCCCACAGCATCGGGAGTTTTGCCGCTCTCGCGGCACCGCCCGCGCGTGATGCATCCCTGACGCCGTTCTGTTTGCTCTCGCGCAAATCGCAACCGCGTCGACGGTGTTAGGAACGTTGCGCGCTGCAGTGCAAGCGAGAAGGGTTCAACTCAAATATGCGCTGCATTGCAAAAACTTAACGCGACCAAATAACGCAAAAGCAACGCATTTGTGTTGCTACATCGTCAAGGAATTTGGTGTATAGATTGCGCCAAGCCTTGGAACGCAGAAGGGGTCACGATGCCAGCTCTTGCTGAAGTCCTGTCGACCATTGTGCCGCACCCCGATCCCCGGGGAAGCGATTTGCCGACCTGCCCTGTGTGCGCCGACTCCATGGTTGCTGCCGAAGCGTCCGCCTATCTGTCGGAACATCTGATCAGCTATCTCTGGACCTGCGACACCTGCGGATACGGCTTCGTCACCAAGCACGCGGCCAAGCGCATCTTGTGCAATTAATACTGCCGCGGGGCGATCCAACGCGCGCCCCGCGCCGACCGTTCCAGCCTCCCTCAGTCAAATTCTAGCGATATCCAATTCGCGCCGCAGTCTTGATGCCCGGCATGGGATGCGGACGCGCGCGTGATCCGTCAGCTTGCGCGTGGCGCGATGTCACCGCGCGCCCAGCCTTGGCGCGTCGCCTCGTAGAACTCGGTGAACCTGCCTTGCGCAATCGCGTCGCGGATGTCGCACATCAGCCGCTGGTAGTAAGCGATGTTGATCTCGGAGAGCAGCATCGCGCCGAGCGTCTCTCCGGAGCGGACGAGATGGTGCAGATAGGCGCGCGAGGTCTCACGCGTGGAGGGCCAGGCGCTCTCCTCATCCAGCGGCCGCGGATCATCGATATGCCGCGCATTGCGCAGATTGATCGCGCCGAACCGCGTGAACGCGACGCCATGACGCCCGTTGCGCGTCGGCAGCACGCAATCGAACATGTCGATGCCGCGCTTGACCGCTTCCAGGAGATCGTCGGGCGTGCCGACGCCCATAAGATAGCGTGGCCGGTCGGCGGGCAGCAGCGGCGCGGTCTCCTCGATCATGGCCAGCATCACCGTCTGCGGCTCACCGACTGCAAGCCCGCCGATGGCATAGCCATGGAAGCCGATATCGCTTAAGCCCCGCGCGCTCACCTTGCGCAGCTCCGGAACGTCGCCCCCTTGCACGATGCCGAACAGCATGTAACCGGCAGGTGCTGTCTCGAAGGCGCGCTTTGAGCGCTCCGCCCAGCGCAGCGACAGCTGCATCGCGCGCTCGATGTCGGCGCGCTCGGCCGGCAGCCGCACGCATTCGTCGAGCTGCATGGCAATATCCGAGCCAAGCAGGCGCTGCACCTCGATCGAGCGCTCCGGCGACAGCTCGATCCTGTCCCCATCGATATGGGAGCGGAAGGTGACCGCATGCTCGGTGAGCTTGCGCAGCTCCGACAGCGACATCACCTGGAAGCCGCCGGAATCCGTCAGCATCGGCCCGCCCCAGCCCGTGAAGCGCTGCAGGCCGCCAAGGGCTGCAATTCGCTCCGCGCCGGGCCGCAGCATCAGATGATAGGTGTTGCCGAGCACGATGTCGGCGCCGGCATCGCGCACCTCACGCCAGTACAGCCCCTTCATGGCCCCGGCCGTGCCGACCGGCATGAACGCAGGGGTGCGCACCACCCCGTGCGGAGTGGTCAGCCGGCCGGTACGGGAGGCGCCGCAGGTCGCGAGCAGTTCGAAATGGTTGGGAAGCGTCATGAGCGGCTTATGGCGTGACAGGCCCTACGGATTCAACCTTTTCGGCGCGCTGATCGAACGGAAAAGCCGTTGACGGGGCAGCACCGCCCCCCTATGTTCCCGCGCCATGACCGCTGCGACCAAAAGCACGACCAAAACGACCAAAGCCCGACCGGGCCTCGGAGGCGTGCGCGCGTAGGCGGATACAGACCATCGCGACATCTCGAACCGAAGCCCCGCCTGATCAGGTCCGGGGCTTTTTTATTGCCTCAAGCACAAGCTCAACTGACTGGAGAGAGACGTGAAGAACGATCCCGTTGTAGCCATTGTCGGCGTGACCGGCGCAGTCGGTGCCGAATTCATCGCCACCATGGACAAGCGCAATTTCCGTGCGAGCCGCCTGAAGGCGCTGGCCAGCGCCCGATCCGCCGGCAAGACGGTCGATTTCCGCGGGCAGAAGGTGACGATCGAGGAGCTCACTGAGCGCTCCTTCGAAGGCGTCGACATCGCGCTGTTCTCGGCCGGCGGCTCCATCTCCAGGACGTACGCACCGATCGCAGTTCGCTCCGGTGCGGTCGTGGTCGACAACTCCTCGGCTTTCCGCATGGACCCGAACGTGCCGCTGGTGATCCCCGAGATCAACGCGCGCCGCATCCGCGACCACAAGGGCATCATCGCCAACCCGAACTGCGCCGCGATCACGGCTCTGGTGCCGCTGTGGCCGATCCACCAGAAGAACCGCATCAAGCGCATGATCATCGCGACCTACCAGGCCGCCAGCGGCGCAGGCGCTGCCGCCATGGACGAGCTCGTGCAGTCGACCCGCGCCTATCTCAATGGCCAGGTGTTTCCGCCCAAGGTGATGCCGCACCCCTACGCCTTCAACCTGTTCAGCCACAACACCGCAATCGACCCCGAGACCGGCTACAATGACGAGGAGACCAAGGTCATCAAAGAAACCCGCAAGATCTTCGAGGACGATCAGATCGGCGTCGGCGTGACCTGCGTGCGCGTGCCGGTGCTGCGCGCCCATTGCGAGGCGATCACCATCGAATGCGAGAAGCCGATCACCGAAGCTGAAGTCCGCAACATTCTCGCGGTCGCGCCGGGCGTGCGGGTCGTGGACGATCGCGCCAACAACTACTTCCCGATGCCGGTCGACGCCTCCGGCCAGGACGACGTGCTGGTCGGTCGCATCAGGCGCGATCTGAGCGATACGTCCGGCCACTCGATTACGATGTTCGTCGCTGCCGATCAGCTCCTCAAGGGCGCCGCGCTCAATGCGGTGCAGATCGCGGAATTGCTGCCGGAACGCGTGATGGCGTAAGCCGCGGAAGTTGCAGGGTGGGCAAAGCGAAGCGTGCCCACCAACAACGTCACTTGTGGAAGATGGTGGGCACGGCGCGTTGCGCCTTTGCCCACCCTACGGCGGCGTGCCTGAAACAACAGCGACGCATCACTCAACGCTGTGCAGATCGCGGAATTGCTGCCGGAACGCGTGATGGCGTAAGCCGCGGAAATTGTAGGGTGGGCAAAGCGAAGCGTGCCCACCAACAACGTCATTTGTGGAAAGATGGTGGGCACGGCGCGTTGCGCCTTTGCCCACCCTACGTCCGCTACGTCTGCTACTTGCCGTCGAAAACGTCGCTCATGACGTCTGTCGTGGCATCGCAGGCATGATTGAGGCAGGGCAGTCCGAGCGCCCCCTCCATCGATTTCAAGAGCGAGAAGTGATCGTAGAACCGGCCGCTGGTGTGTCCATGCGAGTCGTCATTGGTATCAACGATCAGCGTGACCTGGTTGGTGATCGGGGCGTTGGCGTAGTCGCTTTCATCCCAGACGATGACGATCGCATTCCTGCCCTCGGTCCAGGCCGGCGAGGCCTTGATCGCGCCGACGATCCTCTGCAGAGTCACGTCACCCTGATACATCAGTGCCGGGTTGAGGCCCTGCTGGGCGCCGACGTCGTTCGGATCGTAATCGCATTGCGGGCCGGCACCGCTGCGGCCATGCTGGTCGTTGCACTGGTTCGGCACGATGAACGAGAACGTCGGCACCTGGCCTTTGTAGAGGTCCGCGAACAGTCCGGTGTTGCCGTCGAAGCTCACGACATTCCGCAGACTGAGTCCGGCCTGCGTCCCGCTCTGGACGTCCAGGAAGTAGGCGAACGGATTATGCTTCACCGCATACAGGCCCACCACGCTGTCCTTCAGGGCGCTCGGCGGCGGGGTCAGATTCGAAAACACGCCGTCAGCGCTGTTGACGTTGTCGGCGCCATCCGGCGGCAGGCTCTCCTGATACGACTTCCAGCTGCCTCCCTTCGCGACGATCTGGTGGGCGATCGTCTTCGCCACCGTCGGCGCCTGCTGGTAGAACGCCGAGCCGTTGATGTTGATCACGGGTCCCGGATTGTTGCCTTCGAGGTTGCTGGTGTCGATCGCCGGCGTCGCCGCATCCTTCCCCTTGCCCGTGATCGGGCAGATGTTCGGATAGGAGCTCTCATCCAACGAGGGCTGGCCGGTGCTGAGGTTGGTCTGGCAGCTCGTATTGTGCCAGTCCGGCGAATGGTCGTTCAACACGCCGAAATTCGAACCGCCGACAACCTCCAGGTAGTTCGTCAGGCTCGGATGGCCAACCGCGAAATAGTTGGTGGCGAGCCCGGCGCTGCCCGCCAGCTTGTTGGTGAAGGGCATATAGGGGTTGTTGATGACCTCCGCATAGCCGTGATTTTCCATCATGATCAGGAAAACATGGTCGAGATGCCGCATGCCATGCGGCACCGGACCTTCGTTGGCGGAAGCCGTCGCGGCAAGCGAAACCGCTGCGATGCCGGCCAGCAGTGAGATGACAGTTTTCTTCATTCGAGGTGCCCCGTAATGATTGAAGCAATGATGACAAGCCGTGGTGGCCCAGCCGGGAAGGAATGCGACGAAACGGGTCGGTAGGGCATGCAAGCGCACGCCCCTCCCTTTTCGCGATGACCGCTGGGAACAGCCTCGCGAATGAACCTTGATCGGATAACGATCCCGTGACGGAGGCGTGAACTTCGAATGAAGATCAACTGAAGGCGCAACTGCGCGGGGCCCGCGCCTGATCGTTTGCAGTTTCCTTCGCGATCAGGCGGGAAGGCAGAAGCGAATGACCCTCAATCGGGTCCGCTCGCGGGTCTCACGATCGCTCGCCCCGCACCAATAAACATGCATCGCCATACGAATAGAACCGGTACCCGCTCGCGATCGCGTGCGCATAGGCCTGCTTCATCGTATCCAGTCCCGCAAACGCCGAGACCAGCATGAACAGCGTCGAGCGCGGCAGATGGAAATTGGTGAGCAGGATATCAACCGCCCGGAAGCGATAGCCGGGCGTGATGAAGATCGAGGTCTCCTCGGCGAACGGCCTGATCGTGCCGTCCTCGCTGGCTGCACTTTCGAGCAGGCGCAGCGAGGTCGTGCCGATCGCGACAATGCGGCCACCTTTCGCGCGGGCCGCATTCAGCGCCGATGCCGTCTCGGCTGTGATCTGGCCCCACTCCGCATGCATCTTGTGGCCGGCGGTATCGTCGGCCTTCACCGGCAGGAAGGTCCCTGCCCCGACATGCAGCGTGATGCGGTGGATGGTAACGCCGCGTTCGCGCAAGGCCGCTTCCAGCGCGGGCGTAAAATGCAGGCCCGCGGTCGGCGCGGCTACGGCGCCTTCGCTCCTGGCGAACATCGTCTGGTAGTCCGCCTCGTCGCGCTCGTCGACTTCGCGCTTGCTCGCGATATAAGGCGGCAGCGGCACATGGCCGACGTCGGCGATGGCCTGGTCGAGCACGGGACCGTGGAAGGCGAAAGACAGCGTCACCTCGCCCTCCTCGCCCTTGCGCTCGACCGTCGCATCGAGGTTGCCGAGCAGGCAGACCTTGCCCTCATTGCCGAACCGGATGCTGTCACCCTCCAAAAGCTTCTTGGCCGGCTTCACCAGCGCCTGCCAGCGCGAGCCGTCGATCCGCTTGATCAGCGTCGCCTCGATCTTGGGTTCGGTGGCCCGCCCGATGCGGCGCCCCGCAAGCTGCGCCGGGATCACCTTGGTGTCGTTGACCACGATCTGGTCGCCGGCTGCGAGCCAATCCGGCAGGTCGGAAATGACCTGGTCGCGCAGCCCGCCGTCCGGCTGCACCACGAGCAGGCGCGCCGAATCCCGCGGACTCGCGGGACGCAGCGCGATGCGTTCGGGTGGCAGGTCGAAGTCGAAAAGGTCGGTGCGCATGGGGCGATGCGCTCTCACACATTCGCTGTCATTCCGGGGCACGCGAAGCGTGAACCCGGAATCTCGAGATTCCGGGTCCGGTGCTTCGCACCGCCCCGGAATGACGGTGCAGAAACTACGCCGCGTCGGCGGCCATCCGCGCCTTGACGATCTTGTCGGGATCCTTGACCGGCTCACCGCGCTTGATCTTGTCGACGTTCTCCATGCCCTCGGTCACCTTGCCCCAGACAGTGTACTGGCCGTTGAGGAAGGAGGCATCGTCGAAGCAGATGAAGAACTGGCTGTCGGCGGAGTCAGGGTTGGCCGCGCGCGCCATCGAGGCGGTGCCGCGCACATGCGGCTCCTTGTTGAACTCGGCCTTCAGCTTCTGGCCGCTTCCGCCGGTGCCGGTGCCATGCGGGCAGCCGGTCTGCGCCATGAAGCCGTCGATCACGCGATGGAACACGATGCCGTCGTAGAAGCCTTCGCGCACCAGTTCCTTGATGCGGGCGACATGGTTGGGCGCGAGATCAGGACGCATCTCGATGGTCACGGGGCCCTTTGTGGTTTCAAGGATCAAAGTATTTTCGGTAACAGCCATGCTTGTTTCTCTGTCGGTTTGGGTTTGGGACTTGAATTGTGGAACCGGATCCAGAACGGGTGGCCGGCCGCAGCACCCGCCATGCTTTCGGTAAATGGCATTGGCGTGCAGCGTTGCAACGCCTCCATCACGGCAACACGGTACTCCAGCCGGTCGGCATCCGAGGCCTCTGGCGATTCAAAGGTAATTCGCGGCCGGCCGAGAATGTCCCCGGCGCGGTTGAAGCTCACAATGACCGCAATGTCCATCGGCTTCGCTCGCGACAATGGCGGGGGCCGCCAGCAAGTGTAGAGCCGCTCGATCGTCTCCCGGATGGTATTGACCCGTCCGTCTTCGGACCTCGCCGCCGGCAACAGCACAAGCGGCAGCGTCGCGGCGATCACGATCCCCAGTCTGCCGCCGCTGCGGGCCATGTGATGCCGCTCATTTCATATCCGAGGCGACCTGCACCTTCACCATCTTGTCGGGATCGGTGACGGTGCCGCCAGGCGAGCCCGGGGGCGCCTTCTTCAGCTTGTCGACCACGTCCATGCCCTGCACGACCTCGCCGACCACTGTGTATTGGCCGTCAAGGCTGCCGCCGTCCGCGAACATGATGAAGAACTGCGAATTGGCGGAATCAACGCTGTCGCCGCGCCGCGCCATGCCGACGATGCCGCGCTTGAAGTGGACGTTGGAAAACTCCTGCTTCAGGTTCGGATATTTCGACCCGCCGGTGCCGTTGAAATTCTGGCCATCGCCGGTCTGCGCCATGAAGCCGTCCATGACGCGGTGGAACGGCACGTTGTTGTAGAAGCCGTCGCGCGCGAGCTGCTTCAGCCGGTCGGCATGGTTCGGCGCGATGTCGGGACGCAGCTTGATGACGATGCGGCCCTTGGTGGTGTCGATGACCAGCGCATTGGCCTTGTCGAGGCCGGCAGGCAGCGATTGGGCAAAGGCGGGCGCTGCCAGGATCAGTGCGAGGAAAACGGCAAAGGCTCGGATCATCGAAAACTCCAGAAGCGGGTGAGTTGGACTGTCAGCGCCGCTGTGCGGTCAGCCGGCGAATTTTGCCTTGAGTGCTGCAGCGATCTGCCCCGGCACGAAGGCCGAGACATCGCCACCCATGCCGGCGATCTGCCGGACCAGCGTGGCCGTGATGGGGCGAACATGGGCGGACGCCGGGATGAAGACGGTATGGACCTCGGGCGCCATGGTCTCGTTCATGCCGGCAAGCTGCATCTCGTAATCGAGATCGGTGCCATCGCGCAGTCCCCGGATCATGATGGTCGCACTGTTCTGTTGCGCGGCGGTGACGGTGAGGTTGTCATAGGTCACGCAATCAAAGGTGCAGCCGGCCTTGGCCGCGATCGGGCCAAACACGTCCCGCGTCATCTGGAGCCGTTCCTCGGTCGAGAACAGCGGCTTCTTTCCCGAATGGACGCCGACGGCAGCGATCAGCTTGTCGCAGAGGGTCACGGCATGCCGGACCACGTCCAGATGGCCGTTGGTCACGGGATCGAAGGAACCGGGATAGAGGGCAATACGCGGCATGCGCCCGTCCTACCGCGCCCGCGGCGGCCGGGCAAGCCGGACGGGTTCCAGCGCCGCCTCGGCCTCCGGCCGGAACCGGCCGCCTGGTCGGCCAATGAACCGGTTTGGCGGACGCACCGACTACGAAGCAGGGCGGCTTTGTTTCGTCAGGTCAGCGCGACGAAACAGAGCCAGCCCCGGATGAAACCAATTTCGGCCTGTGGTGAAGGCCGCTCGAAACGACTCATGGTTAAGAACCAGCCAACGAAATGACGGGCCAATCCAAGGCCTGTCGCAGGGGACCGTCATGATCAAAGCTCTTTCTGCAGTCGCGGTGGCTGCCGCCATCGCCGCTGCCCTCACCATTCTGCCCGGTTTTGCGCCGCAGGTTGAAGCCAGCGTCCCGCAGGCGCTCGCCAAGAGCGACCGGCTCGACATCCGCCCGATCGGCCGCGACTGCTCCGGGCGGGCCTGGCCCAATTTCGAGGCCGCGTGCCTGCGCACCTCCGGCACCAGGAAGGACGTCCGGCAGGCGCGCCTGGTGACTGCGGATCGGACGCCGTAACGACGACCTATCACTCTGACAGCGCGTGAACACTTGTTGAACCGTCGCCCTTCGGGGCTCGCTGCTGCGCTCGCGCCTCAGGACGACTGGTCTGCGCAATGGAAAAGGGTGGCCTCCCTACCCCCCGTTTCCGGTCCCATTGCCGTTCTCGGCGTCCTCGCCGATATGCTCGACGGAGACCACATGCTCGTCCTCGGCGGTGTCGAACACGATCACCCCCTGGGTCGACCGGCCAGCAATGCGGATGTCCTCGACCGGGCAACGGATCAATTGGCCCTTGTCGGTGACCAGCATGATCTGGTCGGAATCCTCCACCGGGAATGAGGCGATGAGCTTGCCGTTGCGCTCGTTGACCGACATGGCGACGATGCCTTTGCCGCCGCGTCCCGTGGTGCGGTACTCGTAGGACGAGGAGCGCTTGCCGTAGCCGTTCTCGCTGATGGTCAGCACGAACTGCTCGGCCGCGGACATCTCGACATAGCGCTGTTCGCCGAGCTCCATGGTGCCAGAGGCCTCCTCGGCATCGCTCGAGGTCTCCTCCTCGGCGCCGCCGCGGCGCACGGCATTGGCGCGGCGCAAGTAGGCCGCGCGCTCCTCGGAATCGGCATCCATGTGGCGGAGGATGGCGAGCGAGATCACCTTGTCGGCCTCGCCGAGCGCAATGCCGCGCACGCCCATCGAGGTGCGGCCGGTGAACACGCGCACATCGGTGACGGGGAAACGGATGCACTGGCCGCCGGCGGCGGTGAGCAACACGTCATCGCGCTCGGTGCAGATCTGCACGTCGACGATCTCCTCGCCCTCGTCGAGCTTCATGGCGATGATGCCGGAACGGCGCACATCCATGAAATCGGACAGCTTGTTGCGGCGGACATTGCCGCCGGTGGTCGCGAACATCACATCGAGCTGCGCCCAGGAGGATTCATCCTCCGGCAGCGGCATGATCGTGGTGATGCGCTCGCCCTGCTCCAGCGGCAGGATGTTGATCAAGGCCTTGCCACGGCCGTTGGGCGCTGCGACCGGCAGCCGCCAGACCTTCTCCTTGTAGACCTGGCCGCGCGAGGAGAAGAACAGCACCGGTGTATGGGTGGAGGCCACGAACAGGCGGCTGACGAAATCCTCCTCCCGCGTCTGCATGCCGGCGCGGCCTTTGCCGCCCCGGCGCTGCGCGCGATAGGCCGATAGCGGCACGCGCTTGGCGTAGCCCGCGTGAGAGACAGTGACGACCATGTCCTCGCGCTGGATCAGGTCCTCGTCCTCGACCTCGCCTTCCTGCTCGATGATCACGGTGCGGCGCGGCGTGGCGAACTCCGCCCTGACCGCGGCGAGCTCGGTCTTGATGATCGCCTGCACACGCGCACGCGAACGCAGGATGTCGAGATAGTCGTTGATCTCGACCTTCAGCTTGTCCAATTCCTCCGAAATTTCCTCGCGCCCAAGCGCCGTGAGCCGCTGCAGCCGCAGGTCAAGAATCGCCCTGGCCTGCTCCATTGACAGGCGGATGGTGCCGTCGGCCGCAAGCTGGTGGCGCGGATCGGCGATCAGCGTGATCATGGTCTCGACATCGCGCGCCGGCCAGTCGCGCGCCATCAAGGCGTCGCGGGCGGTGGTAGGATCGGGCGAGGTGCGGATGACGCGGATGATCTCGTCGATGTTGGCGACCGCAACCGCGAGGCCGACCAGGATATGGGCGCGGTCGCGCGCCTTGTTCAGCAGATATTTGGTTCGCCGCGTGACAACCTGCTCACGGAAGGCGATGAAGATCGTCAAGAGATCCTTCAGGTTCATCGTCTGCGGACGACCGCCGTCGAGCGCCAGTATGTTGGCGGGGAAACTCGTCTGCAGCGGCGTGAATTTGTAGAGCTGGTTCAGCACGACCTCCGGAACGGCGTCGCGCTTCAGTTCGACGACGACGCGAAAACCGTCGCGGTCGGATTCGTCGCGCAGGTCGGCAATGCCCTCGATCTTCTTCTCCCGGACCAACTCGGCGATCCGCTCCACCATGGTCGCCTTGTTGATCTGGTAGGGGATCTCCGTGACGATGATCGCCTCACGCTCCTTACGGATGGTGTCGATCGTCACCTTACCGCGCATCATAATGGAGCCGCGGCCGAGGTGATAGGCGGACCGAATGCCCTGGCGACCGATGATGACTCCGCCGGTCGGGAAATCCGGCCCCGGAACGATGTTGATCAGCTCATCGATGGTGAGCGCGGGATTGTCGATCAACGCGATGCAGGCGTCGATCACCTCGCCAAGATTATGCGGCGGGATATTGGTGGCCATGCCGACCGCGATGCCGCCGGCGCCATTGACGAGCAGGTTCGGGTATTTCGCCGGAAGGACCGACGGCTCCTTGTCCGAATTGTCGTAGTTCGGCGCGAAATCGACCGTGTCCTTGTCGATATCGTCAAGCAGCGGAATGGCGGGCTTGGCAAGCCTTGCTTCGGTGTATCGGTAGGCGGCCGGGGGATCGCCGTCGACGGAGCCGAAATTGCCCTGGCCATCGACCAGCGGCACGCGCATGGAGAAATCCTGCGCCATGCGCACCATCGCGTCGTAGATCGACTGGTCGCCATGCGGGTGATACTTACCGATGACGTCACCGACCACGCGCGCGGACTTCACGTACTTCTTGTCCGGCGTATGCCCCTGCTCATACATCGAATACAGGATGCGCCGGTGCACCGGCTTCAGCCCGTCGCGCGCGTCAGGCAACGCACGCGCCACGATCACGCTCATGGCGTAGTCGAGGTACGATTTCTTCATCTCATCGAGAATGGAGATCGGGCGAATGTCGGAGGGCCCCGACGGCTCGCCGGGCTTTTCGTCGTCGTTGTCAGACAAGGGGAAATCCGGTCAGTTTTCTCAAGGGAATCATATAGCGCATGGGGTCGGGTTTCACCACCCCCACGCACTCCGGATGGAGCCTTTTTCCGCTCGTTTTTCCAGTAACTTACGCCCGCCCCGACAGCTCGAAAAACGGGCCGGGACCGCCGCTCGCAATCGTTATGTGCGAGATGGCATCCAACCCTGCCCAGCAGCCTGCGCTTTCAGCGCCTCACGCACGCGATCGAGCACCTCATCATAGTCCCCCATCACGGTTTGCCGGAACAGGCGCACCGTCGGATACCAGGGGCTGTCGTCGCGGCCGAGCAACCAGCGGTAATCCGGCGCATAGGCCAGCACGATCCAGGTCGGCCTGCCCAGCGCGCCCGCAAGATGCGCGACGCTGGTGTCCACGGTGATGACAAGGTCCAGACAGGAGAGCATGGCTGCGGTCTGGGCGAAGTCGGTAAGATGGCCCGAGAAATCGAGGATGTCGGGGTGCTCGCGCAGCGTCTGCCTGTCGGCGGGCCTTGGCTCCTTTTGCAGGCTGAAAAACCGCGCATCGACGTCCAGGAGCTTGCACATCGTGCGCAGCCGCATCGAGCGCTGGCGGTCGTCGCCGTGCGTTGGCCTTCCCGACCAGACCAAACCGATCCGCATCCTGTCATGCGGACCGAGCCTCTGCTCCCAGAGCCTTCGAAGCTCGTCCGCTGGCGCGGGGAGATACGGCACCTCGGACGGGATCGTGTCGAGCCGTGTCTTGAAGGCGAGCGGCAGCGCCGAAAGTGGACAATGGATGTCGAAATCCGGCAGTTCAGCACCCGTTCGCAGGCACAGCGCCGCGCCCTCGATGCCGGACACCAGCGGTTGAATGGGGTCGTCGACCTGCAGGATCACCCGCGCGCCAAGCTGCGCGACCTTCTTGACGTAGCGCACATACTGGATGGTGTCGCCCAGGCCTTCATCGCCATGCAGCAGGATGGTCTTGCCCGCGATCGGCTGCTCGCCCAGCCACTGTGCTTGCGTGAAATTCCGGTCGACGAGGATGCCGCCCCCTCGTCGTCCGCACTCGCGCAACGCCCAGCCCTCCTCGAAATTCCCGCGCAGAAGCAGGGTGAGCGCCTTGTTCCAATGCGCCCGGATGACGTACGGGGCGATGGCGATGACGGAATCGAGCGCCGCCATGGCCTCGTCGAGCCGAAGCATCGCGAGCAGCGACCGCGCGCGATTGAAGCGCGCATTGGTAGAGGCAGGGTCGAGCGCGATCGCCTTGTCGAAACAGGTGAGCGCCTCCTCGTGCCGTCCCAGACGCTGCAACACCAATCCGACATTGTCGAGGATCCCGACATCGTCAGGGGCAAGCTCCAGCGCCCTGCGGCTGCTGGCGAGGGCCTCCTCCGGTCGATCCAGCTCCAGAAGGCAAAAGCCCTTCAGCTTGAATGCGCCCGCAAGGTCCGGCCTGATCTGCAGCAAGCGGTCGAAGCCTGCGATGGCCTGTTCGTACCGCCCCTCCTCCAGACGTAGCATCGCGCTGCCGCGCGCCGCATCGGCATGATTTGGATCGATCGCGAGCGCCCTTTCGAAGCTCATGAGCGCTTCCTGGCTGCGCTTCTGCTGCTGCAGGCACTCGCCCATCCGGAACCAGATCTCGGCCTGATCGCCCCTCAGCACCAGTGCGCGATCAAAGCTCCTGATCGCCTCATCGAAGCGCTGCGTCCGCTGCAGCGCCATGCCGAGGTTGGAGAAATAATCCGCCGCACCGGGGTTTTGCCGGATCGCTCGGGCGAACCATTCGATCGCAAGATCGAAGCGCCTGCCGGCAAGACAGATCATGCCCATCAGATGCAGTGAATCGGCGTGCCGCTGGTCAAGCGCGAGGGCGCTGCTTGCATGTTGCTCGGCCTCGCCGAGCTGGCCCGCCCGTAGCCGCCGAAGGCCCGCCTCGAACAGCGCGGCGGGGGTTTCCTGCGCCGGAGACATGGACCTGCTGGACATCTGGGCGGCTTATTCCCGTTCACGGGCCCCGAGGGGGAGTGGCACCAATGAGCAACCAGACCTAGACGATTCCCGCAATTCCGGAAAGCTTGCGGGCGCCTTGTCATGGCAGCTGAGCGTCGACGCCGCATCAAACACTTCGCTACGGCGAGCGCTCAGCCCAAATGGGCACTGCAAGACAATAGCATCATCGACCTGACTGCGCAGCTCACTGATTTCGTTGAGACGGCGGCCTTGGTCTGTTGCCTCGATCTCGTGATGTGTCAGGGGGCGGTACACGCCCTCGTTAGCGGATGAAATCAGAACCACGGCGAAACCCGGTTCGGGTCATCAGCAAGCGTTGCGCCGCCTTGCCGGCATTTCCGCTCTACCCCTTGAAGCCAAGATTCGTATGATCGCCGAAGTTCGGTATCGGCCAACGCGGAATTTCCGGCGGCTTGCCACGACTGGTCTCAGGCGGACTCCTCTGGTGTCAGTTGGTCAACCCTGCTTCACCACTTCCAGCACCTCGCGGAAACCGGGTGCCGCGAGCCCTGTGATGAAAGTAGCGAGCGACATCTTTGCAAATGCGTAGGCCACATCAAGTGAGCCGGAGGCCAGACGCCCCTCCGCGACGGCGGCGCGAAAATCTGTGGGGGTCAGTCCTGCAAGATCTTCATTCGATGCCGACCGGAGCAGTGTCCCAGAAAGGCTATCGAGAACGATGCAGCCGTAGAAGAGGCGCGTAAGCAGTCGAATAACGCTCAGTCGAGCACGCAGGAGCCGATCGGGGGCGGCGCCAAACGCTGCCTCCAACAGAATCTCCTCAAGCTCCGGCGTTTGCGCCACTTCTGTGGTCAGAATCGCCAGGTCAACCAGCGGATCGTTTCGCCAGGCGAGCTCCCAGTCGACGAGCCACACATGCTCGCCGTCGAAGAGGATATTTCGTACGTTTGGGTCGTTGTGGCTTGAAACCAACGAGGATGCATCCCAGGGAAGCGCCGCGCGAATAAGGGCAAGCCCATCAGCATGACGGTCCAGCTGCCCGGACGCGAAGTGGCCCGACTTAGTGAGACTGATCATGACGTTCTCAATCAGCTCTGGATAGTCGATCATGATCGGAAACGGTGGACTCGATCTTAGCTTCGCCGTGAGCTTGCCAAGGGCGCGCGCCGCTCCTACAGGTCCCTCAGGATGCAGCGAGAGTGGTCTGTTAGGTACAAAATCCATGATCGACAGCCCGGTCGCCGGATCTGAGTAATGAACTGCTGGCGCGGCGCCGACTGCCGCGGCTATAGTCATGCATGAAAAGCCCCTTTGGCGGTCTTGGAGTGCGACGCGTTCAGGTTCGATACGCAGAACATAGTCCCGCTTTCTCAGCTGAAAGCGAAGGATCAGCGCCCCCGAAACACCGCCTCTCAGCTGCTGAAGAGCGCCTATGTTCCAAGTACCGAACACGGTCTTAAGAGCAGCGCGCACGTCGTCAAGGCGCGGCTCGGGTACAATTTTCGGGTTTTGCATGTTTCGTCCAGACGTTTGAATGACGGCCGACGATGTCGCGCGGGCCATCCAAGGCGGGCCTCAGCGGAAGCCCGAAGGTCAAAGTCTCTGTCAGGACGAAATATCCACTAGCCTACTGTCTCCATGGACGTCTTGAGGCTATCGAGTTCACACTGCAGCGGTCAAGCCACTATGTGCTTTGCTCAGCAACTTCCACCTCAGAGCTGTCTCAATTGGGTCGTTGGCGCGCGTTGGCCGCTTTCGGTCTACCGCCAACTTCGGACACGCCGCCGGATCGAACTGATGAATTCCGGCGCGCCTTAGTGCCAGTAGATACCAGCAACGGCAATGCAGGCCATGCAGCCCCCAGCCGCGCTTAGGCTTTTGGCCAAGCGTAAGCCCGCTCTCAACGACGAAAGGCAGCGGGCTCGATCCGACGCTGCCAAAAACCCCCGTACGATGGTGTGCTCGCTGTATTCCGACATCACGCGCAAATACTCGGCGAACGCACATGCGATCATCAGCGCCGCGATTATCGCAAGACCCACAAACCCGACCAGCGGAAGCACGAGCATTGGGAGCATGCCAAGTAAGAAAATGGGAAAGAGTGGAATGAGGAGCCCCGTCTGCGAAGTTTTGCCCATGATCGTCTCCTGCGGCGGTCGCAGTGCTGCACAAAGCGGATACTAAGATAGCACAAGACGTGCGACATTGCAGGGCCGGTCCGGACCACGACCGTTCATTCTCCGACTGACCATGAAACTTGCTGGGTGGCCGGAACCCGACATCCACCTCGTTATGAGTACCTTCCCGCCCACGCATTTGCCTGAGTGCTGACAATATTCGTCTAGGCGCCTTGTCGATCGGCGGACGTCGAAAGCGCCACTTCGATCTTCGCCAGCGCCGGATCGAGCGCGACCGACGCGAGCCGGGAATCGTTCGAGATTGCGGTCAGCGTCAGCTTGTGGTCCTGCACCCGAAAGATACGGCACAATGTCGTGGCATCGGATGCATCGCGCAGCATGACGGAAAGCGGCGCAATCCCGTATCCGCCGGTAATCTGGTCGGCGACCAGCGCGAGCCGCGTTGAGGCGGCTGCGAGCCGATCGAGGTGTTTGGAGCCGGAGTTGGCGGCCAGCGGCAGCCCCTCCTCATTGGCGAGCAGGACGGTCTCGAAACGTCCGACCTCGGCGATCCGGTCAAGCAACGGCACCAGATCACGCCGATGGCCAGCCTGGCTTGCGAGCTGCGCCAGGTCGAGCGAGATGCGCTCGCGCTCCACCAGAGGCGCCAAAACGTCCTGGATCGTCGTTCTCAGGCTCACGTCCTCTTCGGCGCTCGACTTGCTGGTTCGGTCCCTGAGCTGCTCAAGGTCCGCGGCTTGCGCCTGTGCCTGATGGCGCAGCTTGTCGCGCGCCAACTTTCCGCTCCGGGCACCGAACAAATAACCCGCGGTCAGCAGCAGGATGGCTGTGGCAAAGCCGAGGATGAGAACAATGCTCGTGCTGGTCGCAAAGATCGTCATGGTCTCTTCGTCGCTGTTTCGCGATCCCCGCAATCCTCGACACCGGCAATGCGCAGGACCGCGTTGCGGTCGCGCGCGGCCGCCCTGGCGTCCCCGACAGCTTCGCCGGGGCCGGCCGCGCGGATCGTCATCTGCTGCACCGGGATGCCCTCATTCTTGAGCAGGCTCGCGATCGCCTTGCCGCGGGAGTAGCTCAGCAGCACGTTGTGGTCCTCGGTCCCGGTCGCGTCGGAATGACCTTCGATCAGCACGATGGCATCGCCATGCCGGGATAACCAGCGCTGCAAGGGACCAAGCAGCTTGCGGATGTCACGCGAAGCCGGACGCACGCTGTTGCGGTCGAACGGAATGCTCAGCGGATGGAAGCAATCGCTCCCCGCTTTGCGGTCGGGCATCGGCAGCGGCGCCGCGCTGGGAGCAGCAACAGCCGCCGGCGTGATCGCAGGCTCGGTGGGCTTCACCTCGCGGGGCAAAGGGTTCGCGGGCTCCAGCCTCGCCTGCGGCGAAGGGATCGGTGCGTCCCGCCCCGGCACAGCAGGAGGCTCGGGCTGCTGATCGGGCTCCGGCCGTGTCAGCTCAGGCGGCAGCGCCGCCGCGACCGCCGTCGTCTGGATCGTGTTCAATCTGTTCTGTTGCCAAGCGGACGCCAAGGCCAGCGCGAACAGCGTGCCAAGGACCGCAAAGCCCATCGCAAGCCAGAACGGCGCATCCTCACCTGCAACGTAGCAGGGATCGAACCCGTGCGGCGCTTTCGCCGGCAGGGGGACGGGCTGAACCAGGCTCGCGAGCGTCGGACCTCGTATGGTCGATGAGCGATCCACCATCGCTAGCCAGCAGGAACCTTGAACATCGGCGTGATCAGATCGATGCCGCACTCCAGGCGTGCACACCATTCCACGAATTGCCGGCACATTGCGGCGTCGGGGAACAGCGCGCCATGCTGCGGCGCGATGATCTCGACGTCCAACGGGCCTACCATGTTCGCCCAGGCCTTCAGCACGCGATTGGAGGCCATGTAACGCCGATGGAAGCCCTCCATGTAAGGGATATGTGCCTTGAAATCGCGGACCACCCTGTGGTTCACATCGATCGATGCGCCGAGATCGCCGCTATAGAGGATCTTCGAGATCGGGTCGTAGAGCTGGAAATTGCCCTCGCTGTGCAGGAAATGCGCGGGAAGCGCGTAGAGCTTGGAGCCCGCGAGATCGAACACCATGCCTTCGTCCGGGATCGGTTTCAGCCGCTCGGCGACAATGTGATCGAAGCCAAAATGCGGCACGAACCGCGTCCACAATGACGAGATATAGGCCTCCGCATCGGTCGTCATCAGCCAGCCGTTGATCGCGGCGACGATGTCCGGGTCCTGGTGCGACAGGAACAGGTATTTCAACCGTCCACCCGAAAGCTCGCTGAAGGTCTCGGACAGCACCTTGGCATAGACCTTGTGTCCCCCGGGATCGAGCAACATGCCGACGCGGTCATGGATGATCAGATGCTGATTGGCCTGAACCGCGAGATCGCCCGCGTTGAAGTCCTCCAGCAGAATGTTTTTGTGAACGCCGTCGTCGTACAGGACGGTATTGGCCATGAACGTTGACTCCTGCAGGCGCAGCTCAAAACTTGCGCGCCCGCTGACTTGATGATGTCTGTCTCAGAGAACTTTCTGCAGCGAGCGGACCGCCTCGCGCATGTCGAAGAAGATCAAGCCGAGCTTGCTGTTCGCGTTCGTCAATGCGAGCAGCAGCGCGCCGCGGCCGGCACCGACGAGCACCGCATAGCCGGACTCGCCGCGAATGATGACCTCCTGCAGATGGCTGCGTCCGAGTTCGGTCGCGGCGCGGGTACCCAGGCTCAGGATCGTCGCGGTCATGCCCGCCACCCGTGCTTCCTCCATGTCGGCTGCGAGGACGCTGGCGATCATCAATCCGTCTTCGGAAATGAGAGCACAGGCCTCAACTCCGAAGGAATCGCTTTGCAGCTTGCGTAAAGCTCGATTGATTTCATCGAGTCGTGACATGGGCTTCTCCTCGACGATGCGCTGTGAAAACGTGGATTGAAATTGTCTCGTGGTCATCTCTTGCTTCTCGCTACGTGAAATAGAACGAGCATCATCCCTGGATGAAACAGATCGGTCTGGTTCGATGTCCGGAAAGGCAACGGGAGCGGGGGTCTCGGGCTGGTCCGTCCCCTGCTCGACCTGAGCAGCGCCGGTCTTGACGGGGCGCGCTTCGATGGCCTCAACCGCGTCGTCGAGCGCGCGCTGCTCGGCCTTGATCTGCGCCCTCGAGATCGGTGGATTCGCCGCTTTCAAGCGCACGGCGAGGGCAGTGCGGGCTGATTCGTAAAGTTCGGCGCGCCGCTCCGGGCTCTGATCAGGCAAGCCCTCCAATGCACGCGATAGCAGGATGAAATAGTCGGCTGTCTTGGCACGGCTGACGAGCAAAGCCTCGTTGGCCCCTTGGTGTTTCCTCAACAGGCTCGCGATAGGCTTCATTGCCAATCTTCATCACGCTTACGCAACACATAGTATCAAACGTAGCCTGCGCCTGCCGCGAGAGAAATGATCTGAATCAAATTGCAGAAAGAGGACGCGCCTGATTGCGCAAAGTCCGTCTCATGCCCAAGCTTTCTGTGGGGACCAGCATGCACTCGGCATTATGGGACGCTGATCGTGCAACACATGCGACTGCGACGCAGTCTTTCCGGAAGCAGGAGCGAAGGTTCACCTTTGCGGATGGCGGCCGGCAATGATGGCCGCGGCTCTTTGTCGACAGAGAGCGCGTGCAGGCGCAGGAGGTTGGCTGGTCGGCCATTGGCGGAGGCAGCGCTGCGCTTGTCACGCCGCGCGGCTGAGCCACTTCGAGAAAGAACCGTGGCGAACCTGGTCGCCACGCCGAACACGTTGGGTGCTGGATGGTGCGATCTAGAACGGGATGTCGTCGTCCATGTCGTTGTTGCGCGGGCCGCTTGGCCCGGGCGCGCGGCGCGGCGCCGAGGATCCTGAGGACGGCCCGATCGCGCCGAAATCGCCGCCGCCGCTGCCACCTCCCATGTCATCGCCGGCGAAGCTTCCCCCGCCGCCGCGGCCGTCCAGCATGGTCAGGTTTGAGTTGAAGCCCTGCAGCACGACCTCCGTGGTATACTTCTCGGCGCCGCTCTGGTCGGTCCATTTGCGGGTCTGCAGCTGGCCCTCGACATAGACCTTGGCACCCTTCTTCAGATATTGCTCGGCGACCTTGGCGAGACCTTCGTTGAAGATCACCACCCGATGCCACTCGGTCTTTTCCTTGCGCTCGCCGGTAGCGCGGTCGCGCCAGGTCTCGGACGTGGCCACGCTCAGATTGGCGATCGGACGGCCGTCCTGGGTCCGCCGGATCTCCGGATCCTTGCCGAGATTTCCGACCAGGATCACCTTGTTCACGCTTCCCGCCATCGCCACTCTCCACGCTGAATATTCGGGGGCGGCCGGTCATCGGCGGCCCATCTTTGCGGGCGACCCTATACGCTCGCCGCGCACGGTCGCCGCGCCAATCCGCAATTATCCCCATATATAGCAGCCGCGTGACGCGTGTTCCAGTTTTGTTCCGAGCAATTTCGCGCCCCGATCCCAGTCTCTTTTCCCGCCCTGCCCCGACCCGCCCCCGCCTGCAGTGCTGGCCTGCCCGGATACCCTGAAATCCATTGCAAAACATTCATTTAGGCGGGGGCGCACTTCTAGGCCGAGTGTGGCATTTCAGAGACGGTCTTGGCGTCTGAATCGGCTATAGTCGGTCGGACATTTTGATCAGATGGGCGGTCGCGACTGACTTGAAGGCGCTTTTGGGGACCAACGGAAGCGCAAGAAAAGCCGGGGGATTTTTGGAATGAAGAAGTTTCTGATGGGGATGGTCGGGCTGGTCGCCATGGGCGCCGCTCCTGCGTTCGCGGCGGATCTGCCGGCGCGGACTTACACCAAGGCCCCGGCCATGATCGCTGCAGTCTATGACTGGACCGGCTTCTATGTCGGCCTGAACGGCGGCGGCGGCTTCAGCCATAATTGCTGGACCAACACGTCGACAGTCGCTGGTCCGACCGTCCCGAATGTGTCCGAAGGCTGCCATGATGCCTCGGGCGGCATGGTCGGTGGCCAGCTCGGCTATCGCTGGCAGTCGGCCAACTGGGTGTTCGGCGTCGAAGGCCAGGGCGATTGGGCCAACTTCAAGGGCTCGAATGTGAGCGCGGCTGGGCTTGCCCCGCTGACCGGCATCACCAACCAGACCAAGATCGACGCCATCGGCCTGATTACCGGTCAGGTGGGTTATGCCTGGAACAACGTGCTTTGGTATGTGAAGGGTGGCGCGGCCGTTACGCACGATCGCTACCACGGCTACATCGCCGGTCTGCTGCTCGACAGCTCCGATGAGACCCGCTGGGGTGGCGCGGTCGGCACCGGCGTCGAGGTCGGCTTCGCGCCGAACTGGACGGTTGGCGTCGAATACGACCACATGTTCATGGGCACGCACACCATGACGTTCACAACGCCGGCCGCAGCGGTGACGCGCACCGACAGCGTCAAGCAGGATGTCGACCTGGCCTCGGTCCGCGTGAACTACCGTTGGGGCGGCCCGGTGGTGGCGAAGTACTGATCCTTCCAGACATCGAAACAGTTTGCGGGAAGGCCGGCCAAGCGCCGGCCTTTTTGTTTGCGCTCTTCCGCCCCAACAGCTGCACGATTTGCCCTCGGCTGTGACTTTCAAGCAACGCCGTTTTTACGAGTGATTCAGTTGTCCCTGCGATGAGTCGCACCGATCAGCTGCCTGGACAGCGGCGGCGACGGGGAATTTGAAAACCTGGCTTGGAGAACAAGAAATGAAAAAGGCCTTGCTTTTGGGGGTTAGTCTGGCGGCCGTAGGCGCGGCCCCTGCTCTGGCGGCGGATCTGGCTCCGCGCACTTACACCAAGGCGCCCGCCTACGTGCCGGCGCCGATCTACAGCTGGGCCGGCTTCTATATCGGCCTCAATGGCGGTGGCGGCTCGAGCCGTAACTGCTGGGATATGACCCAGGTGGGCGCGCTGATCGTTTCGCCATCGGTGCGCGAGGGCTGTCATAATGCGACCGGCGGCATGGCCGGCGGCCAGATCGGTTATCGCTGGCAAGCTTCCAACTGGGTGTTTGGCCTTGAGGCCCAGGGCGACTGGGCCAATTTCAAAGGGTCCAACACGAGCGCGGTCGGGATCGCCGCCGGTCTGCCCTACACCAACCAGTCCAAGATCGATGCGATCGGGCTGTTCACGGGCCAGGTCGGCTACGCCTGGAACAATGTGCTCTGGTACGCCAAAGGCGGTGCGGCGGTCACCCACAATAAATACAACGGGATCGGCTTGGGCTTCGGCGGCGCGCCCGTCGGCGCCACCATTGACCAAGCGAGCGAATCCCGCTGGGGCGGCACGGTCGGCACCGGCGTCGAGGTCGGCTTTGCGCCGGGCTGGTCGGTTGCGGTCGAATACGACCACCTGTTCATGGGCAGCGGCAATAACAACTTCACGACTCTCGGCACCGGCGCCTTCACCCGCACCGACAGCATCAAGCAGGATGTCGACATCGGCACGGTGCGCATCAACTACACCTTCGGCGGCCCGGTGGTGGCGCGCTACTGATCGGGCATAACGAGCGAATTCGCTGCAAAGGCCGGCCTTGCGCCGGCCTTTTTGCTGGTCAGTTGCCGCCTGTTTTCATCCCATTCACATCATGCAGGTTGCACGGTTTGCCCATGGTTGTGGCATTCGGGTGACGGTACTGCACGGCCATGTTTGCTAGATGTTTCCCACTTGATGAATCAGCTGCTGGTTGCGGCCGGCGGCCTTTAGACAATAGGTTGGATCGAAATGAAAAAGGCCTTGCTGGTCGGAGTTAGCCTCGCCGCATTGGGAAGCGCTCCTGCATTCGCCGCGGATCTCGCCGCGCGTCACGTTTACACCAAGGCGCCCGTCGCTGCGCCGATCTACAACTGGGCCGGCTTCTACATCGGCTTCAACGCCGGCGGTGGCTCGAGCCGCAACTGCTGGGATATGACGAACATTATCGGGTTCGTGATCCCCGCGACCAGCGAAGGTTGCCATGATGCAACCGGCGCACTGGCGGGTGGCCAGATCGGCTATCGCTGGCAGATGCAGAACTGGGTGTTCGGCCTCGAAGGCCAGGGCGACTGGGCCAACCTGAAGGGGTCCAACACCAGCCTGATCGGAATCGCCGCGACCGTTCCCTACACCAACCAGACCAAGATCGACTCGTTTGGCCTGTTCACCGGCCAGGTCGGCTATGCCTGGAACAACGTGCTCTGGTACTTCAAGGGTGGCGCTGCCGTCACTCATAACAAGTATACCGGGATCACGACGGCGACGACCGCCGTCGGTGTGCCAGCTGGCGTCACCTTCGACCAGTCGACGGACACTCGCTGGGGCGGCACGGTCGGAACCGGCATTGAGATCGGCTTTGCGCCGGGCTGGTCGGTTGCGTTCGAATACGACCATCTGTTCATGGGCAACCACAGCTTCACCTTCGCTGCAACGCCGGCGCTCGGCGTTGGCTTCACCCGCACCGACAGCATCAAGCAGGACGTCGACATGGGCACGGTCCGCGTGAACTACACCTTCGGCGGCCCGGTCGTCGCGAAGTACTGATCTCGCAACCTCTCAGCTCTGACGAAAAGGCCGGCCTCGCGCCGGCCTTTTTGCTGATTGGGCGCTTTATCCCGATGCCACGCAGAGGTTGCGCGTATTGATTTCAGTTGTGGCATTTTGGCGACGGTATTTTCAAACCACTTCCGCTAAAGTTCCCGAGCTTGACGAGTCAACTGCCGGCTGGGACTGGCGGTCTTTAGAAACCTTTTGGAAGAAGGGGGTTGGGACAAACATGAAAAGGGCCTTGCTGGTCGGAGTGAGCCTCGCTGCGCTGGGAAGCGCTCCTGCTTTTGCCGCGGATCTCGCCGCGCGCCACGTCTACACCAAGGCACCCGCTGTGGCGCCGATCTACAATTGGGCCGGCTTCTACATCGGCCTCAACGCCGGCGGCGGGTCGAGCCGCAATTGCTGGAATGTCACAAATTCGCTCGGCACTCCGATCCCGGCCGCGCCCAGCAACGGCTGTCACGACGCCACGGGCGCCCTGGCCGGCGGCCAGATCGGCTACCGCTGGCAGTTCACCAATTGGGTGTTTGGCCTTGAAGCCCAGGGCGACTGGGCCAATCTGAAGGGTTCGAACACGAGCCTGATCGGGACTTTCGGCGGTTTCCCGTTCGCGAACCAGACCAAGATCGATGCCATTGGCCTGTTCACCGGCCAGGTCGGCTACGCCTGGAACAACGTGCTTTTGTACGGCAAGGGCGGCGCAGCCGTCACTCACGACAAGTACAACGGTATCGTTCAAACCGCCGTCGGTGCGTTCCCCGTCGGCTTCGCCTTCGATGGCGCCACGCAGACCCGTTGGGGCGGCGCGGTCGGAGCCGGTGTCGAAGTCGGATTCGCGCCGGGCTGGTCGGTTGCGGTTGAATACGATCATCTCTTCATGGGCAACAGCAGCAGCGCCAACCTCGTCACGCCCGCCGGCGCTTTCGACCGCACCCAGCAGATCAACCAGGACGTCGACATGGGCACGGTTCGCGTGAACTACACGTTCGGCGGCCCGGTGGTTGCGAAGTTCTGATCGGCGCTTTGAGCTTCGCGTCGAGACAAGGCCGGCCTTGCGCCGGCCTTTTTGTTTGCTCCAGCCTGATTTACCGCGCCTGCTGCTGCCCACTGCCGCCATATCAGAGGGAACGCCGTGGAAAGCGTTGATCACTTGCACGCGGCACTGGAAATTGCTTACCGTTCTTCCTACGTTCCAGCATCACCTGATCTGGCGTCTGATCTCGGCTGAAGCAGCGAGGCGCGCCCCTTACGACGCGCGCGTCCCGTGCGCCTGGATTGCCGATATGGATGAAGTTCTGAAAGCGCGACGCCAACCGTCTCCAAGCTCGCTCCGCGCCATCACCATTCGCGGCGCGCGCGAGCACAATCTGAAAAACATCGACGTCGAGATTCCCCGCGACAAGCTGGTCGTATTCACCGGTCTCTCCGGCTCCGGCAAATCCTCGCTCGCCTTCGACACCATCTATGCCGAGGGCCAGCGCCGCTATGTCGAGTCGCTGTCGGCCTATGCGCGGCAATTCCTGGAGATGATGCAGAAGCCGGACGTCGACCAGATCGACGGCCTGTCGCCGGCGATCTCCATCGAGCAGAAGACGACGTCGAAGAACCCGCGCTCGACTGTGGGCACCGTAACCGAGATCTACGACTACATGCGCCTGCTCTGGGCCCGCGTCGGCGTGCCCTATTCGCCCGCCACGGGCCTGCCGATCGAGAGCCAGACCGTCTCGCAGATGGTCGACCGCGTGCTGGCGCTGCCCGAAGGCACCCGCCTCTATCTGCTGGCGCCGGTCGTGCGCGGCCGCAAGGGCGAGTACAAGAAGGAGCTCGCCGAGTATCTGAAAAAAGGTTTTCAGCGCGTCAAGATTGACGGCACCTTCCATGAGCTCAGCGAGGCGCCGGCGCTGGACAAGAAATTCCCCCATGACATCGACGTCGTGGTCGACCGTATCGTGGTGCGCCCGGATATCGGCCAGCGCCTTGCGGAAAGTTTCGAGACCGCGCTGAAGCTCGCCGAGGGTCTCGCGGTGATCGAGTACGCCGACGCGCCTGCAGCCGCCGCGCCTGAGGAAAAGAAGAAGACCGCAAAGATCCACGACAAGAGCGGGCCCGAGCGCATCCTGTTCTCGGAGAAATTCGCCTGCCCGGTCTCCGGCTTCACCATTCCCGAGATCGAGCCGCGACTGTTCTCCTTCAACAACCCCTATGGCGCCTGCCCCGCCTGCGGCGGCCTCGGCGTCGAGCAGCATGTCGACGAGGACCTTGTCATCCCCGACAAGGAAGCCACCTTGCGCAAAGGCGCGATTGCGCCCTGGGCGAAATCCTCCTCGCCCTATTACATTCAGACGCTGACCGCACTCGGCAAGCACTACAAGTTCACGCTCGACACCAAGTGGAAGGACCTGCCGAAGAAGACGCAGGCCGCGCTGCTGCACGGCTCCGGCGAGGACGAGATCAAGTTCTCCTATGAGGACGGCGTCCGCTCCTACGACACCAAGAAGCCGTTCGAGGGCGTCATCACTAACATCAACCGCCGCTATCGCGAGACCGAAAGCGAGTGGGCGCGCGAGGAGCTCGCCAAATATTTCCATGACGTGCCCTGCGAGGCCTGCCACGGCTATCGCCTCAAGCCCGAGGCGCTCTGCGTCAAGGTCGGGACAAAACATATCGGCGAGATCTCGGAGATGTCGGTCATCCGCGCCTCCGAATGGTTCGAGACCGTGCCGGCGACGCTGAACGCGCAGCAGAACGAGATCGCCGTCCGTATCCTCAAAGAGATCCGCGAGCGGCTGACCTTCCTGATCGATGTCGGCCTCAATTACCTTACGCTGTCGCGCTCCTCCGGCACGCTGTCCGGCGGCGAAAGCCAGCGCATCCGCCTGGCGTCGCAGATCGGCTCAGGCCTGACAGGCGTGCTCTACGTGCTGGACGAGCCCTCGATCGGCCTGCACCAGCGCGACAATGCTCGGCTGCTGGAAACGTTGAAGCGCTTACGCGACCTCGGCAACACCGTGATCGTGGTCGAGCATGATGAGGACGCCATCCGCCTCGCCGACTATGTGCTCGATATCGGCCCCGGCGCCGGCATGCATGGCGGCCACATCGTGGCGCAAGGCACGCCCGCCGAGATCATGCGCAATCCGAAATCGCTCACGGGCAAATATCTCACTGGCGAGAATTTCGTCGCCATCCCCGAGCGGCGGCCGCCGAACCATCGCCGCACGATTAAGGTCGTCAACGCGCGCGGCAATAACCTCAAGAACGTCACTGCCGAAATCCCGCTCGGCCTGTTCACCTGCGTCACCGGCGTCTCCGGCGGCGGCAAGTCGACGCTTTTGATCGACACGCTCTATCGCGCCATCGCCCGCAAGCTGAACAATGCCAGCGAAGGCGCCGCGCCCCACGACCGCATCGAGGGTCTGGAGCACATCGACAAGATCATCGACATCGACCAGTCCCCGATCGGCCGCACCCCGCGCTCCAACCCCGCGACCTACACCGGCGCCTTCACGCCGATCCGCGAGTGGTTCGCCGGCCTGCCAGAATCGAAGGCGCGTGGCTACGAGCCCGGCCGCTTCTCCTTCAATGTCAAGGGCGGCCGCTGCGAGGCCTGCCAGGGCGACGGCGTCATCAAGATTGAGATGCACTTTCTGCCCGACGTCTACGTCACCTGCGATGTCTGTAAAGGAAAACGCTACAACCGCGAGACGCTGGAAGTCCTGTTCAAGGGCAAGTCGATCGCCGACGTGCTCGACATGACCGTCGAGGAAGCCGCCGAGTTCTTCAAGGCGGTCCCGCGCGTGCGCGACACCTTCCAGACCCTGCACCGTGTCGGCCTCGACTACATCCATGTCGGACAGCAGGCGACCACGCTCTCAGGCGGCGAAGCCCAGCGCGTCAAGCTGGCGAAGGAGCTGTCCAAGCGCGCCACCGGCCGCACGCTCTACATCCTGGACGAGCCGACCACCGGCCTGCACTTCCACGACGTCAAGAAGCTGCTGGAGGTGCTGCACGAGCTGGTCGCGCAGGGCAACACGGTGGTCGTGATCGAGCACAATCTCGAGGTCATCAAGACCGCCGACTGGGTCATCGACCTCGGCCCCGAAGGCGGCGACGGCGGCGGCGAAATCGTCGCCTGGGGCCCGCCGGAAGACATCGCCAAGGCGCCACGGAGCTATACGGGGAAGTTTCTGGCCCCGGTGCTGAAGAAGGCGGACAAGCCGCGGAAGAGCGGCGGGGCGAGCGAGGCGGCGGAGTGAGCTGGCCTCGCCCCGCCCTACTGCGGCTGGATTTCATTGAAAATCCGTTGGTCGCAATGGGACGGTCTTAGCCAGGCCCCATTCGTCGTGAGAGAAATGTATTATTCTACGTTGATCTGAGCAGATGATGTAGCAGTCGAAGAGGAACAGCACGGCAATCACGACGAACGAAGTAGCGTCTTCAATTTCTCCGTTTCCAAACAGCTGTGCTGGAATATCGATGAGCTTGCGTCCCTCGCCATAGGATTCGCGAAGGCGAAGAACCAAGGGCATCCATTGGCCTGACTCCCAGACCATCCAATCATCGTACCAAATGAGCAGGTTCGTCGAGTTGACGAACTCGCCCATGATCCTCTTTACGAGGGCGACTCTCTTTTGCGCATCGATTGGTATATCGAATTTCTGTTCTGCGCTGGAGCAGTCTGGGAAGCCCCGATCGTTCAAGGCAAACTTATTCTCCGCACACCAATTCATTGCCTCGTGTTTGCTGAAAAACTTGACCATCCTCTTCTTCCAAAGCGAGACGATAAACGTAGGTATGAGGCGATGAGCGCGTAGGATGGGAGCCATCATCTTTCCATGATGCCGGCATGGTGGGTTTCGCTTCGCTCTGCCCACCGCACGATTCCATCACGCCGCCCGCACGACACTAACCACAGCCCCCTTCCCCCGCACCTCCGCCTCCTCAAACTCCGCCGCCGCAATCGCCCGATCCAGCGCGGCCCGCAGCTCCTTCGCCGCCTCCAGCGTCAATTCGACGCCGGCACGCGCCCCCGGCTCCATCCCCGTGTTGATGAAATCCAGCGTGATCACGTCGCCCGCACGCGCGTGGCGGGCGTGGTCGTAGGCGACCACGCTGTGGGTGAGCGGAAACCAGTCGTCGCCGCGCTTGGCCATGCCGTCGGCGGTCGCGATCTCGATGATGGATGTGCACATGATGGGCCTCTTCATTTCGCTGGCGTTCTGTCTCTCAATCGGGTCATTCCGGGGCGCCCGAAGGGCGAACCCGGAATCTCGTGCCGTAACCTCTGGATTCCGGGTTCGCCGCTGGCGCGGCGCCCCGGAATGACGGAATGAAGCGCCGGGATTACCTCGCCAGATGCTTGCCGAAGAAGGCAAACACCTTGCCCCAGGCGTCCATGCATTGCTCGGGGCGGTACAGCGGCCGGTGCCAGTAGAAGAAGCCGTGGCCGGCGCCGTCGTAGCGGTGGAATTCGTAACTCTTGCCGTGCTTCTTCAGCTCGGCCTCGTGCTGGTTGACCTGCTCCGGGCTTGGCGCGCGGTCGTCATTGCCGAAGATGCCGATCAACGGACACGACAGGTCCTTGGTCATGTCGATTGGCGCTGTCGGCGTCTTCTCGTTGAGCTCCTCCTTGCCCATCACCACGCGGCCGCCCCACAGCTCGGCGCAAGCGTCGACGTCGTTGCGCTGGCAGGCATAGATGAAGGCGTGGCGACCGCCGGAGCAGGAGCCGAACAGGCCGACCTTGCCGTTGTGGTTGGGCTGCGCCCGCATCCACTTCACTGCGCCCTCGGTGTCGCCAACCATCTGCGCGTCAGGAATACCGCCCTCGGCGCGCACCTTTGCCGCGACGTCATCCGGATTGCCCTGGCCGGCGCGCTCATAGAGGTTGGCGCAGATCGCGAGATAGCCGTGATGGGCAAAGCGCCGCGTGGTCTCGATGTAGAGCTCGCTCCAGCCCGGCAGATGATGGATCAGCACCACGCCCGGGAACGGCCCCGCGCCGGACGGTTTGGCGACATAGGCCGTGATCGGCGTACCCTTGTCGCCTGATATCGTGACGTTCTCGCAGATCATGCCTCGGTAAAACGACATACGCTTGCTCCTCCATTTTCGTCGCCGGTGACATCGATCGTCATCGTTCAAGTGACGTCCCGCTTATCTTCAGAGCCCACGAAATCTTTCAAACCGTCATCCTGAGGTGCCGTCGCCAACGGGTCCGCGCGAACGCGCGGCCCGATGACAGGCTCCGCGGCGGGCTCGAAGGGCGACGGCCCGGATGCTGCACCGGGGCCGCTCATCCTTCGAGGCGCGCTACGCGAGCACCTCAGGATGACGGTTCAATCAGCTTACCTCGGGTCCCCAAAACGAAGCATAATCCATTCCACGCCCCTTCGCACAAAAGGCGTAATGTGCTTTTGCTATATGTGCCCTGCTGTTTCCGCCCCTCATGCAATATTCCCTGCCCTATTCCCTCGTCATCTTCGATCTCGACGGCACGCTGGCCGACAGCTTTCCGTGGTTCCGGCGCCATGTGAACGGCGTCGCCGACCGTTTTGCCTTTCGCCGGATTGCCGACGAAGACGTCGAGAGCCTGCGGCACGCGGACTCCCGCGAAATCCTGATGCGGCTGGAGGTGCCGAGCTGGAAACTGCCGGCGATCGCGCGGCATATGCGGCGCCTGAAGGGGCAGCACATCAAGGACATCCCGCTGTTCGACGGCGCCGAGGCGATGCTGCGGACCCTGTCGGAGGCCGGCTTCCGGCTGGCGCTGGTCTCCTCCGACAGCGAAGCCAATGCGCGCCGGCAGCTGGGCGCGCTCGCCGCGCTGTTCTCCCATTTCGATTGCGGCGCCTCGATCTTCGGCAAGGCGCGGAAATTCCGCCGCGTCGTCAAGCGCGCCGGATTCACACCTGGCGCGGTGATCGCGATCGGCGACGAGGTCCGCGACATCGAAGCAGCGCGTTCCGCCGGCATCGCCTGCGGCGCCGTGCGCTGGGGGTTTGCCTCGGCCGAAGCGCTGCGGGCGCGTGCACCGGATCTGATGTTCGAGCGGATGGAGGATATTGTGCGGGAGCTTGGCGCAGCGCGCAGCAACGCCGAATAGCGAGGCGCGCCCCCAAAAGGGTAAATCACTTCTGTTTTTCAGATTATGATTTTTTCCAGCCTCCGGGCCAAATCTGAAGTAGTCGAGCAGCAGCTGCAACTACGCGGCATCCGCGGGTCGTACGCGTTTCGTGATCTCTGCGCCCTTTTCCCGCTCGACGACGCCGATATCGTATTGGCCCTGCAAGTCCAGCCAGAACTGTGGACTGTTCCCGAAGTAGCGGCCAAGCCGGACCGCGGTGTCCGCGGTGATCGCCCGGCGACCATTGAGAATATCGGTAATGCGGCCGGAAGGAACACCGATGTCGAGTGACAACCGATTTGCACTGAGATTGCGGGCCGCCATTTCACGCTTCAGCAGGCGACCGGGGTGCACGACAGGAGCCATTGCCATCAACCTTTGTGGTAGTCCACGATTTCGACCTCGTAAGCGTCGCCTTTGTGAAACTCGAAGCAGACGCGCCAGCGGTCATTTGCCGTCATCGCCCATTGGCCCTTCCGATCTCCTTTCAGTTTGTGCAGCCCGATACTCTTCAAGGGACTGAGATCGGCAAGCGACTTGGCAACATTCAAGGCCAAGAGCAGGTCGATGACGGCTTCGAAATCGAGTCCGCGGAACTGGTTCGGCCGCTGACCTTCCCAGACCTTGCGAGACGCCGAATTCCGCCAAGACCTGATCACGGCAAGAACATACTACGAGACACGGTGAACTTCAAGGAACCCTCATGGGACACTCCGTCACTCCGCCAGCACCGCCTCTACAAATCGCTTCGGGTCCTCGAAGAATTCGCGCATGGCCTTGTAGTGATCGGTCTGTTTCAAGGTGGTGGGCTCGAGACCGTGCTTGGTCAGCCGCAGCAGCTTGGCATCGGGATAGGCCATCAGCATCGGCGAATGGGTCGCCATGATCACCTGACAATGGCCGATATCATCCATCCGCCGCAGCAGCTTGAGGAACTCGATCTGCCGCGACGGCGACAGCGCCGATTCCGGCTCGTCGAAGATGAAGATGCCCTGGCGCTGGCAGCGCTCCTGGAAGAAGCGGAGAAAGCCCTCGCCATGGGAATGCGACAGGAAGTCCGGCGGCGGTGGTCCGAAGGGATCGTCAAGCGCCACCTTGTCCAGATATCGCGCCACAGAGAAAAAGCTCTCCGCACGAAAGAACCAGCCATTGGTGATCTTCGGCAGCCAGCTCGCGCGCAATGCCTTCGACAAACCGCCGCCCATCACCTCGAGCGCATCGGAATGATCGACCGGCTTGTAGCCCTTGCCGCCGCCGGCCTCGTTATAACCGGCCAGTGCGGCGAGCCCCTCCAGCAACGTCGATTTCCCCGTGCCGTTCTCGCCGACGATGATGGTGATGGCGCGCTCGAAGCGCAGCTCGAAATCTTCGGCGAGGAAGGGAAGGCAAAACGGATAGGCCTCGCGATCGGGGACGCGCGCCGGATCGAGCCAGAGCCGCTTGAGATAGGGCGCCGGAAGATTGATCTCGCGCCTTTTTGGCATCCAGGCCATCCGTCCACAATCCCGATCAATGCGGCAGCCCGCCTACTCCGCCAGCGCCGCCTCGACAAAGCCGGTCGGATCCTGGCAGAACTCGCGCAGCGTCCTGAAATGATGGGTCTCCCGCACCGACACCGGCTCCAGGCCATATTTCGACAGGTGCAGCAGCGTCGCGTTCGGATAGGCCATCAGGATCGGCGAATGCGTGGCCATGATCACCTGACAATGGCCGGCCTCGTCCATTTGCCGCATCAGCTTGAGGAATTCCATCTGGCGCGCCGGCGACAGCGCGGATTCCGGTTCGTCGAAGATGTAGATGCCCTGGCGCTGGCAGCGCTCGTTGAAGAAGCGCAAAAATCCCTCGCCGTGCGAGTAGGACAGAAAATCAGGCGGCTGCGTGCTGGTCGCATCCAGAAAGCGTGCCACAGAAAAGAATGTCTCGGCCCGGAAGAACCAGCCCTGAGTGACCTTCGGCAGCCAGGCCGCACGAAGCGCCGCGGCGAGTTCGCCGCCCATCACTTCGATCGCCTCGGAGTGATCGACCGGCCGGTAGCCCTTGCCGCCCCCGGCCTCGTCATAGCCGGCCAGCGCCGCAATTCCCTCCAGCAACGTGGATTTGCCGGCGCCGTTCTCGCCGACAATGATGGTGATCGCACGGTCGAAATTGAGCTCGAAATCGTCGCTGAGGAAAGGAAGACAGAATGGATAGGCTTCGCGGTCGGAAATGGTGGCGGGATCGAGCCAGAGCCGCTTCAGATACGGCGCCGGCAGATTGGTGTCGCGTCGTTTTCTCGAACTCATGACCCTGTGGCCCCACCACCTGGCTGGAACATGCTCCGCTGTGGTTGTGGCACATCCTTGTGAACACAACAAGAACATTTATGCTCAGGTTGTACCCGCGCGCGCGTTCAGCCCAAGGCCTCAACCTGGGCCTCAACCTCCAGCACCAGCTCCATGGTCATCAGCACCGGGTTGTCGCCGCGGACCAGCCGCCCCTCGGCGAGGCCGCCGGTGTAGTCGACCAGCGCGATGTCGAGCTGCGCTTCCAACCCGCCTCCTGCGCCCGGCGCGATATGCCCGTTCGTCACGGTCAGCTCGGTCGCGAACGGGTCGATGCCATGACCATCCGTAAAGCGCGCGCCGATGGTCGAGCCGACCCCGCCGCGAATTTTTGCCCGCGCAATCCCATGCTCGCGGCAGAAGGTCTCGAGGCCATGCGCAAAATCCTGGTTGGGCCGCAGGCGCAGCGCAAAGGCGCGGCAGGCGGCGTCGGCGCCCCTCGCCTCGCACGCGACCGGCCCGAACAGCTTGAAATTGGTCTCGGGGTCGGGCTCGGCCTTGAACATGGCGCCCTCGATGCCGAAGGCCTCGACCTCGAACGGCTCGGCGACGACGGTCTCCTCAGGCAGGATATGGCCGCCACTCACCTTGCAATGCGCTTCGAGCCACAGCCCATGGCAATGAAAGAATGGCGCGCCGTCGCGCTCGCCGAGCGTCATGGTTGCCTGCTTGAGCCAGACATTGCCCTCGGGGCGAAACGTCTCGCTGTAGAAGGCGGCGTTCTCAGCCGTGTTGGACAGCGCCGGCATCACATAGGCGAACGGGCCGAGTGTCCCGCCCTTGATGTTGAGCACGCCGCTCGCAAAGCCCTCGGCCGCAAAGCCGCGCCGTGCGGCTTCCAGCAGCGGAATGCCCGCTTCCAGCGTGAAGGAGAAGCCACGGCCGCGCGCTTCCACCCATTGGATGCGCTCTGCGGCCGGCGTCCCCGGTTGCTTGATCTGGCGCATGGCTTGCCCGCGTCAGCTCGCTTGCTTGGTTACGTCGAGCAGCCCGCGCGCCTCGAGCTCGTCGCGCACCATGCGTTTTGGAATCTTGCCGTAGCCGGATTTCGGCAAGGCGTCCCAGAAGAAGAAGCGCTTGGGCATCTTGTAGCGCGGCACCTTTGGCCCGAGGAATGCCGCCATCTCGGCCTCGCTCAAGGGCTTGGCCCCCTCGCGGGCCACGCAGACGGCGACGCCGATCTCGCCCCAGACCGGGTCGGGCACGCCGAGCACGGCGACTTCGCCGATCGCAGGGTGGGTGAGAATCTTCTCCTCGATCTCGCGCGGATAGATGTTGGAGCCGCCGGAGATGTACATGTCCGAGGCGCGGCCGGTGATGTAGACAAACCCCTGCTCGTCCATATGGCCGAGGTCCCCGGTCCGGAACCAGCCATCGCGAAACGCCTTGGCATTGGCTTCGGGGTTGTTGTAGTAGCCGGCGAACACGGCAGGCCCGATCACACAGATCTCGCCGGTCTCGAAGGCCTTAAGTTCGCGCCCCTGATCGTCCTGGATCGAGACCTGCATGCCCGTGCGTTCATAGCCGCAAGAGCCGATGCGGGCCTCCGGACCATCCTCCTCGAGATGCAGCGCGGTCGGCAGCACTGTGATGTTGCCGGTGACTTCGCCGAGGCCAAAATACTGCACCAGCACCTTGCCGAGCTTCCTCAGCGCCGTCTTCTGATCCTCGCGGTACATCGGCGCGCCCGCATAGATCACATAGCGCAGCGAGGAGTGATCGAACTGGTCGACCGCGGGATGCTCGACCATCATCTTCAGGATGGTCGGCACGGTGAAGAGGTTGCTGACGCGATACGCCTGGATCAGGCGGAAGGCTTCCGCGATGTCGAAGCGCTCGGTCGGCAGCAGGATGGTCGGGACGCCGCGCGCGGCCTGCATCAATTGATGCACGCCGGCGCCATGCGACAGCGGCGCGACCACCAGCGACGCGTCATGCTCGGTGGTGCCGGGCGTGAGATCGGCGAGATGGTTGGTCACCACGAAGCTCATCTGGCCGTGGGTCAGCACCGCGGCCTTGGAGCGGCCGGTGGTGCCGGAGGTGAAGAAGAACCAGCAGGGATCGTCATACTCGACGGCGGCATTCGCAACCGACGCGCCCGCATGGGCTGCAATCGCTTCGCGCAGACTGCGCTCGCCGAACGTGCCGTCATAGCCGATGCGCCAGATGAATTCAGGACCGGAAACGGCAGCCGCATGCTCGGGAAAATCACCATGGCACAGAAATGCCTTGGCGCCCGAGGCTTCGGCCAGATAGGCGACTTCGTCAGGCATCAGGCGGAAATTGGTCGGCACCCACACCGCGCCAAGCCGGAAAGCCGCGAACATCGACCAGAACATCTCCTCGCAATTCTTGGAATGCACGAGGATGCGGTCGCTCTTGCCGATGCCGCGCGCGGCAAGTGCGGCTGCGAGTGCGGACACCTCCGCGTCGATCTGGCGCCACGTCCAGGATTTGTCGGCCCAGATAAAGCCAGGATGGTCAGCAAGCCGGCGCGCGTTCTGGGTCAGCATGTGCGCGAGGTTCATCACCCGGCGCGACATCCGCAATTGCCCACCCGCGGGAGGCGTCGTTGAGTTGCTGTCGGTCATTTCCGCCCCATGAAGACGCCGGCCGCAATCAGCACCAGGCCGAGCACGCCGGAGACGACGCCATGCTTGAGATGCACCCGTGTCACGCCGGCCTCATGGCCCGGAAAGAAGCCGGGCAGCTGGTCCGCCGGGACCAGGACATAGACGGCGGCAATGATCAGGAGAACGACGCCAAGCAGGGTCAGCACAAGCTTCATGAACGTTTCCTCATGCACACGGAGCGCTTGGGTGCGCCCGCCTTGAGACGATGACAGGTTCGGCTCTGTTTATCGCGGCAGGGCAAGTCCGGGCAAGGGAGATGGGCCCCCGCATTTTCGCATCGAGGCACCGCAATATCGAACCTCGCTCTACCGCATTTGCACCAAGTCCATGTACCGCCCCGGAGACAGCGATACCGACTCGTCGATACGCAAACCCACAACCATTTCGAGGATGATAATGCCGACACGCCGCATGCTTGTTTTCGCCGCCCTCACCGCTCTCCTCCCGCTCGGCGATGTTTCCGTCGCGCACGCCGCGCCGCCGGCGGCAAGCGATCCCGTCGGCATCGTGACGGAGATCTACACCCGCGTCGCCAAGGGCAAAGGCGATCAAGGCGGCGGCTTTGTCACGGACAGCAAGGCGGCAAAGGCAAAATATCTCTCAAAGCCGCTGGTCGCGCTGTGGGCCAAGGCGGATGCGGCCACGCCAAAGGATGAGGTCGGGGCGATCGATTTCGATCCCGTCACCAACTCGCAGGATCCGGACGTCAAGTCGTTCACGCTCGCAACCGAAAAGCTCGATGGGGACAAGGCCACTATCGCGGTGACGCTCGCCGGCCATCACGCGGAGCGGACCAACCCGGCCGACCAGGTCATCCGTTATGAGTTTGTCCAGGAAGGCGACAAATGGAAAATCGACGACATCAAAGGCGCCGTCGACGGCAAGCCGTGGTCGCTCCGCGCGCTGCTGACGCAGTACCTGAAGGACATCAAGAAGACCTGATGCGCGACGCCTCGCCCGCCAAGATCAGTAGAGTGTAGGGTGGGCAAAGCGAAGCGTGCCCACCATGCTTGATGATTACCGGAAACATGGTGGGCACGGCGCATGCGCGCCTTTGCCACCCTACGAGGCTGCACTGCGGCAGAGCGGCGGCACTATTGCCCGTGCTTGAGCATGTCCTGATCGGTCAGCTCCCAGTCCTGCCACAGTTGCAGGGTCGAGAGCAGCACCACCATCGCGCCGAAGGCGGAATGGTAGAAGCGGAGCAAGCCCTCGCCGTGATAGCCAAGCAGATAGGGCGAGAGGATCAGCCAGAGCCCGGCGATGATGCCCGCGACCTCCTCCCAGCGCTGCAGCGATACGTATTCGAGCTGGGCAAGCCCGAACACGACAAGGCCGACCATCACGGTGTTGAGGATGACGACGCTGCCGATAGCCTCGGGCACCTCACCCTCTTGCAGGGGAAACCACGGTGTCAGCGCAATCAGCACGCCGAGCAGCATGCCGCACTGATCTTCCCACGTTCGATGCTGGTCAAGAAAGCCACGGTCCGACACGGCAAACCTCCCTTCGCAAGACGCACACGCCAGCGGCCGGACCGCATGACATTTGTTGTCGGGCGACCGATCCGGCCGCATCAGGGACGTATGTTGATGTATTTGGACTTGGGAACAGCCGGGGCACTTGCAAGCCCGGCCGACGTTATTTTCTGTTGCGCACCGCAACAGGTCAGAGGAAATCGAAGGCATGAGCGACATGGTTATCAACAATGCAGCGCAACACCGCTTCGAGCTCGAGGTCAGCGGCCACCTCGCGGCGAGCTATTACAAGCGCGAGGGCGACGTGATCATCTTCGAGCATACCGAAGTGCCGGCAGAACTGGGCGGCCAGGGCATCGGCTCAAGGCTGATCAAGGACGCGCTCGATCAGGCACGCAGGAACGGCTGGAAGGTTGTCGCGCAATGCCCGTTCGTCAAAGCCTATATCGACAAGCACGCCGAATATCAGGAGCTGCTGAAGGCATGAGTTACGGCGTTACGCCAAGCCTCGAAAGGCCCGCGCGCGCGGTGCCGAGATCCGGGCGCAGCTCGAGCGCCTTCTTGAAATCGGCAATCGCCCCGTCCTTGTCGCCCAATCTCACCTTGGCCTGGGCGCGGTTGTTCCAGGACATGGGATCAGTGGGGTCGTATTGCAGCGCCATATCGTAGTCGGAGATCCCGCCCTTGTTGTCGCCCTGGTAAAGCCGGATCAGGCCGCGGTTGCGCCAGCCGCGCGCGTCCTTCGGCGCGATCTGGATGGCCGCACCGTAGTCGGCCGCGGCACGATCGAGCTGGTCGGAGAAGCGATAGGCGTTGCCGCGATTGATATAGGCAAGCACATCCGGCGCGAGCTTGATCTGGGTGGTGTAGTCGGCGATCGCGCGCTCCATGTCGCGTAAGCGGAAATAGACAAAGCCGCGATTGCCGTAGGCCTTGGCAAGCTTGGGGTCGAGCTTGATCGCGGTGGAGAAATCCGACAACGCCCCCTCGGCATCGTCCTTGCCGAGACGGGCAGCGCCCCGGCCGTTGAAGGCAAGCGCAGAGGACGGATCGAGCCGGATCGCCTCGTCAAAATCGGCGATGGCGCGATCGAAGTCGCGTTTGAATCCGAAGGCGCGACCGCGGTTGACGAAGGAGCAGGCATAGCCGGGGTCGATCCTGATGGCCTCATCGAGATCGGCGATCGCAGCATCGAGATCGCGCTTCTCGGTCCGGCCGTGGCCGCGATTGCAATAGGCGGCCGCAAGCCTCCGGCCGCTCTCGCTCTTGGCGTCGATAACCTCGGTGCAGGCGGCGATCCGCGCGTCCGGGGAGCTCTCAGCATCGACACAGGCCTGCCAGCTCGGCGTAGGGCCCGACGCCTCCTCCGCCGATGCCATCAGCGTGTAGACCTCGCCCCATGTGGCCAAGGCGATTGCGACCACGAGAACGGCCGACCTATGCATTTGCCCGATATCTCCCAGCGCCACGTGCGATTGGTCGCGGCGTTGCAAGCCCGGGTTCACCAGTCTAGATGCCCTGCGGGATTACTCGTTCAGAAGCCGGGAGATCATGGCGACCGTCCGCGACAACAAGGCCCAAAGCCGTTTCGAGCTCGACGTCGAAGGCGGCATCGCCTTCGCCAATTACCGCCTGACGCCCTCAGCGGTCATCATCACCCACACCGAGACCCCGCGTACCTTGCGCGGTCGTGGCATTGCATCCGAGCTTGTGAAGGGGGTGCTGGAGCTGATCCGCGCGGACGGACACAAGGTCATCGCGGGCTGCGGCTTTGTGGTGGATTATTTGCAAAAGCATCCGGAATACGGGGACCTGGTCGCATAGACCCGATCCGGATGCGAAAAAGCCCGCGCGCACCGGCGCGGGCCTTTCCGTTCGGCAGAGTGGAGCTAGTGCTTAATCTCCGGCGGCAGCTTGCCGCCATGGGCCGCTAGCTGGGCCATCATCTGCTTGTGCAGCCAGACATTCATGCTGGCGGAATCGTTGGTGTCACCGGTGTAGCCAAGCTCCTTGGCGAGCTCCTTGCGCGCGGCGAGGCTGGAATCGATGTCGAGCGCCTTCATCATGTCGACGATCGAGGTGCGCCATTCGAGCTTCTCGTGGTGGGCAGCAACAGCCTTGTCGAGAATGGCCGTCACGTCGACGCTTTGTGGCGGAGCGATCGGGGCTGCCGGAGCCGGTGCCGGCGCCGCCGAGGCGCTGCTGGCGGGAGCGCCGCCGCCGCTCGAGCTGCCGCCCGCTGGCGCGGCCGGCGTCGCGGCGGACGCGTGACTGCCGAAGATCGCGCCCATGATCTTTCCGAAAATGCTCATCGTGTGCTCCCTGTGGGAAAATGCTTGAACGGCTCGCCAACGGTCCGCAATCGGCTCTCTAATCCCGCTACCACGACCCGTCCAGGTGGCCTTCAAGTGGCCTTGCCAAACTCCGCTTGGGGGATTCTGGTTCCCCCGCCCCCCGTCGTGCACTCAATCGACGGATTCGAGCTTAGCCGAGGCAAAATGACGGCGGAATGACGCGCGACGCGGCGCTCAGGCGTTTGCGTCGCGGCAAAGAAAAATATCACCGAGCGTTGAGCTATAACTCTCGCGTTTGGGAGTATTGTCCTTGTTCGAGTTCGCGACTGGCCACTCCGGTTCGCGTCTGGCCAGAATCGCGATCGTTTCCAACGGCGGCAGCGAGCGCCTTGCTTGAGGCGCGAACGAGACCGCCGCGGCAAGGGAGCTAACGGTCATGGCCACATTATACCAGGGCAATGTCTCATCGCCGGTCGGCGCCGCACAGGATGCGGCGACCGGACCTATCCTCAAATCCATGAACTTGTCCGACCTGCACCAGGCCCTGCGGGAGGGCTGGGAGGATTTCAAGGCGGTGCCGAGCCACGCCATCTTCCTCTGCATGATCTATCCGGTGCTGGGCCTTTTGATCGCACGCGCGGTGCTCGGCTATTCGGTGCTGCCGCTGATGTTCCCGCTTGCCGCGGGCTTTGCCCTGCTTGGCCCGTTCGCCGCCGTGCCGCTGTACGAATTGAGCCGGCGTCGTGAGCTCGGCGACGAGGCGTCCGCCTGGGATGCCGTCGATGTCGTACGTTCCCCCTCCTTCGGGGCCATGCTGGGTCTGGGCACGCTCCTCCTCGCCTGGTTCGTGACCTGGGTTGCGACCGCGCAGGCGATCTATATCGCGGCCTTCGGTTATGAAGGCGTCACTGGCGCCTCCGACTTCGTCAAGCGCGTGCTGACCACGCCGCAAGGCTGGTGGCTGATCATCGTCGGCTGCGGCGTTGGCTTCCTGTTCGCATTGGTAGCGCTCTGCGCCAGTGTCGTCGCTTTCCCGTTGATGCTGGACCGGCACACCAGCGCAGCCGAAGGCATGGTCACATCGCTGCGCGTCGCCGCCAAGAACCCCGTCGCGATCGCGGGCTGGGGCCTCATTGTCGCGGTGCTGTTGCTGCTCGGCTCGATCCCCTGCTTCCTCGGACTTGCCGTGGTGATTCCGGTGCTTGGCCACGCGACCTGGCATCTCTATCGCAAGGCGGTGGAGATCGATCCCAATGCTCGGCCCCTGCCTCCGCCGGTGCACCCGCGCAAGCCCGCCGCGGATTTCCCGGCCAACCTGTTCCCGTGGAAGCGCCGCGACAATCCGTGAGGCGTCGGCGCAAGCCGCCGGCCAACGCATGGCCGGCGGCTTGCACGACCACCGTATTCACATTGGCCGTTCATGAAGGCCTGCAGCCTTGCTCATAGTTCGGGCAGCGAGCGCGTGCACAAAAGCCTTGTTTTGGCCGCGGTTCGCCCCAACATTCCGCCAGCCTGTTGATATCGGCGCGAATCGGAACCGGCTGCGGATTTTGCTGATGACACCTCGTCTTGCCCTCACAGCCCTGAGCATGGCCGCCGCGCTGGTCCTCTCGGCAAACTCGGCGTTCGCAGCAGCCAATTGCGGCACGGGAAACTTCGATGCGTGGCTCGCCGACTTCAAGACCGAGGCGGCAAGCAAGGGGATTTCGCAGGCCGCCATCACTGCCGGGCTGAACGGCGTCACATTGGATCAGTCGGTGTTGTCGCGCGATCATTCGCAGAAGGTTTTCAGCCAAAGCTTCGAGGAGTTCTCCGGCCGCATGGTCCCGCCGCGGCTCATGCGCGGCTCCAACATGATGAAGCAATATGGCTCCGTGCTGTCGCGCATCGAGCAGACCTACGGCGTACAAGGCGAAGTGCTGGTGGCGATCTGGGGACTGGAGACGGATTTCGGCGTCAATACCGGCAAATTCCCGACCATCCGGTCGCTGGCCACGCTTGCCTATGATTGCCGGCGGGCCGACGAGTTTCGCGCCGAGCTGATGGATGCGCTGCGGATCATCGAGCGCGGGGATCTTGCGCCGAACGAGATGCGCGGCGCCTGGGCGGGCGAAATCGGGCAGACCCAGTTCATGCCCTCGTCCTGGATCAAATATGCGGTCGATTTCGACGGCAATGGCAAGCGCGACCTCCTGCACAACGCGCCCGATGTATTGGCGTCAACCGCGAATTATCTTGCAGGCTATGGCTGGCAGCGCGGCAAGGATTGGGAGCCCGGAAGCCCCAATTTCAAGGTGCTGCAGCAGTGGAATAAGAGCGACGTCTATGCGCGAACGATCGCTTATTTTGCCACCCAGCTTGTGCATGCGCCGTAGCCCGGCGAAGCCGTTGGGCCGATCGCAGCGCAACCGGCCCCCCGTTTCGGCAAGGCTTATTTCGCCATCGTCGCCTGCATGGCCTTGGACAGATGCGCGCCGCAAGCGCCCCACTTGTTGTTGAGCATGGAATCCTGAGCGGCGGCCATTTCCTTCACCGCGGCCCACTTGCCGTCGCCATCGGCCATGGTTTCCACCGCTGACTCCGCCTTCGCCATGTTCGCGCTGCTGCATCCCATCCCCATCTTCGCAGCATGGGCCGGAACGACTGCAAGGGCGACTGCAGCCATCGCGGCTGCCCCGAGGAGCTTTTTGACCATTGTTATGTCCTGTTTTTTTGAAGCAGACCCAGCGGCATTGCCGGAATCTGCAGAATGATTTTGCCGGGGCATGAAAAACTCAGGGAATGAATTCCCCGCGATAGAAATGTGATCGGCGTGGTGTGCAGAGCCTCATGCACGCACCGATTGCTTCCCGTGCTGCGACTGTCGAACAGCATTCACTCGCAAAGCGAGAGCACCGACTCTTGCTTCTCAGGCCTCCAATTGTGCAACCCAACATGATTGCGCTCTATGGCGAACACCGGCCTTTAGGAGGACCGCAAGGCCATGCGAAAGGCTCACATTTGGGTCGCATAGGCGGAGGCGCCCTCCGATTACTGGCAGCGAGCGTCGCGTCCCATTGGTCGATCCAGCGACCGGTCTGTGCTGCGGACCTTGCCTTTCAAGAAATGATTTAGAATTCACATCGAGAAAAACGACTTATGCGAATCAGACATGCCTTAGCTCGTCCTAAACGACGGATTACTTACCTTTCTTTGCCCTAACAAGGTATCATGATACAGGCATTTCGAACCAGTACGCAAGTGCAACAATCACGTGATTTCACGGATATTTTAGGCCTTGCCTGCAGCAGAAGATGTGGATTTTGTGCACCGCGCCAAAATCTTAATCGCCCCTTACCAGGGGCATGCATTTTCGGTCTAGCTGCATCGCAACATAAGCGCTACCGACCTAGGGAACTCTCATCTATATTCATTTCAACGATGAGGCCTCCTCCAAGAGCTGAATCGAACTGCAAGGAGACTACCATGTTGCTCTCGCTCATCCGTATGATCCAGACGTTCCGGGAGTATCAGCGCAATGTTGCTGAGCTTTCCGCCCTGAGCGATCGCGAACTCGCCGATATCGGTTTGGACCGTTCGGATATTCCGCGCGTCGCTGCCGGGAACTACAACGGCTGATCACCATCTTCGACTGAATGGGATACGGATAACGCCCGCCTTGTGCGGGCGTTGTCGTTTCCGGCGTTGATGACGTGCTTCGCAGGTGCGCGCGGGTCGAAAAAGCGCTAACGCTGCGCCCCATGACCGGGACCACAGACTCCTCCAAAACCGTCCATATTATCGGCGCGGGCCTTGCCGGCTCTGAGGCCGCCTGGCAGGTCGCCGAGCGCGGCGTGCACGTGATTCTGCACGAAATGCGCCCGAGCCGCATGACCGAGGCCCACCGCACGGATGGGCTTGCGGAGCTCGTCTGCTCCAACTCCTTCCGCTCCGACGACGCCGCCAACAACGCGGTGGGGCTGCTGCACGCCGAGATGCGCAAGCTCGGCTCGCTGATCCTGCGCGCCGCCGATGCCAACCAGGTGCCCGCTGGCGGAGCGCTCGCCGTCGACCGCGAAGGCTTTTCCGCCGCGGTGACCCTGGCCATCGAGGGGCACCCGCGAATAGAGATCTCCCGCGGCGAAGTCGCAGGTCTGCCGCCGGCCGGCTGGGCCAATGTCATTGTCGCGACCGGCCCCCTCACCTCGGTGGCGCTGGCCGACGCCGTCCGCGAGCTGACCGACGAGGATGCGTTGGCCTTTTTCGATGCCATCGCCCCGATCGTGCACAAGGAGACCATCGACATGTCGGTGGCCTGGTTCCAGTCGCGCTACGACAAGGCCGGCCCCGGGGGCAGCGGCGCCGACTACATCAATTGCCCGATGACGGAGGAGCAATATGGCGCGTTCGTCGACGCGCTGCTGGCGGGCGAGAAGACCGAATTCCGCGAGTGGGAGGCGAACACGCCCTATTTCGACGGCTGCCTCCCGATAGAGGTGATGGCAAGCCGCGGCCGCGAGACGCTGCGCTATGGCCCGATGAAGCCGATCGGACTGACCAATCCGCACAATCCCACGGTCAAGCCCTATGCGATCGTGCAGCTGCGCCAGGACAACAAGCTCGGCACGCTCTACAACATGGTCGGATTCCAGACCAAGCTGAAATACGGCGCCCAGCAGCGCATCTTCCGCACCATCCCCGGGCTCGAAAATGCCGAGTTCGCCCGGCTGGGCGGCCTGCATCGCAACACCTTCCTGAATTCGCCAAAGCTGCTCGACGGGCAACTGCGCCTGCGTGCGCAGCCGCGGCTGCGCTTCGCGGGCCAGATGACCGGCTGCGAGGGCTATGTCGAATCCGCAAGCATCGGCCTGATCGCAGGCCTCTATGCCGCAGCCCAGGCGCGCGGACAATCACTCGCCCCGCCGCCGCCGACCACGGCGCTCGGCGCACTGCTCGGCCACATCACCGGCGGCCATGTCGAGACCATCGAGCCGGGCTCACGCTCCTTCCAGCCGATGAACATCAATTTCGGGCTATTCCCGCCGCTCGCAGCCGTACCCACCAAGAAGCCCGACGGGACGCGGCTGCGCGGCAATGAGAAGACGGTGGCGAAGAAGCAGGCGATCAGCGCCCGGGCGCTTGTCGATCTCGACCGCTGGATCGCCTGCCATCTCAATATCCCGGCGGCCGCTTAAGCCATGAGTCTGCCAAGGGACGACGCCGCGGTGCTGTCGGCGCGCTGGATCGAAGGCGTGCTGCTCAAGCGCGATGTGTTTTCGACCGTCGAACGCGGCCGCTTCCGCGAGCTGTCGGGCGAATGCGATGCCGTGCTGCGCCGGCTTGACCAGGTGCCCTGGTGGTCGTTCCCGCTCGCACGGCATTTATTTGCCCGCGAGCGCAAGGCCCTCACGCTCGCGCGAGGGCTCGAGGTCGGTCCTGAACTGCTATGGGCCGGCAGGCGCGCGCTGGTGCGTGGCTTCATCGACGGGGTCGCGCTGCATCTGGCCAAGCCCTATGGCGATATCGACTACTTCAAATCGGCGAAGGCCACGCTGCACCGGCTGCACCGGGCTGGAATCTGCCACAACGATCTCGCCAAGGAGCAGAACTGGCTGAGAGGCCGCGACGGACGAGCCTATCTCACCGACTTCCAGCTTGCCGCCTGCTTCAACCACCGCAGCCGATTGTTTCGCGTGGCAGCCTATGAAGACCTGCGGCATCTGCTCAAGCACAAGCGCAGCTATGCGCCGCACGCGCTCACCCCGAAAGAGAAGAAGATACTGGCGCGCAAGTCCGTGTTCGCAAATCTCTGGCTCGCCACCGGCAAGAAAGTCTATCGCGCCATCACCCGCGGGCTGTTCAACTTCACCGACCGCGAAGGCGGCGGCCGCAGGCTGGTCAACGATGCGCCGGTGCTGGCCGAACTGATCCGCAAGAACCCGGACGTGCGCGACACTGCGATCGTCGCCTTCGCCGACCGCCGCTCGGGCGTCGGTCTCTATGCCTTTGTCGAAGCCGATGGCAGCGCGCTGGAGGCGCGGCTCCGCAGCGAACTCGCCGCCGCGAAGGGGCCCAAGCCGCCGGAGCACATCCAGGTGGTGCATGCACTGCCGCGCGATGCCAGCGGCAGGCCACGCACCGAGATCCTGCAGCTGGTCGCCATGAATCAGCTCGACCTGATCGAGCCGATGATGGCAAGCGATGCCGACCGTGCTTTCCTCAAGGACATCCTCGAGCAGCGCAAGAATTTGCGCGACCGCTTCAATTTCGAAACGAGCGATCTCAAGCTGCCTTTGAGCTGAACGGCGCCCCCGTCTGCGTCAGGCCGCCCCGCCCAGATAGAGCCGCTTGACGATATCGTTGGCCTTGAGCTCGTCGACCGAGCTCGCGGCAACGGCTATCTCGCCATGGACAATGATATAGCCGCGGTCGGCGATACGGATCGCCTGGTTGAAGTTCTGCTCTGCCATCAACACCGTCAGACCAAAGCCCCGCTTGAGTTCGCCGATCTTGGCAATGGTCTGCGACACCAATAGCGGCGACAACCCGACCGAAGGCTCGTCGACAAGCAGAAGCCGGGGCGAGGACATCAGCGCACGCGCGATCGCCAACATCTGTTGCTGGCCGCCTGACATCGTTCCGGCGAGCTGGTTTCTCCGCTCCTTCAGCACCGGAAACGTATCAAAGGCCAGCGTCAAATTGTGCCTGATGGCGCGTCGGGCGGCCTTGCGGAACGCGCCGAGCATCAGGTTTTCCTCAACCGTCAGCTTGGCAAACAGCCGCCGTCCCTCCGGCACCAGCGCCACGCCGAGGTCAACAATGGCCTCCGTCGACAATGTCGTGAGGTCGTGCGCCTGGCCGTCGATGGTGAGCGACACCCGTCCGCGGGACGGGCGCACCAGCCCCATGATGCATTTCATCAAGGTGCTCTTGCCATTGCCGTTGGTGCCGAGCAGCGCGACGGTTTCACCGGCCCCGACGTGCACGTTGACGCCGCGCAACGCCTTGACGGCGCCATAGCCCGCGTCCAGGCCTTCAATTGACAGGCTAAGTGCCAAGATAGGCCTCCTGGACGCGCGGATTCGCCATCACCTCGGATGGCGCGCCGATCGCAATGATGCGACCGGCATCGAGGCACATCACGCGCTGCGAGAAGCGCATCACCGCCTGCATGATGTGCTCGATCATGATGATGGCGATGTCATCGCCGCCAAGGCTCATGAGGAGATCCAGCACCTCGTCGACCTCGGAGGTCGAGAGACCCGCCATCGCCTCGTCCGAAATCAGAAGCTTCGGTCCGGTCGCCAGCGCACGGGCCAGCTCCATCTTGCGCAACTCCACCTGGGTCAGAACGGCCGTCGGGACGTGCGCTCTGCCGGCAAGCCCGATCCGGGTCAGGATCGACATCGCGGCCTCGCGCCGATGCGCCTCCGTTTCTAGGAGCTGGCGATTGCCCGCGAAATCCAGCGCCACCATCAGGTTTTCCAGCACGGTCATGCTGCGGAACGGGCGTGGTATCTGAAAGCTGCGAGCGATGCCACGGTGCGACCGCCGGTTCGGCGGCAGAAGCGTGATGTCGTCGCCTGCAAACACCACACTGCCCTTGTTCGGACGCAGCGCACCGGAAATGCAATTGACCAGCGTCGTCTTGCCCGAGCCGTTCGGCCCGATCAGGCCGAAACGTTCACCCTTGGCGACGTCGACATTGATATTCTCGAGCGCGACAAAGCCGCCAAAGCTCTTGGTCAGCGCCTCGATGCGCAGCAGCGGCTCGTGCGTGGCGGCCGAGGTCGTCATGCGCGACCTCCTGATCGCACCCACTTGCCGGCAAGGCCGATAATGCCCTTCGGCGCGGCGACGACGAACAGGACGAGCATGATCCCGAGCACGAGGACATTGATCTCGGAGGAAATCGTCACGGCCAGGAACTGCTGCGTCGTGCCGAGCAGGATGGCCCCCAGCACCGGTCCGATCCAATGCGCCGTGCCGCCGATCAGCGACATCGCGAGCACCGACACCGAGTAGTTCAGATTGAACGCGGAGTCCGGATTGGCATATTGCAGATACATTGCGGCGGGGGCGCCGCCGGCGGAGATCAGCGCGCCCGAGATCACGCAGGCCATCAGCTTCAGCCGCAGCGTCGGCACTCCCGTGCATTCGGCAGCGAGTTCGTCATCGCGCAGCGCCTGCAGGCCGCGGCCGATCCGCGAGTTCTGGATGAAGCGCGTGATCGCAACCGCAAGCACGACCAGGAGCGCCTGCACGAAGAACAGAAATTTCACATAGCTGTCGAACGGCGCCATCACCGGCGGCCGCTGCAGTTGAATGCCGGCCGCGCCGCCGACAAAGCGCCAGTTGGTGATGGTGGTTTCGATGACGATCGCAACCGCGATCGTTGCGATGGAAAAGAAGATGCCGCGCATCCGTAACGTCAGAAGTCCGACGCCGAGACCGAGCAGGCTGCCGACCACCGCGGCGGCCGCAATCTGCACGCCCAGCGGGGCCTTGTACGCCTGGACCAGGAGCACGGCCGTATAGACGCCGACGCCGAAGAACGCATTGGTGCCGAAATTGACGTAGCCGGCATAGCCGCCGAGGATGCTCCACGCGACCGACAGCACGATGAACTGCAGGATCACATAGCCGGCAAAGAACGGGTACTCGTTGCGCAACAGCTGCGTCATCGCCAGCACGATGGCCAAAAAAACCACCGCGCCGGCCCAGAACAGGATGGAGCTACGCTGCATGCATCACCTGCCAAGCAGGCCCTGCGGCCGCACGGCGAGAACGCCAAGCAGTAGCGCGAACGAGATGGCCGGGGCCCAGGACGCTCCGAACATGGTCAGCACGATCGATTCCGCAACGCCCAGGATGATGGAAGCGATCAGTGTTCCGGAGATGCTGCCGAGCCCGGCCATGACGACCACACAAAACGTGCGCCCGATATAGACGCGATCGAGTGTCGGTTCGACCGGCGCGATCACGATCAGAAGCGCGCCCGCGATGCCGAGCACGGCCGTGGCGATGCCAAACGCAATCTGCTTGATCCTAACGGGATTGGCGCCCATCAGCCGCAGCCCTTCCTCGTCCTGCGCCACGGCGCGGATGGCACGGCCCATGAAGGTCTTCGACAGGTACAGCGCGAGCAGGACCGTCAGACTGAGAGCCACTCCAAACGCAACGAGTTGCCGGATCGGAATGCGCAGGTCGCCGATGCGCCAGGCCTTGCCGATATAGGACGCGGTCACCGAGCGCTGATCGACCCCGAACTGCAGGATGATCAGCACCTCGATGATGAAGGCGACACCGAAGAAAAAGGCAATGCCGCGCACCGCTGCATCGCTGCCGCGCCTTTCGAAGGTCTCGTGATAGAGGCGGTATGTGATCACCCCGAGCAGGAAGAACACGGGCGAGATCAGAAGCCCAGCCAGCAGGGGATCAATGTCATAGCTGTCATTGAGCAGATAGACGCCGTAGGCGGCCAGCACCAGGAAGGCGGGATGGGCGACGTGCGGCACGTCGAGCAGGCCGAACGAGATCGACAGCCCGACACTGACGGCTGCATAGAAGCAGCCGAGCAGCACGCCGAGCACGACCGCGTCGCGCAGCAAATCCATCGAGAACACGTGAAACCACCCTCCCTGGCCTCTCGCGAAGCCCGCCCCCCTGGGCCTAGTTGCTATTTATTGCGAGCATCCTCGAAGGGCGTGATCAGGTCACCAGTTTTCAGCCGGTCCGGGAACAGGATCACCTGTTTGCCCGAAGACCGGAACTGATCCATGTTCTTGTCCTTGACGCCGCGGAATTGCGCCTCGAGCGTCGCACTCTCCTTCCATTCCCCGTCTTCGGAAAAGGTGATCGGTCCAACGATGGTCTTGTGCGTGTTCTCGCGCAAATATTTGGCGAGCGCTTTCTGATCGAGCGATTTGGTGGCGTTGACGGCCTCCTCGATCATCTGGCCCATCGCGTAGCCGTACGGCGCAAGGTAGTAGCCAAGCGGATCGACCTTGGCCTCGACCGCGCGCTTGCTGTATTTCTCGAAGAACGCCTTGGTCCCGTCGAAATACATGCTCGGTTCAGGCAACCAGGTATTGTAGTTGACCACCCCGTTGAGCAGCGAGCCCAAACTTTCCATCACCGCGGCAAATTGCAGTCCGACCATCGCGCCGCCGAAGATCTTGACGTTGTCGCCAACGCCGATTTCGTTGACGGCACGCAGGATGGCGGCAGAGTCGGGCGGATAGGACGCGACGAAAACAATGTCGGGCTTGGCCGCGTTGAGCGCGCGAATGATACTCGAAAATTCGGCCGTGCTTGGCGGATAGGCCTGGTCGAAGACAACAGGCAGATTGAGCTTCTTGGCGACGTCGCGCGCGGTCGTCGCAATGTTCTGGGCGAACTCCTGGTCGGCCGAGAGGATCGCGACCGTCTTGCCGCCGGCCTTTTGGCCGAGCGTCAGGAAGCCGGTCGCCCAGCTGTCGGCCGGGCCCCATGGCGCATTGTTGAACCACATGTCGTGGTGGACCTTGCTGTTCACCTGGAAGGAGAAATTCCCCATCAGCAGCATGCCGCGCTGCTTCACCAGCGGCATGATCGGCGCGGTCGGTACCGTCGCATAAGGTGCAAACAGGAGATCGACCTTGTCGACATCGAGGAGCTTGGCGTAGATCGCCGGCGTCTCGGAGGCGCTCGACTTGTCGTCATAGACGACGAGCTCGACCTTGCGGCCGAGCAAGCCGCCCTTGGCATTGACATCGTCGCGCCAGATTTCGATGCCGAGCAGCGAGGCCTTGCCGCCGCCGGCGAGCCCCCCGGTCTGCGGCATCGACATGCCGATCTTGATCGGCGGCTCCTCGGCGCTCGCAACGGATGTCATCGCAAGCACCATCGTGGCCGCGGCCCAGCCGATCACTTCTCTGCGCTTCATCACTCCCCCAACTCCCTCATGTTTCTTTATGTTTGGTTTGCTGCTTGGCGCCCTTGCCTCAGCTTGCCGCTGGCGCCGGTGCGGCAGTCTCCTTCAGGATCGCCTGATGGATCGGAACCGACGCGCCCGGAGCTCTTGTCCGCCTCGCCTTCGCGCGACAGGCGCAGATCGAAACGGATGCTCGGCACGCCCGGAATGGGACAGTACCGCCGCCGCCATGACCCCCTTCAATCGCGGATCGGAGGTCGTCGCCATCTGCTCGAGCACGGCGTCCGTAATGCTCTCCGGCGTCAACTCCCGCATCGTGAAATCCTCCCATGGCCGGCTTGGGCGGCGTTTTGGCCAGCCTACCGCTCCAGGGGCGAACAGGTCCAGAGCGCCAAAAGGCTCATGGGACCATTTGGCGGGACGGCGCTGCGATTGTTGCAGGCAGGCCGCGCGCGTGGGTTGTCGGTTGCGAGGCCTGCCTGTTCATAGTGCAATAATCGGACGCGGTTAGCCGCGGAATTGCTTTGCCCGCGACGCTCGCCATAGACTCCAGAGCGTCGAAAGCCGCGAAGGCGGTTGCGATGCGAAGGGATCGCTGTCCGCCCGCGAGAACCGTTTTAGATCGCGCCGGACCACCGCGAGGGGCAGGAATACCGGCCTCAGCTGTTCAGGCACATCGGCGAGCAGGCCATAGGCGGTGTCGCAATGTCGGCGTGCCTCCGCGAGCAGGTGTTCGACCGCGCCGCGCACGCGCGGCGTGAGTTTGCCGGCAAAGACCTCTTCGGGATCGCTGCCGTGCTGGGCCAGCACCTGCTGCGGCAGGAACAGCTGGCGGCGCGGAGCATCATAGGGCAGCATCGCGACAACCCGCACCAGCCCCTGCGCAAGTCCGGCGTGGCGCGCCAGATGTTCGATTTCAGGCGACGGTGGACCGCCGGCGATCTGCGCCGCCAGCGCAAACAGCGCCGCCGACGTATCGTTCAGATAGCCTTCCAACGCCGCCATGGTCGGCATGGGGTCGTTATAGAGATCGAACTGATGCTCCTCGATCAGCCGCGACAGCTTCTCGACGGGAAGTTCGGCAAGTCGGATGACCTGCATCAGCTCGGCCGCGACCGGATTGGCTTCCGCACTGCCGTGAGCGTGGCCGGCCAACATGTCGGTCCACCATTGCAGACGAATTTCGCCCGGCAAGGCCTGGCTGACCTGCTCGCGCACCCGCGTGATCTCGACATTGAAGGCGTAGAGCGCGAGCAGGGCACGGCGCAGATCGGCCGGCACGAAGATCGTTGCTGCGTAACGGGGAAAATCGTGACTGCGGACCAGATCAGCGCAGAAAGCGGCCGCGGCGGTGTCGTCGGAGACCGCGCCGGTCATGGCACCGCGATCAGCGCAGCAGCGACGCGCCGCCGCTCGCCCAGCATGATGTTGTAGGTGCGGATCGCCGGCCCCGTCTGCATCGTATCCAGCACCACCCGCACAGCACGCAAGGCGCCGCGCAGTTCCTGTGGCGGCAGCCAGACGGCGGCGCCGGTGCCGACGATCAATGTGTCGATGGCATTGGCGGCGTCAAACACGCGCGCGAGCGAATATTTGTCGATCTGCTCAGGGCTCGTGACCTCCCACGCCCACACCGCGTTGGGCAGGCACAACAGCGAGCCCCGATGCGACATGCCGGCAAAGGCAAACCCGCCCTTGCCATAAGCATCGATGGGCGCCGAGCGCGGAAGATGGGGGGCGTCGAGACTGTCAGCCATGATGGGATCCGAAAACGAGCTTCGCCGCCCCGACGTCAAGTCCCGAGCTGTCAGTTTCGGTCCATGCCGCCGCTATTTCTTTGCGGACTTCGCTGGCGCTTCCACCTTCTTCGCGGGCTCGTCCTGCGCATCGGCGCGCTGGGTGCCGACCCCGAGATAGATCAGGATCGGGGCCGCAATAAAGATGGAGGTGTAGGTACCGACCAGCACGACGCCAAACATCATCACCGCAGTGAAGCTGTGGATCGCCGGGCCGCCGAACAGGAGCAGCGCGAGCAATGCCAGCGTCACGGTCAAGTGCGTGATGATCGAACGCGACAGCGTCGAGTTGATCGATTCGTTCAGCAATTGCGGCATCGGCATTTTCTTGTAGCGCCGCAGCATTTCCCTGATGCGGTCATAGATGACGACGGTGTCGTTCAGCGAATAGCCGAGAATGGTGAGCAGCGCCGCGATGCTGGTCAGGTCGAAGTCGACCTGCGAGATCGACATGAAGCCGATGGTCAGCACGATATCGTGCACGTTGGCGATCATGGCGCCGAGCGCGAACTGCCACTCGAACCGGAACCAGAGATAGATCAGGATCGAGACAATGGCGAGCATCAGGCCGATCATGCCATAGGCCAGCAATTCGCCGGATACCCGCGGACCGACCACCTCGACGCGCCGGTAGTCGACGCTGTCGCCAAGCGCGCCCCGCACCTTGCCGACCGCCTCCTGCTGGGCGGCATCGCCGCCGGGCTGCTCGGCCACGCGGATCAGAACCTCATCCGGGCCGCCGAACTGCTGCAGCTGCACCTCGCCCAGGCCAAGCTTGTCCAGGCTCGCGCGCATGCCGGCGATATCGGCGGTGCCCGATTTGGCGCGGACCTCAAGGAGCGTGCCGCCCTTGAAGTCGATGCCGAAATTCAGCCCATGGGTGAAGAACAGCGTGATCGCGATGATCGACAGCGTCGCCGAGATCGGGAAGCTGATGCGGCGGAACTGGGTGAAGTCGAAATGCGTAACGTCGGGCACGATACGCAGCGACGGCAGGATGCCGAGCGCGCTGACGACGGTGAGCACGGCAATGAGAACGCCGAGAGAGATCAGAACAATATGAGTCACGACCGCGTTTCCTAGATCGGCACGGTTTGTGGCCGCTTCCAGCGCACCCACCAGGCGACGATCAGCCGGGTCAGGGTAAAGGCGGTGAAAACAGTGGTGATAATGCCGATGCCGAGGGTCACGGCAAAGCCGCGCACCGGGCCGGTGCCGATGTAGAACAGCACCGCGGCGGCGATGAAGGTTGTGATGTTGGAGTCGAGAATCGTCGCCAACGCCCGCTTGAAGCCGGCATCGATGGCCGAGATGGCGTTCCGCCCGCCGCGCAGTTCCTCGCGGATGCGCTCATAGATCAAAACGTTGGAATCGACCGCGATGCCGACGGTGAGCACGATGCCGGCGATGCCGGGCAAGGTCAGCGTGGCATTGAGCAGCGACAACAGGCCGAAGATCATGGCGACGTTGATAATGACGGCGATATTGGCGAACAGGCCGAACAGCCGGTAGGTCAGCAGCATGAACACCACGACCATGATGGCGCCGACATAGGCCGCAAGCTCGCCCTTCGCGATCGAGTCCGCGCCGAGCCCGGGACCGACCGTGCGTTCCTCGATGACGGTCAACGGTGCCGGCAGCGCGCCGGCGCGCAGCAGGATCGCGAGATCGTTCGCGGACTGCACGGTGAAATTGCCGGAGATCTGCCCCTGTCCGCCGGTGATCGGCTCGCGGATCACGGGCGCGGAGATCACCTCATTGTCGAGCACAATGGCGAAGGGTTGTCCGACATTTTCGGTGGTCGCCTGCGCGAATTTGCGCGAGCCGGCCGAGTTGAACTTGAAGCTGACCACCGGCTCGCCCGTGCGCGGATCGAAGGCAGTCTGCGCATCCGTCAGATCGCCGCCTGTGACCAGCACCTGCTTCTTGACCACATAGGGCACCTTCGGGGAGGACGCGCTCATCAGGAGCTCTGAATCGGGCGGAAGGTTGCCCGCCTGGGCCTGGTCCGGCGACACACTGGTGTCGACCATGCGGAATTCCATCTTGGCGGTCTTGCCAAGCAGGTCCTTCAACCGGGTCGGGTCCTGCAAGCCCGGCACCTGCACCAGGATGCGGTCGGTGCCCTGGCGCTGGATCACCGGCTCGACCGTGCCGAGCTGGTTGACGCGCCGTTCGACGATCTGGATCGACTGCTCGATGGTCTGCCGGATGCGCTCGGTGATGGCCGCCGGCGGCACCGTCAGCCGGATCAGCCCGCCGCCGGCATCGGTGACTTCGAGCGAGCGCTGCCCGCTGGAACCGAGCAGCCCGCCAAGCGGCTGCGACAGCTCGCGCAGCTTGGAGAGCGCCGCCTGCAGCTCGGTGTCCTTGACGCGCACCTCGACAGCATCGCCCTTGCTGGCAAGCCCGGTATAGCCGATCTTGGCCTCACGCAGCGTCCGCCGCACATCGTCGCGGATCTGGTCCAGCTTTTCCTTCTTCACATAATTGGAATCGACCTCCAGCAGCAGATAGGAGCCGCCCTGCAAGTCGAGGCCGAGCACCAGCCGCCGCTGCGCCCAGAGCGGCCAGTTCTTGACGGTGGCTTCGGGGAAGAAGTTCGGCACCGCGCACAGGCACACCACGAGCGCCGTCAGGATGATGCCGAGCGCCTTCCACCGCGTGAAATACAACATCAGGTATTCTTCTCTTTAAGCGGATTGCGAACCGGGACGCGCGATCAGCTCGCGGACGCCTCGTCCTTGGCCTCGCCTTTCGCCGGTTCGCCCTTGGCGCGCACGCCCGAGATCATCTGGCGCATCTGCCGGACGCGAACGCCGTCGGAGATTTCGAATTCGATCTGGTCGTCGTCGACCACCTTGGTCACCTTGCCGACCAGGCCGCCCGTGGTGACGACGGTGTCACCCCTTCGGATGTTCTTGACCAGGTCGGCGTGGTCGCGGACCTTCTTCTGCTGCGGGCGCAGGATCAGGAAATACATGATCACGAAGATCAGCGCGAACGGCAAAAGCGACATCAACATGCTGTTGGTGTCGCCGCCGGCCGCGGCCTGGGCATAGGCGGGGGTAATCAGCATCAGAAGTTCCTAATCCTTCATGAGACGGCAAAGGCCCGGCAAGGCCTCCATGCGGGCGCCGGTCCGGCAAATTTCGCGCGGACTATAGCGGCCGCGGTCCCAATTGCAACGCCGCCCAGCCCTGATTTGGGGCTGCTTGCGGGGCTTGAAAAGGCTCGATAAAGCCTCCGCCGTCAGGAAAATAGCGAATGTCAAAAATGACCCGCAAAACGACAGGCGCGGCCGCTCCCAAGGCGGTTGCGAAAAAGTCCGCCAAAGTGGCGGCAAAGCGCCCACCCGCCGCGCGCCCCAACGACGACGCGGCCAGGATCGCCACGGCGCTGGAGGCGATCGCCGCCCACCTTGCCGCCAGCGCCCCCGCGCGGCAGGAGCCGTTTTCGTTTGCGCAAGCCGACGCCTTCGTCTGGCACCCCAATGGCCGCCTGAGCACCGTGCCGCGGGTCAGCCGCGTCGAACTGACGCTGCTCAAGGGCATCGACCGGATGCGCGACATCCTGATCGAGAACACCGAGCACTTCGCCAACGGCCTGCCCGCCAACAACGCCCTGCTCTGGGGCGCACGCGGCATGGGCAAATCGTCGCTGGTCAAGGCCGCCCACGCCACCATCAATCTCGATCGCAAGGGGGCCGACCGCCTCAAGCTGATCGAGATCCATCGCGAGGACATCGAGAGCCTGCCGTCCTTGATGGAGCTTTTGCGCGCCTCCGACTTCCGCTTCATCGTGTTTTGCGACGACCTCTCCTTTGACGGCAATGATGCCTCCTACAAGTCGCTGAAGGCGGTGCTGGAGGGTGGCATCGAGGGCCGGCCCGAGAACGTCATCCTCTACGCCACCTCCAACCGCCGCCATCTGCTCGCCCGCGAGATGATCGAGAACGAGCGCTCGACCGCGATCAACCCGGGCGAGGCGGTCGAGGAGAAGGTCTCGCTGTCCGACCGTTTCGGCCTTTGGCTCGGCTTCCACCGCTGCAGCCAGGACGAATATCTCGCCATGGTGAAGGGCTATTCCGGCCATTTCGGCATCAAGCTCGCCGAGGACGAACTGGAACGCGAGGCGCTGGAATGGGCGACCACCCGCGGATCGCGTTCGGGGCGCGTGGCCTGGCAGTTCACCCAGGAGCTGGCGGGACGGTTAGGCGTGAAGCTCAGCGGCAACTGAGCGGAGTCTTAAGCCCCGTTGAGGAATTGCAGCGGGTCAACCGGCGTGGATCCCTTGCGGATCTCGAAATGGAGCTGCGGCGACGCCACCTCGCCCGATTGACCCGACTTGGCAATGACCTGGCCGCGCTTGATACTATCTCCGCGCTTCACCAACAGCTCACTCGCATGGGCATATGCGGTGACATAGCCGTTGGCATGCCGCACCAGGACAAGGTTGCCGTATCCCTTGAGCTCGTTGCCGGCGTAGGCGACCACGCCGTCTTCGGCGGCCTTGACCGGCGTGCCCTCGGGCACCGCGAGGTTGATGCCATCATTCGCCTTGCCGTTGGTCTTGGCGCCGTAGCCCGCGATCACCTTGCCACGCACCGGCCAGCGGAAGGTCGGCAATGCGCCGGTGGCCTCGGCTGCCTTGACCGTGCTCTCCGGCGCGCCGTCCTCGGCCGCGGGACTTGCCTGCGCGAGCCGCGCGGTCTGCTGAGGTGCCGCGGCTGAGGCCAGTTTCGGCGCAGCAGCCGGCGCTGCGGCAACCGGCTGGGGCGTAGCGACCACCGGGGCCGCGGCGGCCACCTTGGCCGGCACATTCAGGCGGGAGCCGAGCTTGAGCTTGGCGCCGGCGTCAAGATTATTGGCACGTGCAAGCTCCGCGACCGACACATGATAGCGATGAGCGATGCTGTGCAGCGTGTCGCCATGGTTGACGACATGCACGACGGCGGCTGCGGGCGCGGCAGCAACGGCGACCGGCTTGGTCGCGGCCGGCGCCGCGGCAGCGACCGGAACTGCCGCCGGGGGAGTTTCCGCCGCGACGCCGACTGCGGCCGGCTGCGGGATCAGGAGCGACTGGCCGGGCGACAGCGTCCGCGGGCCCTTATAGCCATTGGCCGCCAGGATCGCGGCCGGCGTCACGTGATAGCGATGCGCCAGCACCTCAAGCGTGTCGCTGGTGCCGACGATGATCTTGATGTGGGCCGGCCGCGGTGCGGCCGCGACCGAGCGCGGCGGCACGCTGCCGGTGGTCTCCAGCCGCGGCCGGACCGGCGGCGCGTAGGTATTGACCGGCGCCGGCGGCGTGTAGGAGGCCACCCCTCGCCCGCCTCCGGACACGCCGGCACCGGTGGCCGGATAGGATTGCGGCGCAGCAACCGCCGGCGGCGCGCCGGAGGCCGAGGACGCATAAGGCTGCCGCTCGACCTGCGGCGCGGGTGCGGCGGCCGGCACGGAGCCGGTGGAGTCCGGCTGATAGTTGAACGGATTGCTGACGGCCTGCGAAAATCGTGTCGACGTGTCGGCGCTGCAGCCGGCAAAGGCGAACGAGATCAGCGCCAACACCGCGGCTTGCGGAGCGCGGCGCGAGCAAAGCAACTCGGCGAGAAAGGACATGGTTACTCACTCGTACGCAACAAAATACCAATTTGAGTAAACACGTCCCCAGTAAATAACCGCTTAACCCTTCCAATAAGGCGTTGGCGCTGCAGCCGATCCGCAGCATTGCGGTCGGGTCAGAGCTGTTGTCACAATTCTTCAAAGTTCTTGGGCAATGCCCGGCAGCGCGGGCACGAAGCGCACATCGACCAGCTCCTTGTGGTCGAAGCCGATCTCCGTCCTGGTCGCGCGGACCAGCGTCTGCACGCCGTGATGTGGCCCGATCGGGGCGATCAGGATGCCGCCGGGCGCGAGGCGGCGCAGCAGTTCGTCGGGCAATTTCGTCATCGCGGCCGTGACGATGATGCGATCGAACTGTCCAAGCTGTTCGGGCACGGCAAAACCGTCGCCCACCATCACCTCGACATTGTGGTAACCGAGGGCATCGAGCCGCGTCCGTGCAGTGTCGGCGAGCGTCCGGAAGCGCTCGATACTGACCACCTGGCCGGCAAGGCGCGACAGCACCGCCGCCTGGTAGCCGGAGCCGGTGCCGATCTCGAGCACACGGTGCGTCTTGCTGAGCTTGAGCTGCTCGGTCATGTACGCCACTACGAAAGGCTGGCTGATGGTCTGCCCGCAAGCAATGCCGAGCGCGCTGTCCCGATAGGCGTCCCCCCGATCGGCAGCCTCGACGAACGCCTCCCGTGGCACCTCCTCCATGGCGCGCAGCACCGCCTGGTCGCTGATGCCGCGCCGTCGCAGCGTCAGCTGGAACATCATCTTTTCCGGCGGAGCGGTCGCTTTCGCCGACATGTCACGTCTCGCTTTCTGCAACCATTCCGGGGGGTGAACAACCACAGGTGACGTTTGACGCTATATGGACTGGTGATTGCAACGGCATTTTCTCCTCGAATCAATGTTCCGTCGCCGGAACCATCTGGGAAGCTTGACGTTGAAGGCGGCAGCGATCAACAAGCGATCAAATCTGCGTCGGTCCATGCGCCTCGATCCAAAGTCCTCGGGCCATGTGCTTGCACGTCGCGGAACGCTGGCGTGCAATGCAAGGCGTTGCGCCGTTCGTGGATTTTTGCGAACCTGTGTTCATGGGGCTCTTTTACCGGACCGCCCCGAGCAGGCCTCTATCACCTCCATCAGAGGCGTGATGGGCAACGCATCAATATAAAGGGATGAATAGCATGAACGCGACGCGGCCGCCGCGCGGCTCAGTGCTCCTCGTTGAAGACGAGGTCATGATCAGGATGATGGTCGCCGACATGTTGGAGGAGCTCGGCTATACGGTCGCGGCCGAAGCCGGCGAGATCAACGAGGCGATCCGCCTCGCGCAAACCACCTATTACGATCTCGCCATCCTCGACGTGAACGTCAATGGCAAGGTAATTTCACCGGTGGCCGATCTGATCAAGGCGCGCAACCGCCCCTTCATCTTCGCCACCGGATATGGCTCCTCGGGCCTTCCGGAAGAATATCGCGACCGCCCGTCGCTGCAGAAGCCGTTCCAGGTCGAGACGCTCGGCAAGGCGATCGACAGCGCGCTGCGCAGCGCGTGACTTCTGAAAAACGAAGTATTTTCGTCGGCACGCATTGTTAGGCCGGGCCCGACCCGGGCAGATCACCGCCCACAGCTCGCCGGACCGGCAAAACGTTTCACGGTATGCTCTACATCAAACTCCGCCCCAACCGCGCTTGTAAGGTCTGCGTAAGCTTGACTTCATATTTTCTCTACGACGTCCCGTCTTGACTGACGGAAACGTGACAGCGCAACCTTTGTCGAACAGTGGGTGGGGAGAGTCGCCGAGAGGCCGTCAGCATAGCTTCTTCGAACAGTTTCGAGGCGGCTGCAATTGGTCTTTGGGCGAGAGAAGGTGAAGTCCGGGGGGACAGACTTGTCCATGATCTGCTTTGAACGGTGGCCAGGCACTGCGCCCGATGCCGCTCGCTTCTTGCGCTGGGAGGGATGGCGCGGCCCTCGCCCGGATTGTCCGCTCCAAGCGGCAGCACGAGGGGAGCGCTGATGAAAAAACATTCGTCAGCCGACATCATCGAGAAGCTCGCCATCGCCGACCAGCTTGCTTCCAAAGGATTCTCGCAGACTGCGATCTGCGGCCAGCTTGGCATCAGCGTCATGACCTTGCATCGCTGGCGCGCGCGCAGCTCCGACTCGGCCGATTCTGAGCTGCAGCGGCGCCTGCTGCTGGAAAATAGCCGTCTGCGCGACGCCGCGGCCAATCTCGTGCTCGAGATTCGCGCTCTTGAAGAAACCCGCGCCTCGCCCGCGCCGAGGAGGATGCGCGAAGACGAGCGGGACAACAAGGCTGGTCACAACGCGCAGCGCGAGCCGGCCTTGCCGACGGAAGCCTGACAGCTCATTTCAGCGTGGCGGTGAGCGCGTCCGAGAATGCCTCGTCCGTGCGGTCGAGCCGCAACGGGGTCACGGAGATATAGCGGGCGGCGAGCACGGCAAGATCGGTGCCCTCCTCCGGCGTGTCCATGATCGCGGCGCGCTCGAAGCCGATCCAGAAATAGGGATTGCCGCGGCCGTCGCGGCGCTGGTCGACTTTCAGAAAGCCGAGATTGCGCTTGCCCTGGCGCGCGATGCGGATGCCCTTGACCTCCTCCGGCAGGCAAGCGGGGAAGTTGATGTTGATGACCGTGTTCTTCGGCACCCCGGCTGCGATCACCTTGCGCAGGATGTCGGGGGCGAAGGTCTTCGCGGTGTCCCACAGCGGTTTCTCACGCGTCTCCATCGAGAATTCCTGCGACAGCGCGAAGGACGGCAGACCCAAGATCGTGCCTTCGAGCGCGCCGGCGATGGTGCCGGAATAGACCACGTCCTCCGCGACATTGCGGCCCTTGTTGACACCCGACAGCACGATGTCGGGCAGCTTCGGCAGCAGGATGTGGCGCGCGCCCATGATGACGCAGTCGGTCGGCGTGCCGCGTACCGCGAAATGGCGCGGGCCAACCTCGCGGAGCCGCAACGGGTCATTCAGCGATAGTGAATGCGAGACGCCGGACTGGTCGAGCTCGGGTGCGACGACCCAGACATCGTCGGACAGCGCGCGCGCAATCTCCTCGATGACCTTCAGCCCGGGGGCGTGAATGCCGTCGTCATTGGTGCAGAGAATGCGCATGCCGCCAATCGTCCTTGGTCTGTCGATTCTGATGGGTCCTGAGGGCCGTCTTATCCGCTTGCCGCCGTTGAGGCAAACCCGGCAAAACAAGGAGAAATCTGCCCGTTTTGCCTGCGAAAAGACGGGCAGATCGCGGCCAACCAGGCGTGTTGCGGAGCGGCCCTCGTGCGGACTATTTTGCAGCGCATTTTGTGCAATGGATTAAGGCCTGTTTACAGTCACCGGCAGGCAAGGAAAAGCGCGACCAGATTGAGGAAGCCGGCAAAGCAGGTGTCGGTCTTCTCGTAGCGGGTTGCGATGCGTCGGAATGCCTTGAGAGAGCAGAAGAAGTTTTCGACCAGATGACGCCATTTGTA
>DASREP010000018.1:0-61500 GCA_035652015.1 Bradyrhizobium sp. | reverse complement strand
AAGCAGAATGGCGGGACTGAAACCGACAGTCTTCTTCGAGAGCCGGAACCCACACACCTTGCTGGCACTCGCCGAGGCTGGCCACGGAATCGCAATCGTTCCCTCGCAGCTTCAGTGCAGGCGTTACAAATTGAGAGTTGCTGGCCTCACGCTTCGACACCGCGTGCTGCAAGAACCCCTGACCATCTCATGGGACAAGCGGCGTCCCCTGCCCCGTTTCGCAACCGACTATTGCGCAATGCTCGCCGCGCATATGCGCGAAACCTTTCCGATCACTCCGCCGACGGATCCAGCCTTGGCAAGGGTGAAACGAAGTAATCGGTTGCAAGCAAAGGTCGTCAAACGGAACGCGAAAAGCGCGGGGCTTTGAATGCTGCTTTGGCTCCAATTCCGCCTTGGGCTATGAGCGCCGTTAATTCCGGACTTATGCACCAGCGCCAAAATCAGTCGATCACTTCGTCGGCGAGCGCGAGAAGCTTGGGCGGAATTTCCAGTCTAAGTGAGTTCGCGGTCTTCCGATTGATGACTAGATTAAACTTAGTTGGCTGCTGGACTGGCAGATCGGCGGGTCTGGCACCCTTGAGAATCCGACCGGTGTAGACACCTGCCTGACGATGGACTTCAGGAAGATCGGCCCCGTAACTCAGAACCCTCCGGCCAACGAGAATTCACGAAACGCATAGCTTGCCGGCATCCCATTTTTTGCAGCGAGCGCCAGCAGTCGAACACGCCGACTGGCGTACAGAGGGTCCGCAATTACAAACAATGCGGAATCTTGATTTTGGCCTAATTTCGTCAAAGGCCGCGTTGCGGTCCCGACACCTCGCATCAAGCGACCGCGCTTTTATGGGCGATCAACTCGACCGGAGCTATGCGTCCCTTTGCAATGTTGTCTATCATGTTCTGCACTTTCTCCGGTGTAGTCCGCCCCATCAGCACATGAAGACCGAGTGGCGGCGGGCCGCCGGCAGCCGCTGTTTTGGCTCGCAGATCGGAAAAGAATGAAAGAGCGAAGTCACGCCGGTTACGCTCGGCGAGTACGTTGAAGCCAGACTTCTGCAAAGCTCTCTTATAGCGCTCAATATCGGCGACTGCGCTCAAATCCGCTGTCTGCGCCCAAGGAACGGGGAAATCGAGGTCACCAGGCGCCGTGCGCATCACATCGTAGACGCCGAAAACAGCTCCGGGCCGCAGCACGCGGGCAACTTCGCGCGCAAGCTTCTCCTTGTCCTCGATGTTCATTCCGACGTGCAGCATGTATGCGCCATCGAAACTCTTGTCAGCGAATGGCATGGCGAGCGCGCTACCTTGGTGCAAGGAAATGCGCTTCTCCAGGCCGACCCATTTACAGAGCGTGCTGCCGGTTTCGACATACTCGGGGGTAAGATCGATGCCAGTCACTTGGCTGCCGTATCGACTAGCGACGAAACGGGCAGCCCCGCCGAGACCGGATCCGACATCCAACACTTTCGTTTGCGGACTGAAATCCAATTGATCAAGGAAATCTTCGGATGCCTTGCGGCCACCAATGTGAAACTCATCGACGGGCGCCAGATCATCAATGGTCAGGCTATCGATGGACTTGCGCTGGGCTGTGAGACCGGAACGTATGGCCTCTGTAAGATTACCGTGCGTGTAATGCTTCGATACATCGGCCATCAGGCAGCTCCCGTGATGAGGCATCGTTTGAAGTCATCCTGTTTCATCACGATAGCTCACATGCTCGACTTCCGATATGGGTCAAAAGCGCCGCCCTCGGCATCGTCACGGACAACGATTCTTAAGTTGGTGATCGCAATGCTTCTGTCGTCAACGAAAATGAGATTTGTTGCTCCGAGGTTCAAGGGTTCGAGTGTGATCCTGCGATCGTTGAGCGTATGAACATCGACGATATTCGGATCGCCGATCAGCACTGTCTTGAAAGTTCTTTCAAGCTCAAGCGCCATCGGGGCGCCGAGCCTTAGGATGATCGTCTGGTCCGCGGCGCAAGCGACCGAGATCGTGGTTAGGAGCAAGACCAATGCGATAATGCAAGTTCGCATTCGAAGCGCAGCGGCCGCCATGGCAATTTCTCCGGCGTGATCGAACTGAATTTTCAGGTGCTTAATACTCTGCGTTCGTTTCAGGCGGCCAATTGCGGGCTTGCCAGCATACGATGAGATCGCGATTACCACAGCCGACCGCCCGAGCCTCTCTTCAGGAGAAGCAAGTGGGTGCTTATTTTGCTCGCCGCCATCGAAGTTCGCTTGTGCCGCCGAAGGATGCGATAGTCGTCCACGTTTGCGGTAGTGGTCGGTCGCCTCCTGAAAGCCCGGATCTGCCCAGAGAGCAGGGAAGTTGACGATCACCTCGTCGGGAAGCGGCTTGTGTTCGAAGTAGGCCGCAGTGACCGCCTCGAGCTTGACCAATCCCTTGAAGTCCATGGCGAACGCGCGGTCAGTGCTCCAGCTGGCCACCCGGTCGTCGAGACCTTCGAACATGACCAGCGGCTCCATGTCCTTCTTGAACAGGAAACGCTTCCGATAACAGACCTCCGGCGCGGCACGGAATCGGGCCGGAAGCTTGCGGACCTCCCGCACCAAGTTCTCGGTAATGGGCTTCTTCAGTTCTTCGTCCGCCTTCCAGCCCCGCTGCCAGGCGCCCAGCGCATCGAGAAGCTCGTCCGTGAAAACTCTCGATTGGGTCTCTTGCTCCGTGACCGCACTTTGCCTTTCCGAATTCGATCTTGGGGGTCTGCGCTTATTTATAGCGAAAGGACCGTAGACCAGCGTGATCGGACTCGCCTTCAGATCTCGCGCGAAGTAGGCTTGCGAGCACTATCTCGAGTTGCGGGCAGGGGCGATGCCTTTCGATGATCTGATCGTGGAACGCCCGCCGACGGCGGGGGCACCGGCACGCGAGCCTGACCGGCATTTCTTCGAAGGCGCGGTCATGCTGGCTTATGCCATGCACCTGCTGGAGACGGAGCCAGTCCGGGAGGTCCGAATCCATCCGGACGGGCAGCACGCCATCCAATTCGACTTTCCCGGATGGCTCGCCAAGCAAGGCTTCAGCCGCGTCGAAGAGGGAGGCACTGCCTTCAGCGGCACGTACCAGGACGGCGAAGGCCGCAGGATCATAGTCCACTCCCGGCCGGGCATCGGAGACGTCGTGGCGGACGCCGATGGCCTGATCATCGAAGCCGAGTGCAAGGGCGGCGCGGTCGAGACGAACCATCGAGGTCGTCTGTCCCGGCTCGACAAGGGATTGTGCGAGATCGTCGGGAGGCTGATGTCGAAGCCGTCGCCCGGCCGTCAGGTGGCGGTGGTCCCGAAGACCGCGGTGACGCTGCGGCTGGCGCGTAAGCTGGCGCCCCGCTGCGCAGCCGCCGGCATCCGGATCGCCCTCTTGGGCGATCGCGGGGAAGTCGAGGACGTGGAGGCGTAGGGTCGGTGGGGTATTTTAGCAAGGAGGCCCTCGACGACTTGACTAACGGCCTGACGGAATTGCCGCCGCAGCTGCGAAAGCTGAAGGCCGGTTTCTTCGACCTTGCTCTCACGAACGATCGGGCCCGGGAGTACGTGCAGCACGGATTGTCCCGTCGTCTGTCGACGATGGTCCATATGGTGCAGACCGTCTTCGAGCTGCTGCCGCCCGCCCAGGAGAGCGTTCCGGAAACTGCGACGGTAATGGATGCCACCGCCTGCATCCAGAACTTCGTCATGAACGCATTCGGATGCCTGGAGAACCTCGCGTGGGTTTGGGTGTTGGAGAACAACGTGCGCGGCAAGGGCGGCGCCGAGCTCGGACGGCACGAAGTCGGCCTTGGGAAACCCTACGTCCGCAAATCGTTCAGCGCCGAATTCGGAAAGTTCCTCGACCACAATCAGGACTGGTTGGGCAACCTGATCTCATTCCGCGACGGGCTCGCGCACCGGATCCCGCTCTACATCCCGCCCTATGTCATCGAAGAGGTGTCGGCGGAGCAGTACAAGGCCCTCGACGCCGCCGCGATCGCAGCGGCTCTTGCCGGCGACCAAGCCGAGTACGACCGCCTGCGCGGAGAGCAGCGGGCGCTTGGCAAATTTCGTCCGTGGATGACCCATTCGGTGCTCGACGGCGCGCCCACCATCGTCTTCCACAAGCAGATGCTGCACGACTACGTCATGGTGGACGCCTACTGCTGGACACTGATCGAGGAATTCGACCGCTGACCCGTCATGGCAACCGCTTTTTTGTCGTTTCAGACGTTTGAGGCCGCGTGAACAGGATCCTTACGACCGAAATTTGGCAGGAAGCCAAGAAGCTCGCCCGTACCGCCAGCAGCCGCAAACTCGCGGTCGCCTACGTGACGGCGGACCACGTCGCTTTGCGTAGAGGAGACGTGCTCGTTACCGACGCTTCCCCTCGCTCGATCAGATCCGGACAGACCGACGCCAAGCTGCTCGCAAAACTGCACAAGGCCGGCGTCGTCATCCACAGCCGCGAAGGCCTGCATTCCAAAGTAATGCTGATCGGGAAATACGCCGTTGTGGGGTCGGCGAACATGTCCGGATCAGGACTCACCGAGGCGGCCGTGCTGTCTGACGAGCCGACGATCCGGTCCGGGGTCGCCTCCTTCATCGCACAACTGTGCACGAAGAAGAGCCGCTTGGACGGCCCAGCCATCGCGGCACTCTGCAAGATCGAGGTGATCCGCAGCGGATGGCCGAAGGCGAAGCCGAAGAAGCCGATCCGCATTCGGCGGCTTGGCAACGCAACGTGGATCGTCGGCGTCTATGACCTGAGCGCGATCCCACCGAAGACGAACAGAAGCGCATCGACCGCGCCACCACGGAGATCAACGAAAGGCTAGGCGCAGCGGCCGAAGAGTACGATTGGATTCGCTGGGGCAAGAAAGGTAAATTCGCCAAGGAGTGCCGTGTCGGCGACACTTTAATCCATGTCTACAACCCCAAGAGCGGCAGAGGCCGCACCATCACTCGCCGCCGGGCGGTGCTGCTCAAGCGGACCGAGCCGAACTGGATCAGAATATATCTCAGCGAGGAGACCAAAGATTCTCACGAAATGAACTGGTCTCGGTTTCAGCGGGTACTTCGGGCAGCCGACTATCAGCGCAAGGTTAAACCCGGCAGCGTGCAGAGATTGGACCCCGAGATGGCCCGCGCCATCGACCGCAAATGGACCCGGGTGAAGTAGGAGGCGCGGCGCCCATCGCCGCCGTGAAACTTCCTTAGATCGACGAGCTTCGCGCTTTTCGATGGAACGACGGAGCCGATCGTACCCGCGGCGGGTGCCCGATCCTCGTTTCCATAGCCGAAAGCCTCCGAGACCACTCGATTCACGTTCAAGTGCCCCGATTCTTGCGGAATCCACCCACTTCGTCAGCCGCCGTTTGTGTCGATGCCGTTTAACGGGCCCAGGAAGCCCGTGGGGAAGCCATCGGCGATTTCGGCCATTCCTGTCGTCGACGAATTTCTAACGCGCCACGGCCCGTCTAAACGGGTCGCATTTCTGCGGCCGATTTTCGTGATTCAAAAGACAATCTTATGAGGTGCAAACACCCCAGAAAGACAAATTGATGAGGTGCACGTGACGCACTTATGAGGTGCATGGTCACCGGAATCATTGGGCTTTTCCGGCCGGCGCGACAGTCTTATGAGGTGCGCGACAGCTCTGCAAGCTCGTGCCCGATGCCGAGACATGCAACGTCGTCCTGCGCGTCCTTGGCCAACGACCTTCATCGTCAGTGATATTGAGCTTCGCCGGCGCGCGAGGCCCGGCATTTGCCGATCGGGCGCCATCTTTGCTTCGCAAACGATGTGCAAGGATGATCGCCGGAACGATCGCAATCGGGGGATTCCGATCGAAGCGCCGGGGACGCGTGACATTGACCTTCCGTTGCCTGACGATCTCGCTGCTGGTCGCCGTGTCGACGCTATCGGCACATCGCGATGCGCTGGCCCAGAGCGCGCCCGCGGCGCAGCCGCCCGGCGTGGCGAGCCAAGGCAACGGCACGCCCAGCGCGGATCAATGCAAGAACGAATTTGCTCCACTGCGTGATGAGGCCGCAAGACGCGGCAAACTGCTCAAGGACGCCTCCGCCCGGCATGCACCCGTGGATGAAACCTGCAGATTGATCCGCAGTTTCGTCGAGGCCGAGATCAGGATGATCAACTTTGTCGAGGCCCAGGCGACGGCATGCGCCGTGCCGGCGCCGGTTTTGGAGCAGCTGAAGAGCAGCAGCAAAACCACCGAGGCATTGCAGACCAGGATCTGCAATCCAGCCCAACAGCCGCAGAAGCAACCACCGACTGGCGATTTCCCTTACGAAAAAAACGGACAGCAGACCTTCTGATCGCGCGCCCCAGCTTATTTTCCCCAGCGCAGCACCATCGCGTCCAGATCCTTCGCAAGCTCGAGCAGCCCCGCGCGGGTCGGCGCCGGCAGCGGCTGCAGCGGATGGCGCACGGCATCCGAACGGATCACGCCGCCGGCCTGCATCAATGTCTTGGCCGCGCGCAGGCCGCATTGGCGGTTCTCGTAATTGATCAGCGGCAGCCAGCGCGCATAGGCGGCTTTCGCCTCCTCCCGGCGCCCTGCGAAATAGGGATCGATGATCTGGCGGATGCCGTCGGGATAGCCGCCGCCGGTCATGGCGCCGGTCGCACCCGCATCGAGATCGGCCATCAGCGTGATCGCCTCCTCGCCGTCCCAGGGGCCCTCGATGGCGGCGCCGCCCGCCTCGATCAGGCTGCGCAGCTTGCTTGCGGCCATCGGCACCTCGACCTTGAAATAGCGGATGTTGGCGAATTCCTTGGCGAGCCGTGCGAGCAGCGAGACCGACAGCGGCGTTCCGGCAACCGGCGCGTCCTGGATCATGATCGGAATCTGGATCGCTCCCGACAGCACCTGGAAGAATTCATAGATCGCCTTGTCGTCGACGCGAAACGTCGCGCCGTGATAAGGCGGCATCACCATCACCATGGCCGCGCCCGCCGCCTCGGCCTCGCGGCTGCGGGCCGCGCAAACGGCTGAGGAGAAGTGCGTGGTGGTGACGATGACGGGAACGCGGCCGGCGACATGCTCCAGCACCGCATGCATCACCCTCTCGCGCTCCGCATCGGTCAGCACAAACTGCTCGGAGAAATTGGCGAGGATGCAGATGCCGTGCGAGCCGGCATCGATCATGAAATCGATACAGCGGCGCTGCCCCTCCAGGTCCAGTTCCCCGCGGTCATCGAAGATGGTCGGAGCAACCGGAAAGACCCCGCGATAGGGGCGGGCGGACGGGCTCGAGACGGCAGCAGACATGGACGTTTCCTTGGACTTTCCCTGGACGTTTCTCAACGCATCGCGTCGCGCGTAGCTCGCGCGAGTGTCGCCACTATGGCAGTCTCGCGAAGCGGCGACAACCGCAAGGCCCTCAATCGATGAACCACATCTCTAGCACCGTCATTCCGGCGCATGGTTCGTCTGGCCGATCATCGCCCCGGGGGCTGCGGGCGAAGCTAGCCCAACCGGAATTTCTCGCTGCCGGATTCCGCAATCCCTGGAACGATCGTTGATCGTTGCCGAGCATGGCCGGATCATGTCCAACCGAGACATGCAAGCAGGACCCGGCTTCCAAGAAAATTGATCCCGCTCTGGTGCGCGCGCCGGCAAAAGTGGTAAAGTTGGCTTGCCGCTCCGGCCGCCGCCGGGGCCGGCTTTGCCGAAGTCCGGCCGTCCATCAGCGCGACATCGACGCCGATTGAACAGGAGAGCCGCGATGCCCTCTTTGACCGAATGGAGAGTGCCGCCCGCGTACCAGCCGCACGCCAGCGATTACGCCTTCGATCTCGATCACGTGCTGTCGTCGATCGTCGGCCTGCACTCCATCATTCCGCCCGACGCGTCGAGCGCGGAGACGTTGGGCACCGAGCGCGCCGGCAATGGCGTCGTGATCGACAACGGACTGGTGCTGACCATCGGCTATCTCATCACCGAGGCCGAGTCAGTCTGGCTGCATCGCGGCGACGGACGCGTGGTGGAAGGACATGTCCTCGGCTTCGATGCCGTCACCGGCTTCGGCCTGGTGCAGGCGCTGGGATCACTCGATCTCGATCCATTGCAGATCGGCAACTCAGCCGCGACCAGGGTCGGCGACCAGGTCGTGGTCGGCGGCGCCGGCGGCCGCACGCGCTCGGTCGCCAGCCAGATCATCGCCAAGCAGGAATTCGCCGGCTATTGGGAATATCTGCTCGATGAAGCCATCTTCACCCATCCGGCGCATCCGAACTGGGGCGGCACCGGCCTGATCTCGGCATCAGGCGAATTGATCGGCATCGGCTCGCTGCAGCTCGAACGCGAGCGCGACGGCAAGGCCGAGCATGTCAACATGATCGTGCCGATCGACCTGCTCAAGCCGGTGCTCGATGATTTGCGCAAATTCGGTCGCGTCAACCGGCCGGCGCGACCGTGGCTCGGGCTCTATTCGACCGAGATCGACAACAAGGTCGTCGTCATCGGCATCTCCAACAACGGCCCCGCGGCCCGCGCCGAGCTCAAGGCTGGCGACGTCATCCTGGCGGTCGATGGCCAGCGCGTCACCAGCCAGACCGAGTTCTATCGCAGGCTCTGGGCGCTCGGACATGCCGGCGTCGACGTGCCACTTACGGTGCACCATGAAGGCGTCACCTTCGACGTGGTGCTCACCTCGATCGACCGCACCAAGCTGCTCAAGGCGCCGCGGCTGCACTAGAATCTGAAACAAGGGACCAGCGATGAGCGAGGCCGTGATCGACGACATCGTGGCCGTGCTGCCGCCTTTGCTGGATTCGCTGCAGGCGCTGATCTTCGTCGCACGGCATCTGCATCCACCCGAGTTCGACCGCGTCATGGAATCCATCGGCACGCCGGAGGACGCGCTCTCTGCGGCGCGCTCAGGCCTGACCGAATGGCCGCAGCAATTCGCGGATGTGCGCAGCGCACTCGAGGCGGCAGGCGATGCGGCGCTTGCGGCGTTCGCGGGTCTGCGGGCCGTACAGCACGAGGGCGGCGACATCACCTCGGTGTTTCGCGCGGTGCGCTATCTGCCGCGCGCCGAGGAGGCGCTCTATCCGCTTGCGGCGAAATTCCCGCCGGTGAGCACGTTCTTCCTCGATCCCTCCTTGCATGACGATGCGGCGCTCGCCGCGCGCCTCGCCGAGCCCGCGGCCGCCGACAGCGGCATCTTTCACGACCACAATGAGCACGGCAGCCGTGGCGGCTATTCGGTCTATGTGCCGGAATATTATTCAGCGGATCGAGCGTGGCCGTTGGTGATGGCGCTGCATGGCGGCGCCGGCAATGGTCGCGGCTTTCTCTGGAGCTGGCTGCGTGATGCGCGCAGCTTCGGGGCCATCCTGGTTGCGCCGACCGCGATCGGCAGAACCTGGGCGCTGATGGGCGACGATGTCGACACGCCCAATTTGTCGCGCATTCTGGAGGCAGTGCGGAGCCGCTGGACTATCGATCCCGCCAAACTCCTGCTCACCGGCATGAGCGACGGCGGCACCTTCTGCTATGTCACGGGGCTCGAGCACACGTCACCATTCACCCATCTTGCGCCCGTCTCCGCCACCTTCCATCCCATGATGGCTGCGATGGCCAATGCGGATCGCATGCAGGGCCTTCCGATCCACATCGCCCACGGCAGACTCGACTGGATGTTTCCGGTCGAAGTCGCCCGCCACGCCCGCGACGCGCTCGCAGCTGCTGGCGCCGATGTCACCTATCGCGAGATCGACGATCTCAGCCACTGCTATCCGCGCGAGATCAACGCCGAGATCCTGCGCTGGCTGAACGGGGAGGCATGATCACGGCTCTCCGGCGAGAGAGCCGAGCTTCAGTTGGACTTCCGGCAAAGCGCCGACGCGATCCCGCGCTTCGGTCAGGACTTTGCGGTCAGCGAGGGTGAGCGTATTCAAGTCGCCGTCATTGAAGTAGCCGAGGGCGCGCAGGACTTGCGCCGGCTCCCCTCCGAACATCTGTTTGAAAGCACTCAAGCCCTTTGGCAAGGACGCGCCTGCCGACATCAACGCAGCAATGTCCCGATAATCCTTCGCCTCAGCCCTGTCCAACGTGGCCGTCAGCTTTGTCGCCACGAGATCATCGCGAGAGGCGATCAAAAGCTTGCTGTCGCTGGTCAGAAGGGGATCATTGACCCGGCCGAACTTGATGCCGCCGAAATACGACACCTTCACAGGTCCTGATGGCATCGCAGCGAGGATCACCAGTGTGTCGGGCTTATCCTGCAGGACCGCGGCATCACGAACAAAGCCGAACTCGGCCTTCAGTTGATCCTTGTCGAGCGGGGCAGATCGAAAGAAGTCGAAATCGAGCGACTCCCGGTGACCGAGTTGCAGGGCAATTGCGGTGCCGCCATAGAGGACGAAGCCCAATTTCACGGTGGCTGCAAGCTCAGGCCAGATTTCGCGTTGAGGCGCCGGCAGGATGGATGTTTTCGGTTCAATCCGTTGCCGCATCGAGCATCCTTCGCGGGGCACTGTCCGGAATCGCTGCCCCGGTGGCAAATGACAATCGGCCGCGCCAAAACTCCCAGGAGCGATCGTCGATCCAGCCGGGCTCGGCCCGCAACATGACCTCGACCAGGCGCGACAGGCCGACAGCCTGCTCCAGTAGCAGGATGTCATCATAGGTACCAAGGTTCATCGTTTGGGCGATGATGCGGTCTTCCGAGAACGGTCGCCCGTCAACCGGCCGCCACCAGAGGTACTTCCGGCCGAATCGCTCGATGACATCAGCTGAAAACTTGTCGCTCATTGACGCCGAAGATAGCCGAAATGGCGCCAATTTTCCATCGATGCGAGCGCAACTTGATCGAGGATCACCCCGCGCGACCGGGATACCCGGAACCATCCGACCGTGCCGACGTTAGTTGCCGTCACCGGAGGATTGGCCATGCGGACCTTTTTCGGAATGATCGTGGGCGCCGTGCTGCTGGCGCTCGGCGTCTATGCCTATGATTCCTACCAGACCTCCAGCGTCGCCAATGGGGACGTGGCGCAGACGAACCGCACGATCGTGAACTGGGACGTGGTCGCCAGTGACTGGCACGCGCTGAAGACGCGTGCGCATGAGGACTGGATCCGGATTTCCTCGCGATAGCGGCGCCATGATGCAACCGCGGTGATCTGCTGGCTTACTTCGCCGCCTTCGCCTTGCGCGCGTCCGCAATGACTTGCGCAAATTGATCCTTGGTCAGGGTACCGGGGACGCGGAATTTCCCGACAATAAAGGACGGCGTGCCCTTGAAGGCGAGCCCTTCGGCCTGCTCGTTGTTGCGGGCCAGGATCGCGTTGATCGCCTTCTCGTTTGTCGCAAGATCCCGCTTGGCGCGATCGACGTCGATGCCGGCCGCAGCGAGCACCTCGTCGATCTTGGCTTCCGTCAGCTTTGTGGTGAGGCCGATCATGGCATCATGCGCCTCGGCATATTTGCCCTGATATTTGGCCGCGAGCGCCATGCGCGAGGCGACGACCGAGACCGGCCCCAGGATCGGCCAGTCCTTCCACACCAGGCGCACATTGCCGTCATCCTTGATGACTTGGCGCAGCTCCGGCTCGAGCTTGCGGCAATAGGGGCACTGGTAGTCGAACCATTCGACGATCGCGATATCGCCATCGGCATTGCCGCCGACGGGCACCTCGGGATCGCGCAGCACCGCGGTTTCGCTCGGCTCGCCGCCGCCTTGCGCATAGGCCGGGGCCGCAAGCGTGCCCAGCGTCGCAGCGCCCGCGCCCAGGAGCTCCAGGACCCGACGGCGGTTCAGCGCCGATCCGGAATTATCGTTCAACTTGTCCACATCCAGCCCCATTCAGCCCCACCTGCCTGCCTCTACGCGTCAAGTGGGCCATAAGTTACGGGCCAACATATAGAGGGCCACGGCAATAATGACAGCGGCAAAAACGGTATTGAGGGCGCCGCGCCGCTCCGCCAGATACCGCGCGGCCCGCGTGCCCAGAAGCCCGCCGGCTATCCCTCCGAGCACGAACAGCCCGGCCAGGCGCCAGGCGACCAGCCCCGACCAGGCATAGCTCGCGGCGGTGGTGAGCCCGAAAGCGGTCACTGCCACCAGCGACGAGGAGACCGCATTCATGATCGGCATGCCGGTTGCGAGCATCAGGGCCGGCACAATCAGAAAGCCGCCGCCGATACCGAAGAAGCCGGACAACGTGCCGGTTAACACCCCAAGACCAATGATCGCCGGCAGGTTGGACAGGCTCATCTTGACGTCCGTCGCGCCGATCCGCGAGCGCGTCTTGAGCATCAGCATCGCGATCACCAGCATCACCAGCGCGAACAGCGCCAGCAGTTTCTGGCCGTCGAGCATCTTGCCGAGCGTCGAGCCGAGCAAGGCTCCGGCCATTCCAGCAAGGGCGAACGGCAGCGCGCAGGACCAGATCACGGTACCGCCGCGGGCGTGGTTGGAGAGATTGATCGCGGCATTGGCGGCGACCGCAATCGCGCTCGAGCCGATGGCGATATGCGGCTCGCCGACGCCGACCACATAGACCATCAGCGGCACCGCGAGGATGGACCCGCCGCCGCCGACGACACCGAGGGAAAATCCGACCAGCGCGCCGGAGACGAGCCCGAGCACGCTTTGCATCGCGGTGAGGATCAAGGGAACAGACTCATATGCACGGGGGCGACCCTAGCCCACCGGCCGCACCGCCGCCAACCGGCAGCAGCACATGATCACCGGGCAGATTTGCAGGCGAGGCTCGCACAGGACGCGCTCGGCCGCCTCTTCGGGCTCTGTGTCATCGGCTTCGGCCTTCCGAACGCGCGCAGCACAGGAGTGCTGAGCGCATTGCGAAATCAGCCGGCACGCCGGTTGGGGCCAGCGTCGAGCGGCGGCCGCATATCGGTGCGGCCGCCGCCTAAGGATCCAAGGATCAGGCCGGACCCTTCAGGTGCTTGTTGCACTCCGAGTAATAGCCGCCGCCCTTCTGAATCCACTTCAGGCCGCCATTGCCGTTGGTGGCTTTGTTGGCATTGTACTGGTCCACACAAGTGTGCATGCGTCCCTTGCCAGCACTTTCCTTGGCGTATTTCGGGTCGATGGCGTTCGGGAAGATCGCAGGACCTGACGGCAACGCGGGCGCCGCTGAAGGCTCTGTCTTGGCTTCCTTTGCAGCCGGAGCCGCAGCCGGTGCGGGCGCCGGCGCCGGCGCAGCGGCGGGCGCTGCAGCAGTGGTCGCATCCGCGCCGCACTGAGCCTTGCGGAAGTCATTCCACTTTTGACCGTTCAGTGTGCCGGCATCTTTCGCCGCCTTATATTTCGCACTGCATTCCTGCATGGTCAGCGCCTGCGCCGGTGCGGTCGCCGCCCATACGGCTAGGCTCGCACCCGCGACCGCGCATAATAATCTCGCTTGAAACGTCATCCTGAGGTCTCCCTGGCAACTTGCTAAACGGGGTCGCCATCCTAGCGTTAGCCAATGCCCATGACAAAGGAGCGAACAATCAGAGCTTGTAAAATATAGTAGCAGCGATGCCTCGCTCATTCATCGACCGTTCATCATGGGGGCGCGAGCTTGCGGCTCTTTCTCCCATGCTACAGGTGCTACCCATGAAGCTCTCTTCGCTGTTTGCCGCCGCCGCCGTTTCGTCCCTCCTGCTCGCCGGCCCTGTGCTCGCCCAGAGCAGCACCGCGCCCGCCGCCAAGACCGACACCGCGGCTCCCGCCGACTCCATGACCAAGAAAGCCTCGAAGCCGCGCTCGGCTGCTTCCCTGCAATGCTCGAAGGACGCTGACGGGAAGGGCCTGCATGGCAAGGAGCGCAAGACATTCATGAAGCAGTGCAAGAAGGACGCGAAGGCAGCGGCCGATGGCGCCGGCGCGGCTGGCGCGACCAAGTAAAGCCGGTCCGCCTGACGTGAGCTCCCCTCCCCCTTGCAAGGCCTTGCCAGGGGGAGGCTCGCTACGCACTGCCTGCTGGGACTCGCCACGAATAGCCGTGCATTGCTGCACCTGCGCTGGCGCAATTGTCCTGTTCAAACGGATTTGCCATAAGGCGGCGTGAGGCAATTCGCTGCATCCTTCAATCTTGTCCTGCCTGAGCGCGCCAAACTCCTGAGCGCGACTGAGACGCTTGCCATCGGCGCGGCCGGGGGCCTGCTGTTTCTCTGGGCAAACCTGCCGGGCGGCTTGATTTCCGGTGCCATGATCGCGGTGGCCATCGCCGCGCTGGCCGGACGCCCCTTGAGCCTGCCGTCGCATGTCACCCAGACGCTTCTGGTGCTGCTCGGCATCTCCTTAGGGAGCGTGGTATCGCGGCAGCTGATCCAGCATGTCGGCGCCTATCCCTTGACCATCGCGCTGCTCGCGCTCGCCACCTTCTGCTCGACATTCGGCTCCAGCTATTATTTGCAGCGCGTCCATGGCTGGGACCGCACCTCGGCTTTTCTGGCCGGCAGCCCCGGCGCGCTGTCACAGATCACCATTCTTGCGGTCGAACGCGGTGCCGACCTGCCGGCGATCGCGGTGGTGCAGACCATGCGCGTCATCATCCTCACCGCGGCGCTGCCGATGCTGCTGGCGTTGACCGGCACGCCGCCGTCCGCCTCTCTCGGGCTGCTCACGGCGCCGGCCTCGCCGCTCGGCCTGCTGGCGCTCGCGGCATCCTCGCTCGCGCTCGCGCTGATCTTCCGCCTGCTGAAATTTCCGGCGAGCTGGATGTTCGGCGCCATGATCGCCTCCGGCGTCCTGCATGGCGCCGACCTCGTGCAGGGCGGCTTGCCGGCCTGGATGCGCGGTGTCGCGCTGATCGGCATCGGCGCGGTCATCGGCAGCCGCTTTGCGCGGATGAGGATCAAGACCCTGCTCGGCCATATCAACGCAGCCCTCGGGTCGTTCGCGGTCGCCATCCTGGTCTCAGGCATCTTCGTCGGACTGATCGTGCTCACCACTCACGTGCGGCCCGGCGACCTGATCGTCGCCTATGCGCCAGGGGCGATGGATGCCATGCTGGCGCTGGCGCTCACCTTGCACATCGACCCGATCTTTGTCGGGGCGCATCATCTCTCGCGCTTCGTGTTCGTCACCATCGCCACCCCCGGCATCGTCCACCTGTTCGGGCGGCCGCAGGATGATTTGGACGATTAGGCTTTGGCCGATCTGGCGACACCCCACACCGCAATCGCGGCCATCAAGGCGGAGATCAGCGCATTGTAGCCGGCGAGCGAGAGGCCCAGAAAGGTCCACTGCACCTCGTCGCAGCGCACCACCTTCACCTTGTCGAGCTGGTCCAGAAGGCCCCCGGCCTTGCTGAAATCGACCAGCGGCCCGGTGCAATCGGTCGGCCCCTGCCAGAATTTCCATTCCACGCCGGCGTGATAGACGCCGAAGGCGGAATTGCCGGCCGCAACAAGCGCAATCACCACCAGCCCTGCGATCAAAAGCGGCCGCGGCGCGCCTTTGGCCGCGCCCAACGCCACCAGCGCCGACACGGGGATCAGGGCGTAATAGGCATAGCGCTGCTCCAGGCACATCGGGCAGGGCTGCAGGCCCACCACCAGCTGGAAGAACCAGGCTCCGGCAATGGTCGCAATGGCCACGGCGAGTACCAGAAGTGCGGCGGTGAGCGTAGTGTTTGCGTCGAAACGCGCCTGCGACGGCATGGCCGTGGATGTCACCTTTGCCTCCCCCAAGAGTCATGCTGGACTGGTCATGCTGGAGTGGTCATGACTGGAGCGGGTCGTACCGCCCGCAGCGAACGCTGTCGAGGCGGTGTGTAATCACATCCGTGCGGGTTGACCCGGCCGGACTGCTGGCTATAGTCCGCCGGCTTCGCGGAGAACCATGGGCGTCTTGCCTCAAGTCCCGCCGAAGGCCCCTGTGGCGGAACTGGTAGACGCGCTCGACTCAAAATCGAGTTCCGCAAGGAGTGCTGGTTCGATTCCGGCCAGGGGCACCACGCTTTCGCCCTTGCGGGCTGGACGTGGCGCAGCCTTGCGGAGCCGCAATGGCGAGGTGTGTGCGGCGTAGCCCTCATTTGCTAACGTTCACCTCAATAAAGACAGGCGCAAATCGCAAATCGCGCTTTCGGCCTCGCGATCACTCGCCCGTTTTCGTGGTACCCGCGGAGTTTGATGGTCCACGATTCTCCGGTGTTCAGCTTCTCGCGCCCAAGGTGGCCTCTTAAACAGCTGCGCGAGATTTTGGCCAATTTGCTCCCGCGCGACCGTGAGGGTGCGCCTGGATTTTCATGTTCGATACGCAAGCTACTACTCGACAATAAGACTACCGGCCAGCTTCGCTTCCTTCCCGCTTCCGTCCGACACGATGATGTCCCAGGCGCCGGTCGGCGCATCGAGATCCATGGCGAGCGAGCACTTCAGATGGCTCGCATTTGACAGGACCTCCGTCGCCAACACCTGGCGGTCTTTAGACACGGCCTTCACCTCCTTGATCAGATCAAGACCGTCGCCCGTGATCTCGAGCTTGGTTAGTGTGCCGCGCACCACCTTGGATGGATTGACGGCGCGGATGACGGGCGCGCCCGCCGGCACGTTCACCCCCGATCCAGCCGCCTGAGCGGAGATCGCCGTCTTCGAACCGAAATAGAAGCTCGCCACCGCGGTCACCAACGTGCCGATCATCGCCAGCAATTGTTTGGCAAAATCCTCGCTCGCCGGACTCGCGGTCTGCCTGTAGAAGATCGTGAAGCCCTTGCCGTCTGCGCTTGGCTGCTCGTACACGAATTGCCCGGGTAGAAGGTTCTGCTTCAACTGGATCCGCATGTCCTCGCCTGCGACCTGAGCCGGCACGATCTTCCCGCTCGTGGCCATGCTGCTGTAGAGGTAGACGGCAAGAATCGCGAACAGGAGCACGAGGCTCAGCGCAATCACCGAACGCACCGATCCCTCCGGCAATCCCAGCGCCTGCGACTTGTCGACGAGGTCGACGCTGGAGAACACGAAGGCCGTCAGCGCAAGCGTGACCAACAGCATCATCACGCCGCTGATGATGAGAAGCGGAAGCGTCATCTCCGGCCCAACGGCGCCTTTGTTCAGAATCGTCAGCACGAGGACACAGACGATAACGAGAACCGCGACGGCCGCCAGGACGATGACCGTGGTCAGTAACTTCCTCATCTTTGAGCCCATTGATCGCACCTCACAAAAAGACAATTCAAGGAAACCGGGAAAAGCCGCTCATGCGATCGGCATGTTGGCGAGCCCCTGTTCGAACAATTGCGCTTCCTTCTCGCGCCGGGTCTGCAAACCGGGCACCGTGGGCCACAGACGCTTCATGTGCCTTAAGTCATCCGGGATCAGCTTGAAGTCGCGGCTTGCCATATGGGACTTGATGTCACGCATTTCGGCGTAGCGGGATCCGGCCGCCGAGAAGGAAGGTCCGCGGTTGTAGGCGAGCGACACCAGCGCGCCGAGGCAATCCTTGCTGAGCAGATTGCAATTCGGCAGCGCGGACTGGACGATCTTGGTCCACCGCGGCACATCGCGATCGCTGAAGACCGACATGGCGGCCTGGAAGGGGACATCGACTGTCCCGCGCAATTGCCGCGCCAGGGCGGCAGCGCCGCTCCCGGTCTTACCGAGCGCGCCCTTCAAGACGTCGATCATCGGAGCTGGAATCTTGCCGGTCCAGTCGCTGACGAGCTGGCTCTCCTGCGCATAGCCGACATCATAGCCGATGCCGATGGTGACGCCGGAACGTCCGCCCGGCCATGTCGGCGCGCGGTATTTCTTTTCGTAGAGAGCCTGGCTCGAGACTTCAAAAAACACGATCAGATCGATCGCCTGCTGCGAGATCAGGATCTTTGGATCGGCGGGATCGGACTGGAAGCCGGTCCTGACATTGCTTGGCTGGAGATCGAGCCACCGGATGGCGCGGATTTTCGACGCCGGAAAAGTCGAGCGCTGCACGCGCTTGCTCTGGTTGCCGCCAAGCAACTGGATGCTCTTGCCGTTGTCCAGGAACTGCACGCAAAAACCGACATGTCCAGTGGTGTTGGTATCCGGCGCCGGCGCCAACACGACCACCGCACCTTGCGGCACATCCTCGGCCCGCACCGAGAGGCCGGCACCCCAGCCCCCCCAGCTAACGGCCCGTGCCGAGCGGTCCGGAATCGACGCCGCCGCCTCGTCGCTCCCGCTCTGCTTCATGCAGAACGAGACAAAGGCCGCACACCAGTTCAGCACAGTGCTTTGCGGCCCGAGATCGGTCGCAGCGAAATACTGCTTCTCGATCACATCCGGGTTGTCGGCCGCCGTGATGTGCGCCGCCTCCTGCTGCAGCGCCACATCGAACCACGGTGCCTCCGACTGCTTGGCATCCGGCACTGCATCCGGCGCCAGCTGCTTGATGCGATCGAAGGCATCTTTCAGCGCCTGGTCCAGCGCGTCTCCGGTCGCGTCGAAGAATTGCGAGACGGTTTTCGGCTGCAACGCCGTGCCGAAATAATTGCCGCGTTTGGCGAATATCTGCGCGATCTGATCGCCGGTGAGGCCGATAAAGCATTTGCTGACCGGGTCCTGGCGCTTTGAATCGTCATTGATCGCGGCCAACAAGGCCGCCGCCGTGTCCGCATTGGTGAAATAGGCATGCAGCACATTCAGATAGCTCGGGATGAAGGGATCATCGCCGGCGCCGGCCATCGTCTTCTTAACCGCATCGGAGATCGCCTTTGCGTCGGCAGACATGGTGTAGCCCGCTGCGTAGATCTGCGTGAGCCAGTCGTCAAAGCCATCAGGCCGCCGCTGCACCTGCAAGGCAGGATCGGCGCCCGCAAGGAAGCGTTGCCATTCCGTCGAGGACACCAGCAGCGGACCGACGGCGTCCGAACCGGGTGACGCGCCGACATTGACGATCTTTGTCTCGAGCAGCGCGCGGGCGATCAGGAAATCGGCAGCCACAAACCAGGGGGCGGTCGAAGGTATTTCATTGAAGCCACGCTCGACCCCGATGCAGGTGTCGACAAAGAAGTTGAGATCAGCGGCCGGCCGTGCGGTCGGATCGGGCCCGCAATCCGCGTTAGCGACCCATCCCGTGTCGCCAGTTGCCAGAATGATCTCGATCAGCAGGTCCTTTGCATTTCCCGTCGACGTGACCGGATCGCCCGGAAGTAACGTCATAACGCTCGGCCCGCCCGGCTGCCTGAAAAAGTCGGTCATCTTGAGAATCATGAGTTTCATGGCATCACCGAGTGGCTGTCACGAGTGCGGCGACGAAGTCGCGCGTGACCTGGTCCGAAACGTCTACTCCGTAGTCTTCAAGTCGGACTTTTTGTTTCGTCAGCTGGTCCCGCGCCACCTTGATCTTATTCCGCAGTGCCGGCGTGAGGCTTGAGATCGTCCCTATCGGCTTCTCTGGGATGAACTTGTCGAGAGCGGTAGTGAGAGTGTTGAGCGCGAGTTGCTGCCTCGAGCCTGGAGCAACCTGCCCATCAGGGCCATAGGCAGACTTCTCGTAATAGTTCATCAGAGGCGGCTTGCACTCTCCCTGCCTCTTGATCTGTCGGACCTCGTCCGAGTTCACCTGCTTCACATCGCGCAGCGGGTTGTCCAGCGGATACCCAACTTTGAACATTCGAATTTGGGCCTTTGTCAGCGGGCCGACCGTCCCTCCGTCCGCTTGCGCGCACAGCGCGCTCTGCAATTGAACGAGGTCCACCTGGTTTCGAAGCTGGTCGTTCCCGGTGGGCGGCACAATATCTGTGAGGCCGTCGGGCGGTGGCGGTATAACACGCTCGGGCTTGGCAACCTTCTGGCCCGACGTCAGCGGGGCCGCCGTGACCGGGGCTTGCGCCACCGGCGCATGCCTCGTCACCGTCTGAGGATCGATGAGCGGGTCGGCTCGCTTGATCGCGAGTCCGTTGATGCCGGCCTGCTCGTACACCACGACCGTGGTGTTGATCTGCATCTCGATTGTCATCGGCATGCAGATGCGCAAGTAGGAGCGTAGTGCATAGACCGCTTCGGCTCGCGTTACGATGCTCTGCTTCATCAACCCTTCGCGGTAGTCCTTCTGGCGGCCGAGCACGATCGACTGCACCGTCGAGTGATTGGCTTCGAGCAAGAGCCGCGAGCGAATGTTGGTGAAGGTGTTCGAGGCGAGCCCGAACGCGAGGCCGACCATCGTGATCGGGTCGGCGCCGACCCCGGAAACCCGCATGATCGACTGCGACGCGGTCTGCAGCGCGTTGATTTCGCTCAAGATCGGTTCCTGCGACCGGCGCTTGTCATCGAGCCAGGAGAGATAGGCATCACACCGCTCATCAATGTCGTTCATGCCGGCTTCGACGATCATCCCCCAGTTCTGGTTGAGGCCGGCGGGCTGGCACAATCCGTCGGCCCCGAGAAATCCGGCCTGCCGGCAGAGTTCAGACAGATAGAGATCCTGCAGCGCCGTCTGGTTGGCGATGTCGGGCCGGGTGAAATCGGTGCCGATGCCCTCCTTATAATATTGTTGCTCCAGTGCCGGATCGCACGAGGCAAGCACCAGCGCTGCCGTCGGCAGCATGGCAAGCCGCAGCAAGCTGCGCGCCGCCGCCCTGTGCCTGCATGGAATGCCCTTCGCTATATCTCTCAGCCGCATTCTGACTGCTCGTCGGTTAGTCGCTCCCGAGGCCCATCGTCGCGCTTCGTGGTGTTCAGGCTTGAAGTGATCACGGCAAAGGCGCGTTGCACGTCGTCGACGACGTCGAAACGCCGGGTGTTGATGTTGCGGATCAGAACTCGCCAGCGGGCATGGTCGGCAACATCGGCTTCCTCGCGCCAGAAGCGCAGAATGAACACCTGATCCAGCGATGGTTCTCGTGAGCTCATGGACCTGAGCGTCGCACAACCCCGCCTCGGGACAGTCGCTCAAACGTTCCGGAATCGTGAAGTTTCGATCACGCGCAACCATCGGTCGGGTCTGGAGCCGATCACGGCGGGATCACGAGGACGAAGGATCCCGTGCGGCATCCGCCGCAAGAGCCGCCAGAGCCAAAGCTAAAGGGGAGGGCGAAGGTCTCAGACCGGAAACAGATGCTTCTCGTCACGGCCGACCAGCCGAGCGCGCAGATGCCGAGCGTTTTCGGCATTGTGCAAGTTCCTGATCTCATCGATGACCGCACGCGTCGCGGCAAGCGGCGAGATACCGAGCTCCCTTTTGATCAGGCCGATCCACTGGTCGTAGTAACGGATGGCCTCGATGCGCCGCTCGTCAAGCGCAAGCAGGATCAACAGGTGCCGCACCAACTCCTCGCGATAGGGATCGAACCGCAGCGCATGACGGGCAAGCCGAATTGCGTCGTGATGATAGCCACAAAGTCCGAGATGTCGTACGACGATCATGGCGGCCTGGATGAAGAGCGAGTGCAGACGCTCACGCTCCTCAAGGATCCATTCGGCGTCCTCGCCATCCAGAAACGGTCCCTCATAACGGTAAAGCACTGCGAGGATTTCCGTCAGCTCAGCAGGTCCCAAATCAGTGTTCGGGCCTTTGAGCGCGGTCGATGCTGCCTGCAGCAGCGCCCAGGTATCGATATCCAGCCACGATTTCCGCTCCAAAATCGTCTCCGAGCCGACCGTTCTAAGGCCGTGTCCCTCCTGGTATTCGGGAGACGACGCCAGCAATTTCCTCAGTCTCCAGACCGCAGAATTCATCGCCCGGCGCCCCCGCTCGGAATCCAGCTCCGGCCAGAACAAATCGACAAGCCGCTCGCGACGATGCGGCCGATCCGGAAAAGTCAAAAGGAAGCCGGCCAACCGCCGCCCCGCCGGACCCAACTCCGACCAGATCTGTTCATTGTCACTGGCAACCCGGCCGGCACCGAGCAAACTAACCGTCAGCAAGGTGCCCTCCCCGCAAACGCAACGAACTACATGGCTGCAGCACGTTAGCTTCGCAGCTTATCAGCCTAAAATTGTAGCTTGGCAAAAAAGCGCGTCCTGTCAAGGCTGCCTCAAACCTCGATGAGGGAGGCGAGACCAAGGCGGCTCAAACTGACTCCGGGTATTATTGTGCCGATGCGCATCGCAATCGCCGCCTCTGGACAATGCTTGATCTTCTCGCCGCGCAGAATCGTGCTACCCAGCGCAATTTCCGATAGAAAGCCATCACAAGGGGAGGGCTCGATTTCGGCAAGTCGGACAAGTGCACCGTCGAAAGGTCGTCCGGTCAAAGAACCTTTTTCCTGGAGATGTTGCCGCATAACCACAGGTTTGTTTTGCTAGACGCGGCGGCTTCGGCTGATCGAATGAGCCGAATTCGATGTGGCGGGCGAGGAATGGCGGATACCGGCAAAAAGATGAAGACAAGACGACCGCACCGGCTAGCGCTGGCGCATCAAGTGCGCGCTGTTCTCCGCGACCTCCAGCGAATAGCAGGTGGATCAAATATCTATTTGTGTCGATGCTATCCTAGGCAGCCGACCAGCAGCAGCGCGCTGAACGCGGCTTTGCGCCACCTCCGATACGACAAGTTCGAGCTGAGTATTCACGGTCTGCGATCCACCTCGACAGGACCGGCTCGCTAGTGGACGGCATCGCGCCATTCCTGGGCGAAGGCCCGCGACCCCTCTGATCGAACCCTATCCTCCGGTATCTTGAGCGGCATATGGTCACGCGTGCTGACGCTTCGTCGCTCCGAATGCCAGTTGTGCGCACGGTAAAGCCACGCTAGAGTTGAGCATCGATTTCGAGAACTTATTCATTTTTAAGAGCGATTGCGCGGGGCTGCCAAACTCAAATCGCACGCCTGTGTCGTCCGCGAGTGACCCTCGTAACCGGGAGAGTCCACGATGACCTCTGGGATCGGAAAATCCACGGATGCGTCGACAGCAACCAATTTGCACACGCTGCCGGTCGACAATCAGCCCGCATCGTTCCGCTACAATAATCCCGGAGCCCAATTCCCGAGCAAGGAGGCGGCCAAGTTCGGCCAGCTCGGATACGGCGTGATCGACAACGGCCAGTACAAGATCGCACTGTTTCCCAGCCCGGTGAACGGCGCCGCCGCAAATTTCGATTTGCTCTATCGAAACTACACGGGCATGGCGATCGGCGCCGCCGGCACCAAGTGGACGGGTTCGAACGGCTTCGGCGTCCCGGGCTATGACCCCAACATTATCCTCACCAAGACAACGCTGGACGATCCGGACCAGGCGGTCGCCCTGCTCAAGGCGATCGCAGGGCGGGAATCCGGCAAGGGCAACAACCTGACCGAAGAGCAGTGGCGTCAGGCCCACGGCATGTTCAAGGCCGGAAGCGCGGACAACTATCTCGGCGCACAGCCGGCCGTCGTCACGCCCAATCCCGTGGCCGGCACGCCATCAGGCGCGGGCATGCTGAAACGGGCGCGCGAGCATATCGGCGAGAAATACGTCAACGTTCAGGTGCCAAAGGACGACGCCAACTACAAGGGGCCGTGGGACTGCGCCGAATTCATTTCCTGGCTGATCTACCAGGAAGCGCACATCATATATGGGTGCACGGACGACAGCGACCCGCCCGCCAAGGCCGACGCCTATACCGGCGCCTTCAAGGCCGACGCCGCAGGGCTCGGCAAGATGGTGTCGGTCAATGAGGCCGCATCCACGGTCGGCGGCATCCTTCTGCGTTATCCACCCGCGCCCGGCGAGATGGGGCATATCGTGCTCTGCGACGGATCGGGCGGCACCGTCGAGGCCAAGGGCACGCTCTACGGGGTCGTCGCCGACACCGTGCACAACAGGACGTGGGACACGGGGCTGCTCATTCCCGGCATCAATTACAGCGCGAACGCAGCGGCGATCGAGGTCAAGCAGCCCACCGACATCTACCAGCTCAATGCGCCCAACATGGACAAGGGCGTCGTTCTCAGGATCCAGACGGCGTTGCTGGCAAATGGCTTCAGTCCCGGTACCCTCAACGGCCAGTTCAACAACGACACTCTGAACGCGGTGGTCCAGTTTCAGACAAAACAGGGCCTGACGATTGACGGTCAGGTCGGACCGGAAACCGCCGCGGCGCTCGGCATATCGCTGAAGCCGGATGGAACGTCAGCCGAAGAACCGACCAAGATTCATATTACACCTCCGCCTCCGCCGCCTCCCCCTCCACCTCCGGCGGATTCGTCCCAGCTTCTCGCGCTCGTTCTCATGTTGCTTGCAAAGGAGACGCAAATGGCCACCGATCCCGCAAAGCCGGGTGAGCCCGCTGATCCAGTTGCCCTTTTGCTGCCGCTGTTGCTGCAATCGGTCCTGAGCGGCAAGCAGATCGACCCCACGCAGCTGCTCGGCTCGGTGTTGACGGGGCAGACCGTCACGCCGGCGGCTGCGGCACCGGCAGCGGCTGCGCCGGCCGCTCCAGCTGCTCCAGCTGCACCGGGTGCACCCGCCGCGCCTGCTGCTCCGGCTGCGCAGCCCCAGCCGCAGCAGGTCGTGAGCAATCTCGTCATGCTCTTGCTCCCGATGCTCTATCAGAAGCTCACCGGAAAGACCTGGCCCGACACAACGACCACGCCGGCGCCCCAGACGACGACCGCGGCGACCGCCACGACCGTGACGACCCCGTCCGTCCTCACCAACCCCAGCGTGCAGATCGGTGCCGCGGGCCTTGGAATCGCCTCGCTGTTGCAGGCTTTTGGTGCGATCGCCCCGCCCTTCGCGACGTTTTTCGGCAAGGCAGCCAGCATACCAGCAGCCGCAGATGCGGGCGCCGCGGCTGCAAGCACGATCTCTACAAGTCCGTTGGTGGGGACGCTGGCGACCGTCATTCCGCTCGTCGTCGCCGGGTTCGGCGCGACCGGTGGCTGGTCCTCCCTGATCGGAATCGCCGGTTCGTTGATCGGCGCCATCGCGAACGCCGCCAACAAGCCGAAATGACGCCGGGCCAATCACACGTGCGCGTTCGCCGCAATTGATCGCGGCCGCGCAGTGGCGCGGCCACAGGGTGTCCTGCCTCGTCGGGGAGCAACATCATGCCGGATAGTGGACCCGTCTCCTGGCTCGAGAAGATGCAAGGCCTCACCGGAACCAAATGGGCGCCGGGCGACGGGAAGAGTGCAACGATCGAAGATTGGCTGAGTAAGATCGGCGCGGCCTATCCCGGGATGAAGTCGTATTGCGACGCGGCGGCGTCCGAGGAGTACTTCTCCTGGTGCGGACTCACCGTCGGCTATTGCATGGCGTTGTCCGGCATCGCGCCGGTGTTCGGCACCAGCGACACCGGCCGCTTCCTGTGGGCCGCCGCCTGGATGGGATGGGGGACGCCCGTCTCCGCGCCGCAGCCCGGGGACGTCGTCATCTTCGATTTCGGCGGCAACGATCATCACGTGAGCCTGTTCATCAAGGACAATGGCAACGGGTTCTGGAGCTGCCACGGCGGCAACCAGGGGCACGCTGTCACGGTTGCGAATTTCCCCAAGAGCACCGTGATGGGAGTCCGCCGGCCGATTCCCGTGGTGTCGACGGTGGCCGCGCCATTGGCCCCGGCGGTCAGCACGATGGCAGTGCCGGCAGCAGCGCAGCGCTTCAACGCATGCGTCCAACTCGTGCTCGGGGACGAGGGCGGCAATGACGACGATCCGGACGACCCGGGCGGCCGCACCTCGCGCGGCATCGAGCAGACCGAGTGGACGGCCTGGCTGCAAACTCATCCGACGCTGCCCGCCGACGTCTTCAACGCGCCGCAGGACCAGATCATCGCGATCTATCGCGCGGAATATTGGGACAAGTTGAGCTGCGACGATCTGCCGGCCGGCCTCGATTACGTCGTGTTCGACTACGGCGTGCTGTCCGGCATCGGTCAATCCGCCAGGATCCTGCAAGGCTTTGTCGGCGCGGCGGTCGACGGCGAGATCGGACCGCAGACGATTGCCGCAGCCGCCAAGGCGAACGTGCCGCTCGTGATCAACCAGATCAGCGACGAACGCATCACCTATATGGAGCAATCGAAAGTCTGGTCGAAGTACGGCAAGGGCTGGACGGCGCGCGTGCAACGGGTGCGCGCCGCAGCGACTGCGATGGCAAGTGCGGCCGCAGCTCCGAAGCCGGTCGCAGCGGCGCCGCCCGTGGCGCCGGCTGCGACACCGCCAGCCCCTGTTGCACCGGTGACGCCGGCAACGCCGCCCATGCAGCCGCCAGTCTCTTCGATCCCGGCACCGACGCTACAGATACCGCAGGCCGGAAACGAGCTCGCCACGCTGATCGCGATCCTGCTCTATCAACGGATTACAGGTCAGCCGTGGCCCGGCACGGTACCGATAGCTTCGGTCACCGCCACGACGACGCAACCAGTGGCGGATAACGCCAATCAGCCCACCACTGCCAAGCCCAGCGTGCAGATCGGCGCGGCCGGTCTCGCGCTCGCCTCGCTGTTGCAGGCGATCGGCACGATCGCGCCACCGTTCAGCACCGTCCTGGGAGGGACCGTGAGTGCGGCTGCCGAGAAGGCCTCGATTTCGAGCCCCACCGTGGGAACGTTGGCGACGGTTATTCCGATCATTGTTGCCGGACTCGGTGCAAGCAATGGCTGGTCATGGTTGTCGGGGCTCGGCAACTCCATGATGAGCACGATGCGAAGCGCCGCCAACAAGCTGAAATGAGACGAACGACGAGCTGACGGTTGCTCGCCGCTGTTCATCAAAGCCAGGAGAACGCTGTGCTGTGCAGCGGTTCTTGGGACAAGACCAGGCTCAATCAAAGAGCTAAAGTAATCGCCCCCTCGTTTTTAGTGCAGGATTGGTACAGTGGGCATGTCGTTGGTACGGAACCTCACCTCGAAGGAACTCGAGTGCCTGCGGTGGTGCAAGGAAGGCAAGACAAATTGGGAGATCGGGGAGATCCTCTCGATTTCCGAGAAGACGGTGGAGTTTCACATCTCTAACACTCTTCGGAAGCTGGGCGCGAGCAATCGCATGACAGCCGTAGTCAAGGGAATTCAGAGCGGCATCATCTCCATCTGATGCTGATCGAAGCATACGGTCGGTTCTGGGGATCAACGACTCCACTTGCTGTTCCGTCTGGGCAGACGGCTCCTGACGAAGCGGGAGATCGATGCTATTCGCCGAGGCCGCTCGCCGCCTGCGATGCCGGCCTTATATGAGGAAAATAGCGCGATGCTTGCTGCAACAACCAGTCACGATCCGACAGGGGAACGGTCACTTCATCTTCACCGTTGACGAATCTACGACCGATGTGTTCGCCAAGAGCACGATAGGCCTCGAATTGCTCTTCCGAAAAGAGCTGCTCCATCGTTGATTCCTGCGGGAATTTTGGATTTTTCGCCTTGTACGCGATCACGTAGTCGTTCTCGTCGCCACTCATCGAGGATTTGATGTAAACCAGCACGCCACGCTGCCGGGCGTCGCTCGTGGAAGGAGGCGGATAGTCGATCAGTCCCAGTGCGACGTGTGGGCCCGGCCGCGGCTCGCGTACGCCCGACACGATGTTCTCTGAGGTCTTTCGAGAGCGATCGCCGATGGGCTGCCAGTTCATGACGATGCGGGTGCCGAGATCGATCCTGGCAAACCGCTGGAGCTGGATCAGCGAAGCGGAGTTGAAATCCGGATCCGCTTCAGCATCGACCGCGACGATGAGCGAACACCGCCTCCGGAGCAATTCGTAAATTCCTAGATTCTCGATGTGACCGCCGTCGGTGAGAAAGAGGAACCCGGCCCAACGGGGGTCGTTTGGTCTCCGATCGTCAATTGCTGTGCCTGATTTGAAAAAGGCTTCTGCGAGGAGGTGGGTCGGCCCCGCCGCCCCTCGCCACCACCGTACAAGTGCATTTGCATTTGCATATCTTACGATGTCGAACGGGTGACGCATCCAGCGGCCCAATCGCACATTCAAGAGCGCTATTGTCGCCGATAGCGGACGCATCGAGGCCATGCCCATGTTCGGGGCCGCTGCGGCACCGGAAATGGCCATAGCCGTACCGACGTTGAGCCCGTCGGTGGCCTCCTCGGCAAGACGTGTATCGACATAGCCGGTCGCCTCGCTGCCGACGTAGCGCTTGCTGAAAATGAAGAAATCGGCGTTACGCCCGCGGCGGTTCGCAAAACGCGACCCTGGAAGGTTCAATGCCGCATTGATGATATGATACGGCGAAGCTCCGGAGACCAGGTCCGAGAGCCTGAAGTGGTCGGCACCTTCCAAAGGTCCATCGACAGTCTTGCGTCGGATGAGAAATGCACTCCCCAATCGATCGCGGTACAATTGATGGAGCGAGTTCGCGTTTACGTTCAGCAGGATCCACGACACGAAGAGCGCAATCGCGATCGCCACATAAACGACCGCAGCCGTTACGCGAGCCAGCCAGGGCAAGCTCGTTTTCGCGATAGCCACGCCGTGCATGAAGAGCCAGGAGAGAAACGCTGGAGAATGATCGGTCCAGCTGGTGATGCCCCATGAGAGGCATCCTTTCGGCGACGGCGTTATGCAGTCGGTCACGCCGATTGCCCAATAGGCAAGCTGCATCAGGCTCAGCCACAGCAGGATCGGAACGATCGCTGCCACGAGCACAAGTACGACTCTGCTGGTCCATTTCGAAATGGAGTCAGACATCGAGTCTGTGGCAGTCGTGACTGCCTTTTGCGCGATCTGGCGGACGAAAGGCAGGATTGCAAGCACAATTGGTGTGAAAACCGGCACAATGTGCTTCGCCCAGTCGACAACGTGTCCAATATCGTCAAACCAGGAGAGCGTGGTCGACGCACTCGAGCCGCTTTCGAACTTGAAACCAAGCGCGGCGGATCCGAACATCGTCCTCAAGAGCGCGAAATGGGCCTCGAACACGATCGGGAGCACGCAAAGAGCCAATATGGTCGTAAAAATTCTTGCCGCCCATCTGCGGGTAGATATCGGCTGAATCGGAGAGATCGACACCACGAAGGCATAGACGGTCAGGACCAAGCCGAAGAGCAGCACGGCGCAAATCGACAGAGGCCAACCCGTTGCCCTCACTGAGTCAGGCAGCCACGCCAGCCAAGACGGTGGCGACGCAAGCGCCTCAGTGTCCGGCTTGAAGACGACCAACAGTGCCGCCGCGGCCAACAAGAACGGCAGGACGATAAACACATTCATCGTGATGCCGCGCAGGTAAATCGCTGTCGCCGACAGGAGTGACCCCACGCCGTCCTGTAGCAGGTAGCGTGAATTATCGCGCAAGTGCCGGGTCTCGTCGGTCTCTCCCACATCCTCGCCGGTCTTCCCGAAGGGAAACCGCCAAGCGCGATCGTCCGCGGCCGGCGCTTCCGCGCACGCTTGCCTCTCGTCGCCCTTGGCCTTTTGCTCTTCCGCCTTTTGCTCTTTCGCCGTTTCTCGCGCTGCAAGCGCAGCCGCCGACATTGCCACGGTCATCGATGAGCCGATGTATCCACCACCGGAAACGGTGGATAGGTAGTCGAATTTCTCGAGGACTCCCGCGGCGTTTAATGCCTGCATCACGCCCATACAGAAGGTGGCGGATCTGATTCCACCTCCAGAGAGCGCGAGCCCCTTCATCTCATCGGCCGTTGTCGGCTCTCTCGCCTCATCGTTACCGCCTCTGATTTCATGATACTCGGCGCCGTACACTCGCCAGAAATTCGCGACAACCTTGCCGGCGGCGCGGGCGGTCGCTTCGGGCTTCTCATTCGCTTTGCGGGAGGACCCAGCGTTCACTTCGGAACTCCATCGGCAGGTTTGCCAGATTTCGGGGCGGGCAGCGGCGAGCGCATTGTCCCCGGCGTCGTTTGACCCGCCGGCGCGGCAGCTTGCTCCTTGTCGGCCGGCTGCCCATTCGCGGCTCCCTTTTCACCGGTCGACGCGTTTGCCTTTGAGGGCTCCGAATTTGCAAGATCTATCGCCACGCCACGCCACGCAATCGTCTCTCGGCGATTCCCGACCGAAATAGGCGGAGTCTCGTGTCGACAGAACAGAGTGTCAACCTAGGGCTGTCCCTAGGTCCTTGATATGCCGTCACAGCAGGCGAAATCGCATCCCTTTAACGACATTCAAGTGGAATCATGCCGTTAGCCGTATCGCCAGGCTTTTCGGCAGACATTGACCGGCCGGAGCATCTCCTCAACCAAATCGGCCCAAGCCACCAGCCGAGCCGGACAAGCTCGCTCGGCCTAAAGCGCGATGAGATCAGGATGAAGTGTCATCGCGCTTTAGCTCTTTGATTGAGCAGCATGATCTTTTCGGAAAACCGCTTCACGCTTCTCCGGATCATGCTCTACCCCATCATCGCTTCAAGCTTCGCCGCTTCGCCCGATGTGATGGTGGGGCTTGCATGGGCGAGCATGTTGCGGCGGGCTTCGTAGAATTCCATCACGCGCTGGGCGGTGCGCCGCTCCAATTGCTCGAAGTTGACGCGCGCGTGCTCCAGATCGGCTCTCGACATCTTGCGTTCGGCGACCGTCATCAGAAGCAGCGCCTTCGCCGTGGCCCAGGAGCAGCCGGCGGCCTTGGCGATAATCTGCACGGCGCCGGGATTCTCGTTGAGCACCGCGCGCTCGGCGACCTCGATGCCGCAGCCGGCGAGCGCCGCAAGCGCCGTCACCGTCTTTTCGAAATTTTGCGCCCGCGCGCCGGCGTGCACGTCGACCTCGCGCACCTCCTTCCATTCGGCCAGCCGCTTGATCCTGAACCTCGCCTTCGCATGCGCGCTCGAGTGCCTGCGCACCTCGCGATTGATGTCGTCGATCACCTCGGTGACGGTCTCCTGCACGATCTCGGCGAGCTTCGGATTGGCCCCGATGAGCCGGCCGCACACCGAGGCCGAAGCGGTCTCCAGGAGCTTCAGGAAATGATGGCGCGGAATGTCGCTCCGCGTCCCGACATGCAGGGCGAGCTCGCCGTCGGCGGCGGCGCGCAGCACGAGCTCCGAAAACCCCTCGTCGGAAATCTGTGCGCCGGCGTTCCGTGCGACCGCATGCACGACCTGCTGCTCGCCGCGTTCGATCAGGATATCGGTGATCACCGCGCTGATGGTCTCGCGCTGCGCGATCGCCAGCAGGTGGTCCTGGCTCTGGGTGCTGGCGCTTGCGACCAGATCCGGCTCGGTCAGAACGGGCGACTGGCTCAGCACGGGCCCGGCGACGGCGGCGTCATCGTTGGCCGCGATGGCGCGGACCAGCACGGCCGGCGCGGCGGGGTCGGCGGCAAAGCGCTGGGCGAGCTTGATGCGGGTCTTGAGCTCGATCGCCTCGACCAGGACCTTGAACACCTCGTCGAACAGCTCGACCTGCCGCTTTGAATAGCGCGTCGAGCCGGCGAGAAACAGATCGGTGATCCGCGTGAGCGCCCTGAGCTGCCGCTTGGTCGAGCCGGAAGCGGAGGCATCCTGCACGTCATGGATCAGGGAATTGAGCATTGTCATTGTTCTTGGTCTCTTTGAGCGGTTTCGCTCTCGGGGCGCGAGCCGATGAGAGCGCGGCAATCTCAGCTAACAGTTCCGGGTGAAGATTATGAACACTAGGCGGTTCGGAGATGACTCAAATTGTAAGGAATCTAAGAAGGGCTCTTAACCACGCTCTCTCCCGTCGTTCGCGAACCGGGCCGCCACAGGCTTGCGCGCTATGGGTCCGGCGTTCGCACAGTCGCGGCGGGCTAGAGCCCGCGCGAGTTCACCCTCTGGCGCAGCAGATGGCAGAAGTCCTCCAGCATGGTTTGCAGGTTCTCGAAATTCACCAGCAGCCGCTCCGCCTGCTGGCGCTCTGCCGTCCCGATGCCAAACGAGTCGCGCAACTCCTTCTGATGGTTTACCCGATCCCTGCCCGTTGCGGCGCGGCTCTCGGCGAATTCGAGATGCTCGAGATCATGACTGAGCTTGTCCTCCTCAGCGATCAGCAGCTTGGTGATTGTGCGTCGGCTCTGAGGTGCGAGGTCACGGCCGCCCAGGAGGCCGATGTAGTGATCGATGTTGGTCCGGGCGACATATCGGTGCATGGCGCTCCCCCGCACTACAGGGACACCTGCAACAATATCACCGCAAACCGGGAAATATAGTTCTTTATTTTGAATCGAACAGGGGCCGGATTTTGAATCGAAGGCCGGCAGGGCTGCAGGAACTGAAGAAGCCCCCGATTATTCCCCGGGCAATGCGGGACCAAGCTTCAGTCACCACTCGGTCGCGGCCCGGCCCTCATCCCGCCCCTCCGGTGCGATACGTCCACTGACGCGGCACGCTCGATCCGCAACTGTTTGACGATCGCCTTAACGCATGTGAACGCGCCGGCTTGGCGTCCCTGCCAATTTGCAAACGGCGGGAGGGAGGAGCTATGGACCGAGACGATCTTTTTGCGCGTGTCGAGCGCGCGATCATCGTCAGCCGTTTGCTTCGGGACGAACGGAGGATTCTGGAGCAGGAGATGGCCAGGACGCGCCATGCGCTGCGATCAGCGGTGCTTGAGATGGCCAATCTACAAGCCAGAATCAAAGCAGATCGCAGCCGATGCGCGGCGCAACGACAGGAGCCAGAGCTCCCGGTCGAGCGCGACCGTCTGGAGTGTGTCAACGTATACATTGAATCGCAACAGGACATCCTGCAAACGTTTCGAAAGAAAAGGCTCGACTAAAGTGCGATGAGATTAGGATGAATCGTCATCGCGCTTGAGCTCTTTGATAGAGCATGATCTTTTCGGAAAACCGCTTTGCTCGACCTATCCGGATCTACTCCGTCAGCTTCCGCTTCACGTACAGCGCGAGCGGCACGGCGTAGAACAGATGCGACATGAAGCCACCGATCACGACATTGGGATCGAAGTAGTTCGGGTGATCGGCGGTCGCGACCATGATGGCCGCGTGCATCACGATCCAGATCACGACCGCGTAGATCATCGCGGCGAACGTCGCTTCCCAGCCGCGGCGCTGCAGGCCCGGCCAGAGATACGCAAACAGCACGCCCCAGACCAGGCAGAAGAAGAAGTGGATTCCGGTGCCGAGCAGATAGGCCGCCGCGCCGAGCTGCTCCTGCACCGCCTTGCCGAACACGAGGCCGGTCGCGTTGCGCGGGATGCCGGCGAGCGGCAGTAGATGCTGCACACCGACCCAGACGACCGCCTCGTACACCCAGATGACGACCCCGCCGATCATCCCGCCAATGACGCCAGCGCGGATCTTCGTCGCGCGATCCGGCGTCGCGCGCCGGAAGATTTGCGCCGCCGCTGCACCAAAGCTGCTGCTCATGTCCCATCCTCCCCGGATTGTTGTGAGTTGGAGGCGATCTTGCCTCCGGCGCGACGGAGGTTTCAAGATGATTTGCGGCAACAGCCAAGACTTTTGTGCGGTCGTACAAATCAATGCACGTCTCACCATGTGAGAGGTCCGACTGGGCTGCGAGGGCATCAACGCGAAAAGCCTTTAGACCAGCTCGGCCTCGTGGTTCGCGACACGCGCCGAAGGCGTGCTCCTCACCATCAGGGGTCCGATATCGCGTCGGCGTGAGGATTTTACGTCCCGCCGCGAAAGAAAGACCTCATCCTTAAGGAGCCGAGCAAACGCGCGCCTCGGCAGCTGGGCGGCAAGAGACACCGCGCACCCGTTCTTTCCAATGCGATTTGAGCCGCAAGAGGATCAGTCGTCCGGCCCGAACAGCTGAATGCGGGGGAAACCAAAGCGCGGACCTTCATCGACCGCATAGCCCGGCCCGCGATCATCGTCGTCACGCTCGGCGTCTCGATATCTGCCGCGATTGTCATCACGATAGCGGCGATCGGAATAGTTGTAGGAATACGTCGCCGAGCTGTTGCCGCGATCGCTGTTGCGATCGTCGCGGGCCGGCCGCTCGGAGTTCGCACTGCCATTCTGATCCTGGCTCTGAGCCTCGCTCTGATCTTGATTCTGATCCCGGCCCTGACCGTAGCTGTGCCGCGCAGCCCAGCGCTGCGCTCGGCTGGCGCGACGCCTGTCCCCCGCGTGCTTCAAATCGGAGTTTCGCGCCTTGACGTTGGCATCTTTGGCGTTGGCATCTTCCGGCGCGTTTGCCTGTTTGGCCGGCGCAGCTTCCTGTTTGGCCGGCTCAGCCTGTTGCGCCTCTTGTGCCGGCTGCCGTGCGGTCGGATGATCGGCCGGCTTTGACGTTTCCCCGGTCGATGCTGCCGCCTTTGTCACGGCCGGGACTGGCGGAGGCGATGCCGCAGTGCCGCTATCAACCTTCGGCTCCTTCTGATCAGCCGGCGGCGCCTTCGGCTTCATCGACGGATCGGTGAAGGCAAGTGTCGAGGCCGCATAGGGCAGCGGACTCGCGGCCGGCATCGGTTGCGCCGGCTGTTTCGACCGAGTCGTCTCGGCTGCGTGTTTTGCTGGAGGCGGGCTCATGATGTTGCCGATCACAAGTCCTCCGGCCAGACCTCCGGTGATCGCGAGGCACACGGTTCCAACCCCGACAAAGAAAGCCGTTGAAGCGCGCATGTCCGCCTCCTCTCCGGCCCGGCAACGTGTGAGCTTTGGCGATGTTCCGGCAACACCGGTGGGAACCGCTCAATGCCGCGCGATCAGAGCCGCTGCGAGAGGCTGATTTGGTGTGGCGCGGTAGCGGCCGGCATCGCGTTGCAGGTTGCGATGCACCGGCGAGGCGGCGGCGAGATCGAAGCTGTACTGGTGGGTCCTTGCCGCCGGATGCTGATTGATGTCCGACCACAGCTCGCCATCGATCGTGACATTCTTCACGAGCCGATGGCCCGCAAACCATCATCCCATGAATATGGGGGTAGCAAACTATGATCCGCGGACTAAGCTACGCCCGCGCCCGTCGGCCTTGATTTGTTGACCGGGGCAATAGGACTTGCACGATGACCTCGTCGGCTGAAGACATCCCTGCAAAGGACATCTCGATCCTCCTGGTCGAGGACGATCCGCCGACCAACTGGCGGCTGAAGGATGCGCTGGAGAGAGCGGGCTTCGACGTCGCCGCGGCGACGACGCTGGCCGAGGCGCGGGCAAGCCTGGAAGCGCGCCAACCCCGCGTGCTGCTCACCGACTTGCAACTGCCCGACGGTCACGGCATCGAGCTGATCGGCGAGACGCGCGCGCACCTGCCTGAGACTGAGATCATGGTGATCTCGATCCTTGGCGACGAGGAGAGCGTGATCTCGGCCATCACCGTCGGGGCGACCGGCTATATCCTGAAGGACGCCTTTCCGACCGACATTGCCGCGACCGTGCGCGAGCTCGTCGCCGGCCATTCCCCGATCTCTGCTTCCATCGCCCGTTTCATCGTGCGTCGGACGCAGAGCGCCGCTGGGCCGGCATCGGGGCCGCCGCTCAACACCACAAGGCTGACGCCGCGCGAGATCGACATCCTCTGGGGCATCGCCAAGGGCTTCAGCTATGCCGAGATCGCTGGCCATCTTGGCATGTCGAGGCAAACCGTGCCCGGGCACATCAAGAGCATCTATCGCAAGCTCGAGGTGCACACGCGGGGTGAAGCGGTGTTCGAGGCGGTGCAGCAGGGCCTGATCAAGCTGTGACCGACGCGGCGAAACCGGCAAGCACTGCGCAGCCGTCGCGCTCGCGCAACGTCGCCTCCCGGCTCGCTCAATACGTGCTGCTGCAGGCGCTCATCGCGGCGCTCTGCATTCTCGCGCTGCGCCATCCGCTGTCCGAACCGCCGTCGCGCTATCTTGCCGCCACGTTCACGCTTCTCGACCGCGGCGCCTCGCGCAGCGTCACGCTGCCCGCCTTCGTGCCCTCCCGGGCAGGGATGAGCGATCCGGCGGAGTTCAAGGCCCGCTTCGACTGGAGCAAGACCGGCGCCGACGACGCCTGGTCGGTCTATGTGCCGCGCTTCACCAATGGCATCGAAATCATCGTCAATGGCATTGAGATTTTCGACAGCCGCCGCGATCCCTCCGCCAACCGGCCCGACCGCGCGACGCCGGAGATCGCGGTGATCCCGGCCTCCCTCCTCCGCGAGGGCGCGAACGATCTGGCGATCCGGCTCTATGCCTGGGGCCCCCTGTCCGGCTTCCTCGACCAGATCTTCGTCGGCCCCGACGATGTGCTGCGGCCCTATTATGAAAAGCGCGCGCTGCTGTTTCTCACCCTGCCGATGGTGTTTTCTGCCTGGCAGGGCATGTTGGCCGTGATCCTGATCGTGCTGTGGACGGTGCGACGGCATGAGCCGGCTTACGGAATCCTGGCACTTGCGATGGCGCTCGGCGCAATCCAGCCCTTCCTGCAGAGCACCATCGACGAGCCCGCGCATCCGCATCTCAACGCCGCGCTGATCGCCTCGGCGCCGCTGGAAAGCGGCTTGGTGCTCGCTTTCGCCATGCTGTTCTTCGCGCGGAGATGGCCGCCTTATGCCGCGCTGATCTTCGCGCCAGGCATCGGGCTGATTCTGATCGGGCTGTTCGCCTCGCCGGACGCGTTGCGCGGGGCGTTCCTGCTGCTCGGCATTCCCTCGATCGCCATCAATCTCACACTGCTCGCGCTCGTCGTCGGCTGGTCGGAGCTGCGCAAGCAGGATGTGCCGAGCCTGTTGCTCGGCTGCGCCGTCACCATTGTGATGACGTGCCTCGCGCACGACGTGCTGTCGGTGGCCCAGATCCTGCCGGACCGGCGGCTGTTCTTCAGCCGGCTGTCCTACTCGGTCCTGCTGATCGCGATCGGCGCCGGGCTGACCTGGCGCTTTGCCCGCGCGCTCAACCGCGTCGACGGCTTTGCGGCGCATCTCGTCACTCAGCTGCGGAAGGCCGAAGAGAAGTTGCGAGCCGCCTTCGTCCGCGAGCAGGAGCAGGCGCGCGCGGTCGAGCTGGCACGCGAGCGCACGCGGCTGATGCGCGATCTGCATGACGGTCTCGGCGGCCAGCTCGTCAGCATCGTCGCGCTCTCCGAGCGCGACCAGGCCGCAAGCGGCGTCGGCGAGGCCGCGCGTGCCGCGCTGAAGGACCTGCGCCTTGTCATCGATTCCATGGACGATATCGGCGGCGACCTGATGCTGGCGCTGGGCTCCTGGCGCGACCGCCTCACGGCACAACTGCGCCCGCACGGCATTGCGCTGGACTGGAAGATCACGCCGCCCGGCCTGCCGGTGCATCCCGAGCTGCGGCCTTCGCACGTGATCCAGATCGTGCGGCTACTGGATGAGGCGGTGACCAACGCGGTCAAGCATGCGAGTGCGACGACGATCACGGTGAGCATCGCCACGCTCACCGATCTGTCCGGGGCCTATGGCTGCATCACCGTGGAAGATGACGGCCAGGGATTTGCACCCGCGAGCGGCGCCAGCCGGTCAGCGGGACGCGGCCTGCGCAACATGCAGAGCCGCGCCGCGCGCTGTGGGGCGACATGCGAGGTGGTCTCCAACAGCACCGGGACGCGGGTGAGGCTGATATTGCCTCACCGCTTCCCGGACAGTGATGCGCGTTAGCGCCACACGCGGGTGTAGCCGACATGGCGCACGCCATAGGGGGTGACGCGGGTGTAGCCGACATGCTTCACGGCAGCCGGGCCACCATAGTAGCGGCCATAGTAACCGACGCGCGTCACGCTGGCGGCGGCAACCGGCGCGGCGGGCGCGACCACGACCGGAGCGGCCGTCGGAGCAACGACGCAGCCCTGCGGCACGCCGGCGGTCTTGCAGACCACCGCGGCATTCGCGGGCGTGGTGGCGAGGGAAGCCGCAGCAACTGACAAGAGGACAGCCGCAACGGCAGCGCTGAAGGTCTTGGACTTCGACATGGTATCTCTCCTTTGATCTCTATCTCGGTTTCTCACGATCGGCCCTGTGGCCGTCGCAACCGACGCGGCGATACATGCTCGAAGGCGCGCGCCTCCAACATCCCATGAAGATGGGAGCATGGGCGCGCGAGGTGGTCGATGCGGATTTTCGAGGGCCGGGGCGGGGTTTTTCGTCGCCGCTATCTTGTTGGCAAGATTATGTTATTCCGGAAATCCGGGGATCCAAATATGGCGCATGGGAGGCCGCCTCCCATGATCATGGCATGGCGCGCGCGCCACGTTTCGAGGAGGTTCTGGTCACTTTCAACACCAATCCCTGAAAGCCAAAAGGTGATGTCATGACCAAATCGATCAACCGCTCCTCCGTCCTCCTCGCGGCTACCCTGCTGATTGCGGGCGCCTCGCAGGCGATGGCGGATTCCGCTCCCTCGATGCAGGAGAAGCTGGCCTGCCGCGCCGATGCCCAAAGCCTCTGCGCGCAATTCATCGGTCACCCGCCCGAGATGCGCGCCTGCCTCGCCCAGAACAAGGCCAGGCTCTCCACGCCTTGCCGCGAGGTCGTCGAGGCCCATGGCGGGTGACGGCCGCGCAAGGCGCCAATCCGCGGGCCAGGCAAGCGAGCCCGCGGGTCGGCGTGCGTCCTTGATGTTTTGATTCCGGTCGCCCGGATGAGCGAAAGCGATATCCGGGTCTTGTGCGCGCCCTGCATGTCGCAGTCGCCCATGCGGGCTACGGAGCGCAAGCCTCAGATCGCAGAGGCGACCTTCTCGAGCCCGATCACGCGGGCGAGCTTCCGCACTTCTTCCTTCTGGTCGTCGCGCAGCTGGAACAACAGCGGCATCGCCGCCGATTTCAGCTGCTGCACTTCCTGCGAATCCGGATCGATCGAGCCCGCATTGGCGTTCGGGTTCGACAGCCGCGCCGCCTGGATCTTGCGCGCGATCCCGCGCAGCGCCTGCTCGATGCCGGGCCAGTAATATTCCTGGTCGGAGGTCAAATGCAGCCGCTCCTTGATCCCCGCAATCTGGGCGTCAGAGAGGAAAGCGTAAGTCTTCTGCGGCTGCGTACGGGTCGCGACCTTCGGTTTCGGCGGCGGAAGCTCCGTGGTCTCCGCACGCGTCGTCTCCGCAGGTGTCATGGCCTTGACGGCTTCCCTGGCGGCCTCGATGTCGGCGTCGGTTGAGGAGGCATAGGCCTGGCGCAGCGGCTCGGTCGCGACTGCGATAGGCTGCGGTGCGGCCGCCGTCTCCGGCGGCGCGACAACCGCCAGCTTGTCCTGCTTGGCCTCCCGGTTCGGCACCATGATGCTCCCCTTGAGATCGGGGAGTGAGGCGGCGACGCCGGCGGCGGGAATGCTTTCACGGGTGAGAATGCTGGCGACCGCCGATCCCGCAACAAGCAAGCAGGCCAGCGCCAGGAGTGTGATGGACTTGGTCAAGCAACTCTCCGTCCCGTCGGAATAGTCAGACAATTCGCGAAACACTGAGCGTTAATTAAGGCTTAAACGGGCCATCGTTGCGGCGCGCCCGGAACAACTGAGCGCCATGGTAAACGCGCGAAAAGTTCTTGAATTTCAAGCAGCTAAGGCAAGCTCATAGGCGTCCTGGATGTCGGCGACGATATCGGAGGCCTCAAACAGCGCGCGCGGCTCGACCGAGCGCAGGCTCACCGTCCAGTTGGCCCCCCGTGCCGTGCGGGGCGTCGAGACGACGTCGAACTTGACCTCGCGGCACAGCGGATGGCGCTGCAGGGCGAAGTAGACGCGGTTGCGCAGTTCATCGAGTGTCGCCGGCGTCTTGTCGAAAAACCTCTCGAGTGCCATTCCCGAAAATCCCTTTTCCCGCCCCGAAGCCCGAACCGGGGGCTTCTCGGGTGATGGCGGGATTGTCGGACTGCGCTGGTTAATGCCGCGTTAAGGTTAAGACCAGGTGCGTTCACGATTTCGCGGCGCGATATTCCGCCGCCGTCTGCGCGACGAGATCCTCGACGGACAGCACCGCCGTCACCCCCGAGGTCGAGTGGCCCGCGCTCCAGATGTCCCGCCAGCGCTTCGGATGCGCCTCGCGGGCCGCGACATCGATATCCTTGCCGATCTCGATGGCGCCGCGCGCCGGCAGATCGTCCGGATCAAGCCCGGCGGCGATGATTGAGGGCCTCAGCATGTTGGTCTGCAGGCCGGTGAATGCCGTGGTGAGCAGGATGTCGTCGGCGGACGAGGCGACCAGCATGGCCTTGTAGCGCTCGTCGGCCATGCTTTCGCGCGTGGCGATGAATTTGGTGCCCATGTAAGCGAGATCGCAGGACAGCACCTCTGCCGCCCGCAGCGCATGGCCGTCGCTGATGCCGCCGGCAAGCACGATCGGGCCGTCGAAGAAGCCGCGCACTGCGCGCACGAACGCGAACGGGTTGAGCCAACCGGTCTGGCCGCCGGCGCCCGCGGTCAGGAGCACCAGCCCGTCGGCGCCCGCTTCAAGCGCGCGTTCGGCATGGCGGATGGTGGCGACGTCCGCAAACACCAGGGACCCCGCATCATGGAGCGGCTGCACCACAGGCGCCGGCGAGCCGACCGAGGTGATGACGATCTCACTCTCGTGCCGCAGCAGCACGGCAAGATCATCGGCGAGTCGGGCATTGGAGCGATGCACAATGAGATTCGGACAGACCGGCGCCGCGGGCCGGCCATGCTCGTCCTCGAATGCGTGCAAGCGGCCCTCGATCTCGGCAAGCCAGGCCTCGAGCTGTTCAGCGCTGCGGCAGTTCACGGTCGGAAATGCGCCGATCACGCCGTTGCGGCAGGCTGCGGACACGAGCTCCACGCCGGAGACCAGGAACATGGGTGCAGCGATCAGCGGCAGCTGCAGACGATCGCGAAAACGGGCAAGGGTGTCGGTATCAGGCAAGGGCGTTTCCGGTTTGCATTGTGACGGATCAGTCTATCGCGCCCCTCACCGCTTCTCGATCACAAGGCTCTGCACCGCCCGGCCGAAATAGCCGCGCTCATCCGCAAGGCGCATCATGGCGAGCCCCGCACCGTCGGGGCCGATCCAGGATTCGCCGTCGAGCAGGATCCATTCGCCCAGGGGCTCGCGGGCCATGCTGACGGTGAGGTCGGCGTTGAGGAAGGTCCAGTGGCGGAAGTCGAGTGCCGCCGAGGTGCCGTTGGCAAAGTCGGCGGCGGCGACGGCGCGCATCGCCTGGGAGACGGCAAAGCCTTCGACCAGCGGCCGGTCGACGCGATACCAGATCGCGCCTGGTCCGGGCACGCCGAACTTGCCGCGGGCGGAACGCAGCGACATGCCGGTGACGAAGGGGCTGTTGGAGAATTTGGCCGGATCCTCCGGCGCCACGTCGGGCCCCGGCAGCGTGACCTTCTCCTCAGCGATATCCGCGGGCAACGGCTGCGCCAGCGTTCGGACCTTCAGCACGGTCGCGGCCACCACCAGCATGCCGTCGGCCTTCAGCCTGACCGCACAGAGCTGGATCTTGCGTCCCTCGCGCAGCACCTCGGTCTCGACGGTGAGCGGCTTAAGCGGCACCGGACGCATCAGATCGATGGTGACGCGCGCAATCCGCATCTCGCTCGGCGTGGCAATGCGCTCGGCCGCCCACACCGCAAGCGAGGACGGCGCCGCGCCATGCTGCATGCGCGGATCCCAGGGTCCGGCGGCGTTGGGGCTGACGAGGACGCGATTGTCCTCGACGCGAAAAATGGCTTCCATCGATCAGGCCGCCGCGAGCAACCCGATATCGGCTCGCGCGCGCCCACGATCAGCTTGCGCGGGCCCAAGATCAGCTTGCGCGAGCCATCGGCTCGTTCGGCAGTTCGATATCCACTTCCAGCGTCGAGACATGTTTTCCCCTGTCCATCCTGACTACGACCTTGTCGGGATCGAGGGTAACATGCCGCGCGATCACGGCGAGAATTTCTTCACGCAGCCGCACCACGAGATCGGACTGACCGAGTTCGCTGCGCTCATGCGCCAGCAATATCTGCAGCCGCTCGCGTGCGACAGCCGCAGAGGAATTGCGGTTGGAAAAGAACCGCAGCAAGCTCATGCAGCCCTCCGTCCGAGTAGCTTGTTGATCAGCCCCTTGCGTTCGCTCGGCACCGCCATCGTCACCGTCTCGCCGAGCAGCCGGCGTGTCGCATCCATGTAGGCACGCGTCGCGGCGCTCGCCGGGCTGTTGAGGATGACGGGGCAGCCGACATTGGAGGCCCGCAGGATGTCCTGGCTCTCCGGAATGATGCCGAGCAGCGGCGTCGCCAGGATCTCCAGCACGTCGTCGATGCTGAGCATCTCGCCACGGGCCGCGCGGCCCGCGTCATAGCGCGAAACAAGGATGTGCTTCTCGACGCGCTCGCCATTCTCGGCTCTCACCGTCTTGGAATCGAGCATACCGATGATGCGGTCGGAATCCCTGACCGAGGAGACCTCGGGATTGGTGACGATGACGGCCTCGTCGGCATAGCGCATCGAGAGCATCGCACCGCGCTCGATGCCCGCAGGGCTGTCGCAGATCACCCAATCGAAGGTCTGCTTGAGCTCGGCGATGATGCGTCCCACCCCCTCCTCGGTCAGCGCGTCCTTGTCGCGGGTCTGCGAGGCCGGCAGCAGCCAGAGATTTTCCAGCCGCTTGTCGCGGATCAGGGCCTGGCTGAGCTTTGCAACGCCCTGCACCACGTTGATGAGGTCGAACACCACGCGTCGCTCGGCCCCCATCACGAGGTCGAGGTTGCGCAGGCCGACGTCGAAATCCACCACCACGACCTTCTGCCCGATCTGCGCCAACGCCGCGCCGATCGCAGCGGTGGACGTGGTCTTGCCGACACCGCCTTTGCCCGACGTCACCACGAGCACTTTGGCCATCATGAACCTCCTTTGAACTCTACGTTCTCTTTAAATAAGCGGCGTGATCCGCATGACCCCGCCGTCAAGCCAGGCCTGCGCGGGCCGATTGCGCAGGCTTGCGTCCAATTCCTCCGCCGTCTGGTAGTAGCCATCGATCGCGAGCAGCTCGGCCTCGATCTTCTGGCAAAAGATGCGCGCCGACGGATTGCCGTTGACGCCAGCCATGGCGCGGCCGCGCAGCGTCCCGTAGACATGGATGGAGCCGCCGGCGACAATCTCCGCGCCGGAGCCGACCGAGCCGAGCACGGTGACGTCGCCTTCGGGGAACACCACCGACTGACCCGAGCGTACCGGGGTGTCGAGCATCAGCGAGGCCACAGGGGCCCTCACCTCGGCTTTCTCCGGCTCGGCCGCCGCAACGGCGCAAGCGCGTCCGCCGCTCAGGGCCGGCGGCATGGTCGAGGTGAGCAGCGAGACATCCACGCCTTCGATGCCGAGAATGCGGATGTTCTTCTTTTCCAAACTGACGATGAGATGCGTGATCGCGGAGCGGCTGAGCTCCACTGCCGAGAGATCGAGCACGACCGGCTTGCCGACGAAAAAGCCCGGTGAGCGCGCAAGCGTGTCATCGAGATCCTTGAGCCACTCGATGATCGGCACCACCGGCGTCAGCACAAAAGCGAGATAGGAGCGGCCGCGCAGGCGAACCGGCTGGCTGACTGGCTCGGCAATAGCGTCCATGGGTTCAACTCGACGTTCGGTTTAAGGCTTGATTAACTCAACGACCGTCATGGTTAACGGCCGGTTAATTCCGGGACTGCGGTTGACAATGTCCCGAAGTCGCCGCAGAAATGCCCGATAGAGTGCTTAGTTAACAAAGACTCAACGTGGTTCTGCCCTGTTTTGAGCTTAATAAAGACGTTGCTTGGCTGCATCACTTCTCGGTGAAACGAGCAGACCGTCACGTCCGCGGGTGAGCTTCGGCACTTGCCAAAGACACTTGCCAAGGATTGCCAGGGGACGGGCAAGGGAAAGAATGGCGACGCTGTAGTCTCGACGATGCTTTCGCAATTAACGATGTTTTTGCGATTATCTGGCCGGCGGTGTCGTAACCATGCCATGATTTTGCTCGATTTAGTCGAGCACGGCGGCTGCCCCCACGGGACTAACAGGCGCGCTCTGCTTTTCTGTGTCTGGCCTCGACGGCCCGGAACGTGCCAGCGTGTGTCAGTTGCGTAAAGAGGAGTAGCGTATGAGTGCGATGAGTGAAGAGACCCCGACCAATCCGCAGGATCCGCTTCACTATGCGCCGCGGCGGACCAATGCGCGTCCGGAGCTGCGCCTCTCCAGCGTCTCTTCGAACGTAGGCGAGACGCCGTTCGACCGGGCCGCAAAACCGGAACCGGTCCGGCGCGCGCCGCCGACGCCGCCTTCCTTGAGCGCCGAGCTCGAGAACGCCGTGTTTGAATCGCTGCGCCGGCAGATGGACCCCGAAGTTGTTCCGGAGCCGCCGGGAGTTGAGGGTCGGCTGTGGCGCCGCGCATGGATCGGCATCGGCGCTGCCGTCGGCGTAGCCGCCATCGCCGCGACGCTGTTCGTCACGCTGGCCCCGCATGACGAGGCCGCCCCGTCATTTGCCGCAGCGGCGCCGGCATCGGTGCCGGAGGATGCGACCAAGCCCGCGCTGGCGCAATTCCGCTCTCTCATCCAGGCCAGCGGTGGCGATCAGTCCGCCAACCACGAACAGGCCGCCCACCACGAACAGTCAGAAGGGCTGCTCAAGCAATTCATGCTTTGGCGACAGAAAGTCGATGCCGGAGATAAGGCCCACTAGTTGAATTCCCAAGGGGGGACTAACCATGTCTCATCACGCGTCCAGCATCACCTCGGCGCGGCATTGGCGGCCTGTTTGCGTCGCCATGGCGCTTGCCGGCATCCTCTTCACGAGCGCCGCGCAAGCGGCGCCCGGCGACGTCGTACGCGATCTCGCCGGCCGCGTCGGGCCGATCATCGGCTCGGCCCTCGCCTGTCCCGACATCGCGCAGGGGCGCATCCAGAGCATCGCCGACAAATTTCGCGCGGTGATCAGGCAGACCGCAACCAGCGACGCCGAGCGTGACGACCTCGCGCGCATCTTCGACCGCTATGTCAGCGATGGCCGCGCCGCGATCAACGCGGGCCGCATCGACTGCAGAGCGGCCGAGCGTCAGTTGGCCGAGCTCGAGCAATCCATCGCAGGACCGCCGGCAGCGCCCGCCAGCAGCGGCTCGGGCTTCTCCGGCGTGATCGCCCCGAGCCCGGCGGCTGCCGCAACGGCGCCGATGGTGTCCCTTCCGCAGGCGCCCGCGATGAATGTACGCGGCGTGACCGCCAACGAGATCAAGTTCGGCATCGTCGCGCCGTTCTCCGGTGCAGCCAGAGAGCTCGGCCGGCAGATGAAGCTCGGCATCGAAACCGCCTTCAGCCGCGCCAACGAGGCCGGCGGCATCGACGGGCGCATGCTGAAGCTCGTCGCGGCCGACGACGGCTATGAGCCGGCGCGGACGCTGGAGGCGATGAAGCAGCTCTACGACAAGGAGCAGGTGTTCGGCTTCATCGGCAATGTCGGCACGCCGACCGCCGCGGTGGCGCTGCCCTTCGCGCTCGAGCACCGCACGCTGTTCTTCGGCGCCTTCACCGGGGCCAACCTGCTGCGCAACGACCCGCCGGATCGCTACGTCTTCAACTACCGCGCCTCCTACGCCGAGGAAACCGATGCGACGGTACGCTACCTGGTCAAGATCCGCCGGATCCCGGCGAAGCAGATCGCGGTGTTTGCCCAGCAGGACGCCTATGGCGATGCGGGCTTCGCGGGTGTCGCCAAGGCGTATCGCACGATGGGGCTGAATGACGGCACGATCCTGCGTCTCGGCTACAAGCGCAACACGGTGGATGTGGACGAGGCGGTCAATCTGCTCAAGCTGCAGAAGCCCCCGATCAAGGCGGTGGTCATGGTCGCGACCTACCGCGCCGCGGCCAAGTTCATCGAGAAGACCCACGACCTGTTCCCCGGACTGGTCTACAGCAACGTCTCGTTCGTCGGCTCAACCGAGCTTGCGGACGAACTGATGCTGCTCGGACCCCGCTATGCCAGCGGCGTGATCGTCACCCAGGTGGTGCCGGCGGTCGGCGGCTATTCCAGCTCGGTGATCGAATACAAGAACGCGCTCGCCAAGTACTTCCCGGGCGAGGCGCCGGACTATGTCTCGCTCGAGGGCTACGTTGCCGCCAATGTGCTGATCCAGGGCCTCAAGCGCGCGGGTCCGCAGCTCGAGACCGAGCGGCTGATCGACACGCTGGAGAACATGCGCAACCTCGACCTGGGCCTCGGCACCGCGCTCGGCTTCGGCAAGGGCGAGCATCAGGCGTCCCACAAGATCTGGGGCACCGCGATCGACGACAACGGGAAGTATCAGCCGATCGAGCTGGAGTAGCCTGAAGCTCGATGCCCGTTCTCCCTCGCCCCGTTCTTCACGGGGAGAGGGTCGGGGTGAGGGGCTGCTTCCGCAAATTCGGAAGCAACTGAGTCTGCGGAGAATCCCCCTCACCCGGATCGCATCTTCGATGCGATCCGACCTCTCCCCGCAGGCGGGGCGAGGTGCAGCGTGCCGCTTGGCTTACAGCGGCGGATCCTTGGCTTCGTCGTATTCCTGCTTGAACCGCGCGATCAGCTCGGCGGCTGGCAGGACCTTGCCGACGGAGCCGACGCCCTGGCCTGAGCCCCAGATTTCCTTCCATGCCTTCGGCTTGGCGCGCTCGCCGGAGGCGTCCGTGCCGAAGCTCATCTTGGAGGGATCCGACGTTGGCAGGGCCTCCGGGTCCATGCCGGCGGCGACGATCGACGGTTTCAGGTAGTTGCCGTGGACGCCGGTGAAGAGGTTGGAATAGATGATGTCCTCGGCACTCGAGGTCGTGATCATCTCCTTGTAGCGCTCCACCGCATTGGCCTCTTTGGTCGCAATGAAGGCCGAGCCGATATAGGCGAAATCAGCGCCCAGGATGCGCGCCGCGCGGATGGCGCGACCGTTGCCCATCGCCCCCGACAGCGCGATCGGGCCGTCGAACCATTGCCGCGTCTCGTCCACGAACGCGAAAGGCGAGATGGTGCCGGCGTGGCCGCCCGCGCCCGCCGCGACCAGGATCAACCCGTCGGCGCCCTTCTCGATCGCCTTGTGGGCGAATTTCTGGTTGATCACGTCGTGGAAGATGATGCCGCCCCAATTGTGGACGGTCTGATTGAGCTCCTCCCGCGCGCCGAGCGAGGAGATGATCATCGGCACCTTGTGCTTCTCGCAAAGCGCGAGATCATGATCGAGCCGGTTGTTCGACTTGTGCACGATCTGGTTGACGGCAAACGGCGCCGAGGGCCGTTCCGGATGCGCCTTGTCGTAGGCCGCGAGCTCCTCCTTGATGCGATGGAGCCACTCGTCGAGCAACTCCGGCGGCCGCGCGTTGAGTGCCGGAAACGAGCCGACCACGCCGGCCTTGCATTGCGCGATCACGAGGTCGGGCACGGAGATGATGAACAGCGGCGCACCGATCACCGGGATCGAGAGGCGGCCCTTGAACAAGGCTGGCATGGACATGGTTCGAGCGATTCCTTGGTTATTCCGCGATGCGGGATGATGTTGCTTTCCACTGTAAAGATGCCAGACATCATGCCATGAAGGCAACTGCGGATGCAGCAGGAAACGAGGCCTAGCCCTCTGTCGATGCGGACCAACTCGGCGCGTCCTTGAGGCGGCCCTCACGGTCGGGGATGCACCGAACCAGGAAAATCCGGTACCACTCCAAATCCCTGCGAACGGCCAACTCCGTGTCGGACAGCTTTCTGTCTTCGCCAAGCGTGAGTTGGTCGACTCCAAGATTCTGTGCTGCGAAATACGCAGCATAATCTCCCGGCGGGATGTCGACGGATATCGCGGGCACCTGATCGATGACGGACATCACATGCGCCTTCCCCGTCAGGGACCGGAAGTGAACGCATGTGACGCGCTGCCATTCATCCAGGACGGGCGGTTGATCCGATATGCAGAGTTCAACCCAATGAACGTTCTGGTCCGCCTCCGTTCCAACCATCCGGAACGACGGGTTGCCGGCGAAGCCTCGCGCTGCGCCCTCGTTGGTCCAGTTGTCGTCGTCCGGGAGCGGACTGTCCGGATCATCGCAAAGGACGAGCTGGTAGTGGCTAGCAAACAATCGGGCGGCAGCGAGCGGGACGTTTGCCATGAGCTATCACACCCAACAATCCGGTTCACCAGACGAGAGCCCGCCTCAAGACATCCTCGGTCTGCATGCAATTTGCCGCCGCGATCAGAGCAGCCAGTAGACGATGACGAATCCGAACACCAGCACGGCGGCCCCGAGCACCACCCACATCGTGAGGTTCCTCTCGATCCTCACCCTGATCCATTCACCATAACGATTGAGCAGGACCGCCGCGACAAAGAAGCGCAGGCCGCGCGCGATGATCGAGCAAACGATGAACAGCCAGACATTGAATCCGGCAAAGCCCGAGGTGATGGTGACGAGCTTGTAGGGAATCGGCGTCAGCCCCTTGCCAATGATGATCAGCGCGCCCCAGGCCGCGTAGCCGGAACGAAAGGCCTCGACCTTGTCGGAGAGATGGTAGACCTGGATCAGCCAGTGGCCGAGCGAGTCATAGAGCAATGCGCCGATGGCGTAGCCCAGGATGCCGCCGAGCACGGAGGCCACGGTGCAGACCGATGCATAAAGCCAGGCGGCCTTGGGCCGCGCCAGCGACATCGGGATCAGCATCACATCCGGCGGCACCGGGAAGAATGAGCTTTCGGCGAACGCCACGCCCGCCATGATCCACAGCGCATGAGGCTTGTGGGCGGCGTCGATACACCAGTCATAGATCCGTCTCAGCATGGCGGCGATGAACCATCATGCGCGGAATTTGTCCATCTCAATACGGACCAATTTTGCTGAGGGAACTAGTGCCGCTTGCGCAGATTGCGCCCTTCCAGGGCAACAATCGGTCGCCGGGTGGCAACGCGGGCAGCGGCGGCCTTGGAGATCTTCAGCGGCGACTTCGGCAGCTTTTCGGCAATGCCGAGCAGATTTTCGCGCCGCTCCATCTCGCGCCAGATGTCGGCCGGGCGGATGCCCGAGGCGGCCCACAGCACGGCAAGGTTATACAGCAGATCGGCGCTTTCGCGGACCATCGCCTGTGCATCGCCGCCCACGGAATCGAGCGCGACCTCGATGGCCTCCTCGGCCACCTTTTTGGCCATCTTGGCAGGGCCGCGCTGAAACAGCCGCGCGGTGCGCGACGTCGCCGGGTCCAGATGCCGGGCGGCGAGCACCGCCTGATAAAGCCGTTCGATCGAATCACTCATGGCGAGCCAAAATAGTTGAAAGCCATCGCCAGCGCGTTAATGCAAAGGCTCAAAAGAAAAATCCGCCGGCCGATGGGGCCGACGGATCAAGGTAAGGGAGGAGCCGCTCAACCGCGGATGTCCGGTTGTGTTTTTCGCCGATTCGCCCTCGCGGCGTAACCGTATGATTACGGGTTACCGTATTCGTACGGTTGTCACAAAGGGAGCTGCCGGCAGCAGGCGATTTGCGCCATTTCAGCGACCGAAATGCTCATGGACCGTTCAGCTTCGCTGCTCCAGAATGACGGCTCAAGGATGGTTGCGGCGGCGGTTCCGCCCAACCGCAGATCGGGCCGCAACGTCCGCGGCGTGACATCATGCGTCCAGCACGGAGCAACCCGTTCCGCTGTTTCCTCGCCGCCCTGGCGGGCCTCGCGTTGCTTGTCTCGGGCGGGCAGGGCCGCGCGGCCGAGAATGCTGCCCTCGGCTCGGTGCAGCTTGCCTTCGACCGTCCGCTTGATGCCAGCATGGCGCCCTTCATGCTCGCGGCAAGCCGCGGCCTGTTCGGCGCGGAGCATCTTGCCGTCAGCTTTCGTTTTGTCGACGGCTCGCGGGAGGCGATCGCACGCGTGGCCGCCGGCGACAGCGAGTTCGCGCTCGCCGACATCAACGAGCTGATCCGCTTTCGCGGCAGGGCCGACGCGCCGCCGGTCAAGGCGGTGCTCATGCTGTTCAACCAGGCGCCCTACGCCATCGTCGCGCGCAAGAGCCGCGGCATCCATGCGCTGGCGGATCTGGAAGGCAAGACGCTCGGGGTCGCCGACAGCGACCTGACGTTCCGTCTGTGGCAGGCGCTGGCAAAGGCGAACGGCATCAAGCCGTCCGCGGTAAAGGTCTACAAGATGAGCGCGGCGGTACGGGAGCCGATCCTGTCGGCTGGCCAGGTCGACGCGGTCGACGGCTTCTCCTATCTCTCCGCAGTCAATCTGCGCGACCGCGGCGTGCCCGCAAGCGACCTGGTGGTACTGCGCTATGCCGACTACGGCTGCGAGGCCTATGGCTTTGCCGTGATCGTCAATCCGGGCTTTGCGGGCCGCGACCCTGAGGCGGTGAGGGGCTTTGTGCGAGCCGTCATTGCCGGCACCAATCTCGCGATCAAGGACCCGGAGCGCGCCGTCGACGAGGTCGTCGCGCGCATGGATGGCGGCGATCGCGATCTCGAGCTCGAACGGCTGCGCAGCGTCATTGCCGAAAACATTCTTACCGGCGAGGTCAGGCGCAACGGTCTCGGCGGCATCGATCCGGCGCGCTTTGCGCGCGCCATCGACCAGGTCGGCGAGGACTTCAAGTTTCACAAGAAGCCCGACGTCTCCGATATCTTCGACGACAGCTTCCTGCCGCCGGCGGCCTCCCGCCTGATCAATTGAGCTCGCGCGCAATCCCTGCTTACAATGGCGCGTTACAAAGCTCGCCGCCCGGCGTTGGCTCGGAATTTCTGCTCTGGATTTTGCTTGGGGGATCCTGTCGGCATGTTTCGCCTCTACATTCGTGTGCTTGAACTGCTCGGCAAGGAGGCGCGGCTTGGTCTCGTGCTCGCCTTTGCCAATCTGATCCTGGCTGGCGCGCAATTTGCCGAGCCGGTGCTGTTCGGCCGCATTGTCGACGTACTCTCCTCCGACCAGCCGAGCGCTGCGGCCTGGCCGCTGCTGGGCGCCTGGGTCGCTTTCGGCCTGTTCACCATCGTCGCCGGCGCCGCGGTCGCGCTGAATGCGGACCGGCTGGCGCACCGGCAGCGCCAGGTCGTGCTATCCGGCTATTTCGAGCACATCCTGCAGCTGCCGCTGACCTTCCATTCGAGCACCCATTCGGGCCGGCTGATGAAGGTGATGCTCAACGGCACCGACGCGCTGTGGCGGCTGTGGCTCGGCTTCTTCCGCGAGCATTTCGCCGCCATCCTCTCTGTGATCGTGCTGCTGCCGCTGTCGCTGGTGGTGAACTGGCGGCTCGCGATCCTGTTGTTCGTGCTCTGCGTGGTGTTCACGCTGATCACGACCTTCGTGGTGCGCAAGACCTACGGCATGCAAAGCCAGGTCGAGGAGCAATATAGCGACCTCTCGGCGCGCGCCTCCGACGCCATCGGCAATGTCGCGCTGGTGCAGAGCTTTGTGCGGATCGAATCCGAGGTGCAGGGCCTGCGCATCGTCTCCCAGAATCTGCTCTCGGCGCAGATGCCGGTGCTGTCCTGGTGGGCACTGGTGACCGTGATCACCAAGGCCTCCACCACCATCACGGTGCTCGCGATCTTCACCCTCGGCATCGCGCTGCACGCGCAAGGCCTGACCACGGTCGGCGAGATCGTGATGTTCGTCTCCTTCGCCACCATCCTGATCCAGAAGCTGGAACAGGTGGTCGCCTTCATCAACAACATCTTCATGGAGGCGCCGCGGCTGAAGGAATTCTTCCAGGTGCTGGATGCGGTGCCGGCGGTGCATGATCGCGCCGATGCGATCGAAGCCGGACGGTTTGCCGGGCTGGTCGAGTTCAAGGACGTCAGCTTCTCCTATGACGGCAAGCGGCCGGCGGTGGAGGATCTCTCCTTCACCGCGCTGCCGGGCCAGACCATCGCTTTGGTCGGGTCGACCGGCGCCGGCAAGTCCACCGCGATCGCGCTGCTGCACCGCGCCTTCGATCCGCAATCCGGCTTCATCAGGATCGACGGCATGGATGTACGCGGCATCAAGCTCACCTCGCTCCGCCGCAACATCGGCGTGGTGTTCCAGGAGGCGCTATTGTTCAACCGCTCGATCGCCGACAATTTGCGCGTCGGCAAGCCGGATGCGAACGAAGAGGACATGCGCAAGGCGGCCGCGCGCGCGCAGGCGCTGGAATTCATCGATCGCAGCGCGCAAGGCTTCGACACCCCTGTCGGTGAGCGCGGGCGGATGCTGTCAGGCGGCGAGCGGCAGCGGCTGTCGATTGCGCGGGCGCTCTTGAAAGACCCGCCGATCCTGATCCTGGACGAAGCGACCAGCGCGCTCGATGCGGTGACCGAGGCAAAAGTGAATGCGGCTCTCGACGAGGTGATGAGGGGACGCACGACCTTCGTGATCGCCCATCGCCTCTCGACCATCCGCAACGCCACGCGGATCCTGTTGTTCGAGAGCGGACGGGTGATCGAAAGCGGAACTTTCGATGAACTTGTCGCGAAAGGCGGCCGCTTCGCGGAACTCGCACGTGCCCAGTTCATGGTCCAAAACAGCACACAAGGCGATGCTCGTCAGGGCGCTGGGGCAAGCCCCGAGAAGCCAGGCGTCAAGGTTTGATTTGACGTCGAAATTCGGCCGTCATATCTGCCGAATTAGTCAGTGGAAGCCTCTGTTCTGGACCGCCGGGGCGGTATAGGTTTGCATCGCCGTGCGCGGTGCGCGCCGGAACATGCGTCAAACCCGAGCCTCGCCACTCAAAACCTTCGCTCCGTCTCTCTTCGATAGAGGCAGGTCTTGAAGAGAGGATCGCAAAGGACCGGAATCAGATAGTGCCTCTGCCTCGCACCTCCCACGTCTCCTCGCCTTTCCGCAGCCTGCTTCGCAAGGTGACGCTGCACGGATTTGTTCTCGCAGCGGCGCTTGCGATTGCTGCGCCGCGCCTTGTGCACGCCGAGGCGCATCTCCTGATCGAGGCGGATACCGGCAAGGTGCTGGAGGCCGAGAACGCGACCATCCCCTGGTACCCTGCCTCCGTTACCAAGATCATGACCGCCTATGTCACGCTGAAGGCGGTCAAGGACGGCAAGATCACCCTCGACACGCTGTTCACGGTGTCGCCGACCGCGGCCTCGCAATCGCCATCGAAGATGGGCTTCAAGCCGGGCACGCAGGTCACGGTCGACAATGCGCTGAAGATGATGATGGTGAAGTCGGCCAACGACATGGCGGTCGTGCTCGCCGAGGGCGTCGGCGGCTCGATCGACGGCTTCGCCGACATGATGAACGACACCGCGCAGAAGCTCGGCATGACCCAGACGCACTATGTCAACCCGAACGGCCTGCCGGCCGACGGCCACGTCACCTCGGCGCGCGATCTCGGCATCCTGGCGCGCGCCTTCCTGCACGACCTGCCGGAATACGAATATTACGTCCACATCCCCGCGATCCGCTTCGGCAGGCGCGTCACGCAGAATTTCAACAAGCTGATCGGCCGCTATCCCGGCGCCGACGGCTTCAAGACCGGCTTCATCTGCGCCTCCGGCTATAATCTCGTGGCGTCGGCCACGCGCAACGGAAAGCGGCTGATCGCGGTGGTGCTCGGCGCCTCGTCCGGCCAGATGCGCGCGGTGCGCGCCGCCCAGATGCTGGAGCGGGGCTTTGCCCAGAACTCGCTCGGCTGGCTCAAGCCTTCGCTCGGCACGGTCGAGAACCTGGTGCCGGTCGATGCCTCGCCGCCGAACCTGCGCGACGAGATGTGCGGCGGTCATCACCACAAGCCGGCCAGCGACGAGGATGACATCGCCAGCAACGGCACGGCGACCCCGACGGGCGACACCAACCCGATGTTCTACACCGCCGGCCTGCAGCCGCAGGTTACCAACCCGGCCGCACTGATCGCAGGCCCGGCTGATACGGTTGAACCGGTCGTGGTCTACACCGGCCCGACGCGGACAGGTGCCGGGCTGATTGCCGCCGTGGCCGCCGACACCGCGAGCCAGGAAACACCGAAGGCCAAGGGCAGAAAAAAGGCGCGCATTGCGGCGAAAAAGCCTGACGAGCCGAAGGGCGATGCCAAGGCCGAGCCAAAGGCCGCCGCCAAGCCGGGTGCGGCAAAACAGGCCAATGCCAAGCCGGAAGCCAAGCCCGCGGCCACCGCTTCCGACGGCACGGCAAAGCCCGCCAAGCCCAAGCCGGTCGCGGCCAAGAAGCCGAAGCCGGCGGCATCTGACGCCAAGCCGGCCGGCTAGCCCGCCCGTTAAGCTAAAGCAGCTGCAGCATGCGGTGCGGCTTGCCAGTCCGCTTGCCTTGCGCGCAGCCATGGCCCAATACTGCGGCAAAACAAGCCTTCAGCGCCACGCAGACGCGTGCTTTGGGAGAGGGGAGTAGCCATGGAGCGGATCTGGCTCAAGCAATATCCTGCCGGCGTGCCAGCCGACATCGACGTCAGCCAGTATGGCTCGCTGGTCGAGTTGCTGGAGGAGAGCTTTGCGAAGTTCGCGGACCGCAAGGCTTTCATCTGCATGGACAAGGCGATCAGCTACCGCGATCTCGACGAGATGTCGCTGGCGCTTGCCGCCTTCCTGCAGGGCAAGGGGCTCGCCAAGGGCGCGCGTGTCGCGCTGATGATGCCGAACGTGCTGCAATATCCGATCGCGACCGCCGCCGTGCTGCGCGCGGGCTATGCGGTGGTCAACGTCAATCCGCTCTACACCCCGCGCGAGCTCGAGCACCAGCTCAAGGACTCCGGCGCCGAGGCGGTCATCGTGCTGGAGAATTTTGCCCACACCGTGGAGCAGGTGCTGCCGCACACCGCCGTCAAGCATGTGATCGTCGCCAGCATGGGCGACCTGCTCGGCTTCAAGGGCGTGATCGTCAACCTCGTGGTGCGGCGGGTCAAGAAGATGGTGCCGGCCTATTCGCTGCCCACGTCCATCGCGTTCAACGACGCGCTCGCAGCGGGCAAGGGCCTGTCCTTCAACAAGCCGAAGATCGGCGCCGACGACGTCGCCTTCCTGCAATATACCGGCGGCACGACCGGCGTCTCCAAGGGCGCGACCCTGCTCCACCGCAACATCGTCGCAAACGTGCTGCAGAACGACGCGTGGCTTCAGCCGGCGCTGGCGGCGCCGCCGCATGTCGACCAGCTGCTCGTGGTCTGCGCGCTGCCGCTCTATCACATCTTTGCACTGACGGCCTGCTATTTGCTCGCAATGCGCGCCGGCGGCGCCAATCTGCTCATCCCCAACCCGCGCGACATTGCCGGCTTCATCAAGGAGTTGATGAAGTACCAGGTCAACAGCTTCCCGGCGGTCAACACGCTGTACAACGGGCTGATGCATCACCCTGATTTCGCCAAGCTCGATTTCTCCAAGCTGAAGATTTCCAATGGCGGCGGCATGGCGGTGCAGCGACCGGTGGCCGAGCAGTGGAAGAAGATCACCGGTTGCTCGATCGCGGAAGGCTATGGCCTGTCGGAGACCTCGCCGACGCTGACCTGCAACCCCGCGACCATGACCGAGTTCAACGGCTCGATCGGCATTCCCGTGCCCTCGACCCTGATCTCGATCCGCGACGACGACGGCAACGAGGTGCCGATCGGACAGGCCGGCGAAATCTGCGCCAAGGGGCCCCAGGTCATGGTGGGCTACTGGAACAGGCCCGACGAGACTGCCAAGGTGATGACCGCCGACGGCTTTTTCCGCACCGGCGACATCGGCGTGATGGCCGCGGACGGCTACATCAAGATCGTCGACCGCAAGAAGGACATGATCCTCGTCTCGGGCTTCAACGTCTATCCCAACGAGATCGAGGAAGTGATCGCAAGCCATCCCGGCGTGCTCGAATGCGCCGTGATCGGCGTGCCCGACGAGAAGTCGGGCGAGGCGGTGAAGGCCTTCATCGTGAAGAAGGACCCGAACCTCACTGCGGAGGACATCGTCAAGTTCTGTCACTCGCAGCTGACGAACTACAAGGTGCCCAAGCACATCGAGTTCCGGACCTCGCTGCCCAAGACCAATGTCGGCAAGATCCTGCGAAGGCAATTGCGCGACGAGAAGACGGCGGCCGCGGCGTAGGGACGCAAAGCCACGCGCTCCGTCATTCCGGGGCGATGCGAAGCAGTCTCTTGGTCGTCCCGGCGACGTGGCCAAATCCCGCGATACATTTTGCCCGTGCCCCGGGGATAACCGCGACGCCCCGAAGACATTCCCCCGGTCACAAAAATGCACTAGAACGTCCCGTCCCCGTTTCAGGAGAGTTCACCGATGACCATCCAAGTTGGCGACAAGCTGCCCGAGGCCAAATTCCGCGTCATGACGGCGGAGGGCCCGCAGGTCAAAACCACCGACGACATTTTCAAGGGCAAGAAGGTGGCGCTGTTCGCGGTGCCCGGCGCCTATACCGGCACCTGCCACAAGATGCATCTGCCGAGCATCTTCCTCAACGCCTATGCCATCAAGGACAAGGGCGTCGACACCATCGCCATCGTCTCGGTCAACGACGCCTTCGTCATGAACGCCTGGAAGCGCGACACCGACCAGCGCGATGAGGCGGTCTTCCTCGCCGACGGCAACGCCGATTTCACCAAGGCCATCGGCATGGAGCTCGATGCCTCCGCCAACGGCCTCGGCATCCGCTCCAAGCGCTATTCCATGCTGGTCGAGGACGGCGTGGTGAAGAAGCTCAACCTCGAGGCGGCGCCGGGCAAGGTCGAAGTGTCGGGCGGAGATACGCTGCTGGCGCAGCTGTAAGCACCGGCACGCAGACCGTAGGGTGGGCAAAGGCGCATCGCGCCGTGCCCACCAAACCTCCGGTCATCACGACGGTGGGTACGCTTCGCTTTGCCCACCCTACGCGCTCTGTCAAACCACACCACGACTGTCATTCCCCGCGAAAGCGGGGAATCCAGTATTCCAGAGACGGCGCCGTCCCATGAGATGCCGCGGCGTACTGGATCGCCCAGTCAAGCCGGGCGACGACAGCGGAATGTGACGCGAGATTCCGGGCTTGATGCTCACGCATCACCCCGGAATGACGGAGCGAGCAACTACTCCCGCACCCTTTGCTGCAGCCTTGCCATCGCGACGCCATCGCGGGCCAACTGGTCGGCGCGCTCGTTCTCGGCGTGGCCGGCGTGGCCCTTGACCCAATGCCAATGCACCTGATGCGGCTTCAGCGCGGCATCGAGACGCTGCCAGAGCTCGGCATTCTTGACCGGCTTCTTGTCGGCGGTGCGCCAGCCATTGCGCTTCCAGCCGTGGATCCACCCGGTGATGCCCTGCCGCACATATTGGCTGTCGGTATAGAGCTCGACCACACAGGGCTCCTTCAACGCTTCCAGCGCCGAGATCGCGGCCATCAGCTCCATGCGGTTGTTGGTGGTGTGAGGCTCGCCGCCCTTCAATTCCTTCTCGACCTCGCCGAAGCGCAGGATCGCGCCCCAGCCGCCGGGGCCGGGATTCCCCGAGCAGGCGCCGTCGGTATACACGGCAACTTTGGGCAATTTGCTCACGCGACCAGTCCTGCGGCAAGGCCATAGTCGCGCACGCTTTTCACGCTCTGGTGGAAGCGCAGCTTGCGGACATATTCCAGGGGATCTTTGGGGCGCACCAGCGCGCCCGGCGGCACGTTGAGCCAGTCGACCAGCCGCGTCAGCAGAAAGCGGATTGCTGCTCCCCGCGCGAGCAGCGGCAGCGCGTTCTGCTCGTCTTCCGACAGCTTGCGCTCCCTGCCATAGGCCGAGAGAAAGGCGCGCGCCTTGGTGACGTTGAAGGAATGATCAGCCTCGAAGCACCAGGCGTTCAGGCAGATCGCAACGTCATAGGCCAGGATGTCGTTGCAGGCGAAGGTGAAGTCGATGATGCCGGAGAGCTTGTCGCCGAGGAAGAACACATTGTCCGGAAACAGGTCGGCATGGATCACGCCCTGCGGCAGGTTGCTCGGCCACACGCCGCTGGCGAGATAATCGAGCTCGGTGCCAAGAAACTCGCGCAGACCCGGCTGCACATCGTTGGCGCGTGATGCCGCTGCATCGAACAGCGGCCGCCAGCCGGCAACCGACAGCGCATTTTCCCGCGTCATCGCAAAATCGGCGCCCGCCAGATGCATCTTCGCCAGTGCCTGCCCGACGCCGGCGCAATGCGTGGCATTGGGCTTGCGCGGCCAGATGCCCTCCAGAAAGGTGATGATCGCGGCGGGGCGTCCGGCGAGCTCGCCGAGCGCTTCGCCTTGCCTGTTCTCGACCGGCTGCGGGCAGTTGATGCCGTGCTTGGCGAGATGGGTCATCAGGCCGAGAAAGAACGGCAGGTCGCCGCGGGCAACGCGCTTCTCATAGAGCGTCAGGATGAAGGCGCCCTTGGAGGTGTGCAGCAGGAAGTTGGAGTTCTCGACCCCCTCGGCGATGCCCTTGTAGGACAAGAGGTCGCCGAGGTCGTATTGGCTCAAATACGCGGCAAGCTCGTCGGCGGCGACGTCGGTATAGACCGCCATCTGAGTTATGCCGCGTCGGGGCGCACCGAGCGCGGCAGCGGGAAGAACTCGTTCTCTTCCGCGGCCGACACCGTCTCCACATGCAATTCGAAGCGCTGGGCGAAGGCGTCCATGATCTCCTCGACGATCACCTCGGGCGCCGAGGCGCCGGCCGTGATGCCGAGGCTCTTGATGCCTTCAAAGCGCGCCCAGTCGATATCGCTGGCGCGCTGCGCCAATACGGCGATCGGGCAGCCCTCGCGCTCGGCGACCTCGCGCAACCGCTGCGAGTTCGACGAGTTCGGCGCGCCGACCACGATCAGCGCATCGACCACCGGCGCCACCTTCTTCACCGCCAGCTGGCGGTTGGTGGTGGCGTAGCAGATGTCTTCCTTGTGCGGCCCGGAGATGTTGGGAAAACGCCCCTTGAGGATTGCGACGATATCGGCGGTGTCGTCGATCGACAGCGTGGTCTGGGTGACAAAGGCGAGGTTATTGGGATCCTTCGGGGCGAAGGTGTGCGCGTCCTCGGCAGTCTCGATCAGGGTCACCGCGCCCTGCGGTAGCTGGCCGAGCGTGCCGACCACCTCCGGGTGATGGGAATGCCCGATCAACAGGATCTCCCGGCCGCGCTTGAAGTGAATCGCCGCCTCACGGTGGACCTTGGTCACCAGCGGGCAGGTGGCATCCAGTGAGAAGAACTTGCGCTCCTGGGCCTCGGCTGGAACCGACTTCGGCACGCCATGGGCCGAAAACACCACCGGTGCGCTGGTATTGTCGGGAATTTCAGCGAGTTCCTCGACGAAAATGGCGCCCTTTTTCTTCAGGCCGTCGACCACGTATTTGTTGTGGACGATCTCGTGGCGAACATAGACCGGGGCACCATAGATGGTCAGCGCACGTTCCACGGTATCGATGGCCCGGACCACCCCGGCGCAGAAGCCACGGGGCGAACAAAGCACGACTTTCAGGTCAGATTTGGCTGGCATGGAGCGATCTCAGGACCGAATCACCCCTCACCGGCGGGCCAGGGACGGTCAAATGGACATCAATTCGGGTTACGGCTTGGTACTGGACTTGGGCTTGCTTTCAGGCTGTGTCAAGGCACTTTAGCGCCCAATCCGGCCCCTTAAGTGACCTGCATAACACAACGTCTTTCGGGTTACTTAACAGAACACCAGCCCGCCAGGAATGGCCGTTGACGGCCCCTCGCCGCCACCAGAACCGTTGCCGAGAACCATTGCGCGGAAGGCCCTGGAGGGCCTATATAGGGCGCAAATTCCCGTCATCGTTGATGACCACCGGCTTCGCCTTCCAAACAGGTGGGCGAAGCACAAAGGAGATTTGCCATGAGCAACGCACCGCTGATGCCCAAGGCGACCGCCGTCTGGCTGCTCGACAATACTGCATTGACCTTCGATCAGGTCGCCGATTTCACCAAGATGCACCCGCTCGAGGTGCGCGCCATTGCCGACGGTGACGCCGCCCAGGGCATCAAGGGCATGGACCCGATTTCCAACGGCCAATTGACCCGCGAGGAGATCGAAAAGGGCGAGAGTAACCCCGAGTACCGCCTCCGCCTGCAGGAGAGCAAGGTCGTGCTGCCGCCGGCGGCCAAGCGCAAGGGCCCGCGCTATACCCCGGTGTCGCGCCGCCATGAACGTCCCAGCGCCATCCTCTGGCTGGTCCGCAACCATCCGGAGCTGAAGGACGCCCAGATCATGCGCCTGGTCGGCACCACCAAGAGCACCATCCAGAGCGTGCGCGACCGCACCCACTGGAACGCCTCGACCCTGACCCCGATGGACCCGGTGACCCTCGGCCTCTGCTCGCAGCTCGAGCTCGATTTCGAGGTGCAACGCGCCGCCAAGGAGAAGCCGGTCGATGCAGCCTATGGCGGCGCCACGCTGCTGCCGGCCTCCGAGACCACGCGCAAGGAGCCGGAATACGAGACGTCCGAGAAGTCCAGCGACGATCTCAATGTCGACGCCGTGTTCGCCAAGCTGAAGACGATCGGCGGCAAGAAGCAGGACGAGGAGTAGGAGCGCGCGCTTGCACGCCGCAGCCATTGCCCCGGACGCGGGGCCGAGGCTTGCGGCTATTCCCGCGGATCAGAACCGGTAGTTCACCCCCGCGCGCACGAGATCGAAGGTCGCGCTCGAGCTCGCGTTCAGAAAGCTCGCCGCGAGGGGCACGCCTGGCGGCAGGTTGCCCAGCATGGTGGCGTTGCCGCGCCCGAGGTCCACGTGGAGATATTCCAGCCTCACGCTCCAATTGCGCGTGATGCGCTGCTCGCCGCCGACGCCGGCGCTCCAGCCGGTCGAAACGCGCGACCCGCCGCCGGCGAAACAATTGGCGCTGAGGCCGTAGATCGGTCCGCAGCCATAGCCAAAGCCGAAATTGCCGCTCGAGTTGGACTGGCCGGCTGGCAGCGCCAGCGTCGCTGACTGGTTGACCCTGCCGTAAGCGAGACCGCCCGTCGCATAGAGCAGCAGGTCCGGCGTTGGCAGGAAACCTGCCCGGACCCGCACCGTCCCGAACCAATCTAGGCTCTGGCTGGCGCCGAAAGTCGCTGGCTGCAGACCGAAGCCGATGGTCGTTGGAACGGACCCCCCGTTCCTGATACTCGCGCCGTCGAAATCGGTCTCGACACCGACGAGCCAGTGCCGGTCGATTTGCCAGTCATAGCCGGCCTGAACGCCGCCCAGCCAACCGCGCGTATCGATCGACGCCGCGAGCGGCGGAATATTTTGCTGGCCCTTGAATACATTCTGTGAGTTCGGGTCGCCCGGCACCGTCTGGGTGTCACCCCGCCCCCATCCGTAACCGCCGTTGAGGCCGAGATAGCCGCCGGTCCAGCCAGGCTCGGCGGGAAGCGGCGGCGCCTTGACCGCCATGTCGGCGGCCTGTGCCGAGACGGTGCCAATGACAGCAAGTGCGATTGCGGAGAGGATCGTCTTCATCTGAAACAAATTCACAATGTTGGTGTGGCCATGAGAACGCGAGCGCAAGCGCCCACGGCCGAACTATCGCCGATTTCTCGAAAACCGGATTGGCTGCAAAGAAACAATTCTTGGACTGGCAAACACAACCGGCAACTTTTCCAGGCGCGATGCAAATGGGTGACACCCTGCTGCAGCCTGCGAGACCACGCGCAAGGAGCCGGAATTCGAGACCTCGGAGGAGGTCGAATGACGATCTCAATCTCGACGCCGTGTCCGCCAGGCTGAAGCCGATCGGCGGCAAGCAGCAGGACGAGGAGGAGTAAGGGAGGAAGGGGCGCTTTCGCCCAAGCTCTGTCATGCCCCGCATTAAGCGGGGAGCTATCGCTGAAAGTTGGTGACGGCGGGAATCGGAAAGGCGGCATATCGTGGGGGTGCTTGACGCCTCCACTTCTCCACCGAAGGAGCGATATGCCGTGTCCAAAGATAACATCATCAAGCTGATTCAACCAGGAAAC
>DASREP010000017.1:0-207017 GCA_035652015.1 Bradyrhizobium sp. | reverse complement strand
CCGTCCGTCCGTCGCGCAGCACCACCACGCGATCGGCGCAGGTCATGATCTCGCCGAGCCGGTGAGAGATATAGATCACCGAGATGCCGTGCGCCTTCAGGTCGGCGATCACCTCCAGCAGCCGCTCCGTCTCCGAAATTGTCAGGCTGGAGGTCGGCTCGTCCATGATGATCACCCGCGCGTCGATCGAGAGCGCCTTGGCGATCTCCACCATCTGACGCTGCGCGATGGACAGGTTGTCGACCTGCGTGTCCGGCGCGAAATCTGCGCCCAGTCGGTCCAGCAGCGGCGTGACGCGGTCGTGCATCTGCGCATTGTCCACGAGCTTCAGCGGGCCGCCGGTCAGTTTCTCGCGTCCGATAAAGACGTTGGCCGCGACGTCGAGATTCTCGAACAGGTTGAGCTCCTGGTGCACGAAGGCGATGCCGGCCCGCGTCGCCTCGTTCACTGTCATCCGCGCGAGGTCCTTCCCGCCGATGCGGATCACGCCCTCGCTCGGAGCGATCACGCCGGCCAGGATGCGCATCAGCGTCGACTTTCCGGCGCCGTTCTCGCCGATCAGGCCCAGCACCTCGCCGCGATAGACGCGCAGGTTGACATCATCGAGGGCTCTGACGCCCGGATAGGTCTTGCCGATCCCGGCAAGCTCCAGCAGCGTTTCCGCCATTCCCCGTTTCCTCCTGCACAACGCGCCCGGCGGCCTGAGCCGGCCGGGCGCCGAAGCGCAACTCGAGCTTACTTCTTCAGCAGGTCCTTCATGTAGGCGGTGAACTCCGCGACGCTGGATTTGTCGATCACCTTGGTCGGCACGATCAGCTTCTTGTCCGCCGGGACCCAGGATTTGTCGCCGTTCAGCGTCTTGATGATGTTGGTCGCGGAGAGATAGCCGAACTCGAAGGGCTGCTGCACGACCGTGGACTGGATCGCGCCCTCGGAAATGCCCCGCAGCGTGCGCTGGTCCTCGTCGAAGCCGACGATCTTCACCTTGCCCACCTTGCCCGCCGCCTTCACCGCGTCATAGATCAACGGTGTTTCGTAGCTCCACAAGCCGGACATCAGCGCGATATCGGGGTATTTGACGAGCACGTTCTCCATGTTCGCCTTGGCCTTGGTGTAGTCCACCTGGTCGGTGAACACGTCGACCAGCTCAACTTTGGTGCCGGCGATCGCTTCCTTGATGCCCTGCACACGCTCGCGGGCGTTGTCGGCGTCCATCGTTCCGACGAACAGCGCGATCTTGCCGCCGTTCGGCAGCGCCTTTTTGATCTCCTCGCCCGCCTGACGGCCGGCCGCGACGTTGTCGGTGCCGATATAAGCGAGGCGATTGCTCTGCGGCGCGTCGCTGTCCGTCGTGATCAATACGGTCTTGGCCGCCACCTTGTTGAGCTCTTCGGTCGCATGCGGCGCATCGTCGACCGAGATGGAAATGCCGGCGACGCCGCGCACCAACAGGTCGTCCAGCTCGCGCCGCTGGCCCGCTGCAGTCCCTTCGTTGGTGACGATCAACTGGATGTTGTAGTCGGGATGCTCCTTCTGCGCCTTCTCCAGCCCGCGGCCAGCGATGGTCCAGAAATCGGCCGCGACATTGGTCACCAGCGCGATGGTCTTTTTCTCCTGCGCCTGCGCCACACCGGCGGCCATCGCGAGCACCGCTGCGCTCGCCAGCAGCGGCACCATCAATTTCTTCATTGAGCCCGTCATAAGCACCTCCCTTTTGCCGTTTTGTCACCCCGCTTTGCGGGGCTTCACGCGCTTGTCGCGGCTATTTTTGTATTTATTCACGTCGCGAACAAATTATCGTGGCAAAATACCGAGTCAAGGATGTTCTTGGCGACTTCTTCAAGTCAAAATGGTAGTGTTGGTAGAATGACACAGTTCCATGCGGTGCTTTTTGGCACTCATTACGACCTGCATGTTGATTAATTTTAGCTGGTGAATTAAAAAATTCGGCATGGATGACCAGCCAGAGCCGCGCAGACGTGCTTCGAACGTGGTCCGCGGATCGAACCGCGGCCGCCTTGTCGAAGTTCTGCGGCGTCACGGACCATTGCCGCGCGTGGAGCTCGCGCGCAGCACGGGGCTGAGCTTCCCGGCCATCTCGGCCATAACGTCAAGACTGATAGCCGATGAGGTGCTGTGCGAGGCCGAGATCGAGACGACCGCAGCGCTGTCATGGCCCGATGATTCGGAGGAAGGGGATACGGACGGGCTGAATGGCCGTCGCCGTGGCCGGCCGGCAGTCCTGCTGACCCTGAATCCGGAGTTTGGCCGTATCATCGCCGTCTCGCTGCGCATGAACCTGATCGAGACACTGATCGCGGATTTCAGTGGCTCTGGCCTGGCGCAATCGCGACTTGCACTCGCCACGCGTGCGCTCGACGCAGACGCCTTATGCGAGCTGGTGATCGCGCAAATCGACGCCATGCTCGAGGCGACTGCTACGCCGCGCGACCGGCTGCTGGGAATCGGGATTGCGTTGCAGGGCATCGTGGATGCCGACGCCGGCCGGCATTTATGGAGTCCCGCACTGTCGGTCACCGACATCGATCTGGCGAAGCCGATTCGGCGGGCATTCGGGGTCGAGGTCGTGATGGCGAACGACGCTGTCGCGGTTGCGCTGGGCATCTCAGCTTCCGAACCGGCACTCGCAGAGGGCGTCTCGGCCACGATCATGGTTGGCCACGGCGTCGGGATGGGCGTTGTCGTCGACGGTGAAGCGCGCTCGGGTGGCGGCAGCGAGATCGGCCATATCAAGTTGGCACCGAACGGTCCGCAATGCCGCTGCGGCCAACGCGGCTGCGTCGAGGCCTATCTTGCCGATTATGCGCTCTACCGCGACGCCCGCACCTTTCTCGATTTGCCGCCCGCGGTGTCGCAGCAGCCGTCCGAGGCGCAGATGGCTCTTTTGCGCGAGCGCGCACGCGACGGCGATCCCCGGCTCGAGCACTTGTTCGAGCAGGCAGGCCGCGCGCTTGCGGAAGCGGTCGCCGCAACCATATCGGTGCTGCGTCCCCACCACGTCATTCTGGCGGGCCCGGGCCTGCAGTCCTTTGAGATGATGCGCCGCGCCTATGAGGAGCGGCTCGAGCAGGCGGTGTTGCCGTGGTTGCTCAAGTCCACGGCCATATATATGCGTCCGAGCGAGTCGGCGGCAATCGTCGACGGCATGATGCGGCGGACGCTGCGGGTCGTAGACCGAAACCACATGGAAACGACCGAGTGAACACCGCAACCTGCGGCTTGCTTGAGCTGCCGCCCCAAACCACGCCCTTCAGGCGCGAAATCGAGAGGACATCAATGCAAGGCGCCATCTATCCGAGCCTGAAGGACCGAACAGTACTGGTGACCGGCGGCGCTACCGGCATTGGCGAGGCGATCGTCCGCCAATTCATCGGCCAAGGCTCGCGGGTCGGGTTCATCGACATCGATGTGGAGGCCGCGAAGCAGCTACTGGCCAGCCTGCCGGCGCACGCCGGCGCACATTTCGAGCACGCCGACCTTCGCGACATCGGCGACTTGAGGCGCGCGGTCGCCGCCATCCGCGAGGCGATCGGGCCGATCACCATCCTGGTCAATAATGCGGCCCGTGACGACCGCCACTCCATCAAGGACGTCACGCCGGAATTCTGGGACGAGCGCATCGCGGTCAACCTCAAGCACCAGTTCTTTGCCGCCCAGGCGGTCGCGCCCGACATGATTCAGGCTGAGCGCGGTTCGATCATCAACATCGGCTCCGTGAGCTGGGTGATTGGGCAGGGCAACATGCCCTGCTACACCACTGCGAAATCGGCAGTTCAGGGCCTGACCCGTGCGCTCGCCCGCGATCTTGGCCCGAACAACGTGCGGGTCAATTCCATCCTGCCAGGATGGATCATGACGCGGCGGCAGCAGGATCTGTGGTTGACGCCCGAAGGTGAGGCCGAACTCATGCAGCGCCAATGCCTCAAGCGCAAGCTCATGCCCGACGACATCGCCCGCGTCGTTCTCTTCTACGCCGCCGATGACAGCGGCGCCTGCACCAACCAGAACTACATTGTCGATGGCGGCTGGGCGTAGCCATACCGCCGACGGTGCCGAACGCGGATGGCCGTTACAGCTGATCCAAAGCTGGCGGGTCGAACCAGTTTGTCAGCGACAGCCCGCCGTCGACGACGAAGGCTGCTCCCGTGATATAACCGGATATCCGGTTCGAAAGCAGCGCAAGCGCCATTGGCGCCAGATCCTCGGCCCTGCCAAGCCGGCCGAGCGGAATGTGCCGCGCCAGGGACGGATCGGCGACAAATCCACCTGCGGCTATGGCTCCGGGGACGAGCGCATTGACCCGAATGCCGAACCGGCCGAGCGTCTTCGCTAGTTCCTTGACCAACATCGAGAGTGCCGCCTTGGACGTGCTGTAGTGCGGCAAATTGCGCGGGGTGCCTGCGTGAAGCGATGTGAGCAGCAGAAATGATCCACGCGTTTTGGCTCCGACGAGCTGACGTGCAAGCTCGCGCGACAGGTAAAAACCGGCGTCGACATTGACCGCGCGCATCTGCTCCCAGGTTGCGGGATCAACTGCGAAAGCGTGGTCGGCCTCGCGGCGTGGGGGCGAAGCGCTGTGAACGAAATGAGTCACCAGCCCCAATGCGCTTCGCGCGTCGACCAGCAACGCGTCCCAGGCCTCACGGCGCGCCAAATCGCCAACCCAAGGCACAGCCAACTCGGGACGCGGTGCGGTTTCGATCGCCGCGGTCAGCCTGTCCGCGTGCACGTCCGCGAACACGGTTCGCACGCCCTCACCGACCAGAGCCTGCGCGATGGCACGGCCGATACCGTTTCCTGCGCCGGTGACCAGGGCGGCTTCGCGTGCGGGGTCGAATGGATCGCCGAGGAGACTCATGTCTTCCGCTCCCGATCGGGGTTGAGATTAAGCATCGAGCACGCGCGTGACGAACCAGTAGCCGCCGAGCGCAGTAATGAACATCGACAACGCATAGACCAGGCTCGCCCTCCTCGCCGGCTTGCTCCTGTCGACGGCTGTAAGCCGGTCGAGCACCATCAGCGCGGGAACGACAATCGACACGATAGCGACCTGCCCGATCTCGACACCGATATTGAAGGCGGCAAGCGCACTGACAACGGCGTTCGTCGGCAGGCCGATCTCTCGGAGAGCACCGGCGAAGCCGAATCCGTGGATGAGCCCGAATGCAAAGGTCACCCGCCAACGGCCGTCGATGTCGCGTGTAAAGAAGTTTTCCATCGCGACATACACAATCGATGCCGCGATGGCCGGCTCGACGATGGTGCTGGGAATGACAACAAGGTTAAGCGTGGCAAGCGAGAGCGTGATGGAATGGGCGATCGTAAATGCTGTCACGACCTTGATCACGGGCACGAGACGCCGGGCCCACAACACGACGGCAACCAGAAAGGCGATGTGATCGTAGCCCAGGAAAATATGCTCAATCCCGGTGACGAGATAGCGCTCCATGGTCGAGAGCAGAGATGGCGCCGGCGCCGAGAGCGTGACCGTGCTATTGGAGGCATCGAGCAGCGCCTGCGGGGCATTGTCGCCCTCCCCGATCAGCACCACCTGGCGCGCGGTGGAATCGGTGTCAGTCAGCACGGTCGAGCGATAGACGATATCACCGCCGACATCCGCGCACGAAAACTGATTGCGAAAGATCACACCGTCGCCGTCGGGCACGAGCGTGGCCGCGCCTGGCAGGCACGATTTGCCGTCCGCGCCGGCGACGGTGATATGCGCGTTGACATAGCCGATAATCGGCGCCGCCGACGCCGCAACCAGCGCCGGGTCGACCTGGTCACGCTTCGCATCGAAAATGCTGGTGCCGACGAGGCGGTCCGCGTCGCTGCCTTTGAGTCCGACCTCGACGGCCACGCCGCGATCGCTGCCCAAGGTTACGCGCGCGGTCGACAGATTGACCTGATGCGCCTGCGCGGCGACCACGCCAGCAAGCGCAATTGCGGCTGCCAACAGCGCGCGCGGCAATCTCACGAGCCTGCTCCGACGGCCTTGAGGAGTTCGGTCAGGCGCCTGGGTTCAAACTCAGCAACCGTGATGATTGCGCCCTCCGGTGCCACTCTTGCATACCGCTCGAGCCTGTCCGCTGGCGCTCCAAATTCCAGCCGTGCCACCGGCGTCGAGCTGTCGCGCGCGTAGAACAGCGCGATCAGCGAGGGTAGCGCGAGCCCGTATTGAGCAAGGTGCGATGCGTCGCCCGGCGCGACCTGCGCCTCCGCGACCGCTGCATCGAGGCTGCTGAAGGCAGTATCAATGACCATGGCCTGCGCGGGATCGGCGACATGAACATCGCCGCCGGCTAAGTGCGTGTGCTGACCGATATGCCTGAACCATGCTCCCGCGCCGTCGCGCTCAAAACGCGTGAGCTTCCCGCCCGCCACGATCTCGATGGCCCAAACCTGGGTAATTGAAACCGGCAGCAGGAGGGCCGTGCTGCGGTTCGCGGCAGCGGAGCTGGCGTTCCCCTGCAGCCGCCGCGCCATGTCAAACACCAGCCGCCACTCCTCCGTCACGTGGCGCGGCATCAGGTAGACCGTCGGTGCGCCGGCGAGCCTCACATAATGCGAGGTGCCCGCCGGATTTGTCCTCCCGAAGTTCACAGTTGTCGCCACGGCGGAGTGGGCTTCGAGCACGGCAACCTCGGACGGCGGATCGAGCCCGAACGCTGCAAAGCTCCTGGCATCGAGATCGCCAGCAGGAATCTCGCGTGACGGTTCACTGATCCTGAGAAACTTCAAAGCCGTATCGATGTGAGAAGCAAGCTCGAGCGGCGCCGAGCCATCCACGCCCTCGATTGTCCATCCGCCCGGGTTGCGCCGCAATGCAAGATTCTCAGCGCCCAACCGAACGTTGACGCGCTCGACCTCGTTCGGCGCGATGGCGAGGAGTCCCTTGGACGAGGATGACGGCTTGCTGTGCAAGTCCGGCCATTGTCCGGAAAAGACCAACGCGAGAAGAAGTGCGAGCAGCACGGTGATGGCGAGCGGCATTTTCCATCGCGCAGCCGCAAGGATCGCGGCAGTCATCGCCGCCTCCACCACATCGCTACGCCGAAAAGAGCCGCGCTGAGCGGCAGCACGATCTCAAGTGCGATAAAGGTGTTGCGCATCTGGCTGCTGGTCAGCACAATTTCCGGCACATTGTAGGTCCGTGGTGCAAGATTTGGCGACGTGTCGTCCTCCGCCAGCCAGCGCAGGATGGCCACCGATAACTCGCCATTGGAGACATAGGGGAAATATTCGTTGGTCGCGAATTTGCTTGTGCCTGATAAGACCAGCCGAAAGTGCTTGTCGGATCCGGGAAACGCGCCCTCAACTGCGATTGCGAGCGCCTGGGCGCCATGCTCGACCTCGGCCGCGGACGGTCCGGAAGCAGCTATCGTGAGACCGCCGGCGGCCGAAGGCGGACGCAAGTAGCTGTCCTGGCTGCTGGCGGCAAGGACAGTGGCCTTTACCGCTGGTGGGGGCTGGCTGAGGCGGATCGGCCGCACTTGCGCAAACACCGTGAGCGCGAGACGGGCGGTGATCGGATGCGGCGGATAATAGGGCACCGCGACCTTGTCCGGATCGGTGCGAAAATGATTCAGCGGATCGATGATGATGGCGGGTTCGCTCGATAGGCCGAGCGGGGCGAGCAAGCTTCCTTGCAGGTCGGTCCCAATGGGAAACTGCGGATCGATCAACATCACCAGCCGCCCTCCGCTCTTGAGGTAGCCGGCCAGGAGGTCCGCCTCCCCGGCCGCAAACGCGGTTCGTGGGCCGATCTCGGCAACCACGGTGCAATCGGCCGGAATGGCGCTCGCCGTCGCCATGGCGAGAGGGCGCATCTCGAAGCCAATCTCGTTGAGCGCCAGTTGAAGCCGGTCGAGTTGCTCTGGCTCAGCGACCAGCACGTCGTCGGCACCCGGCGTGTCGTGCCCCCTCAGCGTCTCCACGTGACTGAAATGGTAATGGCCAGGCATCGGACGGAATGTCTCGCCATGGCCGGTCACGAAACAGATCGTCTCGTTGCGCTCGCGAAGGACGCGCAGCGCAGCATAGCCGAGGCGTGCGGCATCGGTGACGTTTTCCACCAGCACCCTGCGGTCGCCGGCCTGCAACACCGCCGTGTTGTAGGCATGCACGCCGACATCACGCGCAAGCCCCGGCTCCTTGTCGAGGTCGATCGCACGGAACGCGAGCAGCGGATGGTTGCGGGCTGCGGTCGCGATCATATCCCGTGCGGCGAGTGCATTCGGGTCGCTCGCGTTGTAAAAGTAGACAAGCGACAGCGGGGACCGCAGCCCCTCGACAAGGTCGGTGAGCTGCATCGGAGGGGTGTTCAGCCCTTCGCGCGTCGCATCGAAATGCACGTCGTGACGATAGAGGGCGACGTTGGCCGCAACGACCACGGCGACGGCGCCACAGACGATCACTGTGTTGCCGGCCCATGCAGTCCACCGCGATCCGCGGCCGCGCAGCGGCAGGCGGACTGCGAGTGCGAACAGCGTCAGCAGGGTCAATAACCAGGCCGCGAACAGCAGGCTGTTCGATATCGGCGCGCCAAATCCCGCGAAGCCGAGCGCACCGAACAGCAACCCGGCTGCGATGAGCGCGGCGACGGTCAGATCAGATCGGGCTGGCCGCGGCATGCGCCTCTCCTACCGCCGCGCCAGTGCACGTACGGTCAACAGTAGCGTCAATAGAGTGACGCTGATAAAAAAGCCGACATCCGAGAGATAGATCGAGCCCACGGCAAACGGGCGGAAATGCACCGCAAGGGACAGGTTCACGACCAGCGTGTCCGCCGGGCTCGGCAGCAGCCAGCCGAAATTGTCGATGATCCACAAAAGCAGGAACACGCTGAGCGAAATCAGTGCGGCGATCACCTGGTTGGCAGTGAGCGCCGATGCCAATAGGCCAGCGCCGACCAGAGCCGAACCGAATAAGAGCAGGCCGAGATAGCCGCTATAGATCGGGCCAAAATCGGGATCGCCGAACCAGGCCAGCGTCGCCGCATAGAAGGCCGAGAGCAGCAGCATGACGACGATGAGACTCATGCTGGCGCAATACTTCGCAAGCACGATCGCGACCTCGGAGACCGGCGAGGTGAGCAGCACTTCCATGGTGCGCAGCTTCCGTTCCTCCGCCAGCAGCCGCATGGTGATCAGCGGCGCGGTCAGCATGAACAGCACGAACATCTGGAAGAACACGTGCACCATGCTGGGCTGATGGCTGATGAACAAGGTGAGCGTGAAGCTGTAGCCCATGATGAGCAGGAAGACCGTCATCACAGCATAGGCGATCGGCGACGAGAACAGCGCCATCTGCTCCTTGCGCAAAAGGATAACAAAGCTTCTCATGCGGCCACCCTGGAGGATCTTCGCGTGAGATTGAGGAACACGCGTTCGAGATCAGGCCGCGTTTCGGTCAGCTCCGAGACTGCGATGCCTTCCTTGACCAGCGCCGTCACGATATCTGCGGCAACCGACGCCTGCGGCTCGGTCCCAATCAGATAATGCGTGTTCCCCGACGCCGCGTCCGGCTCGACGCCAATCTCGTGAACGCCGGTAACGGCCGAGACGATGCCTCGAACGGTCGCCTCCGGCGCGGCCGCCACAAGCCGCAAGACAACCCCTTCCGTTTTCTCCTTCAGCGCATCGGCAGTCAGGAGCGTGCCGTCGAGCAGGATCATCACGCGCGAGGCGATCTTTTCGATCTCAGGCAGAATATGAGAGGCGATCAGCACGGTGTGGCTTCCGGACAGCGACTGGATGAGGTCGCGAACGGCAATGACCTGGTGCGGATCGAGCCCACTGGTCGGCTCATCCAGCACCAGCACCCGCGGATCGCCCAGCAGAGCCTGCGCGATCGAAACGCGCTGGCGGTAGCCGCGCGAGAGCTTGCCGCTCAGAAGCGACATGACGCTGGTGAGATCCAGCCGCTCGGCCGCAACATCCACCGCGGCCTTTGCCGTCCGGCCTCGCAGTCCCCTGAGATTGGCCATAAAGTAAAGAAACTCGGCGACCCGCATGTGATCATAGAGCGGCGCATCCTCCGGCACGTAGCTGATCAGGCGGCGAACCGACAGCGAGTCTGTCACGACATCATGACCGGCGACCTCGATATGACCGGAGGTCGGCACGAGATAACCGGTCAACATCCGGAAGATCGTGCTCTTGCCGGAGCCGTTGGGCCCGAGCAGGCCGACGATCTCACCCTGCGAGATGGAAAACGACACGTCGGTCACGGCCCGGCGCGGGCCGTACCATTTGGTGACATGCTCTGCCAGCACGAGCGGAGGCATCAACTTACACAATCCGCATGCAGTAACGAAGCACCTGCCGTAAACCGCTCAAGCGCGATCCCGGACGCAAGGTCCGGGACCGCCTCTCGTTTACGGCGCGCCGCTTTCAATCACTCGTAATATTCGGGCGAATGCTTGTGCGCCTTGTAGACATCAGGATCGTGCGCGAAGATGATATCGCCGCCTTCGACGTCGTGCACCCGCTTGACCCAGGCATAGGCGTCGAGCATGCCGACGGGATCGTAGACACTGCCGATGCTCGGCAAGATGTTCTTGTCGAGATTCTCCTGCAGATAGACGGCGTCGCTGGTGAGCACGACTGTTCCGGTCTTCGGCAAACGCACCACCATGATCTGGCTGCCGGGGGTATGCGATACCGATCGATGGATATAGATGCTGTTGTCGCCGAACAAATCGAGGTCGCCGTCGAGCTCGATCGTCTTGTACTTGCTCGGCATCGGGCCGCCGACGCTGTTTCGCAGCATGGCGAAGTCATCGCTGATGAAGAACGTGGCATAGCCGGGCGCCGGCCAGAACGCATTCCTGATTTCGTCGCGCTGGTACACGAACGTCGAATCCAGGAACTTGCCGATGTTGCCGGCATGGTCGACGTGGAAATGCCCGAGCACGACATATTTGATGTCGGACGGCTTGACGTTGATCTTGCTGAGTTGGGTGTCGATGGCGATATCGGGCGAGCGGCCCGGATCGAGCGCCTTCACGAACGGCCCCCAATAGTCCGGATCGGTGATGATCTTGTCGTTGTTGCCGCAGTCGAACAGCACGTCGCCTTTGGGATGGCGGATCAGGAAGAAGCCGACGGGAATCTGCACCTTGCCGCTGGCGCCGTTCTGGATGATCGACTTGTCGAGGTTCAGCGCGCCGGAGCTGAAGACATACAGCTTCATCTCCTTGGGAGCCTCGGCCGCAATTGCCCCGGCCGCGGTCAAAATCAATCCAACGATCAATAAGCCAAGGACTCTCGCACAACGCAGCAGCATGTCGTCCTCCCGGTTTTGATATATTTGAATTGTTTGGACTTGACTCTTTATACCACGAAATTGTGGCGGTTGTGCAGAGCTTCCACCTGCCACCCCGCGCGAAATTGCGTTCGCAGCTTGCTGCATGGCAGCAAGCTGAGGATCGGTCCGGTCAACGGCTCAAGCGGGCACGTTGTTTCCGCAGGGCGGACATCGCGGGCCAATATCTTGCCGTCAGCACCTCGACAGGACGCATAGACGCCGCGCCGCTCCGCCTGCCAGAATCGTGCTCCCGATACGGCGCGGTACGAAGGCGGCCTCAGCCGCCCCCAAATGCCAGCTTGATCCAACCGCAAGCACCGATCTAGAGTTGGCAGCCTAATAAAAACAGCCGGTTGTCTCACGACCGAGCCGAATAATTAAGTCATGGGAGGTGCAGTCAATGAGCGAACTCATTACGCGTCGCACTATGCTGACCGGTGGCGCGGCCAGCCTGCTCGCCGCCCCCTGGGTGGCCAGAGCACAAGCCAATACCTTGCGCATCGGAATGCAAAGCATCCTGTCAGGACCGATCGCGCTGCTTGGCACCTCCTCGCGCAACGCATTGCTGATGGAGCAGGATCGCATCAATGCCGCCGGCGGCTTTCTCGGCCGACCGATCGAATTCGTCTTCCGCGATTCAAAGGGGCAGCCGCAGGAGGCCGCCCGCCTGACCCGCGAGTTGGTGAACAGCACGGGCTGCGAGCTGCTCATCGATGCCGAGGCGTCGTCCGGTGCCTTCGCCGTGCAAGAAGTCGTACGCGACCTCGGTGTCGCCTGCATCCATACCAACAGCGAGACCTCGTCGCTGACCGCCGACCCCAAGATCCGCGTCCCCACCGCCTTCCGCGTCGCACGCCAGGGCGTGCACGACGCGGTGGCCGGCAGCATGTATCTGTCCGGATACGCCGACGCCAAGAAGCTCAACAAATGGGCGACCTGTTCCCCGGACTATGCCTATGGCCGCGACACCACGGCGCAATACCTGCAGTTCTTCAAGCAGTTCAAGCCGGATCTCGAGATCACCACCGAGGCCTGGCCCAAGCTCGGCCAGCCCGACTTTACCGAGGTCATCACCAAGCTGATCCAGGCCAAACCCCAGGCGCTGTTCACGCTGCTCTATGCCGGTGATCTCTCGGCATTCGTGAACCAGGGCAACATCTATGCGCTGTTTTCGCAGATGGCGGTGGCGACACCCAACGTCGATTATCCCGTGCTGGCCGCCATCAAGACTCTGCCACCCGGCATCCAGTCGGCGACGCGCTATCTCGAAACCTTCCCCGATACGCCGGCCAACAGGGAGTTTGGCCAAGCCTATCTGAAGCGATGGAACGAACGGCCAACCAACTGGGCCTGGCAGAACACGGTCGCGATGCAGTTCTATGAGGCGGCCATCAAGAAGGCCAACTCGCTCGACGGCAAGGCGGTCGCCGCGGCCCTCACGGGCATGAAGATCAATACCCCGTTCGGCGTCGACGGCACGATTACCATGCGCGATGACCACACGATCATCAACTACGCCATCGGCTGGGGACAGACCACGCCCAAGGAGCCGTTCATCATCGATGTTAAGGCGGCCGACTGGGGCAAGATCATCGAGCTGGAAACGGAGTGGAAGAAGCAGCAGAAGTACATCTGAGCTTCAGATGGACCTCGACGCGCTCGGCGCCTGCCTCACCACACCCGCCTGCGTGGTCACCCAGACCACCAGCGGGCTGATCGTGGGCATGTTGCTGTTCCTGGTGGCCGCAGGCGTAACCTTGATCTTCGGCGTCCTCAAGATCGTCAATTTCGCCCACGGCACCTTTTATATGCTGGGCGGCTATGTCGCCTATACCGCGCTCGGAGCAACCGACAGCTACGCTCTCGCAGTGCTGGCGGCGACGCTCGCAATGGCGCTGTTCGGCATCCTGTTCGAACGCGCCCTGATCAGCCGCGTCTATGGGTCGAACGTGCTGATGCAGCTTCTGGTCTGCTATGCCGTGGTTTTGATCTTTGATGATGTCGTGAAGATCGTCTGGGGTCCTGAGTTCCACGCGATGGGAATGCCGCCCGCATTCCAGGTGCCGCCCCTGTTCATCGCGGGCGGTGTGGTGCCGCCCTTCTACGCCGTGCTGATCGGTATCGCGGCGCTGATCGCGCTCGTGTTGGGCGTCGGCCTTTCGATGACGCGGCTCGGCAAGACGGTGCGCGCCGCCGCAATCAACTCCCAGATGGTCTCGGCGCTGGGCGTCAACACCACGCTGCTGTTCGCGATCGTGTTCGCCATCGGCGGCGGACTGGCAGGGCTTGCCGGCGCACTCGCCGCCCCCGTGCGTTCGCTATCGCCCGGCATGGGCTTCTCGGTCCTGATCGAGAGCTTCATCGTCACTGTGATCGGCGGCATGGGTTCGATTGCGGGAGCGCTGGTCGCAGCGCTTGTGATCGGCATGGTCCGTGGCTTCGGCACGATCGGTTTCCCGCAGTTCACCGACGGACTGATCTATATCGTGATGATCGCCATCCTGCTCCTGCGTCCGCAGGGCCTCTTCGGTCGCAGCTCATGAAACGCCACCCTGCCCTGCGCGAAGCCGCCATCGCCGCTGTGGCCCTTATCGTCGTGCTAATGATTCCGTTGTTCCATCGCAGTCCCGCTTTTGAGGATTTCGTCATCCGCTTGAGCGCGATGGCGCTTTTTGCGACCTCCCTCAACCTCCTGGTCGGCAACACGGGCATGGTCTCATTCGGCCACGGGATGTTCTATGGCCTTGGCGCCTACGCGTTCGCACTGACCATGCAAATGACCGAGCTCTCGCTGCCGGTCGCCGCCGTTCTCGCGATTGCGAGCACGGCCTTTGCCGCGCTCTGCGTCGGCGCCATCTGCGTCCGTCTCGGCACGGACTACTTCGCCTTCATCACGCTGGCGTTTCAAATGCTGTTCTACAGTGTCATCATCTCCTGGCAGAGCCTCACCGGCGGCGACCAGGGCCTGCGCGGCGGCCTGCCGCGGCGTGAAATCTTCGGGTTCGAGCTCTCCTCACAGCTTCACCTTTACTGGTTCTGCGCCGTCGTGGCGGTGCTTGGGTTGTTGGCGCTGCGCCACATCTCCGCGAGCCCGTTCGGCCAGACGTTGCGCATGATCCGCGACAATGAGAACCGCACGGGCTTCCTGGGCGTCGTTCTGTGGCGAGCCCGGCTGTGGGCCTTCACGATCGCCGGGGCGTTCGCCGGGCTGGGTGGCGTGCTGGCCGCTTTGTTCGTTTCGGGCGCCTATCCCGAACTCGCCGATTGGCCGAACTCCGGCCAGGCGATCTTCGCGGTCATGCTAGGCGGCATCAACAGCTTCCTCGGCCCGGTTCTCGGCGCGGCGATCCTGCTTGCGCTCAACGACGTGGTGACGCGCTTCACCGAATATTACGGGCTGGTTCTGGGACTCGTGATCCTTGCCTTTGCCCTCGGTCTGCGGCGTGGCGTGCTCGATTTTCTCAAATTCGCATGGCTCCGAGGCGCGAAATGAAGCTCGAGATCAGACATCTCACCAAGGCATTCGGGGGCGTGCGGGCCATCGACGACGTGTCGCTGGCATTTTCGTCAGGCTCGCTGTCGGCGATCATCGGTCCCAACGGCGCCGGCAAGAGCACTTTCTTCAACCTGATCAGCGGCGCGTTTTCGGCCGATGCCGGCCAGGTGCTGCTCGATGGGCGGGACGTGGTACGTCTCTCCAAAGCCGAACGGATGCAACTCGGCATCGGACGTGCCTTTCAGGTCGCAAGTTGCTTTCCGACCATGACAGTGGCGGAGAACCTGATGGCCGCCGTCACGGCCCATGTCGGCCAATGGGGCAATCTCGCCCGCCGCTTTCCGCCGCCCGGCATGCGCGAACGTGCCGGAGAGGTGATGGAACTCGTGGGCCTGACGCATGTCGCAAATGTCCAGGCCGCGATCCTGTCCCACGGCGACCAGAAGCTGCTCGATATCGCCATCGCGCTTGCGCTCGAACCCAAGGTGCTTCTGCTTGACGAGCCGACCGCCGGCATGGGCCCGGACGAACGCTGGCGCATGATCGAGCGCGTGCGCGGCCTGTGGGAACAGCGCAAACTGACGCTGGTCTTCATCGAGCACGACATGGATATCGTCTTCAGGGTCGCAAGCACCATTCGGGTGCTGTGCTACGGCCGCGTTCTGGCCGAGGGCACGCCGGAGGATATCCGCAACAACCAGGCGGTGATCGACGCTTATCTCGGCACGGAGGCCCACACATCATGACCGACCTCTTGCGCGCCGAAGGATTGAGCGCCTCGTATGGCGCAAGCCAGATCCTGTTCGATCTTGATCTCGCCCTTCAGGAAAAGCGCACCCTGGCGCTGCTCGGCCGCAACGGTGCGGGCAAGAGCACGACCATGAAGACGCTTGCGGGCATCCTGCCGGCGAGAAGCGGTCGCATCGTGTTCGCCGGCCGCGACATCACCCACGCGCCGCCACATGCGCGTGCCCGGCTCGGACTGGCCTATGTGCCGGAGGACCGGCAGGTCTTCCCCGAGCACAGCGTCGAGGACAATCTCCTGATTGCGGCCAAGAGCGGTCCTGAAGGGCGGCGAGACTGGACCCTGCAGCGCATCTGGGACACTTTTCCGCTGCTGGCAACACTTCGGTCGCGCCAGGCTGGCCGCTTGTCGGGCGGCGAGCAACAGCTTCTTGTGATCGCGCGCGCCTTGATGGGAAATCCCCTGGTCTTGCTGCTGGACGAGCCGAGCGAAGGGCTGGCTCCCCTCGTGGTCGCCACCATCACCAAGGTGCTGCTGGAACTCGGGGCAAATGGCGCCACCATCCTGCTTGCCGAGCAGAACATGCATTTCTGCCTGCGAATTGCCGAGGAGGCCGTCGTCATCGACAAGGGAAAGGTCGTGCATCGCCAGGATACGGCTGGCCTGGCCATAAACGAAGATATCCGTCGGCGCTATCTTGCAATGTAGCGTCAAGGTCGGCGCTGCCACGGCGCGTTTGCGCCAGGCGTCGTCCGGATGAAATCGAGGACATCGGTCATGAATGTCGAACCGCGACACAATAGTCTCGACCTCTCCTCGGCAATTTCCGAGGGGGATATCCGCTGCCTCCTGATGGTGCTGGTCCATATGACCGGTGACCAAGGCTGGCTGGAACAGCCCTACAGGCCCAAACGCGACGTTCGCCTCATTCCCGATCCCGCGGCCGGAGTCCCCGCGGATATTCAGGATAAAATCCGCGCCGCGGTCGTCGAGTTGTTCGCGCATGGCAAGCCAGAGCCTGTCATCACCGATCCCGGCGACGAATTGATGCTCAGGATGATGCGCGCCTGCCTCGGCGAAAATGTCGCGAGCGAATACGCGCCGCTGATGCGCGAGGAGATGGGATTTGTCCGACGCGAGGCGCGCTGGAGCCGACCTCCATCAGACCAGGCCTTGGCGCAGCATCATGTTCTGATCGTCGGCGCCGGCGTGTGCGCCATTGCACTCGCCGTGGCACTCGGGCATCTCGGCATCCGCTACACGATTGTCGAGAAGAATGCGGAGCTCGGCGGTACGTGGTACATCAACCGTTATCCCGGCTGCAGCGTCGACACGCCTAACCATTCCTATTCATACTCATTCGGGCCGCGCAACGCCTGGACCCGTTATTTCTGCCAGCGCGAGGAATTGCTGGACTATCTGAAGAAGGTCGCCTCTGAGTACGGCATTCGCAAGCATCTGCGCCTCAATACGCAACTGATATCTTCGCGCTGGGATGAGCGCAAACGGCGCTGGATTTCGACGCTGAACACCAAAGATGGCGAAGAGACTGTCGAATCGGCGGTGCTCGTCAGCGCAATCGGCCAGCTCAACGACCCCTCTCGCGCGCACTTTGCCGGCGAGGAAGATTTCCGGGGCGTCATTCTGCATTCAGCCTTGTGGTCTGACAAAATCACGACCGAGGGCAAGCGCGTTGCCGTGATCGGCACCGGCGCCACCGCGATGCAGCTTGTGCCGACCATTGCCGACCGCGTGGCATCGCTCACCGTGTTTCAGCGAAGTGCGCAATGGGCGCGACCGGTGAAGGGCTACTCCGATCCCATTACACAAGGCGCGCAGTGGCTGCTCGCACATCTTCCGTTCTACGTGCAATGGTACCGCTTCAATATGTTCTGGCGCTATGGCGACGGGCTATTGCCGTTTCTGCGCAAGGATCCCGCCTGGCCCCACCCGGCTCGGGCGGTCAACAAGGGCAATGACCGTCACCGCGAGGAGCTGACCGATTTCATCCTCTCGGAGTTGAAGGATCGCCCTGACCTGATCAAGAAATGCGTGCCCAGCTACCCGCCCTATGGCAAGCGCATCCTGCTCGATAACGGCTGGTTCAGGACGCTGACCAAGCCCAATGTGGAGCTCGTCACGGAGGGCATCGACCGCTTCACACCCGATGGCATTTTGACGACCGACGGGAAGCAGCGGCCGTTCGACATCATCGTGGTTGCGACCGGCTTCAAGGTCACCGAGATGGCAGCGCGCCTCAACATCACCGGCCGCGACGGCAAGACCCTTCGCGAAAAATGGGCCGACGACAATCCGACGGCCTATCTCGGCCTGACCGTACCGGGGTTCCCAAATCTCTTTTGCATGCTCGGTCCCAATTCAGGCCCGGCGCATGGCGGCAGCGTGATCTTTCAGTCCGAGTGCCAGAGCCGCTACATCACGAGCTGCATGGTCGAGATGATCGAGCGCCGCATAGCGGCAATCGACGTTCGCCAGGATGTTCACGACGACCATATACGCAAGGTCGATGTCGAGCACGAGGCCATGATCTGGACCCATCCGGGCATGACCACCTACTACCGCAACAAAAGCGGCCGGGTGTTTTCCGCCATGCCCTGGCGTTTCGTCGATTACTGGGCCATGACCCATGAGGCCGACCTGAACCACTACCAGCTGACGGAAGCGTAGAGGCCGCGCCAAGCGATGGATGGGGACAAAAAACGGCCCGCCACCCGCGGCGGGCCTAGTCATGGGAGGTTCGGACCTATTAAGACGTTCTTGGGGCGGGTCGAGCACCCGCGCTATCCGGTCACTGGCGGCCGGCCCGCTGGCGCGCGAAGGCGTAGTGCGGATTGACGCCACAATAGGAACCAGTACCGGAGGCGGTTGCCCGGCATTGCTGGAGAGTCGAGAACTGGCAATTGCCCGGATAACCCAAACGGCCGCCTCGCAGGCAATAGCGAGCCGCGACGGCTGGCGAGAGGGAAACGACGGTGGCCGAGACCAGGATGACGGAGATGACGACGAACAATTGACGGCGCATCGGAAATACTCCTGCTTGTAGTCCTGAGGTTACGGCGATGTTGCTATCTGGGATCCACCCGTTTGACCTTGCCACCCCAAATGTCGTGATGTGCCTGCGAGCCGCCGCATCGCGCGCACATCGGCGTTCACCACGCTGGAGACCAATTGCCGCATCCACTCATGGAAGCGGATGCACAACGATGCACGTCTCCAGAGCTCGTCATATTGGGTGATTGCCTGATCCAGGGCTGGGATTCTCCCAGATCATGTCCATGATCAAAAGCCCCCTCGCCCAAGTCGATGCCATCCACGCTAGAGCGCGACCAGCTTCTTACGGATCGCATACCGCACGAGCTCGGCAGTCGATGACATTCCAAGCTTGCGCATGGCCGATGCGCGATGCGTCTCAACCGTCTTCACGCTAAGCTTCAGGATTGCGCTGATGGATTTGTTGGTTTGCCCCTCCGCGATCAGCTGAACGACGTTCTGCTCCCGGAATGTGAGCAACATCTTGGACCTGTTCTGCTTGTTGTGCCGATAGTCGTGGAGCAGTTTCTCCAGCAAGGCGCTGGTGAAATAGGGACGATGAGCAAGCAGTTCCTCGACAGCCGAAATGAGATGCTTCTTTGCATCCGATTTGAACAGAAATCCGCGGACTCCGGCCAGAAGAGCCTCGGTCAGGATTTCCTCGTTCTCGTGCATCGTCAGAATCAACACTTCCGTGCGCGAATGGAGCGATGTGATGCGACGACTGACCTCGAGTCCGTTCATGAGCGGCATCGAAAAGTCGACGATCGCGATATCAGGCTTGGTTTCCAGCGCAAGCGCGACCGTCTGCTCGCCGTCGACAGCTTCTCCGGTAACAACCCAATTGCCATGACTTTCGATGATCGCGCGGAGCCCGGAGCGCACGATTTCATGATCATCGGCAATCAAAATGCGTTTCACGGCGTCGTTCCTGCAATGCCTCCCCATTCGCGGTCGGGAGGCGGCCGGCAGCAACCGAACTGATTATGCCGATCATCCTCTCCCGGTAATCCCATCAAACCCTCAGAAGCCACGGCGGATTTACCAAGACCTTCCCGTGCCTCGCGCAGCGATCAGCCCCAGTCTGATCAATTCTGCTGTCATGCTTCTACCAATTTGGCTCGGACCGCATATCGAACCAGACCAGCCGTCGAATTCAGGTCCAGCTTGCGCATCGCGGCGGACCGGTGCGCCTCCGTCGTCTTGACACTGAGGTGCAGGATCGCGCTGATGCTCTTGTTGCTATAACCCTCGGCGACCAGCTTGACGACGAGTTGCTCACGCGGCGAAAGCGCCCGATAGCCATTTCCGGATCTCGCGGAACCGCCGTCCGGCTCGCCCCAGAACCTGCCAGCCCAGAACGGCCTGTGGGCCAAAAGCGATTCGACGGCCCTGAGCAACAGCTTATTGGCATCAGATTTCGCCAGAAAGGCGCGGGCGCCCGCCTGAAACGCCTGCCGGGCAAGCAAACCCGAGTTGTGCACCGTGAAGATCAGCACCTCGGTCTGCAGCGGATATTCCCTGATCCGCCGCGCAACCTCTACTCCGGTCATACGCGGCATGGAAAAATCCACGATCGCGACATCCGGGCGACTGTCGATAGCTGCCGCGAGCGCCTTTTGGCCGTCGTTCACTTCGGCAACCACCTCCCAGTCGGCATGTTGCTCCAGAACCGCTCTCAGGCCAGAGCGCACGGCTTCATGATCGTCAGCAATGAGAATCCGCTTCATGGCTGGGGACTCTTGTTCTTTGGTTTGTTGCACGCTCCCCACTGCCCTTGATCACAACGAGGCCCTTTCGCTGGCCGCGCTGCTTGTTCGTCACATGACGCGGGATCACCGCGCATAATGTCGTACCCGAATGTTGCGCCAGCGCCGATCGGATCACAAGCGTGCCCCCGAGTTGCCGCAGCCTAACTCTCATTGCGGGAATGCCCACGCCGAGCGATGGCTGGCCGATGCCGTATCTCGCGTGGCCGCCCGGCATTCCGCGCCCGTTATCCCTTACTCGGAGCCGGAACTCGGTGTCTGTCGCCTTGATTGCGACCCCGACCTCCGTCGCTTTCGCATGGCGGAAGACGTTCATGAGGGCTTCCTGAACGATGCGCAACAACGAGCGCTGCTTTTTGTAGGCCAACCGATCGATCTCGGGCGTGATCTCGGTCGTCACCTTCAGCGAAGTACGCGCTGCGAATCCGCAGGCATAGTTTTCAATAGTTGCCTTCAGCCCCTCCTCCGTCAGATTTTGAGGGTGCAGCAGATAGGTGAAAGCTCGAATCTCCTTGATCGCGTGGTCAATCGACGTATCGAGCTCGTTGCAGAGCCGCTCGGCATACGCCGGGTTCTGCAGCGCCGCACGGATGCGGATCACGGTCAGGCTGGCAGCAATCAGATGCTGACAGGTTGAATCGTGAAGGTCGGATGCGATCCGCTGCTGAATGTTTTGCTGCATGGATAGAAGCTTTGCGCTTATCGAGCTGTAGTCGCCGGGAGCCACTCGATCGTTTCCCTCGTCCCAACCACTCTCGGGCAATTTCGCGACGCTGGTTTGACTCGGTCCGTAAGCGCGGGAGCTATGTGGCTTCACGGTACGCCCTCGCTTTTCACAAAGCGACACTCGAGATGGAGGATCGCTTTCGACCGGCAAGCGCTGTAGCAACCGCCAAACGCAGCTAGGTCCGGCACCCCATTTTAGCGGTATTATACACTAGTTGGGCCGATTACACCAAGAGGTAGAATTCCGGCATCGCTCCGCACGCCTTGCGGAACATCCGAGCTGATTTCCATGTCTCAACGCAATTCAGTTCTACCTAGAATTGTTCTAGACGGGCGGGAACCGCAATCCACAACTGAGCGCTGCGCCCCTCATCGGACCGAGCTTCGCAACGAGGCTTGGATGAGCTTTGCCCGCTCAGCACGAGTGGCCCTCGATCGGGAGGATTCATCCCCCTCATCCAGGGTTTTCTCTGATGCCGGAACGGCCGGTTGCCAGCTAGCCTTGCAGAAAATCCGCGCCAGCGTTCTGCCCGACCGATGCTCCGTCGATCCAGCAGGAGGTTTCGATGTCCGATCTGATCGCAATCGTGTATCCCTCTGAGGCAAAGGCCGAGGAGGTCCGGCAACATCTCCTCAAACTGCAGAAAGAGTATCTGATAAGTATCGGGGACGCCGTCATTGCCGTCAAAACCGACGATGGCAGCATCAAGCTGAACCAGCTGGTCAATACCACGGCGATGGGCGCCATGACCGGCAGCTTCTGGGGACTCTTGATCGGGGTTCTCTTCCTGAATCCGATCCTGGGTGTCGCAGTGGGCGCCGCATCCGGCGCGCTGGGCGGGGCGCTGACCGACTTCGGCATCGACGACAGCTTCATGAAGGACCTGGCCAAAAGCATTCATCCCGGCGATGCAGCCTTGTTTCTCCTGATCAAGAGCATGACAGCCGACAAGGTGCTCAAGGAGATCAAGGGTGCCGGCGGCGTCGTTCTGAAAACATCGCTCGACGAGACGAAGGAGAACCTCTTGCGCGACGCGCTCGCCAGCGTCGCCGCCAAGCCCGCGGCGTAGACCGCGGGCGCACGCCCTTCGGATCTGGTCTAGCGCCGGCCGCCCGCGAGGCGCAACATCATCAAGAAGAGGTTGATGAAATTGAGATAGAGCGACAGGGCGGCGATGATGGACTTGCGGGCCGCCGAAAGTTCGTTATCGGCGCGATCATACATCGCCTTGATCCGTTGGGTGTCGTAGGCGGTGAGGCCCGCGAAGACACCAACGCCTATGACAGAGATCAGCCAGTCGAGTTGCGTTGATCGCAGGAACAGGTTGACCACGCCCGCGATGATAATCCCGATCAGACCCATGAACAGGAACGTCCCGAATCCGGACAGATCACGCCTGGTGGTGTAGCCGAAGATACTGATCGCACCGAACATCCCGGCTGCGATGAAGAAGACGCGTGTGATCGAGTAGCTGGTGTAGACGTGCAGCAAGGTCGAGAGCGATACGCCGACCAGGGCGGCGTAAACGAAGAACAGCGCCCGGGCGGCTGTCGCCGACAGCGTGTTGATGCGCGCGCTCAAGAAGAAGACCAGAGCCAATGGCGCCAGGATGAAGACCCACATCAGCGGGCTGTGCAACAATGCAGGACCGGTGAGCCGATAAGTGAGCCACGCGACGACAGCGGTCACGCCCACGCCGGCGGCCATGTAATTGTAGATCCGCAGCATGTAACGGCGTAAGCCGGCGTCCAGCGCTGCCGCGCCGCCGACTGCCGCGCCGGATATCGCTGGGTTCTGATCATAGTTCGTCATAGCCCGCCTCCTCTCGACAAAGCTTCGCAGCGTTATATCCAAGGCTAGGCCTGCATTTTCCCGCCCAATATCCGATAATCACCCGACCATGGCCGGTCGGAATCCCCTTGGCTGAGGATGTACGTCATGTGCGTGCCAGCCCTGTTTCCTACTGCCCGTTCCTACATACAAACCCGGCTGTCGCAACCGGAATAGTGCTGATAGGATCGTTCCCGCCGTTTGCTGCGGCTGTGCGTCAGCCGCTCAAGCAGGATCACTCCTTATGGAGGCGAGCATGAGGATTCAGGCTCTGGGCACACTGATGTTCAGCGCATTGCTGGCGGCTGCGCCACTTTCAAGTCGGTCGCTGGCACAGACGAATGATTCCAAGCTATCTGCACCGCATGTGACCCCGAGTACCACCAGGGCTACACCGAAGCACCGGTATTGGCGCTTTCGCGGCGGAAAGCATCCGCACTATGGCAGCCGGAGATTGGGCACATAGCGCAGCGAGAGATCCATGACCGATTCCAAACCAGGACAGGGTTGGATTCGCGGGGTCATCCCACATGACGATCGCCCCGCTGATGCGGCGGGAGCCGATCGTCGCGATCTCCTCGCGACGGGCCTCGCGCTGCTGGCCGCTTGCATTGCAATCTTTCTGGCGTGGCAAACGGTTTCGAGTCTCCTCATCATCTTCGCCAGCGTCCTGTTTGCGGCCTTTCTGGATGCGGCGGCGAGGACCATTGCTCCCATTTTCCCTGTCAATCGTGCATGGCGGTTGAGCCTGGTTCTGCTGATGCTGTCGGCCCTTTCGGGGTTTGGCATGGTTTGGGGAGCCGGCAAGGTCCCCGAGCAGATTCATCTGCTGCTGGAAGTCATGGAGACGCAGCTTGAGGTCGTTCAGCAGCATCTCTTGTCATTCGGCGTCGACCTGCTTGGCCCCGAAGCCGGCCGCAACTTTGCGCGCTGGTTCTTCGACCAGGGGCGGTTCCTCAGCAATGCACAGTTGGTGCTCGGGACGGCGACGAGCTTTCTGACCAATGCCCTCATCATCCTGTTCCTCGGGATATTGTTTGCCTTCGATCCTTCGAGTTATCGTGAAAGCCTGGTGATCATGGTGAAGCGGTCGTACCGCGCGCGGACGAGAGCGGTGCTGGACGAGATGGGACGCGTCCTCAGGCTATGGTTCATCGGCCAGGTGATCCGAATCGCACTGATGACGCTCTGCGTGTGGGGCGCGCTCTATCTGATCGGGCTCCCCGGCCCCTTCGTTCTGGGATTGCAGGCCGGCCTCTCGAATTTCATCCCCTATCTTGGACCTATCGTCGCCGCGATCCCCATTGCGCTCGTGGCGATGCCGTTTGGCGGTTCGGTGCTCGTCTGGGCGCTCGTCGTCTATACCATCATCCAATCGATCGAAGGCTACGTGATCGGTCCGTTGATCCAGGGCCACGCAATCGCAGCTCCGCCTGCCTGGACGTTGGCAGCCATCGTATTGCTGGGTGCGCTTTTCGGAGTCATGGGAATCGCGCTCGCGATGCCACTGGTCGCAATCGGCCGTGTCGCCATTATCCGATTTTATGTCGAAGACTACCTGGGCGACGAGCTCGGTAACCGCGCAGCCGAGCCAGCCGGTGATGGAGCCTCGCACGCGATGGATTGACCATGAACGACATCAATGAGCAGCAGAGCGGCGGGATCAGGACATCCTCGCCCTATTCTGCAACCTCCCGTTTCCTCTGGCAGCAGCTGCCTTACGTCGTCGTGTTGGTGCTGGCGATCGCAGGCGTCGCCTACACCAATGTCTCGCAGCAGCCCCTCAGGGGTTATTGGGAATTTCTGGCGCTCGCCATCGCTGTCGTCTGCATCGTCAGCAAATGGCCGGAGCTTGACAGCAGGCAGGCTCAGCTTCAGCTGATCTGGACCCAGACTGCTCACTGGATTGCGGTCCTGGTCACGATGAACATTATGCTGGTATCCGGGGTTCAACAGCTGTTTCCCTCACCAGCAACAAGCCTTGTGCTCCTCGCGTTGCTGGCGCTCGGCTGTTTTCTCGCGGGGGTCAGCCTCCTCTCGCTGCGGCTCTGCTTCCTCGGCGTTGCCATGATCGCCGCAGTCCCCGCAATTTCGTGGCTGAAGCAGTCCATCCTTTTCTTCTTGTTGGGTGCTGTGCTCCTGATCGGGCTCGGCATGACATTCTGGCTTCGTGGAGATCGCGGACGCGCAGCCGCGCCAGAGCAGCTAAGTCGAGATCTGCAATGACACCGATCCGGCGAGTTGGAACCATTTGCGTATCCATCGCGATTTGCGCCAATCTGACCTCCGCGCGGGGCGCGGCGTTCAGGGTCGGCAGGCTGTCCTGTGTCAGCGGTTCACGGCTGGGACAGGTTCTTGGATCCACCCAGTCCCTGCGCTGCGTCTTCCGCCGCAGGGGCTCATCGAAGCAATACGTCTACGAGGGCACCATCAGGAGGGTCGGCCTTGATGTCGGTGTCATCCAGGCCGGCAGTCTCTCCTGGGCTGTTTTCGCCCGAAACTCGCCCCGGATTCGCTCGGGCACGCTGACAGGGAGCTACGTCGGCGCAAGCGCCAGCGTTGCCTTGGGACCCGGATTTGGCGCCAACGTCCTGATCGGAGGCTCGCGCAGAAGTATTGTCCTGCAGCCGCTCTCGGTCGAGCGCGCGATCGGCCTCCATGTGGCGGCCGGAGTGACCAACCTGACACTCTCGTCAAGAGTAGCGCAATAACGCGGACAGCGGCGATGATGCCGCTTGCTCTTGTCGGCAGACAGCCAAACAGCGGCGGCCACGAACTGCACGCGCATCGGAAGATTCCTCGCTTTTGCTCAGGGTTTCGTCGGAGTCTGCGCCCTGCTTGGCGTGGTCATGATCGCCGCCGGCGTCCTGGCCCTCACCGACATCATGTTCGCTACGGTCATCAGCGTGAGGCTGATCGGATTGACCGTCCTGGCGGTTGGCGCCTTCGAGATTGCGCACGCCTTCTGGACCAAGGGATGGGGCGGGTTTCTCTGGCAGATCCTTCTTGGCGCGCTCTATCTGGCCTTTGGTCTGGTGCTGCTCAACGAGCCGGAGGCTGGCGCTTTGATCTTGACCTATCTGCTCGGGGCTCTGCTGCTCGCCTCCGGGATCATCCGATGTGTCCTGAGCTTCGCCTATTGGCGGATCGGAGGCTCGGTGCCGCTGTTCCTGTTCGGCACGGCGCTCTATCTCTTCGCCATGACCAGCATGGGCATCTTCCTGGCGACGGTCGGCGGAAGCATGCCGCAGTTCGGCCTGCTGTTGATGCTCGTCCTGCTGCCCCTTCAAATGCTGTCGGGCGCCACGACGCCGCGCGAAAGCATGCCGGAGATCATCCAGAACATCATGCTGGCCGCGCCGAACACCCACTTCGTGATTCTTGCCCAGGCGGTGCTGTTCCGTGGCGCCGGTCTTGCCGTGATCTGGCCGCAGCTCGCCGCGCTGCTGGTGATCGGCGCGGCGTTGTTCCTGTTCTCCTTGCGGCGATTTAGACGCTTCCTGCGCTGACGACGCCGCGGTTGGCGCGCTCAGGCGGCATGCCGCACGCGTGCCACGAGCAATGTCGGCATGACAGCCCAAGCGAGTCAGCGCCTCACCAGCAAACGTTCACCGGAGCCATCCGCCAGCCCCAACCGGTCCAGACCTGGCGCCATCGTGTGCACCCGCCGCCCCAACCACCACCCCAACCGCTGTCCCAGCCATTGCCCCAACCCCAACTCGGACCCCAGGCCGCAGCATTGGCATTCCAGGCCGCTGCGCCGGCAAGACCCAAGCCCAGGCCAACCCCGGCCGCCGCAAGCCCCGGACGACGCCAACCACCTCGGCGCCAAGCCAATCTTGCGCCGCCCCCACGCCAGCCCCCACGCCAATCCGCGCCGCGCCACACACCTCCAGCGACCCCGACGCGATGAAAGCCGCCACTCTGAACCCGGCCCGTGCCGATGCGTCGGTGGAGACCAGCGCCGCGCCCAGAGTTGCGACGACCAGTGCAATCAATGTTTTCCTCAACATGACGACCTCCCTTCGCTGAAGAGACGTCGGCAAAACCGGCGAAGGTCCCGTTGGTTTCCGGACGGGATCATCGCCGGATGGGGAATCAGGGTTATTCCCGAGCTTTGCTTCGGGGATTGCTCCCGCCAATCAATCCCTCGGCACATTCCGCTCCAGATCCTCCAGCCACGCTGCGGCGCTCGCATCGGACGGCGCCCGCCAATCGCCGCGCGGCGACAGCGAGCCGCCGGCTGACACTTTCGGTCCGTTCGGCATGGCGGAGCGCTTGAACTGGCTGAAGGCGAAAAAGCGCCGCAGGAACACCTCGAGCCAATGCCTGATCTCGCCGAGGTCGTAGGCGCGCCGCTTGTCGGCCGGAAAGCCTGGCGGCCACGCCCCTGCCGCGGCGTCTTTCCAGGCGTGCAACGCGAGGAAGGCGATCTTCGCGGGCCGCAAGCCGAAGCGAAGCGTGTAGAACAGGTTGAAGTCCTGCAATTCATAGGGGCCGACGGCGGCTTCCGTGCTCTGCGGCTTCTCGCCGGCTTCGACCGGCACAAGCTCTGGCGAGATTTCCGAAGCGAGAATGGCGCCAAGCGTCACGCCGACTTCATCAGCAAACTGCCGCGACGAGATCACCCAGCGGATCAGGTGCTGGATCAGCGTCTTCGGCACCCCGGCGTTGACGTTATAATGCGACATCTGATCGCCGACACCATAGGTGCACCAGCCGAGCGCGAGCTCGGACAGATCGCCGGTGCCGAGCACGATGCCGCCATGATGATTGGCGAGGCGAAACAGGTAATCGGTGCGCAGGCCCGCCTGCACGTTCTCAAAGGTGATGTCGTAGATCGCCTCACCACGGCCGAAGGGATGGCCGATATCCCCAAGCATCTGCGTCGCGGTGGGCCTGATATCGAGCTCCTGCGATGTCACCTGCAAGGCGCGCATCAGCGCGAGCGCATTCGCTTTGCTTTCGCTGCCGGTCGCAAAGCCGGGCATGGTATAGGCGAAAATGTTCGACCTCGGCAGGCCCAGGAGATCGATCGCCTTGGCGGCGACGATCAGCGCATGGGTGGAATCGAGGCCGCCGGAGACGCCGATCACCACGCGCTTTGTGCCGATCGCCCGCAGCCTTTGCACGAGACCCGCGACCTGGATGTTGTAGGCTTCGTAGCAATCCTGCTCCAGCCGGGCCGCGTCGCTCGGCACGAAGGGGAAGCGCTCGACCGTCCTGATCAGGCCGAGATCGCTGGCCGGCGGCTCCAGCGAGAAGGCGATCCTGCGATATCTGCCGGCCCGTGGTTCGTGCACGCGCCGGTTATCGTCGAACGTGCCCATCAGGGCGCGTTCCTGGCGGAGCAGATCGAGATCGATATCGGCAAAGGTGATTTGCCCGCTTTGCCGGAACCGCTCGCCTTCCGCCAGCAGCACGCCGTTCTCGTAGATCGAGGTCTGGCCGTCCCAGGCAAGATCGGTCGTCGACTCGCCCGCGCCCGCGGCGGCATAGAGATAGGCCGCAAGGCAGCGGGCAGAGCAGGATTGACACAGCAGCGCCCGCGCGCGTGCGCGGCCGATGGTGATCGGGCTTCCCGAGAGATTGGCCAGCACCGTGGCGCCGGCCAGCGCAAGCTCGGAGGCCGGCGTCACCGGGATCCACATGTCCTCGCAGATTTCGACGCCGATGGCGAGGCCCGGCACGTCCACGGCCTCGAACAGCAGGTCGACCCCGAACGGCGCCAAGGTGCCGTCGATCGCGATCTCCGCGTCCGCGATGCCGGCGCCGGAGGCGAAGTGGCGTCCCTCGTAGAACTCGCGATAGGTCGGCAGATAGACCTTGGGCACCGCTCCGAGAATCGAGCCCCGGTGGACCACCACGGCGCAATTATAGATCCGCGCCCCGAAGCGCAACGGCGCACCGACGATCAGGACTGTCATGATCTCGCTGGATGCCTGCACGATTCCGGCAAGTCCGCGCTCGACCGAATCCAGGAGCGGGTCCTGCATTACCAGGTCTTCGATGGCGTAGCCCGACAGGCAAAGCTCCGGAAAGACCGCGACGGCCGCCGCCCTGGCATGGCAGACCCGGGCCGCCTCGAGAATGGCCGCCGCATTGGCGGTCGGGTCGGCCACCCTGGAGACGGTGACGCAAGCGGCGGCACGGGCGAAGCCGTGGCGATAGATCGAATGAAAGCTCATCGCGGTAGCCCACCTCCTGCGGCCGGATCAGGCGACATTGCGCAAAGCGCGCCAAGGCGCAAGGGCCGGTCGGCATTGATCAGGCCAAACAGATATGGGTCGTTGGCGATTCATGCAAATTCGCTCTCGCGGCGAGACAAGCCCGAGTTTTGCGTCTTGATCGCCCTCCGGACAGATGGAGGGCGCAGGGAAGACCGGGTGCCCGCATGCACCCCATGGGCCTTCGCGCGAAAAGTTGCGCGAAAGCGCGAAGCCACAGGTACAGGCGGAAACACTCCGGCCTTCCCTGCGCAGTGGTTTACGGCTTATAGCGCGCTCTCCTCGGTGAACCTTGCCGATTGCCACCGTCGCCGTTCACGAAGCCTGTCAGCTTCGCTTTTGACTTGAGCGCCAGCCTTTGGGGCGCCAGGACCACACGATTTCGCCGTCCGCCTCGGTGCTGCTCGTCGGACAGCACCTCCGCGTCCACCGCATCCCCGCCTCACGTGTCGTGACGACCGCGATACGCCCCTCCGAGAAGCGAGGCGGGATAGGCAGACCATACGTCAAATCCGAAATTCTGAAAACAGGAATATTTTTGCTTGCAGGGCTTGACAGCTGTTTGCACGCGGCACCCGACGGGCAAATCAGAGCGAAGGCGCCACATACACCGCCGTAGTCCCGGCGAAGGCCGGGACCCTGACCCGCGGAATGTATCTGCGGCACTCGATCTCCCACGATCTTCGCAACAATTGCGTCCTGGGGTTATGGGTCCCGGCCTTCGCCGGGACGACGTTGAGGATGTAGTCGACTCCTCAACAGAACGCGTAGACGATGCGATTTTTTTGCCCGGTCTCGACGGGCAAATCAGCGCGATGGCAAGGAAGCAGGACCGCAATCTGGTGCTGCAGCAAGTCGACAGCTGCTTGGCTACAGCGGCCGTGGTACTGACCCATTCGGGAAGTCAGCTCGTAACCCGCAGCGGAATTCCGCCCATTGACGGCGGACCGCGCAAGGGATTGATGACTCATCGCAAAATTACACATTATCGGCACGTGAGTAGTAAGTCGGCCTTCGAGAGTAAGTTCGACGACACCTGCACGGACTGCGATTGCAGCGACCGGAGCAGCGCCTCCTCAACTTTTGCCTTTGGGGCTTTAATGAATCGGAACTGCACAGCGATATATTCTGGTTTGAAGGAATTTGCGATCCTGCTCCGCCAACGCAAATTGTCAGCAAAGCCAGAGTCAATCTGGAAGCGGATCGCCACCTTTATTCCCAAGCCACGATTAATCGTGATGTCTTTGATCTCCTTCCAAGGAATTAAGTCGTCGGACGCGAAGCGGTATCTGAACCCTTCAGACGATACGATCAGAGCAGGCCCGCCAGCTTTGATTGTTTTGAAGAGGCTTCCAACGAGCGCGCACATGTAAAAGAGGGCTGCGCCACAGATGAGGGCCGCAAAAAACAACATTGCTGATTCGCCTATGCGACGGGGGAACTCCGTGGCAAAGCCTAACAACGCAGCCCCGCCGGTTACCAAGAACATGAAGGTGAATATCACGATGGCGAGCAAAATCGCGATCATGTAGATGATCGGCCAGAGGCGATTTATTTCGAAGCTGCGATCTTGGGTCATCGTCTGATCTGGAATCAGTCGCCTTGCGCGAGTACTTAGATTGTATCTCGCACAAATAAACTATTGCCCATCGTCCAATCTTCTTCGGTGGTTTGGTTCACTGATCGTTAATCAGGTGCATCGGCCGAAGATCGACAACGTCGGCTTCTGGAAATAATTGGCCGACCGTCGGAATGGCGATTTTGACCCGAAGGCGACATAGTCGCTTGGTTCAACGACCCATTGTGAAGGTCATCTGCCTGCGGGAGCCAAGCATGCGTCGCGTTATCTTGTTGTCTGCTTGCTATTTCTTCCTTGAACTGACAGCGGCGAATGCGGCGGGGGTCAGAAATTTTGACATTCCTGCCGACGCGACGGGACCGGGGATCAGGCTGCTCGTTTGGACACCTTGTGCGGAGACGCCGCGAGAAATGGATGCCCGTGGCGCCATTTTCTTTGCGGTCCCCGGATGCGAAGTGACAGGCGAAAAGCTTCCCTCATTGTGATATCGCACGGCAGACGAGGATGGTTCGGTGGCCACCATGACACTGCGGCGGCGTTGGCCGACGCAGGCTTTGTCGTCGCTGCACTTAATCATCCCGGTGGTACCTGGCGCGATACGAGCCGTACCGATAGCCTTTCGGTGCTGGTGGAGCGCCCTGCGGATATCAAGCGGCTGATTGACTACATGCTCGATGGCTGGCCCGACGCGGCGCGCATCGACGCTCGGCGTATTGGTCTCTACGGATTCTCGTTTGGCGGCTATACGGGTCTTGCTGTCATCGGTGGTAATCCCGATTTGCGAAAAGGCCTGCCCAACTGCGCGACGTCCAGCCTGTTGGCCTGCAAGCAACTTGAAAGCGGCGATGCACCCAGCCAGCCAGTCACGTCCGATCCGCGCGTGAGGGCCGCTGTCATCGTTGATCCATATCCGGCATTTGTGTTCCCCGAGGAGAACCTGAAGAAATTAGCGGTTCCGGTGCAGTTGTGGAGTTCCGATCCTGCACAAAACGCTGACGGCTTGTCTGGATGCTGTGCGGCAGCGATCAAACAAGGGCTTCCAACGCCGGAGTTTCACGTCGTGACAAACGCTAAACACTTCTCCTTCCTTGCCACCTGCACCCCGAAAGAAGCGCAGAGTAACCCGGCGGCCTGCACCGATGCGCCGGGTTTCGACCGTAGCGATTTTCATCAATACCTCCATGCTGAGATGATTGCGTTTTTCCGCAAGCATCTCGCTGAGAGCCAGTAGCACTTGCAGCGACTGGCCCGACCCTGCCAATGTCGCCGATTGGCCCCTTTGCAGACCTGGGTTGACGATGGCAGAAGTCTGCCGTTGAGGCTAAAGTCATGACGCCCGCACGTGTCGCATCGGAGCGCCAGGCGGAGGGAGAACGGCATGGCAGCGCGCGGATCAGGTGGACTGCTCCTTTGCCTGGGTCTCCTGCTTGCGATGCCGGCGCTGGCCGCCACGCCGGCCGAACGGAATGAGTGCGCCGCCAGCGCCGACAAGCCCGACGTCGGGGGCGCGGCCTGCAGCCGTATCATCGACGATGCGAGCGAGCCGGTGGCAGAACGCGTCGAGGCCTTCAAGAACCGGGGCCGCGGCTCCTTCAACAGGAAGGATTACGACCGCGCGATTGCGGACTACGGCGAGGCCGTCAAGCTCAGCCCGAAGGACGCCTGGGCTTTTGCGCACCGGTGTGAGGCGTACGAAGGCAAAGAGGATCACCACGCGGCCATTGCGGATTGCACCGAGGCGATCAGGATCGATCCGAATTATGGCTGGGCCTACAACAACCGCGGCGTCGCCTACTACGGTCTGCATGAATACGACGCGGCGCTGGCCGACCACGCCGAGGCGATCAGGGTCGATTCCAGGGACGCGTGGGCCTACGCCCGCCGTGGCATGGCGTGGACGGAAAAGGGTGAATTCGACCAGGCGGTCGCCGATATCACCGAGGCGGTCACAATCGATCCGAAATACGCTTTTGGTTTTGGCCAAAGAGGTCAGGCGCTCTTCAGGAAGAGGTTGATCACGAAGAAAGGCGGATGGGAGCCCGCGATCGCAGACTACAGCGAGGCCATCGAGCTCGATCCAAATCTGGCCTGGCTGTACAGTTCGCGTGGCGTCGCCTACAGCAACAATCACCAGTACGATTTAGCCATTCCGGATTGCAGCGAGGTCATCAAGCGCGAACCCAGAAATTCCAGCGGGTATAATTGTCTCGGCGTCGCTTACGAAGGCTTAGAGGACTATAGCCGCGCGCTCGCCGCCTACAATGAGTCGATCAGCATCGATCCAAGGAACGGCGTGGCGTATTGGAATCGCGGCAATGCCTATGCGGCGTCGCGCAGGATGGATGACGCGATCCGCGACTATGACCAGGCGATCGCGATAAACCCCAAGGACTTCAACGCTTTCAACTCACGCGGCAAAGCCTGGGTCGCAATGGGCGACCGCGGTGCCGCGATGGCAGACTCCAAAGCGATTGCAGATTTCACGCAAGCGATCCAATTGAATCCGTCCTATGTCGAGGCCTACGACAACCGCGGCCGCACCTATGAAGTGATCGGCCACCGCACTGATGCGATCGCCGATTTCCGCAAGGCGCAATCGATCGATCCGACCGACGAGGTCAGCACGAAACTGCTCCGCATGCTCGGTTTCTGACCGCGTGCCGCGGAGCCGCCTCAAGCGAGAATGTCTGCAAGTGGCCCGAGCTAACGCGGATAGCCTAATTCCGGTCGAGAATGACCCAGAGCGGCCCGTGGGAGACTTTGGTACTGGAGTTCTTCCTAAGTGCTAGGTGAACAATACTCGTCGGAGTGCTAGCCTTGCGGAGTTGTCATGGCGACCACGAAAATGATTGCCGGTCTGATGGGACCGCCTCATCCGAAGTAGCAACCGATGTCAGACTCCTTTGAAGAAGATGATCCTTTTGCCCCCGCCCGCATCCGCGATCCGCGACCGGCTAGGCCGCCGTCGCATTCCCTGATCGCCCAATACGGCTTGGCGCTGATGTTGGTCGCGCTTGCGACCGGACTGGCCTTCTTGGCGCAGCGCCTGGTCTCCGCGCCGAATGTAACCCTGATTTACGTTCTGCCGGTCATTATCTCCGCTACGCTCTTCGGCTGGGGCCCCTCGCTGCTGACTGTTGTGGTGGGGGTCGTCGCTTTCGATTTCTTTTTCACCGAACCCTATTATTCGCTCACGATAACGAACCCGTCCGACATTTGGGCGGCGGTGGTGCTCTTCGTCATCGCCTCGATCGTGACCTCCGTGGCGGCGGAATCTCGTCGGCGGGCGATGGAGGCCCGTGAAGCGGCCGAACGGGCGCAGGAGCTACAAGCCTTGGCGCACACGGTTATCGAAGGCCGTTCGCAATCGCAAATCTTGCAGGCTGCAGCCACGGCTCTACATCGGATTTTCCGGGCGCCGGCAGCAATCCTGATGCAGCGCGAGAACCACATTGAGGCCGTGGCGACAGCGGGAAGTGCACAAATTACCGAGGCCGACCGGGAGGCCGCCCGGGGCGCCCTTTCGTCGCACGAAAAGACCCGAGGGGATACCTATCCAAACGTGGGCGCCTACTTCGACTTCTGGCCTGTCTCGACACCCACCGGTCACAACTGTGTCCTGGGCGTCGATTTTGTGCATGCGGCGCGTGAGCGGCCAAATTCACCCGAACAAATCATCGAGGTGGTCGCGGCCTATGTTGCCGCAGCTTTGGCTCAGCGGTCGTAACTTCGTCCCGGCTTGCCTGATCCGTCCCCTCGCGACCAAATCCGCTTGTCGCCTGCAGGTCGGCTCTGAGGGGTAGGAACAGACTGTCATCAAGATCGGGCAAAATTGGCGCGATTGACCGATTGGGACATGAGCGACCTCGACGGCAGGCAAGATTGCTGTCGCAACAATACTCGGCGTCGAAAATGCGCCGTCGCGCCCGGCTGTTGCTGGTGGGACCGCGAGATCGCCTTTCGACGGCAATCTCGCCTTTGCCCAGCTCCATTGCGCGGCGCTCAGGCTGCTGCGACTGCATGCGGCCGGTGTAAGAGCCCAAGCGTCCTTATGAAAGTTCCATTTCGGCGGCCGCGTCCCTGGGCGTACGATCGTTGGCGGCGGAAAAACGGCCCCACAGATACAGGGCAACGTACCCGGTCGTCGGCGCGATGCGCAGGATTATCGCCCATGTGGCGTGGGCACCGGGCCGCCGCCATGCCCCCACGATTTCGCCATACGCATCGTGTTGTTCGTCCGCACGACGCTTCCCGTCAGGCTAGCCTTCGGAAACATGGACATGGGCGGTGATTTCACTGGTGGCTGGCGTGCGGGTGGCGGCAGGAGAACGGCACGGCAAGCGGAACCCGGACGTTGCAGCGCGAAGATGCTTGCTTGCGGCTCATTGCTGCTCTCGTGTGTCATCGTCGCTGGCATGGCGACGCAAGCGGCATTGGCGGAAATAGCCGCGCCGGCCGCGACACACGTCGCTGATAACGAAAGAGCGCAGGGAGAGCCGCGCGTCGCGCAACCAATCCAGACGCAGAATTCGGAACCCGAAACAAGCCTGCCACGGCCTGAGGTGCAGAAGCCAGCGCCGGAAGCTGCCGTTCAAATGCAGGACGCAGGGAAATCGAGTCACGAGGCCAGGGATTTACCTGTACCGCAGTTCGTCTTGCCGGACGATATGGCCAGGAAGATCGGCCAGAAGATCTGGCTGAACGAAACAGGCGGAAGAAGTGATGCGATCACGTCATGGAATGCGAACGAGGAATTCGCTTCCCTCGGCATCGGTCATTTCATCTGGTTTCCTGTCGGCAAATGGCTGCCTTTCGAGGAGACCTTTCCGGCCCTGCTCGAATTTATGCGCAAGAAGAACGTGCATTTGCCCGCCTGGCTGGACCAGACGCAAATCCCGGCCAACCCGTGGACAAGCCGGGCCGAGTTCAGGAAAAACTCCAACTCACCGCAGATCAAGGAGCTGAGGCAGTTTTTGTTCGATACCGTGGCGGAGCAGACGCAATTCATGGTGGCGCGTGCCCAGGGTGCGATGGAGAAAATCCTCAAGACGACGCCCGACGGCGCGGAGCGCGAGCATATCGTCATCCAGTTCACGCGCGTCATTCGCGCCTCCGAGGATTTTTATCCGCTGATCGACTACATCAACTTCAAGGGCGAGGGCACCAACCCGAACGAAGCCGCCATGGACAGGGAAACCGGGCGGCGGCAGGGTTGGGGCCTCAAGCAGGTGCTGCTCAGGATGAACGGTGATGGCAGCGATCCAAAGGCCGTGCGCGCCGAATTCGCCGATGCGGCGCAGTTCGTCCTGCAGCAGAGGGTTCGCAATCTTCCATCCGACCGTGTCTTCGAGGTCGGCTGGCTGCGCCGCGTCGCGACCTACCGCCGCGGAATCGCGGATCCGGAATCGAGTCCCAAGCGGGCTCTGAGGAAATCCTTGCGAGTGACGGCGGCTCAATAGCTTCCCTATGAAGGGGACAATTGCCGTTCTTGCGTATGCGTGAGGCTGCCTGTCCCGCGACGTTCGTCAGGCGCTCGCGGGTTGCGCCTCGCCGGCGTCAGCCTTTGGCTTTCTTCGCCATCACCTTCTGATAGGCCGCCTGCAGCCGTTCACTTACGCTTGGTCCGGCCCGACGCGAAGCAGAAATTAAGGTTTGGCGATCAACATGCCGAGCATGCGTTCAGAATCGCCTCGGCGACTGCCCTATTTGGGGCACAACAACAGAGAGCTCGGCCTCATGCTGAGGGGCACGAAGCCTCTCGCTTATTTTCTGAATGTCGTTGCCAGTGAGTTCGACGTCAATGTTCGATATTGGCGGATGTTCGACAGACATGTCGCTGCAGGCCGGTTGATCAAACGTGAAGTGTTTCACGTATTTGCCGACCTGGAACATCGGAGATTGTTCTACGCGTTACCCGGCCACGAGTGGCGGATCGACGCCATGCTTACGCTCGTGAACGAACTCGAAACCTGGTCCGACGACCATGAACGGCGCTCCAGCGAATTGCTTGGCTATGAGAGCTGGCAGATTGACCATTGGCTAAGGTACCGTCGCGCGCGCCGTGCGGGAGCTTAGTCGGTTGTTGTGCAGGTTTTTGGACGCCGGCAAGCAAGAGGCTCCGCAGACTCTACTGACCGGCGTCCAAAAACCTGCACAGAAAACCGAACTCAGGTCACTCTTGTGCCGGCCAAGGCGGACACGATCGCTTCGGACAATTGCCCCAGACGGAATGGCTTCGCGAGAAGCTTGGTATTGGCACGGAACTCGTCGGGCACCAGCGAGAGATCCGCAAAGCCGGACATAAAGAGAATGGGCAGGTCGGGCCACCTGCGGCGCGCCTGCCGTGCCAAGTCAACGCCGGTCATGCCGCCGGGCAGGAGAATATCGGTCAGCAGTAGCGCGACCGGGTCCAGCCGCTCCAATTCGGCGATCGCTGAGGAGGCGTTGGTGACGACAACCGGGCTGTAACCCATCGAGGACAGCGCGGTGGATGCCATGGCGCCCACCAGCGGATTGTCCTCCACCACGAGAATCCGTTCGCCAGTCTCTCGTCGGGGCAGCGGCGCCGCCCCGGCGCGCGGCTGGTCGGTTGCTGCTAGTCCCGCGCTCGGCAGATAAAGCGTGACGCGGGTACCGTGCGCCACTCGGCTCGATATCACCACAGTGCCTCCCGATTGCCTGGCGAAGCCATAGACCATGCTGAGGCCGAGCCCGCTGCCCTTGCCGACCTCCTTGGTGGTGAAGAACGGTTCGAACGCGCGGCGCACAATTTCGGGCGGCATGCCGGCGCCCATGTCCGATACCGTGATCGTCACGTAGTCACCGGGGACAATGCGTTCGCTGCCGTCATCGAGTGGCCGATTGAGCACCGTATTCGCAGTCGTGATCGTCAAGCGCCCGCTGCCGGCCATCGCATCCCGCGCGTTGATGGCCAGGTTGAGCAGCGCGTTCTGCAATTGCGTCGGATCAATCAGGCAGTGCCACAGCGTCGGGTCCTGCGCAACTTCGATCTCAATGGTTTCGCCGAGTGTCCGCTGCAGGATTGTCGTCATCCCGCTGACCAGCTGGTTCACGTCAGTGATCTGCGGCCGTAGCGTTTGCTTGCGGGCGAAAGCGAGCAGGCGGCGGTTAAGATCGGCGACGCGCCCCGCCGCCTCTATCGCCCGTTCGACCAGGCTGCGGTGGGAGACCTCGGCGGGCGGTAATGCGTCGAGCAGCAGATCGAGATTGCCAAGCGTCGCCGCCAGCATGTTGTTGGAGTCGTGCGCGATCCCTCCGGCAAGCTGCCCGATGGCTTCGATCTTCTGTGCCTGGCGCAGTTCGTCCTCGATGCGCTTGCGTTCAGTGATGTCGACCGACAGCACGAAATAGCCGCGCACCGTGCCGTCATGGCCGCGATCGGGGACCCGGATGGTCTCGCACCAGCGTTCATAGCCGTCGGCGAACGCCGCCTTCTCCTCGCCGCGGGTGGTTCGGCCGGCCAGCGCCGCCTCGATCTTCAGCCGCACCTCGCCAAGCCGCAAGGGGTCGATGAAATCGTCGATCTCGCGGTTGCGGATGGCGTCGAGGGACGGTTGGGCATACCATTCGAGTGCGACACGGTTGGCGTAGTGGATGCGACCATCGGCGCCGACGTGGACGATCAGCGCAGGGACGTTTTCCGTGACCAGCTGATGCTGCTCGAGGTTGTCCCGCAGCGCTTGCTCCGATTTCGCGCGCAGTCGCCATTGCCGCGCCAGACCCAGGCCGAATCCGGCGATCAACAGATTGAGCCCGGCGGCGACCAGGCTGTAGTACAGTGCATTGTTCTTCCAGCCGGACAGAAACTCGACCGGGTCGCGTGCCACGGTCACCACCAGCGGCATTCCAGCGACCCGCCGATAGCTGATGCTGCGCGACGTCCCGTCCGTGATTCCGCTCCCTTCGAAGCTTCCGCTCGGCGCTTGCGGGAGATAGCGCGTGAACAACAGATTCCCGCTGGCGTCGAGACCGGCAAACTGGTCCGCGTTCGGCGCTCGCAGCAAAATCTTGCCGTCGTCGCGGTAAAGCGTCACTGTGCCACGCTGCCCCACGTCCAGTGACAGAAAGAACTGCCGGAGGACATTGTAGTCGAGGGCCACGAAGACGACGCCGCCAAAACGTCGGTCGGCCGTGAGAAAGGCGCGGCTCACTGCGATAAAGCGACCTTGAGGTGGAACGCGTGAAATCAGCGGTACGTCGATGAAGAGACCGCGGCCGGGGTCATCCCGCTGGACCTTGTAATAAGCCCGGTCGGCGAAGTTTGCCGGCTTGCCGGACGCCTGGTTGCCCATGGTGTCGCCCAGCATATTTCCATCAGCATCGAGAACCACGATCGACTTTGCCGCGGGGTACGGCGCCACCCTGCGTTTCAACTCGTTGATCAAGGCCGGGTTGCCGGCGGATAGCAGGGACGGTTTCTGCTCGAGAGCATCGATGGTCGTGCCCAGCAGAAGGTCGACGCCTTGCATATTGCGCAACATGTATTCTTCGAGAGCGCGGGCGAGATCGCCGTTCGCGGCTTGGGTCACCCGATAGGTCTCCCAATAGTTCACGGAGAGCATGTGCGCCACGAAGGCATCGCACAAAATCGCCAGTACAAGGCCACTCAGGACGATGATGCGGGGAGTCCAGCGTCGGTCCATCCCGGATCCGGGTTTTGTCCTGGTCAAGGCGCCGATGATGCCTCTCTGCCGCGGATCGCGCCGATGGTCGACTGTCACTTTGGCTTGATCCAACATGGCGCTAGACTTCAGGAGGTGGTCGAGCAGGCTTACGTGGATTGATCGTGAACGTTGGCCAAATCGACCGAAGCGTTGCTGACTCGGCGTTTCGGGGACAAAGCCTTGCGAGACACTCACAGGTAGCACGTTTTGCTGAGAGATGTCATCCTGTTCGCAGCGTCGAAGGTGGCCGCGGCGAGGGTCGGCCACCTTGAAATCCGGGATCATGCGCGGAACGATGATGAAGGGCATTGAGTGAGCCATTCTCCGCCCTCTAGACTGGGTGGTGAACTGGAATAGGGGCAGGAGCAGCACTTGATCAGGCTGGCAATCGTCTACTTTTCAGCAACGGGGACCACCGCAAGGTTGGCGGAAGCGATTCAGGCGGGAGCTACAGAAATCGCACACGCGACATTGTGCCGGATCACCGGCAACGACATTGTCTCGGGGCGCTTTCAGAATGAAAACATCATGACCAGTGTTGACGCAGCGGATGGACTGGCTTTTGGTAGCCCAACGTTGATGGGTGGGCCGGCGGCACAGTTCAAGGCATGTGCCGACGCGACCAGCGACAGATGGAGTGAGCAGCGCTGGGCGCGCAAGGTCGCCGCAGGCTTCACGACAGGTTCGTGTGCGAATGGCGATCAGGGCCATACCCTGACCTACTTCACCGTGCTGGCCGCTCAGCATGGAATGCTGTGGTGCAGCCTGGACATCCCCGGCAACGATCAGCGCGGCCGCAATCGCCTGGGTAGCCAGATCGGACTGGCTACCCAACAAGTCGACGGGGTATTGCCGCACTCTGATCTTGCTACTGCGCACTATTTGGGAAGACGATTGGCCGACGTGACGCTGTCATTCGCGAACGGTCCAATCCATCCCTGACGACGACCGGTTATGGGCCCATACCGACGAAATCGAGCATCAGTCGGAATGTCGGCGGTCGCCGGTGGACCGGGCTTGATGGACCCATGGTCAAATCGACGCGAACGATGCTTTATCGACAGTCGGTGGGCCCGATCGGGCTGACCACTGTCGGAAGATATCGCTGCCATTCGCCGGATCGGACGCCGCGCGGGTCGATAGCTCGGTGCGAGGCGATGTAGTCGATCTCTCCGCGCGTGGCGCCGATATCCATCAATTCCCTGTCGCTCAAGTTGAACAAGGTGGCGCGCAGTTTTTGGCGTTCGCGGCGCTCCCGAAAGAGAACCCAATATGTCCAGATGAAGCCGAGGACATGCCGGGTCGATACGGACGTCCGCCCGAGCCATGTGGTGCCGTGCGTCGTGCTCATCGCGGAGCTCCCTGCTACGGTGTTTCTTGCACGGGTTCTAGCGTTCCCCTGTTGCCACCATGGTGTCAGCAACGTCACGGCCGCCACGCGGCTGTCTCATGACCTTTTCACTGCGCATTGGCTGGGGCGTGCGACGGCCAGAGATCGGCGCGCCAATGCAGCGCGATCGCCAGCATCGCGATCAGCCCGAGCGCCGCGTAGAGCGTGCCCGTCGCGGAATAGCCGATCAGGTCGATCAGGCTGCCGGCCGCGAGCAGCCCGAGCGGCAGCCCGTAGATCACCATCATGCGAACGCCCATCACGCGGCCACGTAGATGTGCATCCGCCGCGCGCATCAGGATCACGGCAGCCGAAATCATCGACATGCTCTGGGCCATGCCGGCCAGCAGCAGGCAGGCCATCGCCACCGGCATGGTCCTGAGCTCCACGAACACCAGCAGCATCGCATACCAGGCCAGCGTGGCGCCGATCAGAAGTCGGGCGATGCGCACCCCGCCGACCAGGCTAAGGGTGATCGAACCAATCAGCGAGCCCACCGCGAAACTCGCCGAGAGATAGCCGAGGCCGCTCTGGTCGGTATGAAAGATGTCACGCGCGACATAGGGCAGCAAACCATTGGTCAGGGGAAATGCCGTCAGATTGGCCAGAAATGCGACGCAGAGCGCCGCGCGCATTCCGGGACCGCTCCAGGCATAGACGACGCCCTCCTTCAGATCCCTGAGCAGGGCCGAGCCAGGCGCATCCGTGAGCGGCCGGTCAACGACAGCCTTTTTTGGTCGAGGCATGCACAGCATCAAGACGGCGGCCGTCACATAGAGACAGGCGATCGCCATATAGACGGGACCGATGCCAAGAAGCGCGAACAGTCCGGGGCCCGTCAACGCACCGGCAATGCGCGCGCTGTCCTGCGTCGTGCGCGACAGGCTGATGGCGCCGACCAGTTGCTCCGGCGGCATGATGTCGGCGAGCAGCGCACCGCGGACGCCGAGATCAGAGGGACGGATCAGGCCCATGATCGCGACAATGATCATGACATTGACCGGGGCCAGATGGCCGGTCAGCGCCAGCATCATGATGGTTGCCGATAGCGCCGTATAGGCAAGCCGCATCGCAGCCAGAAGCTCGCGGTGCCCAATGCGGTCGCCGATCATGCCGAGCACCGGTGCAATCAGCGTCCCGACATACTGCAGGGAAGCGAGGATGGTGAGCAGCAGCACCGAGCCGGTCTCGACCATGATGTACCAGCCGAGCACGAGCGTCTCGACCTCGAACGCCCAGGAGGTGAAGAGATCGGACGGCCATTGAAAGCGATAGCTGCGGATGCGGAATGGCGCGAGCGGGGAGATTCGTGCAGCTCCGCTCAAGTCGCAACGACGCGTGTCACGGCGTTCCCTGCCTTGGTCTTGAATCTTCTTGTTGGGATGCACGCTAGCGGTGGCGGGATTGTTGTCAATCAGAATTGGCGCGGGTGGGCCATGAAGGGGCCGCGGAGCTTCGTCCACAGAAAGGCCTCTCAGCATCGTTTTGTTCGGACGCTTTACCTTTCGAACTCGACCGGACCGCTGCACCCAGGCGCCTGCGCTTGTGGCGCCCGCCCCTACTTGCCATCCACCGAGAACGCGAGCAGCACATTGCCCGGCATGCCGCCGTAATTGGGGTATCCGGAGTTGACGTACAGCATGCCGCCGGCGACGACCGCGCCGGGGCCATCGAGCGAGCCGCCATGCGCGCGGGCGCCGTTCACCGTCGCATACTCCTTGACGGTATCGACGTCCCAGATGATCTCGCCGGTCTTGACCGCATAGGCGCGCAGATGGCCGTCAAGGCCGCCGGAGAAGACGACGCCCGGGATCACGGTCACCGCGGCCGACTGCGCCGGACTGCAGCCCGGCCGGTCGTTGCAGCCCGGATGCGGCGTATGCCAGACGACCTCGCCCGTTGCCTGGCTGAGCGCAGTGAGTCCGCCGCCCTGGCTCGGGTCGAGTTTCATGTCGATGCCATAGACCGACCTCTGTGCACCAGGTGTGCCCGGCGCCACCCGTTGCTGGCTGACATCGGACACCGCGACATAGACGTTGCTGTCATCGGCGGCCATGCCCCATTGCACACCGCCGAGCGTCGAGCCGCGGCCGACGCGGCGCTGCCACAGAATGGCGCCGTCGTGATCGGGATCGAGCGCGTGCACCATGCCGGATTTCTGCCCCGCAATCAGCGCGCGCTTGCCCTCAGGCAAATCGAGCAGGATCGCCGACGAACCGAAATCGAAATCAGGCCCCGTCTTCTCCGGACAGTTGCTGCGATACGGCGAGGTGCATGCGACATTGTAGGCGTCGCCTTCTGTCATCTGTCGCGACCATTTGAGCTGCCCGGTCGCAAGATCGAAGGCGACGAAGGCGTCGGAGGTGTCCTGGGCCGGATTCGAGTAGCTGTCGCCCGTCGTCGCGTAGATCCTGTTGAGCTTGCGGTCGACCGTCGGCGCGGACCAGATCGCGCCGCCCGAGGGCCCGAAGAGCTGCACGCCCATCGAGCTGGTGCCCTGCGGCCGCGCGGGCGGCGAGACATAACCGCGCCACTTGACCTCGCCCGTCTGCGCGTCGAGCGCGGCGACGAGGCCGCGAAACGTGCAGCAGGAATAGCGCGGATCGATCGCCAGCACCTCTTCGAGCGACGAGACCGGCACGTACAGAACGCCATCGGCCAGGGTCGGCGCGCCGGTAATCATGGCGCCCTGATGGTCCTCGACTCTCCGTTTCCACAACAGCTTGCCGGTCTCGGCGCCGAGCGCGTAGACCTCACCGCGCTGGTCGCCGAAATAGGCCGTCGCACCGCGCGCGTCCTCGCCGATCGTGATCGCCGTGCGCACGCCGAAGGCTGCATCGAACGCCCAGCGCTGGCATCCGGTCCTGGCATCGAGCGCGTACACCCTGCCGACCGGACTGCCGACAAAGAGGCGGCCGCCCCAGACGGTCGGCTGGGCATTGGCCTTGACCTCGCCGGGAAAACCGAACGCCCATGCCAGCTTCAACCGTGGCACATCGTCGGCACCAAGCTGGGCCTCGTCAGCCGGCTGAAAGCGATGCTGCCGGATGTCGGCGCCCCAGCCATTCCAGCGCGGCAGCGACGGATCGTTGATTTGCGGCGCCGGATCATGGCAGGTCGAATCCGGCAGCGCCGCGATGGGCGAGGATGCGGTCCCCCGCAAATAGCGGACGATGGCGGCGATCTCGCGCTGGCTCAGGTCCTTCGCCTGCTGGCTCATCAAGCCATAGCCGAGGGCAAAACCGATCCGCTCGGGGCTGAGCTGTCGCAGCGCGTCTTTGTCCGGCGCACGTGCCACCCCGCCTTCATGACATGAGGCGCAGCGTGCCTGATAGAGCGCTTCGCCGGGCGAAGGCGCATCGTCCTCGGCCTTGGAGGAAATGGCGCTGGAGGCAAGCAACAGGCCTATCGCAGGCCACAGCCAAATACGCATCATGTTGCGGAGATCGGACCTGTACGACATCGTCACTCCTTCATCCAGGCGACGGTGACCTGTCGATCCAAGCCGCAATCGAGCGGCGCGCGCCATCAGTTGGATCTATTCACTTCGCTCGCCATGCAACTCTGTCTTGAACCCATCGGTGTTCTCGAAATTCACCGTCACTTTGTCGCCGTCGAAGGTCAGCGCCCAGGTTTGGCTTTCGCTGTGACCCAAGATCCGGCGCTCCATCACAAAGGTATGGTCGCTGGTCCAGCGTCCTCGTGCGGCGTTGATGCCATAAGGCGCTGGTGGACTTTTTCGATAGGCGCCGTCCAGTCCGACCAGCCCGGAAAACCGCTTGTTGCCATTGTCGCCGTAGGTCGTGATAACCCATGACGAGTCATGGTCATAAAAGTCAAGCGTGAAGCTCTTCACCCGCAGCTTGTTGTCAATGAAACTGTAGACCTTGCCCGAGATCGCCTTGGCCAATTCCGGCGTGTTGGCGACAGCGTAAGGCTTCTCCTCCGCGGCGCGGTGTATGGCCTTGGCCAATAACGCCTGCGCGACCGGATTGTCAGGCAACGGCTGATCGGATTTGACCGCGCTGGAAATGTCGTCGATCAACGACGAAGCCGAATAAAATTCGGTGTCATTGAGGAAGCCGGTCATGGCAACGACGATATCAAATTTGGGAATCACAAGTATCAGCTGCGAATGCCGGCCCCGGGCCATGTAGGCGCCCTTCTCGGGATACGACCACCACAGGTTTCCATAATGAAATCCGAATGTAGCAGCCACCGGTCCGGATTTCGCCCGCTCCACCCATGATGATGGGATGATTTGCCGTCCTTCCCATTGTCCGTTGTGCAAATAGAGATACCCGATCCTGGCCATGTCGTGGGGAGACAGCGAGAGACCCGCCTCCCCGTCCGTCACACCCTGCGCGTCCACCTTTCCCCATTTGGCGCTCTTGATGCCAAGCGGCTCGAACAACTCCTTCGTTGCATAGTCAAATGCGCTCTGTCCGGTGGCTTTGGTGATGAGGGCCGAGAGCAGATAAGGGTTGCCGCTGTTGTATTGGAACGTCGCGCCCGGCGCGTCGGCCATCGGCTGGTTCAGGACGAAGGCTGTACGATTGGCGCTGTCGTACATCTTCATGATGGTCTCGCCCGGCGTATAAAGCTTCTCGACCCATTCGATGCCCGAGGTCATGTCGAGAAGGTTTTGAACCGTCATCGCCTTTTTTCTGGCGTCGATGTCCTGAATTTGCTTGTCGGAAAACAGATCGACCACTGAATGATCAACGTTATCAAGGCCGCCCTTCTCCAGCAGAATGGCAGTCAGCGTGCTCACAACGCTCTTGGTCACGGACCTCAAATCGTGACTGACACCGGGGACATAGGGAGCGTAGTATGCGTCGGCCACGATCCTTCCGTGGCGAATGACCGTAAGGCTGTCCTGTTTGTAGGCGCCGACGGCCTCCACCAGCCGGGCCAGGCTGGCTGAGTCCATCCCCTGTTCTTCCGGGCTCGACGTCTGCCAGGATTTTGTAGGCCAGAGGACGTCCTGCGTGTCCTGATTTTCCGCAGCGGCAGCGAATGAACCGAATGCTCTTAAGCTCCCAACAAGCACGGCAACGAACAGTACTCCGGCCCGCATCTGATCCTCCGGTTGCAGCCAGACTCCACGCGCTATTTTAGATGGGAACTTGGCTGGAAGCGAGCCGGAATAAATGCCGTTGCCGGCTCCCGTCGTTACGCTGCTTGCCGCGCTATCGAAGTCGGCCGGCGGGCCGCGCCCTATCTGTAGAACTCCACCGGCACCAGATAGCTGTCCTGGGCTTGGGGCTTGGCGGCGGGAAATGATGGAAATGGACTGGCGTGCCGCAGGATCACAAGCGCGGCGCGGTCGAGGATCGAATTCCCTGAGGATTTCTTGACCTCGCTGCCGATCACTTCACCCTCGCGATTCAATTCAAACCGCACCGTCACGGTGCCCGATGCCCCATGCGCCTCCATTGGATAATGGATGAAGCGCTTCAAATGGCCGGCCACGCGCGCGTCATAGGCATTCGATGCGGCTTCGGAGAATCGGCCGAGGCGTTCGCCCTTCGGCATGGCCCGGGTTTCGGGCGCCGGCGGCGCGGCTTCCTGTTTCGGCTTCTCGATCTCCTGCTGCTCCTCTCGCGGCAAGCTGACCTCGGCCTGCGGCTGGGGCGGCGGCTCGACCTTTGTCTCGAGCGGCTTTTCCTCGGTCTTGGGCGGCTCTTGCGGCACCGCCTCGGCCTGCTGCATGTTCGGCCCGACCGGCAGGTCCTGATCCTGCATCTCGGGCGAGGTGCTTTCCACCGGCGCGAGACTCACCGAGATCGCGGGGATCAAATGCGGCTCGACCGGCGGGCGCTGGTCCCACAGCACGAGCGATGCGATGACTGCCGCATGCGCCGCGACAATCGCTGCGCCCGCCGCCATCCAGCGCGAGACGCCGTTCCGTTCCGGCAGATGCAGCGTCAGCGCCGTCATGGCTTTGTCCCTTGGTTTACCCCTTGCGTTTCCAGCCCGACCAGCGCGAGCTTGAGATAGCCGGCATCGCGCAACACGTTCATCACCTCCATGAGGTCGCCATAGCCCAGCGTCTTGTCGCCGCGAATGAAGATGGTTTCATCCTTGTGATTGTTGGTCGCGCCATCGAGTGCGCTTGCAAGCGTCTCGCGCGGCACGATCGTTTCGCCGATCGCAATCGTCGCGTCGCCCTTGATGGTGACGAACACCGGCTTGTCCGGGCGCGGCTGCTCGGGCGCAGTAGAGGCCGGCAGATTGACGCCGATGTCGACGGTTGCAAGCGGTGCCGCCACCATGAAGATGATCAGCAGCACCAGGATGACGTCGATGAACGGCGTGACGTTGATCTCGTGCTGGATCTCGAGATCATCGCCGCTTGAACGCGTGCCAAGACGGACCGCCATGACCGCTACTCCGCCGCCCGCAGCCGCGCGGCGCTCGCGTGATAGCCGCGGCTGATCATCAAGAGCAGCTGCGCCGAGGCATCGCCCAGCAATGCCTTGTAGCCGCCGATCACCCGCGCCAGGTGATTGTAGATCACGACCGCAGGAATCGCCGCGACGAGGCCGATTGCCGTGGTGAGCAGCGCCTCGGCAATGCCGGGCGCGACCACCGCAAGATTGGTGGTGTGGGATTCCGAAATGCCGATGAAGGCGTTCATGATGCCCCAGACGGTGCCGAACAGGCCGACAAACGGCGCGGTGGCACCGATGGTCGCGAGGATGCCGGTGCCGCGCGAGACCTGCCGCGTCATCGCCGCCTCCACCCGCTCCAGTCTGAGCGCGACGCGCTCCTTGAACCCGTCATCGACAATGCCGTCGGACAATTCGGCCTCGCGCGCGGTCGAGAGCACGAGCTGCGCTACGGCGTCGCGATCGCGCTCGCAGGCGCGTGCCAATTCGGCGAGATGCCCGCCGCTCTCCAGCGTCGCAAGCCGCCGCCGCACGCGGCGCATCGCCATCCTGAGTTCGATCGTCTTGGCCAGCCAGATCGTCCAGGTCGCCAGCGACGCAATGGCGAGCCCGATCATCACCGCCTTCACCACAATGTCGGCATTGAGGAACATGCCCCAGGGCGACAGGTTTTTCGGCAGCAGCGGATTTTCGACATCGGCGAGCGCGGCGTTGGCGGGCAGCATGACGCAGAGCGCGACGGCGGTCACGCCTGCGAGCGCCCTGCTCCGCTGCGCCCTCGCCCGGTCGTGATCGCCCTTGGCGTTGTGGTTCGGTGATCGATGGTTCTGCATGGGACACCGCTTCGGAATTGCCTTAGAACGTTGCCTTCAGGCCTGCATAGAACGCACGCGGGAGCGCCGGACTGAGTGAATCCGGATTGACGAACGGCGCTCCGTTATTGGCCAGGTTCGGGATCGCATTGATGTCGAAGAACGTGCCGTAGGTCGCATAGTGATTGTCGAACACGTTGTTGACGCGGGCATAGACCTGGAACGTCTTGTCGATCTGGTAGGAGGCGCGCAGATTGAAGACGGCATAGCCGGGCAGCTTCGGCGCCTGGTTGGACTCGTCGCCGACGAAATACTGGCTGGAGACATAGAGCGCGTCGCCCCCGATCTTGAACGCCTCCGTGACCGAATAGTCGATGCTGGCCTTGATCCGGTGCCGCGGAATGGCGGGAATCTGGTTGCCCGGCAGGATCTGGACATTGCCATTGGCATCGGCAAATGGGCTGTTGGAGCCGACCAGCTGCGTCGTCAGGAAACGGGCATCGACAAACGCGTAGCTGCCGCTCAGCTGGAATTGCGAGGCCTTCAGGTTGACCTCGGCCTCGACGCCCTGACGACGGGTGTCGCCGACATTCTGGAAATAGCCAAAGCCCTGAACCACGGGGCTTGGAATGGCCAGGATGTCCTGTGTGTTCTTGGTGCGGAAGCCGCCGAGCTTCCAGCTGAGTGTCCCGATGTTGAGCTCTTCGGTGCCGCGAAGCCCGGCCTCGACAGTGTGGGAGACGACTTGCTGCAGCGGCGGATCAGCGACGAGGAAATTCGAAATCAGGCACGGCCGCGCCGGATCGGCGCAGCCGAGCTCCAGCGGCGTCGGCGCGCGGTTGGCCTCGGAATAGCCGGCGTAGACGGTCAGCCCCGGCGTGATCTTGTAGGTGCCGCCGATGATCGGGTTGAAGCGATCATAGATGTCGCTGCCGTTGAGGGCCGTTCCCAGCTGGTCCTGCAGCGCGATGCGGGCATCGTTGTAGCGGCCGCCTGCGGTGATCGAGAACGCCTTGGTCACGTCGAACGTATCGAGCGCGTAAAGTCCGGTATATTGATTGGTGGTGCGCAGCGCCACGGGGCCGATCGAAACGGGATTGCCGGACTGGCCCAGAAAGATTCCGCTGCCGGAGACCACGAAACCCGGACCGATGGTGCCGAGCTCCGCGCTGGCGTTGAAGCGCGTCGTCGAATAGTCGAAACTGGAGCCGACGACAAAGCGATTGCCGTGTCCGAACAGCTCGTCGGTGTTGGTCGCCTGGACGGATGCGCCCGTGGTGGCCGAGCGCGTCAGCGTACGGTCGATCTCACCGAGCACTGCCCCCGGTGCGAACGGATTGGCCAATTGATTGCCATCGAGGCCGTTGGCCGGCGTGGAGGTGTCACCGAAGCAGAGCAGCGTCGGGTCGGTGCAGGTCTGCGTGCTTGTGGTGTTGGCATCGGTGAGGTTCTGCTCGAAGAAGCGCACATGCGCGGTGCCTTCCAATGTCCAGCTCGGGGTCGCCTCGACCTTGCCGTTGAAATTGAGATAACCGACGCGGTTCTCGGTGAGCTGCGGGCTGGTGTAGGTCGCGCCCCAATATTGATCGAGCAGTTCGACCGGGCTGGTCGCGGTGGCGCCGAACTTGTTGTCGGCGACCCCCATGTTGAGATGGAATTCGTTGCCCTCGCCGCGATAGCCGACGTCGCCATAGAAGCGCCTGATGTCGGTGGGCGAGTAGTTGCGGAAGCCGTCATCATGCACGCCTTCCAGCGCGCCATAGACCGCGAAATTGTTGTCGACCTGCTTGCCCCATTGCGCGGAGCTCTGGATGCGGCCGAACGAGCCGCCCATCGTGTCGATTTCGGCGCCGTGATAAAGGAAGCCGCTCTTCATCTGCAGATCGACGGCACCGCCGAGCGCATTCAGGCCGAACGCCGGATTGTTGGTCACCACCGTGACCGACTGGATCGCGGCGGTCGGGATCAGGTCCCAATTGACGGTGTCGCCGAAGGCTTCGTTGATGCGAACGCCGTTCTGATAGACCGCAAGCCCCTGCGGCGTGCCGGACACCGGCGAGGCGACAAAGCCGCGAAATTCGACATTCGGCTGGAACGGATTGCCCGAGACCTCGGTGATGTTGATGCTGGGTACGCTCTGCCGCAGCGCGTCCGCGACATTGGCCGATCCGGCGCGCTGGATTTCGGCAGGACCGACAACGTTGAGACTCGCCGGCACCTTGTCGGGCGAGATGCCGCCGCCGAGCGGGGATGTGGGATAGAGCCCGGCAGTTGCCGTCGGCTCCGCAGGCGGAGTTGGCATCGGCACCGCGGGCGGGGCTGGCGGCGGCCTGACTGCCGGCGCGGCGGCAATTTTCGGCTTGGGTTTCTTGGCATGCTCGGTCGGCATCCGCGCCCGCAAGGTCGGCAGCACATGGTCGCCTTCGCTCTGGGCGAGCGCCGCATCGCTCAAGACGATGAGCGCCGTCGAAATCGACGCAATACGCAAGCCCCTCACACGCATTCCATTCCATCCCATGTCGCCTCGGCTGTTTGATATTCGCCGATCTGCGATGGCAATGATACTAGTGGGTAGGTCCGTGCGCGCCACATGCAAAAGGTCGCGTTGCGGAGGCGACGTTTTCCCGGAACGGTCGGGAAGAATTCCCGATGCCCAGGCCTCAGGCACTAATGCGCGGCATTGGGGATGATGGCCTCGACGGTGACGCCGCCCTCGCTCGAGGCCACCGAGAGCGTACCGCCCAGCGCCAGGATTCGCTCGCGCATCCCACTCAATCCGCGGCCGAGCTTGTGGTCCGCGTCAAGCCCGCAGCCATTGTCGCGCACCCGCACCAGCGCGCAGCCACGCATGCCATGTGTTCCCACCTGCTGCACGGGCTCGACGGTGACATTGACCGACGTCGCACGCGCGTGGCGGAACACATTGGTCACCGCCTCCTGCACCACCCGATAGATCGTCAGCTCCGCAGTCTCGCCGGTTTCGCCCAGGGAATGCGAGATCGTGGTTTCGATTGCAACGTCGGGGCGGGATTCGCGCCAGAGCCGCAGCAGCGCCTCGAGCGCGCCGCTGAGGCCCAGTTCCGCAAGTCCCACCGGCCGCAGTTTTTCCAGAACGCGGCGGTTGACCTGCTGCAGCGCATTGACCTGCTCCAGGATGGCACTGCCGTGCTTCTGCACGGCGTCACGGGCCGGCTCGCCGCTCTCGGCGAGCCGCACCAGGGCACTCGCGTGGGCCCGCAGCGAAAACAGATAGGGCCCGAACTCGTCATGCAGCTCGCGTGCGATCTGCTTGCGCTCGAGATCCTGCAGCGAGACCGCGCGTTCGGCCAGTTGGCGCTTCTCTTGCACCGCCGCCCCGAGCGTGGCCGCAAGATGATTGAGCTTGCCGCAGATCGCGGCGAGCTCGGGAGCCCCGCCGGGCTTGACGCGGGCATCATAATCGCCCGCCTCGATTCGACTCATCGCCTGCGACAAGTCCCCGAGCGGAGTCAGCGCCCGGCCGACCACCATCATGGTGACCAGGAACAGCACCAGCGCCGTGACCGAGCCGACCTCGAGCTGGGTCATGATGCCGTCCCAGATTTCGGCGATCTCGTCATTGGGATGCGAGGTGATCACCAGCCGCTGCGGCTTGCCATGGACCGACACCGGAACATCGACGGAGGTGGTTTCCGGGTGGACCAGGTTGACGAACCAGGCCGGCGGCGCATGCGGTTCGTTGTCCTCGGGGCTTGGTGCCAGAGGAGCCGCACGCGAGGTGCCATCCTGCAGCGTGATGCTGACATGACGGAGCCGGCTGAGGTCGCTCGCAATCTGCTGCAATCGCGCGTCCGGATCGGGCGCCTCGTTCAGATCGGCCACGATCATCTCGATGAATTCGCGCGCCAGCCGGATGACACTCTGGTCTTCGGCCTGAACGCGGGGCCCCGCCTCGACGACCAGCCGCGCGATATTGATGAAGAGACCGAAGGCCAGGACCAGCGCCAGCAACAGGTTGATCCTGTTACGCAAGGAAAGATTTTGCCACATGATTTTCGTTTTCTGGTTTTGTGCGCGACCGCAAGCTCTCCGCCTGACAAGAAGGAGCGTTGACAGCACAATTGGCCCGGCTATCTAATCAAAACCTATAGCAACATCGTTTCAGATGCATGCCCGGGGGGACAGGCGTCGCGACGACAACGCGCCGAGTCACGTCTATTGCGCTGCAACAATGGACTGACAAGGCCGTATAGGACCGATGCATGCGCGTTCTGATCGTCGATGATCACCCCATTGTCGCCTCCGGCTGCCGGGCCCTGCTTGCAGGCCGGGACGATATCCAAGGCGGAATCGTCCTCAGCGAAGCCGCCGATGCCGAGAGCGGCGAGCGGGCCTTTACCGCCGAACATCCGGATGTCTGTGTCATCGACATCAACCTGCCGACCGTCTCAGGATTCGAGCTGGCGCGGCGCATCCTGTCGCGGGACGCGTCCGCGCGCATCATCATGTTCAGCATGAATGACGACCCAATCTTCGCCGCGCGGGCCATCGAGGCCGGCGCCAAGGGTTACGTCTCGAAGTCAGGCGACCCCGACGAGCTGGTCGAGGCCATCCGGCAGGTCGGCAAAGGCGGGACCTATCTGCCGTCAGCGATGGCGCGCAGCATCGCCTTTGCCGGGCCGGCGGTTGCGCAAAACCCGCTGTCGAAATTGACGGCGAAGGAGATGGAGATCCTGCGCCTGCTCAGCGCCGGCAAGAGCCTGTCGGAGATCGCCTGGCTGGTCCACTCCTCCTACAAGACCGTGGCCAACACCTCCTCGCTCATGCGCCAGAAGCTGGGCGTGCGCACCTCGGCGGAACTGGTGCGGCTCGCGATCGAAAGCGGCGTCGCCTAGGCCGCGGCGCGGACATAAGACTCATCACAATCAATCCTCTCCCATCACAGGAGCCACTCATGGCGGTCCAGACGGTGTCCCTCAACAAATCCCATGGCGGCGTGCAGGGCGTGTACAAGCATGCCAGCGAGCAGACCAAGACCGATATGACGTTCTCGGTCTATGTGCCGGAGCATCAGAGCGGCGCCAAGCTGCCGGTGGTGTACTATCTGTCCGGCCTGACCTGCACGCATGCCAACGTCACCGAGAAAGGCGAATACCGCCGCGCCTGCGCCGAGCTTGGCCTCGTCTTTGTCGCGCCCGACACCTCCCCGCGCGGAGCGGACGTGCCCGGCGATCCCGCCAATTCCTACGATTTCGGGCTGGGGGCTGGTTTCTACGTCGATGCCACGGAGGAGCCCTATGCGCGCAATTATCGCATGTGGAGCTATGTCACCGAAGAATTGCCGAAGCTGATCGCGGGAGATTTTCCCGTCGACGCCAGCCGGCAATCCATCCTCGGCCATTCCATGGGCGGGCATGGCGCGCTGACGGTGGCACTCCGTAACCCCAGCCGCTACCGCGCCGCGAGCGCGTTTTCGCCGATCGTCGCGCCCTCACAGGTGCCCTGGGGCAACAAGGCGCTTTCCGGCTATCTCGGCCCCAACAAGCAGGCATGGCGCAAGCATGATGCGGTGGCGCTGATCGAGGACGGCGCGCGCTTCTCCGAATTCCTGGTCGATTACGGCGATGCCGACCAGTTCCTGACCGAGCAGCTGCGCCCGGAGCTGCTCAAAGCCGCCTGCGAGAAAGCCGGCATTCCGCTCGCCCTGCGCCGCCAGCCAGGTTACGACCACAGCTATTATTTCATCTCGACCTTCATGAGCGATCATCTGCACTGGCACGCCACGCGACTGAAGGTGTGAACAGAGCCTGTCATTTCCGCGCGACAGACGAACTATGGTGTGCTCCTGCAGATCATCGTTCGTCTCTTCGACGGCGCTCTCACGATGGTGATCCCTGACGCCGCGATCTACCACAAAATGTGGGCTTGCAAGGCCAAGCATAATTCGGTCTTGTTTGAAGCCAATAGCCCATCGCGTCTCAAGCGGTGGGACAAGGATCGTGGGAGGACGCATGTTCCGATGGTTGGCGGGCGCGATTGGCGTGATTGCGTTGGGGCTGACGTCGCCCCTTGCGCGCGCGGCCGAGCCGGTCGAGGTCAACATCGGCTACATACACCACGCCGGCACCAAGGAGACCTTGTCGCTGGTGATGCAGCCGGCCGAGAACGACGGCATTGCCGGCGCGCGCCTTGCGATCGAGGACAACAACACCACCGGCAAGTTCCTCAACCAGCATTTCAATCTCGACGAGGTCCGGCTGAAGGCCGGCGATGACGTCGTGAAGGCCGCGCAAACCCTGGCTGACCACGACGGCTTCATCATCGCCGACCTGCCCGCCGACGAGCTCCTGAAAGTCTCGGACGCGCTGCGCGACAAGGGCACGCTGCTGCTCAACGCCGGCGCCGTCGACGACCGCCTGCGCGAGGAAGACTGTCGCGCCAATGTCATCCATGTCGCGCCGACGCGCTCGATGCTTGCGGACGGGCTTGGTCAATATCTGGTGTGGAAGAAGTGGGCGCGCTGGCTGCTGGTGGTCGGCTCGCATGACAAGGACAAGCTCTATGCCGACGCACTGCGCCGCTCGGCCACGCGCTTTGGTGCCAAGATCGTGCAGGAGCGCACCTTCGAGGATACCGGCGGCGCGCGGCGCACGGACAGCGGCATCAGCCAGATCCAGCGCCAGATCCCGGTGTTCACGCAGCAGGCGCCCGCCTACGACGTTCTGGTCGCCGCCGACGAGAGCGAGGTGTTCGCCGCCTATCTGCCCTACCGCACCTGGGATCCCCGCCCCGTCGCGGGCTCGGCGGGGCTGATGCCGACGACCTGGGATGCCGCGCATGACCAATGGGGCGCGATCCAGCTGCAGAACCGTTTCTTGAAGCTCAATTCGCGCCACATGACCGCGCTCGACATGCAGGCCTGGACCGCAGCGCGCATGATTGGCGAGGCCGCCTCGCGCACCAATTCCAATGATCCCAAAAAGCTCGTGGACTTCATCAAGGGACCGGACTTCTCGGTCGCCGCCTTCAAGGGCCAGGCGCTGACGCTGCGGGATTGGAATCTGCAACTGCGCCAGCCGATCCTGTTGTCCGACGGACGCATGGTGGTCTCGGTCTCGCCGCAGGAAGGTTTCCTGCACCAGACCTCCGAGCTCGACACACTCGGGGTCGACCGCCCCGAAACCAAATGCAAGCTGCATTGAGGCGAGTTGAATTGAGAATGGAGAAGCCGCGCATGTGGCGCACCTGCCTATATCCCGGACTGGCCGTTTGGCTTGCGGCGGCCGTGCCTGCGCACGCTTACACCGCGTATGTCTCCAATGAAAAGGGCAATACGGTCACGGTGATCGATACGGATAAATGGGCCGTCACCAACACCATCAAAGTCGGCCAGCGGCCGCGCGGCATCGAGTTTTCCAAGGACGGCAAGTTCGTGATGGTCGCGGTCGGCGACGATGACACCATCCAGGTGATCGACGCCAAGACACAAGCGATCGTGGATACCCTTCCCTCCGGCCCCGATCCGGAATTGTTCACCCAGGACACCACCGGCAAGACGCTTTACGTCGCCAATGAGAACGACAACACGGTGACCGTGATCGACCTCAAGACACGCACGCGCATCGGCGACATCCAGGTCGGTGTCGAACCGGAAGGCATGACGGTGAGCCCGGACGACAAGATCCTGATCAACACGTCCGAGACCACCAGCATGGCGCATTTCATCGATACCGAGAAGCGCCAGATCGTCGCCAATGTGCTGGTCGACACCAGGCCGCGCTTTGCCGCGTTCAAGAGCGACGGCTCGGAGCTGTGGGTGTCCTCGGAGATCGGCGGCACGGTGTCGATCATCGATCCCGTCAAGCATGTCGTAACCGGCAAGATCGAGTTCGCGATTCCGGGCCTGCGGCGCGAGGCGATCCAGCCGGTCGGCATCGGCATCACCAAGGACGGCAAGACGGCTTTCGTCGCGCTCGGCCCCGCCAACCGCATCGCCGTGGTCGATGCGACCGCGCACAAGGTGGAAAAATATCTTCTGGTGGGGCAGCGGGTCTGGCACATGGCGTTTACGCCGGACGAAAAATATCTTCTGACCACCAACGGCGTATCCAACGATGTCTCGGTGATCGATGTTGCGAGTCAGAAGGTGATCAAGACAATCCAGGTCGGAGAGCTGCCATGGGGCATCACGATCACGCCGCAATGACAATGGCTGATCCAGCCGGCGGCGATCAGGCCGTGCCTGCCGCAGCGAGCCAGCCGGCCGGCCTGACGGCCCTGTCGATTGCCGGCATCAGCCATTCCTATGGCCCCCGGCGGGCGCTGGCCGACATCAATTTCGAGGTGCAGCCGGCGAGCTTCACAGCGCTGCTCGGACTGAACGGTGCCGGGAAAAGCACCCTGTTCTCGCTGATCACGCGCCTGTTCGGCATCCAGACCGGCCACATCAGCATCTTCGGCCACGACATCAGCCGCGAGCCGGGAGAAGCGCTGCGGCTGCTGGGCGTAGTGTTCCAGCCGCGCACGCTCGATCTCGACCTCTCGCTGAAGCAGAACCTGCTGTACCACGCAGCCCTGCATGGCATCAGCCGGCGCGACGCGGCCGCGCGCAGTGTCGAACTGCTCGCGCGCATTGGACTGGCCGACCGCTCGGCAAGCAAGGTCCGCGACCTCTCCGGCGGACAGATGCGGCGGCTGGAAATCGCGCGGGCGCTGCTGCACCAGCCGCGGCTCTTGCTGCTCGACGAACCCACCGTCGGGCTCGACGTCAAGGCCCGCGCGGACATCATCACGCATGTCAGGCAGCTCGTCACCGAGCAGGGCATCGGCGTGTTGTGGGCGACGCATCTGTTCGACGAGATCACGCCCAGCGATGAACTCGTCGTGCTGCACCAGGGCAAGATGCTCGCGCGCGGCCGGGTGCCCGACGTGATCGCCAAGGCCGGCGGCCAGGATGTGCATTCCGCCTTCATGCGCCTGACCCAAGGCGCAGTAACGGGCGCAGTAACGGGCGCGGTAACGGGCGCGGTCGCCGGAGGATTGGACTCGTGACGACAACGACTATCACCGATCAGGCGGCCACGCCGCGGCCGAAGGGCTTTACGTTGTCCGAATACGCCACCTGCCTCGCCGGCATCGTCTGGCGCGAGGGCCTGCGCTTCCTGCACCAGCGCGAGCGCTTCATCTCCGCGCTGGTGCGGCCGCTGGTGTGGCTTTTCATCTTCGCCGCGGGCTTCCGCCAGGTGCTCGGCATCTCGATCATACCCCCCTACGAGACCTACATCCTCTACGAGGTCTATATCGCGCCCGGGCTGATGGCGATGATCCAGCTCTTCAACGGCATGCAGTCCTCGCTCTCGATGGTCTATGACCGCGAGATGGGCAACATGCGCACGCTCCTGGTCAGCCCGCTCCCGCGCGGCTACCTGTTGTTCTGCAAGCTGCTCGCCGGCACGGCCGTGTCGCTGCTGCAGGTCTATGCCTTCCTCTTGATCGCCTGGTTCTGGGACATCACGCCGCCGACCACAGGCTATCTCACAGTGCTGCCGGCGCTGGTGCTGTCCGGCCTGATGCTTGGCGCGCTCGGCATGCTGATTTCCTCCGGCATCAAGCAGCTGGAGAATTTCGCCGGCGTGATGAACTTCGTGATCTTTCCGATGTTCTTTGCCTCATCGGCCCTCTACCCGCTGTGGCGGGTGCAGGAGGGCAGCCCATGGCTTTATTACGTCTGCCAGGCCAATCCGTTCACGCATGCGGTGGAACTGATCCGCTTCGCGCTCTATGGAAAGATCAACTGGGTTTCGCTTGCCGTCGTCGCCGGCTGCACGGCCGTGTTCATGATAGGCGCGATCCTGGCCTATGATCCGTCGCGCGGGCTGGCCCGCCGCGGACCTGCCGGAGGTGAGACATGAACTGGCGCATCAATTCGCGCATCGAGTGGCGCATTCTCTTGGGAGCGCTGGCGCTATCGGCAGCATGGAGCCAGACCTGTCTCGCCGCCGACCCGCGTTATCCCGACTGGCCCTGCGCGCAGGCCAAGGTGCCTGAGATTTCGCTGGCCGCAGTGTGGGCCGGCCCGCCGCTCGACGACGTGCAGAACAAATGGAAGGATGATTCCAAGGTCGCCGCGCTGGTGACAAAGACCGCCGCGCGACGGCTGCCGCTTGACGATGCGGAGAAGGACATCAAGGCGTTTCTGGCCGCCAGCAACGACAAGGCTGCGGCCGGCAAGCTCCTGTTCGCCGGCCTGTTCGATACGCTCAACGCGGAACGCTCGACCGTCATGAACGGCCTGGAGCGCGTGATGCGCAAGCAGCGCGAGGCCGCCGACAAGATCCGCTCCGACACCGTGGCGCTGCAGACCATGCAGAGCGATGCCTCGCCCGACCAGCAAAAGGTCGACGAGCTCAGCAACCAGCTGCTGTGGGAGACGCGGATCTTCGAGGACCGGCGCAAGGTCGTCAAATATGTCTGCGAGGTGCCGACCGCGATCGACCAGCGGCTGTTCGCGCTGGGGCGCGTGATCCAGCAGGAGATCGAATAGCGCAGCGATGCTGACGCTTGGGTGGCGCCAGACGGGATCGCGCCGGCCAGGTTGCCGCGCGTCGCCCTGAGCGGGCATGACCTGCCTGGAACTCTTGCGCTGCGCTGGCGTTGCGTTGGCGTGTCAAGAGCCGCAGGTCCGCGGCATCGCAATGCCTCTCAAGGGGCGCTCCCAACATGGTCGTTCCTGCGCAGCCCCATGCCTTCGCCCGACATGCCTCCGCCCGACGGTCCTGATCACGAGCAGGCTTCGCCGGCTCCCCCGCCGTCGCGGCACCGCTACCTGCTTGCAGCGCTGGCCGCCGCAACGCTGGTCCTGGTTGCGGCCGCATCGGTGGTGATCGGATGGTCGCTGCATGGGCTGCACCTGCCGTCGCGCGCCGAGGTAACGTCACGGCGCGTGATCGTGATGACGTCCGCCGACGGCCAGCCGCTGCTGCAACGCAGACACCTGCAGCTCGCGCCGATCGACGTGAAGGATGTTCCGCCCGATGTCGTCAACGCCGTTCTCTCGATCGAAGACCGGCACTTCTACCAGCACGCCGCGATCGACCTGCCGTCGATGCTGCGCGCGTTCCGCGACAATCTGATCGCCGGCAGAACGGTCGCCGGCGGCAGCACGATCACCCAGCAGCTGGTCAAGACGCTGTTCCTCGATCCGGAACGGACCTATCAACGCAAGATCAAGGAGGCGGCGATCGCGTTCTGGCTCGAGCATCATCTGAGCAAGGACGAGATCCTCACGAGCTACCTGAACAACGTCTATCTCGGTTCCGGCGCTACCGGCTTTCCTGCGGCGGCGAGAGTCTACTTCGGCAAAAGCGTCGCGGATCTGAGCCTGCCGGAGGCCGCCATGCTGGCCGGCATGATCAACGCCCCCGAGCAGGACGACCCGCTCCACGACTTGGACGCCGCGCGCAAGCGCGCGGCAACCGTGCTGGATGCGATGGTGGACAACGGAAAGATCACGGAGTCCCAGGCCTTGGTGGCAAAGCTGCATCCGGCCTTGCCCAACCCGGCAGCCATCTCGCCGTCGTCGACCGGCTGGTTCGTCGACTGGGTCTACACCAAGGCGGCGCAGGTCACGCCGGCGCTCGGCGGCACCATTCGCATCCGCACCACGCTGGATTCGCGCCTGCAGCAGATGGCAGCCGATATCATCAAATCGACGCTGGCCAAAAACGGCAATGAGAAGCACGCAACCCAAGCCGCGCTCGTCGCCATGCGGCCCGATGGCGCCGTCGTCGCCATGGTCGGCGGCCGCGACTATACCGAGAGCCAGTACAACCGGGCCGTCCAGGCGCAACGCCAGCCCGGCTCGTCATTCAAACTGTTCGACTACTATGCCGCGCTTCGTCATGGCTTCGGCATCAATGACGAGATCGATGACTCTGCGGTCAACATTCACGGCTGGGAACCGGAGAATTACGGGCGGCATCACCATGGCCGGGTCAGCCTGGCGGAGGCCTTCGCCGAGTCGCTCAACGACGCCACCGTGCATCTGACGCAGCAGGTTGGCATCCCCCAGGTGATTGCCGCCGCGCGCGACCTCGGCTTGCGGGGGCCCGTGCAGAACAATCCAAGCCTTGCGCTCGGCACGTCAGAAGTGAGCCTGATCGACATCACATCGGCCTATGCCGCGGTGCGTGCCGGCAAGGCGCCGGTCGATCCTTACGGGATGAGCGGCGTCCAGCTCGGCGATGACAAGAACTACGTGCCGATCGCGCACGCCGGATCGCAGCACAGCCTTGGACAATATCAGGCCGAGCTGACCAGCCTGTTGCAGGGCGTGGTCGATCACGGCACCGGCCGCGCCGCGGCGCTGGATGGTCTTGCGGCGGGCAAGACCGGGACCAGCCAGGATTATCGCGATGCCTGGTTCATCGGCTTCAACGAGCAGCTTGTCGTCGGCGTCTGGGTCGGCAACGATGATCACAGCCCGATGAAGCACGTCACCGGCGGCTCGCTTCCGGCTGCGATCTGGAAGCAGTTCATGGAGCAGGCAGGCTCGGTGGCGATGACCGCCTCCCCTCCGGTACCGCCGCATGAGCCCGAAACGGTCGGGCTCGCGCGGGGGCCGTCCGCCTCATCCGATCAAGCCGACGCGGCCCCTCAAGACAACATGGCGCTCCCCCAAACGAGCGGCCAATGCAATGTTCCCGTCTGCGAGCGATTCTACCACTCGTTCCGCGCCTCCGACTGCACCTACCAGCCCTATTGGGGTGGCCCGCGACGGCTTTGTGATCGGCAATAGACTGCACGATATCCTGTAAACCTCGTCGGGGATCTAGAGCACGATGCCATGAGGTTGATTCAGTTCGAGCCGGAAGCTCGGTTCACCTCTCCCCGCCGCTGGGGAGAGGTGAACCCGCGGCAACCCCATCGAACCTCACCGCACACGCTCTAGCGCGCCGGCGCCGTCTCCTCATCCGGGCGCGGCTCCGGTTGCGCCTCCTGCGTCGGCAGGTCGTAGAACGTCCAGCCGTCGGTCCCTTCCGGATACCAGGCGACGTTGGAATAGCCGAGACTGAGCGCGCGCTTGGCGGCGTTCCATGACATCCAGCAATCGGCCTGGCAATAGATCACGATCAGCGCGCTCTTGTTGCCGTCGGTTGCCCGCGCCAGCCCCTTGCGCAAATAGTCTTCGGTCGACGGCGCGAGCCGGCCATAGCCGGTGTCGGGCAGCCAGATGCTGCCGGGAATGTTGAGCCGCGGCTTGTCGCGCCAGACGGTGCCTGCGGGAAGATTCTTCGGCTTCGGCGCGCGCGGCAACACGTCGACAAAGACGCCGCTCTTGGCGCGCCAGATCGCCTCGGCCTGCTCGGTCGTCAGCACCCGCGCGCCGGCGAGCGTTGCCGGCACGGCAGCCCGATAATTGTCGGTTCGATAGTCGAGCGGCTCCGGAACGCCTCGTTGCGCGAACACGGCCCGCGCGAGCGCCAGCATCGCCACGCATGCAAGGATCATCCTCACGGCGATTTGGCCACCGTCTCCGCAGTGATGGGCTGGTCGTTCTCGTCGAGCAGCGGTACGCCATAGTCGAGCAGGATCCTGTTGATGGCCGGCTGGTTCTCCTTGATCAGGCGGTTGAGCTCGCGCTTCCAGTTCTGATCGGCGGCACGCACGCCCATGCCAATGCGATACACAAGCCGCGGGCCGCTGGTTTCCTTCACCAGCGGCGTGACATGCAGCGCGGGCGTCGACTTCTTCGCATAGAATCCCGCCATCGGCCCCCACAGCACGCCGGCATCGATGGCGCCTGAGGTGAGATCATTGATCATGGCTTCCGCCGAGGAATCGACGCGGGTATCGATCATCAGCGGATAGGGCTTTGCATCCACCATCAGGCCGTTCACCGCCATGTAGGTCGCGGGCGGGGTGCCTGCGATGATGCCGATATGCTTGCCCTTCAGCCGTGCGTCTTCGAGGCTCGTTACGTCCTCAAGGCCGCTGCCGGGCTTGACGACCAGCGCATAGGTCGTCCGGTAATAGGGATTGGTGCCCTGGACGAGATCGCTGCCTTGGGGAAAGCCAATGATGACGTCGCAGCGATGCGAGCCGAGGGTGACGCGGACAAAGCCGGTCGCCTGCGGAAAGAAGGCATAGTCGAGCTTCTTCTGCAGCTTGTCGGCAAACAGCTCCGCGATCTTGTTCTCGAAACCCTCGCCTTTCTCATTTGAAAACGGCATGTTGCGCGGATCGGCGCAGACCCTGAGCACCTTGGGATCGATCAGTTCGATGGAGAGGTCGCCACTCTCGTTACCTTGTGCGCACAGGCGCTCTGCGCTGCCGAGCATGGCAAGAACGGCGATGAACGAAACAGGCAGCCAGCGCATCGTTGCAAACCTCCCAGAGATGTCCGCGATTCCACACGAACCGAAGTTCGACAGCGGTGCGATCTTGGCAAAATGCTATGCTGGCGATGTGAAGCGTGCAATGCCTAAGGCTTCACACGATGTGATGAGGTGCGTGCTGCGATGCACCTGATTGTTCCACGGGAAAATTTCCCGACATGGCCCGGTGATCAAGTCGAGGCGAGACAATGATCTGGCGCTTACGATGTCTTGTCGTCCTCGTCCTGCTTGGCGCGCCGGCAGGCGCGAACGCGCAGCTGCACGATTTGCCCGAGAGCGAACGGCCGTTGCCTGTGAGCGAAATCGCCCCTGGCGTTTTTGTGCATATCGGCGCGATCGCGTTGATGACGCAGAAGAACGAGGGCGCGATCGCCAATGTCGGATTCATTGTCGGCGACAATGCGGTCGCCGTTGTCGACACCGGCGGCAGCGTGCGCGAGGGACGCGAACTGCTCGCCGCCATTCGCAGCCATACCGACAAGCCGGTCCGCTATGTCATCAACACGCATGTTCATCCCGACCATGTGTTCGGAAACGCGGCCTTCGCGGCCGCTGGGACGACTTTCGTCGGGCACAAGAACCTGCCGCGGGCGCTTGCGACCCATGGCCCGTTCTACATCGACGCTTTCCGCCGCATCATGGGCGGCGCGTTGATCGACGAGGTCCGCCTGATCCCGCCGACGCTTCTGGTCGACGACACGCAAAAGCTCGATCTCGGCTCGCGCACGCTCACCTTGCAGGCATGGCCGGCGGCGCATAGCGACAGCGACCTCACGGTGATGGATGAAAAAACCGGAACACTGTTCGCCGGCGACCTCGTGTTCCTCACCCATGTGCCGGTGCTTGACGGCAGCCTCCGCGGCTTCCTGTCGGCGATCGACAAGCTTGCAAGCCTGCCCGCGCAGCGCGTGGTTCCAGGCCACGGCCCGGTCAACCCCTGGCCAGCCGCTCTGGGCGACGAGCGGCGCTATCTTCAGACGCTGTCTGCGGATGTCCGCGCCGCGGTGGCGCGGGGCGACACCATTGCAGCTGCGGCGGCCACCGCGGCGGCCTCGGAGAGGTCGCGCTGGTCGCTGTTCGACGACTACAACGCGCGCAACGCAACTGCAGCATTTTCGCAAATTGAATGGGAATAGGTCGAGCAATCGCCTATATTGCGCCTGATGATGCGTCTCTCACGAGGACTGCCCTCATGCCCGGACGTCGTTTGCTCACCCTCGCCATTGCCGGTTTGCTGAGCGCCCTGCTTGGCGCCGCCCAGCTGCCGATCGCCGGTGCCGAAGGTTACGATCCCTGGCCTGGGCTCGTGCAGGACATCTTCAATAACCGTCCGATGAATGACGGCAGCGATATCATCGGCATCGAGATGCCCTATCGCGCCGAGGATGCGGCGATCGTGCCCGTCACCCTGCGCAACAAGCTTTCGCCTGGTGACAGCCGACATGTGGTCGCGATCACGCTGGTAATCGACCAGAACCCCGCACCGATGGCCGCGAAATTCGCGCTCGGACCCGATGCCCACGTGTCAGAGATCTCCACGCGCGTGCGCGTCAACAATTACACCGACGTTCACGCGGTTGCCGAGCTGAGCGATGGCCAGCTCTATGTGGTCAAGACCTATGTCAAGGCGTCAGGCGGCTGCTCGGCGCCGGCCGCCAAGAATCCCGAGGAGGCCGAAAACCACATTGGCCAGATGAAATTCCGGCAGTTCGCGAAGGCCGAGGGAAGCAGCGAGGGCATGCGCGAGGCCCAGATCATGATCGGCCACCCCAACAATTCCGGGCTGCAGATGGACCAGCTGACGCAGCTCTACATTCCGGCGTTCTTCATCGACCAGCTGAAGCTGTGGCAGGACGACAGCCTGGTGCTGTCGATGGAAGGCGGCATTTCGATTTCCGAAGACCCCAATCTGCGCTTCACCTACGTTTCGAACGGCGCCAAGACCTTCCGTGCCGAGGCCAGGGACACCTCGGGCCACGTGTTCAAGAACGAGTGGAAGATCGACGCGGGGATTTGAGGGCCCACTTCCTCGCGCTCGATGCCATCGAGTGAAACGGACTCCCAAGCATCACCGTCATCCTGAGGCGCCGTCGCGAAGCGGCGGCCTCGAAGGGCGACGGCCCGGCTGCCAGCTGCGGGGGCGTGCATCCTTCGAGGCTCGCTGCGCTCGCGCCTCAGGATGACGGGATACGCCGGGGGAGCCGCGTGGACGCGAAGCGATGATCCGCTAAAAGCACCTCACCTCGGCTTCGGCCTGGGCGCGGCGGAGATCGTTGAGCGCGTTGCTCGCCTGCTCGGATGAGCGAAACTCGCCGCCGAGATTTCCCCGCACCTGCGACATGCTCAGCACGGTCTCGGCCGTGACATATCTGTCATAGGGCAGAAGCGAGGCGATCACGTCGATCGAGCAGGAGCATTGCTCGATGGCCTGGCGCGTTTCGCCATTGGCCTTGAGGCAGCCGAAGACATATTCCGCCCGCGCGGAGGTCGGGTAATCATTGGCCTCTTCCGCATAGGCAATCGCAGCGGTTGTCATCATAATGGCCGTCGCGATAACGATGCGCGGCATCCACGCGCCATACTTCATTGGTCGCCCTCCGTTGACTTTTGAGGCTATGCTATCACTCTGGTGCAGAAAAGCAGACTTTCGAGGAAATGGCCCGTTGAGACGATGAAAAACCTGTTTCGCGCGTTGATCGTTGCCGCTCTTGCGGCCCTGCCTGTCGGAGCCGCCAGCGCCGCGGACACCATCCGCATTGCGGCCCAGAAAACCGGCACCTTCGCCTGGGAACTGGCTGTGATCCGCGCGCATGGGCTCGACAAGGATGCCAAACTGACCCTGGATGTGCGCGAGCTCGCGAGCCCCGAAGCGGGCAAGATCGCGTTGCGCTCGGGCGATGCCGACATCATGATCTCCGACTGGCTCTGGGTATCGCGCGAGCGTTCGCTCGGGGCCAAGCTCGCCTTCTATCCCTATTCCAGCGCGCTCGGCGCGGTGATGGTTCCGAATGCCTCGCCAATCAAGACACTGGCCGAGCTCAAGGGCCGCAAGCTTGCCGTCGCGGGCGGGCCGATCGACAAGAGCTGGCTGCTGCTGCAGGCCTCGCTGCAACAGGAAGGCATCAACCTGAAATCGGATTCGACCATCGTCTACGGGGCGGCGCCGCTGGTCGCGGCCCAGATGCTCAACGGCGACATGGACGCAACCGTCAACTACTGGAACTTCTGTGCGGCGCTGGAGCAGAAAGGCTTCCGTCGCATCGCCTCGATCCAGGACATCGTCCAGCACTTCGGCGCCAAGGGGCCCGTCGCGATGGTCGGCTACGTCTTCGATGAGGCATGGGCCAACGCCAACCAGGACAAGCTCGCGCGGTTCATCGAGATGACGCGCAAAGCCAAGCAGATCCTGACGACCTCGGATAGCGCCTGGGACGACATTGCCAAGCTGACCGGCGCGAGCGATGCCGCGACCTTGCATGCCTATCGCGACCGCTACCGCGAAGGCATTCCGCATCGCCGGATCGAGGACGAGGAGAAGGATGCGCGCGTGCTCTACCACGTGCTGGCCGGCATCGGCGGCCCTGAGCTCGTGGGACCGGCGTCGGACCTCGACCCGGGCACCTATTATCACGCGCTTCCCGGAGATTGAGGTGCTGCGTCTCTTGTCGTTCCTGATTTTCCTGGCAACGTGGTGGATCGCGGCGCTGCTCGCCGGCAGCACCAAGCTTCCGGCGCCTCCCGCGGTGATGCAGGTGGTGATCACGGAAGCGGAGTCCGGAGCCCTGTTCTTCAACATCGGGGTGACGCTCGCACGGGTCGCGCTCGCTTTCACGCTTGCCATCACGATCGGCATCGGCCTCGGCTATCTGATGGGCCGCGTGCGGCTCGCCAATCGCCTCGGCGATCCCTGGCTGATCCTGCTGCTCAATCTGCCGGCGCTGGTCGTCATCGTGCTGGCCTATATCTGGGCCGGCCTGACCGAGGTCGCGGCCATCGCGGCGATCGCCATCAACAAGGTGCCGGCGACCATCGTCACCTTGCGCGAAGGTACGCGCGCGCTGGACAGCTCCCTGGATGAAATGGCGCAGGTGTTTGCCATTCCGCGCTGGCGCGCGTTCCGGCACATCGTGCTGCCACAGCTCGCACCCTATGTCGCGGCGGCCGCGCGATCCGGCCTGTCGCTGGTTTGGAAGATCGTGCTGGTTGCGGAATTGCTCGGCCGGCCCAACGGGGTCGGCTTCGAGATCGGGGTCGCCTTCCAGCTGTTCGACACCCCTCGCCTGCTCGCCTATGCCTTGAGCTTCGCAGCCGTCGTGCTCGTGATCGAGACGGCGCTGGTGCAGCCGTTCGAGGCCAGGCTAAACCGGTGGCGGCTCCGTGCGGCTTGACGTCGATATCAAAAGCAAGGCGTTCGAGAGCGCATCCGGCAAGCGGCACGAGGTGCTCTCGGATGTCAGCTTTTCGCTGTCCGCCGGCGAAGTCGTGGTCTTCGTCGGCCCCTCCGGCTGCGGCAAGAGCACGCTGCTCCGCATGCTCGCAGGCCTCGACCATGATTTCGAGGGCACAGTGGCGCGGCCGCCAGAGGCGCGGCTCGGCATGGTGTTCCAGGAGCCGCGGCTGCTGCCCTGGCGCTCGGTCGAGGACAATGTGAAGCTTGCCGCGCCGCTCGCCGACGAGGCGACCCTGGCAAGGCTTTTCGATATTCTGGAGCTCGCCGCGCACCGCAGCCATTTCCCGGGCGAATTGTCACTCGGCCTCGCCCGCCGCGTCGCGCTCGCACGGGCCTTTGCGGTCGATCCGGATTTCCTCATTCTCGACGAGCCCTTTGCCTCGCTCGACAAGGCGCTGGCCGCACGCCTGCGCGAGCAGATTGCGATCCTCGTCGCCAATCGCTCGGCGATGACGCTGCTCGTCACCCACGAGCTGGACGATGCCGTCAGGCTCGGCGACCGCCTGTTCTTCCTGTCAGCGCGACCGGCGCGCATCCTGCGCGTGGTGCCGATTGCGACGCCACGGGCCGCGCGCAGCGAGGCGGAGATCAACAGGATCAAGGCCGATCTCGCACTATTGAACCTTGCCGCGGATTGAGCGAGGTTTGCGCAAAGATGGAGGAAACGATCCATGCTGCGCGTCCCCACGGCCATTCTGCTCATCCTGATCGCCCTTCCAGGTGCGCTATCGGCGCAATCGAAGGGCAAAGGCATCCGGCTGTGGAATCTGACTAGCACGACCATCTCCGGCTTTGAGCTGTCGCCGGCTGGCAAGAACGAATGGGGTCCCAACCAGGCCCTCAACGACAAGGACAAGGAAGTCGATCACGACGAGCGCTTGCGCATCACCGGCGTGGAGCCCGGGCGCTACGATGCCAAGGTCACCTACCCCGATGCCAGGCAATGCTTCGTCCGCGACATCGAGATCAAGGCGGATGCGGTGTTCTCGATTTCCGACAAGGACCTGAAGGACTGCAGCAAGTAGTCAGCCTGCGATCGGGGTCAGCTTGAAGCTGTCAGCCTTGTCATTGCTGTGCGGATATTCGCAGCGCCATTTCACAGCGGTCCATTTCGGATGCTCGCCGATCCATTGCGCGATATAGGGCGGCGCGGCCATGGCGCATTGCCGCAGCGAGATGTTGGAATCGAACACCAGCCGCGTCTCCTCGCAAGTGGTGGGCGACAGGACGGCGCAGACCGTGATGACCAGATCAATCGGGTTCATGCCTGAAATCCCTCGCATGGCCTCGTCATAGCCATATCACATTGAAATACGCCGTTCCGCCCGCCAGGTTTCAACAGCACGTGAGATTCGCGGCCACTCACTTAAAGACTGACGCCGGATCCCACGCCGCACGGCTGCAGCGCGAAAGCGCACGCGAGCATGAATGAAAGGCCGACGCCAAGCGATCGCGGCGTGGTCTGCTTGCGATGTGCGGGGGATGTGTGTGGGAGATTTTCGGATTCGGAGTGCGATCGAAGCACTCCGCAAGAGGCGCGTCTGCCGCGGCTCGCGAGCGAGCCGGGCAGATCGTTTGTCACATCACTTGCGCGCGGCGCAGGCGTACATATTGATTTCCATGCCCACCGGCACTTCGACGATCTTCGGAGTCTTCCAAGTCATTCGGGGGTCCTCCCAACTCAGTTGGTCTTAACATTGGTCCAATGTTGGCGCTTGCTTGCGCCGTGTCCAAGGGTAGGGCTGGCTCGGACTGAACGCAAGGGCCTGCCTTTGGCGCAAGGTCTGGTCGGGAAATCTTCACGACCGCGGTGCTTGGTGTAGCGGTGTGGACCGATCTACTTCAGGAGCCGCAGCAGCGACCGCCCCGCCTTCGACTGCAACTCCTTGGCGTCAAGCGTGCCGTCCGAATCCGGGTTTGCCGCGTTAAAGCGTTGTTCTACAACGGCAAGATATTCATCCAGCGTCAGCGTGCCGTCGTGATCGGGATCGGCGGCGGCGAGTTCCTTGGCGCTCAAGCGCCCGGCCAGCTCCCGCTTGTCAACGGTGCCGTCATGGTCGCGATCAAGCTTTGCGAAGGCTGTCGACGCCGCCTTCTTCACCTCCATGAGGTCAAGCGTTCCGTCATTGTCGGTATCGAACATCGCCACCGGATTGCCCGCCCGCGATGCTCCGGAAGCAGGCCAATGGCCGATCGCGAGCGCGACCGCAGCCGCGGTCAGAAGCATGGATAGCCGGGATGTCATCATTGGATCGTCCTCCGCTCGGGCATTGTGATGGTCACCTTGCTCGCCAGCATCGCGCCCGGCACGGCGTTTTGCAATTGCGAACTCAGCCCGGAGGAATGGTCGAATCTTCCAGCTTTCGGGTGGCAAGGCTGACCTCGCTGCTGTTCAATCGACGCCATATGCTTCGCCCGCAGGGAGTGCACCATGAGAGCATTCGGCTTTACGCTGCTTGCCGCATGGCTTGGCATCGGCCTTGCCATGCCGGCATCGAGCCAGCAGGCAAAGCGAGATCGAGCCGACACACCGAAGGTGTTGACCGGCAAGGAGCGGCTCGGCCCGAAATGGACCGACGAGCAGCGAATCGACAATTGCAACGTGCCGGTCGAGAAGCGCGGCAGCAAGCCGCGGCCATCCGCCTGCACACAGGCCACGACCAGCTTCTAAAGCGCGATGAGATTAGGAGGAATCGTCATCGCGCTTTAGCTCTTTGATTGAGCATGATCTTTTCGGAAAACCGCTTCACACTTTTCCGGATCATGCTCTAGCAGCCGACAACGCCGTCAGCGCTGCTACGGGAATTCATCATGTGCAAGAAAACGCGGCGCGCCATCACGCGCCGCTTTTGCCGAATCAAGCGCTCAGGTCCGGCTCGCAGGGCCGCTGCACCTTGTTGATCGACGACGGCACGACCCCGAAATATTTCCGGAAGACGCGGCTGAAATGTGACGAGCTCGAAAAGCCCCAGGAGAAGGCGACGTCGGTGATGGTCTTGCCGCCGCAGGCCTCGAGCTCCTGGCGGCAATGCTGCAGCCGCATGCGCCAGATATAGTCGCTGACCGTCATCCCCCGCTCGCTGAACAGCATGTGCAGGTAGCGCTTGGTGCAGCCGAGTGCGGCGGAAATCTGGTCGATGCACAGATCCGGATCACGCAAATGCTCGCGGATGAAGGCTTGCGCGCGGACATACATCGCCTCGGGTCCGACCCGGTTGAATGTCGTGTCTGCCTCGCGCAGCGGCAACAGCAACAGGTCGATCAGCGTCTCGGCGACCCCGGCGGCGCTGTTGGGCGACAATTTGGTCGCCTCGTCGAAGGCAGCATGCACGAATTCATGCGCGATGCGGCCCGTGCCGTTGCGCGCCGACAGCTTGCAAGCCGTCATCCGCTCCGTATGGAACCCGCGCTCGCGCAACAACTCCTTCGGCACGATCACGACTTCGTGGCGCGTGAAAGCGGGGCTGATGATCGTGTGCGGACAGGAGACGTCGTAGGCCAGGCAATCGCCCGGCATGACCTCGATTCGACGCCCATCCTGCTCGAAATAGGAAATGCCGTGGGTCTGAAAAATGATCTTGATGTAGGGGTGCTCGCTGGACCTGACGCGCCAGTCGGCATGCGCGATGCGGTGTGGGCTGACTTCGATCTGGCAGAGCTTCAGCTTGGACACCGTGGTGTAATCGATTCGCGCCTCCAGCGAAGGCGCCTCCATCGGATCGACGTTGAACCGGCCGCAGAGATCGGTCAGTGCATCTGACCAACGCTGGAGCTGGTTTTTCGGCGACAATCCGGACGTGGTGAGTGAGTGAACGGTATCGGACATTTCCAGTCACCGATGTGAGAGCAAACCGATCTGAGAGCAAGGCGTGACGGCTGTCGCGGAAGCTTCAGCCCGGATGATGCGGCATTCGCCTCAACCTGAACTTGAGGCCACCGTGTTTCCAGCTTGGTCTGCGCCCCTCTGTTCATCCCTTTGACAATCCTCCGACTTAGTTTCTGCCCCGTCAAGTTTAAACATGGCCTCGCCGGGGACGCCCCTTGGGGAAGACCAAGCCGGCTTGCCGCTATGCAGCATAGACAGACTTTCGAACAGGGCCCGGCGGGATGCGAAAAAATTTGCACGGCTTCGCTGCTGAGCAAACCGTTTTCGCTTCTGGGCAAGTTTCCCGGTTTCGAAGGGAATAGGGAAACTCGCGAGATACCAAAATGTGGGTCCGGTATGAGCCGGAACCCTCAGAGTTCACAAGGGAGGATACGACATGCGCAAGGAGCTACTAGCCACGTTACTTGCCTCGACTGCGGTTTTCGCCGCGTCGGGCGCGTGGGCCAGTGACGAACTGGTCAAGATGTCGCAGGACGCCAAACAGTGGGTCATGCCGGCAGGCGACTATGCCAACACGCGTTATTCCAAACTTAACCAAATCAACGCGTCCAATGTCGGCAAGCTGCAGGTCGCGTGGACCTTCTCGACCGGCGTGCTGCGCGGTCACGAAGGCGGACCGCTCATCGTCGGCAACACGATGTATGTGCACACGCCGTTCCCGAACAAGGTCTACGCCATTGACCTTTCCAACGACAACAAGATCGTCTGGAAGTACGAGCCCAAGCAGGATCCGAACGTCATTCCGGTGATGTGCTGCGACACCGTCAACCGCGGCCTCGCCTATTCCGACGGCAAGATCTTCCTGCATCAGGCCGACGACAAGCTGGTCGCGCTCGATGCCAAGACCGGCAACATGGTCTGGACCGCCGTCAATGGCGATCCGTCAAAGGGACAGACCGGCACCTCGGCGCCGCTCGTGGTCAAGGACAAGGTTCTGGTCGGCACCTCAGGCGGCGAGTTCGGCGTCCAGTGCAGCATGACGGCCTATGATGAAAAGACGGGCAAGCAGGTTTGGAAGGCCTATTCGGAAGGGCCGGATGACCAGGTCCTGCTCGACCCGGAAAAGACCACCGTACTCGGCAAGCCGGTCGGCAAGGACTCGAGCCTGAAGACCTGGCAAGGCGATCAGTGGAAGATCGGCGGCGGCTGCACCTGGGGCTGGGTCGCCTATGATCCGCAGCTCGATCTCGTCTATTACGGATCGGGCAATCCCTCGACCTGGAATCCCAAGCAGCGTCCGGGCGACAACAAATGGTCCATGACCATCTTCGCGCGCAATCCGGACAACGGCACGGCGAAGTGGGTCTATCAGATGACGCCCCACGACGAGTGGGACTATGACGGCGTCAATGAGATGATCCTCACCGACCAGAAGATCGGCAACCAGGATCGCAAGCTCCTGACCCATTTCGACCGCAACGGCCTCGGCTACACACTTGATCGCGCAACCGGCGAACTGCTGGTGGCCGAGAAGTATGATCCGAAGGTCAACTGGACCACTGGCGTCGATATGGACAAGAACTCCCCGACCTACGGGCGTCCGAAGGTGGTCGCGGAGTATTCGACCGAGCACAATGGCGAAGACCACAACAGCAAGGGCATCTGCCCGGCCGCGCTCGGCTCCAAGGACGAGCAGCCGGCGGCCTACTCGCCAGACACCCAGCTGTTCTACGTCCCGACAAACCATGTCTGCATGGACTATGAGCCGTTCAAGGTGAGCTACACCGCGGGTCAGCCCTATGTGGGTGCGACGCTGTCGATGTATCCGCCTCCCGGCGACAGCAACATGGGCAATTTCATTGCCTGGGACGGCAAGACCGGCAAGATCGTCTGGTCGGACAAGGAGCAGTTCTCGGTCTGGTCAGGCGCGCTCGCGACCGCCGGCAACGTGGTGTTCTACGGTACGCTGGAGGGTTACCTGAAGGCGGTCGATGCCAAGACGGGCAAGGAGCTCTACAAGTTCAAGACTCCGTCCGGCATCATCGGCAACGTCACCACCTATGAGCACAACGGCAAGCAGTACGTTGCGGTGCTCTCCGGTGTGGGCGGCTGGGCAGGCATTGGTCTCGCGGCCGGCCTGACCGACCCGACCGCAGGTCTTGGCGCAGTCGGCGGCTATGCCGCACTGAGCAACTACACCTCGCTCGGCGGCTCGCTCACCGTGTTCGCTCTGCCATAAGGCAAGGCTCGCCTATCTCACTGCCGGCGCGTGGACTAGCTCCACGCGCCGGTCGCCTCTGACATGAGAGTCAAGGACAAGCTCTTGCGCATCATCTCTCTCGTTCTGGCAGCAACGATGCTCGTGGCTGCTGAAGGAATTGCCGTCGCTGACGGCTCGGGCGACCCGACTGCCGTGAAGAAATCCGACACCGGCGAGTATTACGACAAGGAGGGAAATCCAACCTACAAGGTCGGCGCCGATGGCACCGTCGATTGGTACACCTACTCGGGCTATCGCCGCTATCACTCGGAATGCCACGTCTGTCATGGACCCGACGGTATGGGATCGACTTACGCACCGGCACTTAAGGATTCGCTCAAGACCATGAGCTACGCCGATTTTCTTGGCACCGTCGCGAGCGGCCGCAAGAACGTCACCTCGTCCACGGAGAACGTGATGCCGGCATTCGGCACCAATCCCAACGTCGCCTGCTACATGGACGACCTCTACGTCTATCTGCGGGCGCGAGCAAACGACGCTGTGGGCCGCGTGCGCCCGGCCAATCATGAGGACAAGACGCAGGCCTATACCGATGCGGAAGATTCCTGCATGGGCAACAAGCATTGAACATTCGGAAGCGCGATGAGACACATGTCTAACCGTCTTCAGGACAAAATCAGGAGGGTACAATGAAGACACGCGCCGCCGTCGCTTTTGAAGCGAAGAAGCCGCTTGAAATCGTCGAGGTCGATCTGGACGGTCCGAAACCAGGCGAAGTCCTGGTCGAGATCAAGGCGACCGGCATCTGCCACACCGACGCCTATACGCTCGACGGTTTCGACAGCGAGGGCATCTTCCCCTCGATCCTGGGCCATGAGGGTGCGGGCATCGTGCGCGAGATCGGCGCCGGCGTGACCTCGGTGAAGCCCGGCGATCACGTGATTCCGCTCTACACCCCGGAATGCCGGCAGTGCAAAAGCTGCCTCAGCCGCAAGACCAATCTCTGCACCGCCATTCGCGCTACCCAGGGCAAGGGCCTGATGCCCGACGGCACGTCGCGCTTCAGCTACAAGGGCAACCCGATCTACCATTATATGGGCTGCTCGACCTTCTCGAACCACACGGTGCTGCCGGAGATCGCGGTCGCCAAGATCCGCGAGGACGCGCCCTTCGACAAGAGCTGCTATATCGGCTGTGGCGTCACTACTGGCGTCGGCGCCGTGGTCAACACCGCACAGGTCACCCCTGGATCGAACGTCGTCGTGTTCGGGCTTGGTGGCATCGGGCTGAACGTCATCCAGGGCGCCAAGATGGTGGGCGCCGACAAGATCATCGGCGTCGACGTCAATGACGGCAAGGAAGAATGGGGCCGCAAGTTCGGCATGACCCATTTCGTCAACCCGAAGAAAGTTTCGGGCGACATCGTCCAGCATCTGGTCACGCTGACCGACGGCGGCGCCGACTACACATTCGACTGCACCGGCAACACCACGGTCATGCGCCAGGCGCTGGAATGCTGCCATCGTGGCTGGGGCGTCTCGGTGATCATCGGCGTCGCGGAAGCCGGCAAGGAAATCGCCACCCGGCCCTTCCAGCTGGTGACCGGACGCGTCTGGAAGGGCACCGCCTTCGGCGGCGCACGTGGTCGCACCGACGTTCCCAAGATCGTCGATTGGTACATGAACGGCAAGATTCAGATCGATCCGATGATCACCCATGTGCTGAAGCTCGACGACATCAACAAGGGCTTCGACCTGATGCATGAGGGCAAGTCGATACGTTCGGTCGTCGTGTTCTAAACGAAGAATGTCGCACACAAGGAGGATTGACCTATGACCGTCCACATCCACCCGTCGGTTGATAATGGCGTGAAAAAGGGCTCGGGAACCTTCGCCGGAGGAACCCTGGTCTGCAAATGCTCGGACCACCCGGTCAAAGTCGGGATCAAGGGCGATGTCGCCCATAACCATGCCTGCGGCTGCACCAAGTGCTGGAAGCCGCAGGGCGCGACCTTCTCCGTCGTCGCCGTCGTACCGCGGCAGAACGTGACGGTGCTTGAGAATGGCGACAAGCTGCAGATCGTCGATCCCTCCGCGGTGATCCAGCGCTACGCCTGCAAGGGCTGCGGCACGCACATGTACGGCCGCATCGAGAACACCGGCCACCCGTTCTACGGCCTCGATTTCATTCACCCCGAACTGTTCCAGGAAAGCGGATCGGCCGCCCCCGGATTTGCGGCGTTCGTGTCGTCGGTGATCGAATCGGGCGTCAAGCCCGAGCAGATGGACGGCATCCGCGCGCGCCTGAGGGAACTTGGACTCGAGCCCTACGACTGCCTGTCACCGCCGCTGATGGATGCGATCGCAACTCACGTGGCGAAAGCCAAGGCGGCCTGACCGCGACAGCCCGATCTCGAATCGACCGGCGGCGCATCTCGCCGCCGGCAGGATCCGCGAGCGGCGCACGCGGCACTCGGAGCAGCATCCGAGCAAATAAATGCGCCGGGTCGACGTCCCATGGTTCCCACTTGGCTAGCCACGTCATGGACAACCCTGGGGCGCGCCACCTTCTCTCCCCCCTGACTTGAGGTCTTGCCTCGCCCGGCTCCCCCGCCGCGCGAGGCATTTTTTTGCACGCGGATTATTTGCATGTCGGTTGTTCTGACATGCTGCTGCATCGCGCCATCGACGATGCATGCGTTGCCTTCGAAATTTCGAGCGCGCACAAGACCCGCCCCGGTTTTGACAAACGGAATTGCAAGACAAGCTTCTGTGAAGTCACTCTCACAAAATCTCTGCTAGCATCACGGCCTTCTTCATGAAGGTCCACCTGCACAAGAACCAATAACAGGCAGGAGGCGTGCGCAAGAACGAACCACCATACAGGTCGTCCAATGAGGTCTGTCAGGCTGACTGACGCGATGTCGATTCGCGTCGCCAGATCAGGCGGTCGACGCAGGCAAATGGAAGCGTGTTCCAGCCTGCACCCAACCGGGGCAATCGTCAGGACATCAGAGGCTTAAGAAGAGCGAGCAACGATCATGATCAAATTCAAAATCAACGGCCAGGAGCACAGCTGGGACGGCGACCCGGATCTTCCCCTGCTCTGGTTTCTGCGCGATGAAGCCGGATTGACCGGCACGAAATTCGGCTGCGGCGAGGCGCTGTGCGGCGCATGCACCGTGATGGTCGACAAGGACGCCGTGCGCTCCTGCGTCACCTCCGTATCCGATGTGGTCGGCCGCGAGGTTATCACCATCGAGGGTCTCCACCCCACCGGTGATCATCCCGTACAGAAAGCCTGGCGTCAGATGAATGTGCCGCAATGCGGCTTCTGCCAGGCCGGCCAGATCATGCAGGCGGCCGCACTGCTCACCGAAAATCCAAAGCCTTCGCATGACCAGATCCGCCAGGCGATGTCCGGCAACATCTGCCGCTGCGGCTGTTACCAGCGCATCGAAAACGCCGTTCACCTCGCATCGACGGGGGTGTGATCATGAACATCCTTTCCAGCCCTAAAAAACTCCGCGGCTTCGAGCAATCCATCAGACCGATCGCAATCCAGAACGTCTCACGCCGCAGCATGCTGAAGGCGCTCGGGATCGCCGGCGGCTTCGTGCTCGCCGCCCCGATCATGAGCCGGCCGGCCTTTGCCGCCTACCAGACCGGCGCCGACAAGATGCCGCACGGTGTCGTGGTCGATCCGCGCGTGTTCGTGGCGATCGCCCCCGATGGCAGCGTTACCATCGTCGCGCATCGCGCGGAGATGGGCACGGGCGTGCGCACCAGCCTGCCCTTGATCGTCGCCGAGGAAATGGACGCGGACTGGTCGCGCGTCCGCGTCCAGCAGGCCCATGGCGACGAGGTCAAATACGGCAACCAGGACACCGACGGCTCACGCAGCACGCGGCATTATCTCATGCCGATGCGCCAGATCGGCGCCTCCGCCCGCACCATGCTGGAGCAGGCCGCGGCGAAACGCTGGGGCGTTGCGGTCGCCGAGGTCAAAGCGGTCAATCATGAGGTGGTGCACGATGCCACGGGGCGGAAGCTCGGCTTTGGGGATCTGGCCGCTGACGCCGCCAAGGAACCGGTACCGGCGCTCGACAGCCTGAAGCTGAAGGACCCGAAGAGCTTCCGCTATCTCGGCAAGGGCGAAGTCAGCATCGTCGACCTGCACGACATCACCACCGGCAAGGCCGGCTACGGCGCCGATATTCGCCTGCCCGGCATGAAATACGCCGTGATCGCCCGACCGCCGGTGACTGGCGGCAAGCTGGTGTCATTCGACTCGGCCAACGCCATGAAGGTGTCCGGCGTCGAGAAGGTCATGGAAGTGAAGGGATGGCCGTGGCCCTCGAAATTCCAGCCGCTCGGCGGCGTCGCCGTGATCGCCCGCAACACGGGGGCTGCGATCAAGGGCCGCGATGCGCTGAAGATCACCTGGGACGACGGCGCCAACGCCAAATACGATTCGGTCGCCTACCGCACCGAGCTTGAAGAGGCTGCGCGCAAACCGGGACTCGTCGTGCGCAAGGAGGGTGACGTTGACGCCGCCTTGAAGGGCGCCGACAAGGTGGTGGTCGGTGAATATTATCTGCCGCATCTCGCCCATGTCAGCATGGAGCCGCCGGTTGCGGTTGCCGACGTCAAGGACAACAAGGCCGAGATCTGGGCACCGGTGCAAAGCCCGGGCGGCACCCGCGAGGACGTCGCCAAGACGCTCGGCATCCCCGAGGACAATGTCACGATCAATGTCACGCTGCTCGGCGGCGGCTTCGGCCGCAAGTCGAAATGCGACTACGCGCTGGAAGCCGCCCTGCTGTCGAAGGAGCTTGGCGCGCCCGTGAAGGTGCAATGGACGCGTGAAGACGATGTGCAGCACGATTTCCTGCACACGGTCTCGGTCGAACGCATCGAGGCCGGCCTCGACAAGACCGGCAAGGTGATCGCCTGGCGTCATCGCAGCGTGGCGCCCAGCATCGCCTCGACCTTTGCGGCCGGAACAGTGCACCAGGCGCCGTTCGAACTCGGCATGGGATTGATCGACAATCCCTTCGAGATCGCCAACCTGCAATGCGAGAACCCGGAAGCGGCCGCGCACACCCGCATCGGCTGGTTCCGCTCGGTCTCGAACATCCCGCGCGCGTTCGCCGTGCAATCGATGGTCGGCGAGCTCGCACATGCGACGGGCCGCGACCAGAAGGACATGCTGCTCGAGCTGATCGGCTCGCCGCGCATTGTCGATCTGTCCTCGGTGAAGGATCCCTGGAACTATGGCGAGCCCTATTCCAGCTACCCGATCGACACCGCGCGGTTGCGCAAGGTGGTCGAGCTTGTCGCCGACAAGGGCCAATGGGGACGCTCGGTGCCGAAGGGCCACGGGCTTGGCATTGCCGTGCACCGCAGCTTTGTCAGCTATATCGCCACCATTGTCGAGGTCGCCGTCGACGACAAGGGCAAGCTGACGGTGCCGCGGGTCGACACCGCCATCGATTGCGGCACCTATGTCAATCCGGAACGCATCGAGTCGCAGATCGAGGGTGCTGCGATCATGGGGCTGAGCCTTGCCAAATATGGCGAGGTCACCTTCAAGGACGGCAAGGTCCAGCAGAAGAACTTCGACGATTTCCCGGTGATCCGGATCGACGAAGCGCCGCTGGTGACCAACGTCTACATCGTGCCGCCCGGACCCGACACGCCACCCAGTGGCGTGGGCGAGCCCGGCGTGCCGCCCTTCGCGCCGGCCCTGATGAACGCCATCTTTGCCGCCACGGGAAAACGCATCCGCGCGCTTCCGATTGGCAAACAGTTGGAGACCTGACGGGAACACCGGTCGCGAGGAATCGTTTTCATCGATCTGACAGGAGACGGATCGATGAAACTCAAGCATCGAGCGCTCGCCATGTCGCTAATGGCGGGCGCTTTCTTTTCAGCCACGCCTGCCATCAGCGAGGAGGCCAATTCGCCGCCGCCCGCGACCGCGACGCGGCCGGCGAAGTCGCCGCCGGGCCAGACCTCCATCCCGAACCCCAATGCACCGGCTGCGACCACGACGCAGACGACGGGTCAGGCAAATCCTGATCCGACCGTCAAGCAGATGAATGACGAGGGCAAGCGCAAGGTCGAGACCGAAGGCAAGTAGGCAGCAAAAACGAAGGAGGCGGCGGACCGCCGTCCGCCGCCTCCTGTGCCGGCTGGTGCTTCGCTCTTATTGCTTCTTCACGGCGAACACCCAGACGACGCCACCTTGCGGAACGTTGTTCTCGACACCGACATTGTCGCCCGCCAGCGCGTCCTGGATGCGCTGCGCGTCGACACCCCAGCCCGACTGCACCGCGATGTATTCGGTGCCGTCCACTTCATATGCGATCGGCATGCCCATGATGCCGGAGTTGGTCTTTTGCTGCCACAGCAACTCGCCGGTCTTGGCATTGAAGGCGCGGAAGTCGCGGTCGTTGGTGCCGCCGGCAAAGACCAGGTCGCCGGCCGTGGCCGTCACCGAGCCGAACAGTTGCGACTTCGGGAAGTTGTGCGACCAGACCTTCTTGCCCGTCGACGGATCCCACGCCTGCAGCTCGCCGAAATGGTCGGCGCCCGGACGAACCGTCAGTCCGATATCCTCCGGCTTGGTGCCGAGCCACAACTCGCCTGGCTTGAGCGGCACCTTTTCGCCGGTGAAGCCGCCGCAGAAATTCTCATTGGCGGGGACATAGACGAAGTTGGTCTTCGGACTGTAGGACGCCGACGGCCAGTCCTTGCCGCCCCACAGCGACGGACAGAACTCGACGCGCTTGCCCAGCGCGGGCTTGTGCGCGGGATCCACGACAGGCTTGCCGGTCTCGTGGTCGATGCTCTTCCAGACATTGGTGTAGACGAAGGGCCAGCCGGCGACATAGTCGATGGCGTCTCCCTTGGCCTGCAGGATCCAGAAGATCGCGTCGCGGCCCGGATGGATGAGCGCCTTGATCGGATGGCCATCCCTCTGCAGGTTCACCAGCATCGGCGCATCGACCTCGTCCCAGTCCCATGAATCGTTCTGGTGGTACTGGTGATAGGCCTTGATCTTGCCGTTGTCGGGATTGAGCGCGAGAACCGAGCTTGTGTAGAGATTGTCGCCCGGATGCAATTCGCCCGGCCAGGGCGCGGCGTTGCCGACGCCCCAATAGATGGTCTTGGTATCCTTGTCGTAGGTGCCGGTCATCCACGCCGAGCCGCCGCCATTCTTCCAGTCATCGCCCTGCCAGGTGTCATGGCCCGGCTCGCCCTCGCCTGGAATGGTGAAGGTGCGCCAGAGCTCCTTGCCGCTGTCGGCGTCGAAAGCCGCGATGTAGCCGCGGACGCCGAACTCGCCGCCGGAGCCGCCGACCACGACCTTGCCGTCGACGATCAAGGGCATCAGGGTCATGTACTGGCCCTTCTTGTAGTCCTGCACCTTGGTGTCCCAGACCACCTTGCCGGTCTTGGCATCGAGCGCGACGACATGGTCGTCGGTGGTCGCAAGATAAAGCTTGTCCTGCCAGAGGCCGACGCCGCGGCTGGTCGGATGCAGCTGGAACAGATCGTCGGGCAGCTGCCGCTTGTAGCGCCAGTACTCTTCGCCGGTCTTGGCGTTGAGCGCGATCACCTGGCCCATTGGGGTTGCCACAAACATCACGCCATTGTTGACGATCGGAGGCGCCTCGTGCCCCTCGACCACGCCGGTGGAGAAGGTCCAGACCGGCGTCAGATCCTTGACATTGGAGATGTTGATCTGGTCGAGCGGGCTGAAACCCTGTCCGTCATAGGTGCGCCGATAGAGCATCCAGTTGCCAGGTTCGGGATTTTCGAGGCGGGCGGATGTCACCGGACTGTAGTTCTCAATGGGCCCGGCGATGGCAGCACTTGAGACAATGCATGTAAATGCAACGAATCCCGACAATAACCACTGCTTCCTGGTCATGGACGCTATCTCCCTGTGTACTTTTGTGAGCCACCCCTCGGTGGCGTCGTTTTCGTTGGTGAGGAATTGCGTTTGCCGACGTCGCGAGCGTCATCCTGCCTGCTGGCCACCTACCTTTCCGATGAAGGGTGCCGCGACGGTGAGCGAACCGTCGACCACCGCCAGTGGCAACGCCGCAAGTCGCCGCGGCGCCGGACCGAACACGACGCGAGCACCCTCCCGAGGGTCGTATTCGGAGTTATGGCACGGGCACTTGAAAACATTCTTGTCGAGGCCCTCGCCCTTGACCCAGTCGGTGACCGGGCAGCCGGCGTGCGCGCAAATCGCCGAATAGGCGACGATGCCATCGGCTGCGCGCGCGCGCGTATCATCGTCGAGTTCCGCCGGATCAAGCTTGACGATGAGAATCTCGTTCAGCCGCGAGCCGCTGCGAACCACCTGTGTCTTGGGATCCTGCGGCCAGGCGTGCAGCGGCGGTCCGCCAAGCTTCAGATCGTCAGGCTTGATGAGCTTGCCCTCCTGGTCACCTTCGGAGTGAACCAGAAGATCGCCCTTTTGCGGCCGCTCGTCGCTGCCGGGTTGTTCCTCATCAGCCGCAGCGGCGCGCGATGACATGCCTTCAGCGGTGAGGCCCGCGCTGGCCGCGAGTGCCGCAAGCAGTAGCGATCGTCGTGTCTGGAAAGGGCAGTGCATGTCCTCTCAAGCTCCTTAACCGAACTTGAAATCAGACATGCAACCTGAGCGCTCAACTCTGCCAAAAAGAAGGCAACGATGAATTACTTCGCTCTATCTTGTGACCGCAATGCGCAATTTGAGACAAAATGCAAAGTCACGCGCATCCGATAATCATCCTGCGCGTTCGATCACGAAAAGGAACTCATCCTTCGCAAGTGCAGGATTGAAAAAGCGGCAGAGGCAATCGCGCTCGTGCCGCTCAAGTGCCGGTCACGCCGATCGATCCACGTGCGTGCAGCAACGGAGGCGACGGCAAATGCCGAAAGCCTTCCTCGCCGAGGAAGTCGAGCATGGCTTGCGCAGGCGGTAGCAGTTCCTTGTCAAGCCGTCGCACGGCGTACCACTGCCGCATCACCGGCAGGCCTGCGACATCAAGCACAACAAGGCGGCCGTCGGCGAGCTCGCTCGCGACCGTGTGCAGCGAGATGAAGGCAACGCCCAGCCCTGCAATCACCGCCTGCTTGATGGTTTCGTTGGAATCCATCTCCATGCCGATCTTCGGCTGCAGGTCGCTTGCCTGAAAAAATTGTTCCATCAGCATCCGCGTGCCCGAGCCGCGTTCGCGGGTGATGAAGGTCTCATACGTCAGGTCGACCACGGCAAGACCCGAATCCTTCGCCAGCCAATGATCGGCGCTGGCTACGATCGCATGCGGGTGGTCGCCGAGCAGGCGCTTCTCCACGGCCACATCCGGCGGCGGCTGGCCCATGATGGCGACGTCGAGGTCATAGCCGCGCAGCGCCTGGCGGATGTCCTCGCGGTTGCCGACCTTGAGAACGACGTCGATCTTCGGATGACGCTTGGAGAAGGCGGCGATGATGAACGGCACAAAGTACTTCGCCGTCGACACCGCGCCGATGGAGACCCGGCCGCCCGAGCGTCCCGCAATCATGTCGAGCGTCTGCTCACAGTCGACAAGCGCGGCCTCCACCCGCTCCACGAGCGCCATGACCTCGCGCCCTGCGTCGGTCAGGTGCATGCCCTCACCGGTGCGCTGCACCAGCGGCAGGCCGGCGAGGGCCTCGAGATTGCGCAGCTGCAAGGTCACCGCTGGCTGGGTGAGATTGAGCCGCTTCGCAGCCGCCGTCACCGAGCCCATGTCGTGCACCGAAGCCAGCGCCCGCAGCTGCCGAAGCGTCAAATCGCGTCGAAAATGGCCTGTCATGCTGACCTTTATGCCCCAGTGTATAAGCCAGACTTTGGTCCATCCCAAGATATCGAAATTTTACTAATTTCTCAATGTGCGCGTTGATAGGCCTGCCCGCAGACGCTCTCCGGCTGCGCGGGCGGATCAGCCGAGCTCCCCTGTAGAGGGCGCCATCATGGGAAACGAACCAATGGACCACTCCCCCAAATTGGGCGCCTACCTTGAGGGCATCGCCTCCACCTCCCCTCGGGACAATGCCATCGCCGCAATCATCAGATCCCTCGCTGATGCTGCGGTCCAACTGGCCGATCTGATTGCAGCCGGACCTCTTGCGGGCATCGACGGCCGCGCCGACGGCATCAACTCCGGCGGCGACCACCAGATCGATCTCGACGTCGCCGCCAACAACCTCATGTGCGCCGCGTTGCGCAAGGCGCCGGTCGCCGCCATCGTGTCGGAGGAAACCGAGCTTCCTGATATTTTCGATGCCGAAGCGCCGTTTTGCGTGGCGCTCGATCCGCTGGACGGCTCTGCCAATCTCGTCAACAACGTCTCGACCGGCACGATCTTCTCGATCCGTCCGCGTACGCGCGATGCGCTCTCCGCCTTCTTCGAGCCCGGCACCGCACAGACGGCGGCAGGCTTCTTCGTCTATGGGCCGCAAACCATCCTGGTGCTGGCGCTGAACGGCAGCGTCGACATCTTCATCCTCGACCGCAGCGATCGCAGCTTCGTGTTGATCAAGCGCGGCGTCCGCATTCCCCAGCACACCGCCGAGTTCGCCATCAACATGTCGAACCGCCGGCACTGGAACGGCGCGGTGCGCGCCTATATCGACCAATGCATGTTGGGCTCGTCAGGCGAATGCGGCGAGGACTTCAACATGCGCTGGGTCGCTTCGCTGGTTGCGGAGGCCTACCGCATCCTGATGCGCGGCGGCGTGTTTCTCTATCCGGCCGATGCCCGGCGCAACTATCAGGAAGGCCGGCTGCGGCTGCTCTATGAGGCGCATCCGATCGCGCTGATCATGGAATGGGCGGGCGGCGCGGCGAGTACCGGGCGCGACCGTATTCTCGACCTCTCGGCGCGGATGCCGCATCAGCGCACCCCACTGATCATGGGGTCGCCGCGTGCGGTGCGCGACGTCGATCTCCTGCACCAGCAAATCTCTCCCCTGTTCGAAAACAGCGACGCGCCCCTGTTCGGCCGCCGCGGACTGTTTCGCTGAAAAGGGCCCGCCGATGTCCCGTCGCCATCCCATCATCTCCGTCACGGGCTCCTCGGGGGCCGGCACCACCTCGGTCAAGAGGACCTTCGAGCAGATCTTCCGCCGCGAGAAGGTGAGCGCGGCCTATATCGAGGGCGACGCCTTCCACCGCTACGACCGCGCCGAGATGCGCAAGAAAATGGCCGAGGAAGCCGAGCGCGGCAACAGGCACTTCAGCCATTTCAGCCCGGAGACCAACCTGTTCGAGGAGCTCGAGCGGACGTTTCGCGAGTATGGCGAATCCGGCACGGGCCTGACGCGCCACTACATTCACGACGATGAGGAAGCCGCGCTCTATGGCGGCAAGCCGGGCACCTTCACGGCCTGGACGTCGGTGCCCCACGATTCCGACCTGCTCTTCTATGAGGGGCTGCACGGCGCTGTCGTGACCGAGACGGTCAACGTCGCCAAGCATGCGGATCTCAAGGTCGGTGTCGTGCCGGTCATCAACCTCGAATGGATCCAGAAGCTGCATCGCGACCGCTCGCACCGCGGCTATTCCACCGAGGCCGTGACCGACACGATTCTCCGGCGCATGCCTGACTATGTGAATTACATCTGTCCCCAATTCACCGAGACCGACATCAACTTCCAGCGCATCCCGACCGTCGACACCTCCAATCCCTTCGTCGCCCGCTGGATCCCGACATCCGACGAATCGATGGTGGTGATCCGGCTTAAGAACCCGCGCGGCATCGACTTCCCGTATCTGCTGTCGATGATCCCGTCGAGCTTCATGTCGCGCGCCAATTCCATCGTGATCCCCGGGTCAAAGCACGATCTGGCGATGCAGCTGATCCTGACGCCGCTCATCCTGCAACTGATCGAACGCAAGAGGCGCTCGCTATGACGGCCGAATCCGCTACCGCTAAAGCTCCAACGACCCCTGCTCTGCAGCCCTCGCACATCGCGATGGCGAACGCCGTGCGCTTCCTGGCCGCGGATGCTGTAGAAAAGGCAAAATCCGGCCATCCCGGCATGCCCATGGGCATGGCCGATGTCGCGACCGTCCTGTTCTCGCGCTTCCTGAAGTTCGACGCGCTCGATCCGCACTGGCCCGACCGCGACCGGTTTGTGCTTTCGGCCGGCCATGGTTCGATGCTGCTTTACGCCCTGCTCTATCTCACCGGCCATGAGGAGATGACGCTCGACGAAATCAAGCGTTTCCGGCAATGGGGCTCGAAGACGCCTGGTCATCCCGAATATGGTCATACGCAGGGTGTCGAGACCACCACCGGGCCGCTCGGACAGGGCATCGCGACAGCTGTCGGCATGGCGCTCGCCGAGCGCATGCTCAATGCCCGCTACGGGGACGCGCTGGTCGATCACTTCACCTATGTGATCGCGGGCGACGGCTGCCTGATGGAGGGCATCAGCCACGAGGCGATCTCGCTCGCCGGCCACCTGAAGCTGTCCCGCCTGATCGTGCTGTTCGACGATAACCAGATCAGCATCGATGGCGCGACCTCGCTGTCCTGCTCGGATGACCAGCTGATCCGCTTCCTCGCTTCGGGCTGGTCCGTGCGCCGGGTCGATGGTCATGATCAGGAGGCGATCGCACAGGCCATTGCCGAGGAGCGGGCGACCAACCGTCCCTCGCTGATCGCCTGCCGCACCGTGATCGGCTATGGCGCGCCCAATCGCCAGGGGACCGAAAAGGTGCATGGGGCGCCGCTCGGCAACGAGGAACTCGCCAGGACGCGCGAAGCGCTGCAGTGGCCACATGCGCCTTTCGAGATCCCGGAGGACCTGCTGGCCCGCTGGCGCGCCACAGGCGCCCGCGGCCGAATCGCCCGGCACAGCTGGATGGAGCGGCTTGAGGCGCTTGATGCGATCGAACGCGATCAATTCGAGGACGCGCTGCAAGGCCGGCTGCCCGGCGACTATGCGGAGGCGCTCAACGCGCTGATCGAGCATTTTGCGGAAGCGCGTCCGCAGCTCGCCACCCGCCAGGCCTCGCAACGCGTGCTCGAGGCGATCGCACCGGCGATCCCGCACCTGCGCGGCGGCTCGGCCGACCTCACCCACTCCAACCTCACGCTGGCGCGCTCGCAGCAGCCGGTGCGCCCCGGCGCCTATGCCGGCAGCTACATTCACTACGGAATCCGCGAGCACGGAATGGCTGCCGCCATGAACGGCATTGCGCTGCACGGCGGCTTCATTCCCTATGGCGGCACCTTCCTGGCGTTCTCCGATTATTGCCGGCCGGCGATCCGGCTTGCCGCGCTGATGGGCGTGCGCGTCATCCATGTCATGACCCACGATTCCATCGGACTCGGCGAGGATGGACCGACGCACCAGCCGGTCGAGCATCTCGCCGCGCTGCGCGCCATCCCCAACCTGCTGGTGTTCCGTCCCGCCGATGCGATCGAGACGGCGCAGGCCTGGGACTGCGCGCTGCGCGCAACGAAGCAGCCGTCGATTCTCTGCCTGTCGCGGCAGGCTCTGCCGACTTTTCCGCGCGCTCACGCCACCGACAATCTCGTCGCACGCGGCGCCAACGTGCTGGTCGAGCCCGACGGAGCGCGTGACGTGACGCTGATCGCCACCGGCTCGGAAGTCGCGATCGCCCTCCATGCCGCGATACTGCTGCGCCAGCGCGGCATCCGCGCCTCCGTGGTCTCGGCCCCCTGCTTCGAATTGTTCGCAAAGCAGCCGCTGTCGTACCGCGCCGAAGTGCTTGGCCAGGCCCCGCGTATCGGGGTCGAGGCGGCCGTCGAAGGCGCCTGGGCCCGCTGGCTCGGGGAGGACGGCATCTTCGTCGGCATGAGCGGTTTCGGTGCCTCCGCGCCGGCAAGCGAACTCTACGAACAATTCGGCATCACCGCCGAGGCGGTCGCAGCCGCCGCCGAACGAACCATCGCAGCCCGGAGATAGACATGGCGAAGATCACCTTGAGGCAGTTGCTCGACCATGCCGCGGAGCGCGGCTACGGCGTGCCCGCCTTCAACATCAACAACATGGAACAGGGCCTCGCCATCATGCAGGCGGCGGATGCGGTCGATGCGCCCGTCATCATCCAGGCCTCGCGCGGCGCACGCAGCTACGCGGGCGACATCATGCTGTCGCGGATGATCGACGCACTCGTCGAGATGTATCCGCACATCCCGCTCTGCCTGCACCAGGATCACGGCAATGATGAAGCCACCTGCGCGACCGCGATCCAGCACGGCTTCACCTCGGTAATGATGGACGGCTCGCTCAAGGCCGACGCCAAGACCGTTGCGCCCTATGCCTATAATGTCGACATCACCCGCCGCGTCGCCCACATGGCGCACTGGATCGGCGCGTCCGTCGAGGGTGAGCTCGGTGTGCTCGGCTCGCTCGAGCATGGCGGCGGCGAGCAGGAGGACGGCCATGGCGCCGAAGGCACGGTCAGCCGCGACCAGCTCCTGACTGACCCGGACCAGGCGGTCGACTTCGTCTGCGCCACCAAGGTCGATGCGCTGGCGATCGCGATGGGCACCTCGCACGGCGCGTACAAGTTCAGCCGCAAGCCGGACGGCGAGATCCTCGCTATGCGCGTGGTGGAGGAAATCCATCGCCGGCTGCCGAACACGCACCTCGTGATGCACGGCTCCTCCTCGGTACCGCAGCCGCTGCAGGACATGTTCAACGCCTTCGGCGGCGAGATGCCGCAGACCTGGGGCGTCCCGGTCGAGGAAATCGTGCGCGGCATCAAGCACGGCGTCCGCAAGGTCAATATCGACACCGATTGCCGGCTCGCCATGACCGCGATCTTCCGCAAGGTGGCTGTCGAAAGCGGGAGCGAATTCGATCCGCGAAAATTCCTGAAGCCCGCGATGGATTCGATGCGCGATCTCTGCCGCGACCGCTTCGAGCAGTTCGGCACGGCGGGCAATGCCAGCCGGATCAAGCCGATCCCGCTTGCCGAAATGGCGCGCCGCTATCGCACAGGCAGCCTCGACCCCAAGACCGACATGACCGTTGCGGCCTGACAACCCGCTGCCCCCAGAAGGAGATTCAGATGAAGCACGAGTCAATCACCGTCCGCGGCAAGGAACGCTACAAGTCCGGCGTGATGGAATACAAGCGAATGGGCTATTACGAGCCGGACTATAGCCCGAAGGACACCGACGTCATTGCGCTGTTCCGCGTCACCCCGCAGGACGGCGTCGATCCGGTCGAGGCCTGCGCCGCGGTCGCCGGCGAATCCTCCACCGCGACCTGGACCGTGGTGTGGACCGACCGCCTCACCGCTGCGGAGAAATATCGCGCGAAATGCTACCGCGTCGATCCCGTTCCGAATTCGCCGGGCAGCTATTTTGCCTATATCGCCTATGATCTCGACCTGTTCGAGCCGGGTTCGGTCGCCAACCTCACGGCCTCCATCATCGGCAACGTGTTCGGCTTCAAGCCGCTCAAGGCGCTGCGGCTCGAGGACATGCGGCTGCCGGTCGCCTATGTGAAGACGTTCCAGGGACCGGCGACCGGCATCGTGGTCGAGCGCGAGCGGCTCGACAAGTTTGGCCGGCCGCTCTTGGGCGCCACCGTGAAGCCGAAGCTCGGCCTCTCCGGGCGCAACTACGGCCGCGTGGTCTATGAGGCGCTGAAAGGCGGGCTCGACTTCACCAAGGACGACGAGAACATCAACTCCCAGCCCTTCATGCACTGGCGTGAGCGCTTCCTCTATTGCATGGAGGCGGTCAACCGCGCGCAGGCCGCGACCGGCGAGATCAAGGGCACCTATCTGAACGTCACCGCGGCGACCATGGAGGACATGTACGAGCGTGCGGAGTTCGCCCACGAGCTCGGCTCCAACATCGTCATGATCGATCTCGTCATCGGCTACACCGCGATCCAGTCGATGGCGAAATGGGCGCGCCGCAATGACATGATCCTGCATCTGCACCGCGCGGGCCACTCGACCTATACCAGGCAGCGCAGCCACGGCGTGTCGTTCCGGGTCATCGCCAAATGGATGCGGCTTGCGGGCGTCGACCACATCCATGCCGGCACGGTCGTCGGCAAGCTCGAGGGCGATCCTAACACCACGCGCGGCTACTACGACATCTGCCGCGAGGATTTCAACCCGATGAAGCTCGAGCATGGCGTGTTCTTCGACCAGCCCTGGGCAAGCCTCAACAAGCTGATGCCGGTCGCCTCCGGCGGCATCCATGCCGGCCAGATGCATCAGCTGCTCGATCTGCTCGGCGAGGATGTCGTGCTGCAGTTCGGCGGCGGCACCATCGGCCATCCCCGCGGCATTGCCGCCGGCGCGACCGCCAACCGCGTTGCGCTGGAAGCCATGATCCTCGCCCGTAACGAGGGCCGCGATTACGTCCATGAGGGTCCGGAAATCCTTGCACAGGCCGCGCAGACCTGCACGCCGCTGCGCGAGGCGCTGGAGGTCTGGAAGGACGTCACCTTCAACTACGACTCGACGGACTCGCCGGACTTCGTTCCGACGCCGGCGCTCGCTGTCTAATATCCGTCATTCGAAAGGTCCCCATCATGCGCGTTACCCAGGGCTGCTTCTCGTTCCTTCCGGATCTGACCGACGACCAGATCAGGCGCCAGATTCAATACTGTCTCGACAAGGGCTGGGCGGTGAACATCGAGTTCACCGACGACCCGCATCCCCGCAACACCTATTGGGAGATGTGGGGCCTGCCGATGTTCGATTTGCGCGACGCAGCGGGCATCATGAAGGAGCTCGCCGACTGCCGGCGGGTCTATGGCGACCGCTATATCCGCATCTCCGGTTTTGACTCCTCGCCTGGATGGGAGTCGGTGCGCATCTCCTTCATCGTCAACCGGCCGAAGGAGGAGCCGGGCTTCCGGCTCGATCGCCAGGAGGCCGAGGGCCGCAACATGCGCTACACCACGCGCGCCTATGCGGCCGATCGTCCCGAAGGCGAGCGCTACGGATCCGCTTAAAGGCAAAGCGAGTGGCAATCATGGCGCAATTGACCCTGCAGGCCGTGCCGAGCGCACCGGAGCCGGGACCCGAGGCTCCCATCACCTCGGTCGATCTCCGGCGCGAATTCGAGGCGGTCGAGATCGCCTCGGTGCTGGCGCAGCTCGATCGCGAATTGATCGGGCTCGTTCCAGTAAAGACGCGCATTCGCGAGATCGCCTCGCTGCTTCTGGTCGAGCGCATCCGCCAGAAGCTGGCGCTCGCCAACACCTATCCGACGCTGCACATGTCGTTCACCGGCAACCCCGGCACCGGCAAGACCACGGTGGCGCTGCGGATGGCCGACATCCTGCACCGGCTCGGCTTCGTCCGCCGCGGCCATGTCATCAGCGTCACGCGCGATGACCTGGTCGGGCAATATATCGGGCACACCGCGCCGAAAACCAAGGAGATCCTGAAAAAGGCGATGGGCGGCGTCTTGTTCATCGACGAAGCCTATTATCTCTACCGCCCCGAGAACGAGCGCGACTATGGCCAGGAGGCGATCGAGATCCTGCTGCAGGTGATGGAAGCGCAGCGCGAGGACCTCGTCGTGATCCTCGCCGGCTATGGCGACCGCATGGAGCGGTTCTTCCAGAGCAACCCGGGCTTCCGCTCGCGCATCGCCCATCACATCGATTTCCCTGATTATTCCGACCCCGAGCTGCTTGCGATCGCCGAGCTGATGCTGGCCGGGCAGAACTACCGGTTCGTGCCGGAGGCGCGCGAGGCCTTCGTCCGCTACATCGCACTTCGCAAGACACAGCCGCTGTTCTCGAACGCGCGCTCCATCCGCAATGCGCTGGACCGGATCCGGTTGCGCCAGGCCAACCGGCTGGTTTCCGAGCTCGACCGCGTTTTCTCAACTGATGATCTCATGACCATCGAGGCCGCCGACGTGCTGGCGAGCCGGGTCTTTTCGGGAGGGTCGGACGCTCCGACGATGCCGACATGAATGCCATTCTTCCCCTGCTCAATCTGCCTTCATCGACACCGACCCGCGCCTGCAGCGTGAGGGATCACATCGCGCAAGTCCCGGTGCTGATCTTTGATGTCGACGGCACGCTCGCGGAGACCGAGAGCGTCCATCGCTGCGCCTTCAACGCCGCGTTCCGCGAGGCCGGGATCGCCTGGTATTGGGACCAGCGCACCTACAAAAGGCTATTGCAGGTGACCGGCGGCAAGGAGCGCATTCGCGCCTTTGCCCGGAGCCATCCGCCCCGGCTTATCCTCTCTGATGATGATATCGCCTGTTTGCATCGGCAGAAGACCGCTCATTATACGAGGCTGGTGGCGCAGCATGCGTGCCGCTTAAGACCGGGGGTCGACTCCTTCATCCGCAACGCGCTGTCGCGCGGCCAGACGCTTGCGATCGCGACCACGACGACTTTAGACAATGTCGATGCCCTGCTCCGTATCGCGCTGGCGCCGGATTGGCGCAACCACTTTGCCGCCGTCCTCGCCGGTGATGACGTTGCGCGCAAGAAGCCGGCGCCGGATGTCTATCTCGAGGCTCTCGCAAGGCTGCAGCGGCCGGCCACAGATTGTCTGGCGATCGAGGACTCCGTGAACGGGCTGAAGGCAGCGACCGCGGCTTGCATCCCCACTCTCATCACGCGCAGCGAGTATTTTCGGGACGAAGATTTTTCGCAGGCCCTTCTGGTGGTCGACGACCTCTCCGATCTGCTGTGAGGGCCGGATCTTCCCTCGAAAAGGAATAAGCATTCCAGTTTTGCTTATTTGCGCGAGAGATTCTTTCTCCGCATAAACAGGCCACTCGCAAGCTCGTTCGCGGCGACGCTGTCGCAGCGGAGGGCAGCAACTGCCGAGGAGGCCGGCCGCATGAACCGTTCCGCCGCGCGACACGCGATCATCATCGGTGGCGGCGCCAGCGGCGTATTGCTGGCCTATCAGCTGCTGCAGACGCAGGGCTCCGATTTCCGCGTCACCCTGATCGAGAGACGGCGCGATATCGGCCGCGGCCTCGCCTACCACACCGGCAATCCCGACCACCTCCTCAATGTGCGCGCGGCAAATATGAGCGCCCTGCCCGATGATCCCGACCATTTCTGGCGCTGGCTCTCCAGGCCTGGCCCGCTGCAGCGGCTCTGCCCCGACCCGTTCTGCTTCGTGCCCCGGCGGCTCTATGGCGACTATATCGCAAGCCTGGTCGAGCCACTGCTGGCCGGGGCCTGCGCGCCGCGCAGTCTCACCATCGTGCAAGGCGAATGTACCGACCTGACAGAGAGCTCCGCCGGCGCCGCGGTGACGCTCGCCGACGGCCGGCGCTTTGCCTGCGACATCGCCATTCTAGCCACCGGTCATGATCGCGCCGTCAAGCGGCCGCGCCACGCCGATCCATGGGTGGCGCCGTCTGCTGAAGGCATCGACGGGGACGCGACCATCCTCATTCTGGGAACGGGCCTCACCGCAATCGACTATGTGTTGACGCTGCTTGCCGAGGGCCATCGCGGCCTTGTCATCGCGATGTCACGGCGCGGCTTGATGGCCAAGGCACATCGCCGCGTCGATCCGGTTCAGATTGCGGAGAGCGAGGTCCCGTTCGGCGCCGTTGCAAGTCACCTGTTGCACTGGTTTCGGGCACGCATCGCTGCACATGTCGCCCAAGGCGGCGACTGGCGCAGCGTGGTCGACGGCATCCGACCCTACACCCAGCGCATCTGGCAGGAACTTCCGTTGCGAGGCCGGCGACAATTCATCGAGCATTTGCGCGCCTGGTGGGACGTCCACCGTCACCGCATGGCGCCGGAGATCGAGATGCGTGTCTCACAGGCCCTCGCCGACGGCCGCCTGAAGTTGATGGCAGCCAAATTGAGCAGCATCGATCTGAACGCCAATGGCGCACTGGTGCGCTATCGCCGGCGTGGGCAGACCGACATCGAGAGCATGCAGGTCCCGGCCATCGTCGATTGCACGGGCATCGTGCGCGATCCGCGCGCCAGTGCCAATCCGGTGATACGCAGCCTGTTCGATCAGGGCCTCGCGCGCCCCGATCGCCTGCAGATCGGCGTCGACATCGGCACCGATTGCGCCATCATCAGCCGCGACGGCACGCCGTCGCGGCGGCTGTTCGCGGTCGGCCCCCTCACCCGCGCTGCGTTCTGGGAGATCATCGCGATCCCCGACATCCGCAATCAGTGCGCGGAGCTCGCCACGCAGCTGATCGTCAGCCGCGCGGCGACGGATGTGCCGAGCGAGGATCAGGTGCCCGCCTTGTAATCATAAAAGCCCTTGCCGGTCTTGCGGCCGAGATGGCCGGCATCGACCATTTCTTTCAGCAAGGGTGCCGGGCGATATTTCGAATCGTTGAAGCCATTGTAGAAGACCTCCATCACCGACAATATGACGTCGAGCCCGATCAGGTCTGCGAGTGCCAGCGGCCCGATCGGGTGATTGCAGCCGAGCTTCATGCCCTCGTCGATGTCGGCTGCGCTGGCAATGCCCTCCTGATAAGCAAAGATCGCCTCGTTGATCATCGGACAGAGAATGCGGTTGACGGCAAAGCCCGGGCTGTTCTTCGCGGTGATCGGAACCTTGCCGACGCGCTTTGCGAACGCGACCGCCTTGGCATGAGTGTCGTCGGAGGTCTGCAGGCCCCGGATCAATTCCAGCAGCGCCATCATCGGCACCGGATTGAAGAAATGCATGCCGATGAAGCGGTCCGGACGATCGGTCGCGGTGGCAAGCCTGGTGATCGAGATCGAGGAGGTGTTGGTGGCGATCAGCGCCTCCTTCTTCAGGTTCGCGCAGAGGTCCTTTAGGATCTTGACCTTCAGCTCCTCATTCTCGGTCGCGGCCTCGATGACGAGATCGCAAGCGGCAAGCCTCGCCTTGTCGGTGCTGCCGGTGATGCGCGACAGTGTCGCGTCCTTGTCGGCGGCCGTCATCTTCTCCTTTTTGACCAGGCGGTCCAGGCTGGAGCCGAGCGCGGCAACTCCCCGCGCCACCGCCGCGTCGGAGATGTCGACCATGGTGACTATAAGGCCAGCGCCCGCAGAAACCTGGGCAATGCCGTTGCCCATGGTGCCCGCCCCGATGATGCCGAGTGTTTCGATCATAGCCTTTATCCTTTGAGGTAACCGCGCCACCGCCCGCGCGCAAAAGTCGGATTTACCTTGCCGCGCCGCGCCCGCCTCCGCAAGGGCGGTTTGTGGCCTCCATGGCTGCATAGGCCGGCCTCGTGTTCGACGGAATATAGGCCGCCGCGGGGCGCTTGCTTCGCCATCCCTTGACAATTCGCCCGGGGACGCACGGCTAGATTGTATTCGTGCTTCCGACGCCGTGGACAACAGACAAGCGTCCCGAGCCACATCCGCGGCCGGATCACTTTGTCCTGTTTGCGCTTTCCAATCATAGCATCAGCTTTTGCTCGAATATCATCGCATTTTCTCCACCAATCGTTTCAATTTGCGACATGAACGCAAGTTAATGAATCCGCAACTGGCTATCCGGCAATGCGGATTGTTTGCATCTTCCGCGCGCAATGCGCGTGGGGGAATGGATACGTATTGCCTTGTTCCCGCCTGGCTTGGTGAGGCCCGGCGTCTTTATATGATGAGTGTCTTGCAATGTGCGTTGCGTTCTCTCTGACTGATGGGTATCCGGACTTTTCTCAAGGACGCTGGCGGGAGCCGCTCGAGCACTGGCTGGATGGGGTCGAAGAAGGCTGGGCGATTCCGCTTATGCTGCTTGGCTTCATCGCAATCTGGCAGGTCTATTTCGCGATCGCTTATGCCGACGGCGATCTGCATCCCGATGTGCTGGAGACCTGGACGCTGGGGCGCAGCCTGGCATGGGGCTATTCCAAGCATCCGCCATTGATGGGATGGATGGCGCGGGCCTGGACGACATTTTTTCCGCTCACCAACTGGTCGTTCGACCTTTTGTCGCTGACCAATTCGGCGCTGGCGCTGTGGATCACGGACCTGATCACGCGCCGCTTTGTCAGGGGCGACAAAAGGCTGATCGCGCTTCTGCTCCTGATGCTGCTGCCGATCTATCAGTTTCACGCCCAGCGCTTCAACGCCAATGCGGTGCTGCTTGCGACGTGGCCGCTCGCCACCTACTGCTTCCTGCGGTCATTCGAGACGCGCACGCTCGAATGGGCGATCGCCGCCGGCGCGAGCGCCGCCTTGGCCATGCTCGGGAAATACTTTTCGGTATTCCTGATCGGAAGCTGCGCGGTGGCGGCAATTTGTCATCCGCAGCGCCGGGCCTACTTCACCTCGCTCGCGCCCTGGGTGTCGACGCTGGTCGGCCTTTTGATGCTGGCACCGCACATCCATTGGCTGGCGACGACGGGCGCCCAGCCGTTCGCCTATGCCCTGAGCAAGCATGCCGGCAAGGAACTCGTGCCATCGCTTGGCGACGCTATCGGCTTCCTGCTCGGCGCCGGCCTCGTGGTGCTGTTGCCAGCGGCAACCTGGGTGCTGATGGCGGGCGACCGGATGAAACGGTTCTGCGATGATTTCCATTCCATGAACCCGGGGCTGTTGCTGCTGTTCATGATCGGCCTTGGCACCATGTTCTTCCCGGCAATCACCTCGGTCGTGGTCGGAACGGACATGCCGCCAGTCTGGTCGCTGCAGGGCCTCTTCCTTTTCGTGATCCTGCTCGTCTGCGGCGCGAGCTACCAGATCGAGCGCGTGCTTGCGGTCAATCTGGCGGCCGGCGTGATCGCCTTCTCGATCGGCACCGCTTTCGTCGTGGCGCCGGTCCACGCCGTTTATCGCAATTTCTATCCCTTGAGTGAAGGGCGGAACTTCTACCAGGCCTCCGCCGATCAATTGACCTTGCGCTGGCACGCGCTCACCGATCTGCCGCTGCCGTCCATCGGCGGCGACGAAGACCTCGCCTTCTCCACGGCATTCTACAGCCCCGACCACCCTTTCTATGAAGCGCGGCTGCTGGTCGGAAATAGCTGGCGGTTCGGCGAGGTTATTCACCACGAGGGCGGTTGGGCCGGGCTTTGCTTTGGTGAAGATGCGAGCTGCATTGCAGCCATGGAACGGATCGCCGCGGGGGCACCTCGCGTGATCAGGTCCGACTTCGAGCTGCAGTCGACATTGCTGGGACAGCCAGGTGCCACCAAGCGCTTCGCCGCGATTATCGTGCCTCCGGCGGCGGACGCCTCCCAGAACCTGGCGGCAACCGATGCGGGCTCGGCGACCGCAACAACACCGTAGCCGCAAGCACAACTCCAGCGCCCGGCATGAGATCTGGACTACGGGCATGGCGACGGTCAAGCGTCCGGGCGCCATGCGCCGGGGCCACTTGATATTTCAATCCAATGCGAAAATAACCTCCTGCGATCTGCGCTCGAGACCGGGAGTCTGGATGACATTGTCCGCTAGATCTTGCGCGAATCTCCGCGCGCCGGCCCGCATGCGGCGGCCAGTTCGCCGAGTGCCGTGCGAACGCGCGCGACCACCTCGCCGTAGTCGCGGCTTTCGTTTTGCCGGAACAGATGCACGCTCGGATACCACGGGCTGTCATCGCGATTGAGCAGCCAACGATAGTCCGGCGTGCAGGGCAGCAGGATCCAGGTCGGACATCCGAGCGCCGCGGCCAGATGCGCGACGCTGGTGTCCACCGATATCACGAGATCGAGGCAGGATATCAGCGCGGCGGTCTCGGCGAAATCGGTCAGCTCGGTGGTCCAATCGATGATGCGCGTCCCCGCCAGCGTCACCTTGTCCTCCGGCCGCGGCTCCTTCTGCAGGCTCAGGAAGGTCGCGCCCATGTCGAGCAGGGGCAGCAGCTGGCGCAGGCGGACCGACCGGTCGCGATCGTTGATGTGCTGCGGATTGCCCGACCAGACGAGCCCCACCCGCAATGTGTCGTGCGGACCCAGCCGCTCCTCCCATGTCCGCACCCGATCGTGCGGGGCTTGCGGCAGGTAGGAGGCGGCCGCCGGAATCGTCTGCAGCGTGGTGTTGAAGACCAGTGGCAGGCTCGAGATCGGGCAATGCAGATCGAAGGCCGGCAGCGCCGCCGATTTCGCAACGCATTCGGCGACGCCGGGCAGCGGGGCAAGCAGCGAGCGCAGCACCTCCTCGACCGCAAGAACGATCCGCGCACCGCGGGCCGCGACCATCGGCACATAACGGACGAACTGGATGGAATCCCCCAGGCCCTCATCGGCGTAAAGCAGGATGGTCTTGCCCGCGACGTCCTGGTCGCCGAACCAGCGGGGCTCGCGGAAATCGGGATAAGGTGCCGGCGACGGCAGACGGAAACGGGCTTCGCGCCCGAGCCAGCCGGCATTGAAGCTGCCGGTCAACATCTGCAGCAGCGCGATGTTGAAATCGGTCGCGGCGTTGTCGGGGCCAGCCGCCTTCGAGCGCGCATAGACGGCAAGCGCCTCGTCGAAACGATGCTGCCTGGTCAGGGCGAAGGCCTTGTTGTTGAGCGTCTCGACGCTGTCGGGTCTGATCTCGAGCGCGCGGTCAAACCAGGACAGCGCCTCCTCGTGCCGCCCCAGCAGCATGAAGCCATGGCCAAGATCGTTGCGGATCTTCGGGTTTTGCGGCTCGAGCTGATGTGCGCGCGCAAGGCAAAGCATCGCATCGGAAACATGGCCAGCCTCTGTCAGCGCGTGCGCGAGATTGCTCCAGAGGGTCGCATCGTCAGGCTTGAGCTGCACCGCCTTGTCAAACACCCTGACCGCGTCGTCGCCGCGGCCGAGGTTGAGCAATGCTGTGCCGAGCGTCGTCAGATAAGCCGGCTTGGCATCGATCTTGAGCGCACGAGCGACCCATTCGACCGCATGGTCGAACTGCTTCGCATTGAAGCAGACCAGCGCCATCAGATGCAGGATCTCGGGATTGTCGGGGGTCCGCTCCAGCAGCTGACGGCAGAGTATCTGGGCTTCCAGATATCTTCCGGCGCGCATCTCGCCGAGCACGGCATTGAGCACCGCGGCGACGTCGTCGGCCACGGGCGCAATCGAATCGAGTTTGCCTGGCTCTGAAGCCACCTGGTGCTCGCGGTCCACAACAGAATTTCAAGGTGATCCCGAGCCTACCGGTATTTGATTCGCGCAAAGGCGGCAAAAATCGGCCCCGCGATCACGCACTCACCTCTCTCGATGGAGAGGTTGAGTCGCCGGTCAGCCGGATCGCCTTCCGCGCGCTCAGCGCGCGGCCTCGAATCCGCCGAGCACAGCGGTGAGATTTTGCCCGAGAATATCCGACAGATATCCGCCCTCCTGCACAAACACCGTCGGCAGCCCGATCCGCGCAATGGTCGCGCCGATGCGGCGGAAGCCGTCGGTCGTGACCGCCAGGCCCTTGAGCGGATCATGCTCGGAGGCATCGAGCCCGAGCGCCACCACGAGTGCACCCGGCGCGAACGCCTTGATGGCCTTGGCCGCGACGTCCAGCGCCTGCATGTAGCCGTCATCCCGTGTGCCGAGCGGCAATGGAATATTGAGATTGGCACCCAGGCCGGCGCCGTCGCCGCGCTCATGGGCATAGCCCCAGACGAAGGGGTAATAGGCGGCCGGATCGGCATGGATCGAAATCGTATAGACGTCCGGGCGCTGGTAGAAGATGCCCTGCGTGCCGTTGCCGTGATGCACGTCGACATCGAGGATTACCACGCGCTCATGGCTCAGGTGCAGATGCGCGGCGGCAATGGCGCTGTTGTTGAGAAAGCAGAAGCCGCCGGCCATATCGCGATAGGCGTGATGGCCGGGCGGACGGCACAGCGCATAGATCGCGTCCTCGCCGTCCATCACCATCTGCGCCGCCGTTGCCGCAACATCGCTTGCCGCGCAGGCTCCGGCCCAGGTGCCGGGTCCGATCGGGCATCCGGTATCCGCCGTGTGCCAGCCGAGGCGGCCGACGATGTGGGTCGGATAGGTCGCGGCATGACGCACGGGGTGGATGTTGGCGATCATCTCGGGACCCGCATCGCCAAGTGCCGACCAGGCCTCCCAGGCCTCGGCCAGGAAATTCAGATATTCGATGCTGTGGACACGCAAGCGCGGACCCTGTCCGAAGGCGGTCGGCTCGACCAGGCGATGGTTGCCGGCCGCAAGACCCTTCAGCAGCCGGTCGGCGCGCTCGGGCTGCTCGGTGGTTTTCTTCACCACCCCGCGCACCAGGAAGAATTGCGGATCGTGGCTCCGATGTTTTTCGGAATAGACAGCCTTCACGCCTTGCTCCTTTGCAAAACAGGTTTCCGTTTCCGCGCGAACTGCGACCTCGCCCGCACGGTATTTGCCTCGTCCTTCAGCGCGCCATGGGGAGGAATCTCGCGCACGAGCCGTCCGACCTCGCGCCAGGCATGACCGATGTGATACTCGACCCAGGCCACGATCCGCTCGGGATGCCCCTCCTCGATCGCGGCCAGCACCGGCTCATGCGTGCGCGCGATCTCATGCGGATCGTCGTAAAGGCGGCCGATCAGGCCGATCACCATGCGCAGCTCCGAGGCGAGATCGTCGAACAAGCGGAGCAGGCGGCGGTTGCCGGCGATCTCGCAGATCAGGCGGTGAAAGCGGTAGTCCTCCTCGACCTGTCGCGCGGGATCGTCGAGATCCGCAGTCGTGTGTAGCACATCGATCTGCCGTCGCAGCTTGTCGCGCGACTGCGGCGTCAGATTGCGCGCGGCAAGCACCGCGGCATGGCGCTCGACGCAAAGCCTGAGGTCGTAGATCTCGTCGATATCGTCGATTTCGAATTTGCGCACAAAGAAGCCGCGGCGCGGATGCGCGACCAGCAGCCCCTGGCGTTCGAGCAGCCGCGCCGCCTCGCGCACCGGCGCGCGGCTGACGCCGAGCTCGCGTGCGATTCCCGCTTCCACCACCTTCGCTCCCGGCGGCAACCGGCCCTGCACCACCGCCTGCGTCAACACACGCGCGACCTGGCCGACCAGATCGGTGTCGGCAAGGGCGGGTAGTCCAACGGGTGGAGACATCGTGCGCATGAAAGCGAGTGTGCAATATTTAAGCGTCGATTGTCGACAGTTTAGTCTTGCCCCAACTCTTGCACCGCAGCAAATTGGTCGCAACAAAACCGGGGAAGCGTAATGACGACACACGTACGGCCTTCGGCCGTGAAAGATCCTATGCAGCAGGCGCGGATCGACCTCGCCGCCGCCTACCGGCTGATCCATCGGCTCGGCCTGGACGATTCGATCTACACCCATATCTCCGCCCGCGTCCCCGGCACGCATGATCGTTTCTTGATCAATCCCTATGGCATGCGCTTTGAGGAGGTGACCGCCTCCAACCTGGTCACGGTCGATATCGACGGCAACATCGTCGACGATCCCCTGAACCTCGGCATCAATCCGGCCGGCTTCACCATCCACAGCGCGGTGCATGCCGCGCGCCATGATGCGGCCTGCGTGCTGCACACCCACACCGTGGCGGGCGTTGCGGTCTCCTGCCAGGAGCAGGGCCTGCTGCCGCTCAATCAATGGTCGCTGCAGTTCGCCGACCGCCTCGCCTATCACGACTATGAAGGCATCGCGCTCGATCTCGACGAGCGAAGCCGGCTGGTTGCCGATCTCGGCGACAAATACGTCATGGTGCTGCGCAATCACGGCATGCTGACGCTCGGCCGCTCGGTCGCGGAAGCCTTCAAGCTGATGCACAACCTGGAACGCTCCTGCCGCGCGCAGCTCGCGATCCAGTCCGCCGGCGCGCCGGTCGCCAAGCTCTCGCAGGGCGTCGCCCGCAAGACCGCGGAGCAATACGCGACCTTCTACGACAAGGTCGAGATCGACGGCGTCCCCGACAGCGAATGGGCCGCGTTCAAGCGCATGCTGGAGCGCACCGATCCGGATTTTGTGAACTAGGCAGGGTCATGTTTGGCTCGAAGCAGTCTCCCGACCATCACCGTCACCCTGAGGCGCTCGCGCAGCGAGCCTCGAAGGGCGACGGCCCCGATGGTTGACGCGGGGCCGTTCATCCTTCGAGGCTCGCTTCGCTCGCACCTCAGGATGACGGATCGATTCAGGCGTCTGTGTAGATAGAACAAAAGAAGAGAGATTTCCGATGTTGAAGCGAGTGATGCTTGGCGTAGTGCTGGCCTTCGGCGTCAGTGCCGCGGCGCTTGCCGAAGAGCCGAAGATGGGCGGCGTCATCAATGCCGTGATCCAGCCGGAGCCGCCGAGCCTGATGATCGGGCTGGTGCAGAACGGCCCGACCCAGATGGTCGCCGGCAATATCTATGAAGGCCTGCTCCGCTATAGCCCCAAGCTCGAGCCGGAGCCGGGGCTGGCCGAAAGCTGGGACATCAGCGAGGACGGCAAGACCTACACGTTCCATTTGCACAAGGGCGTCACCTGGCATGACGGCAAGCCGTTCACGTCAGCCGACGTGCTGTTCTCGCTGGAGTTCTTGAAGCAGACCCACCCGCGCGCCCGCGCCAACCTCGCCATGGTCGACAAGGTCGAGGCGCCTGACGACAACACGGTGGTGTTCACGCTGAAGCAGCCGTTCGGCCCGTTCATCGGCATTTTCGAGGTCGGCTCGTTGCCGATGATCCCGAAGCACATCTACGAAGGCACCGATTTTAAGACCAATCCGGCGAACAACACGCCTGTTGGCACCGGCCCCTTCATGTTCAAGGAATGGCAGAAGGGCGCTTTCATCCATCTGGTGAAAAATCCGAACTACTACATCAAGGGCAAACCCTATCTCGACGAGATCTATTGGCACGTCATTCCCGACGCGGCTGCGCGTGCGGTCGCTTACGAGACCGGCAAGGTCGACGTGCTACCCGGCGGGTCGGTCGAGAACTTCGACGTGCCGCGCCTCTCCAAGCTGCCCAACACCTGCATGACCGGCGCGGGCTGGGAGTTCTTCTCCCCGCATTCCTGGCTGTGGCTGAACAACCGCTCCGGTCCGACCGCGAACAAGAAGTTCCGCCAGGCCCTGATGTACGCGATCGATCGCAACTTTGCGAAGGACGTGATCTGGAACGGGCTCGGCAAGGTCGCGACCGGCCCGTCAGCCTCGACCATCAAGTTCTACTCCGACGCCGTCACCAAGTATGACTACGACCCAGCCAAGGCAAAGGCCCTGCTGAAGGAAGCCGGCTACAAGGGCGAGACGGTTCGCCTGTTGCCGCTGCCCTATGGCGAAACCTGGCAGCGCTGGGCGGAAGCCGTGAAGCAGAACCTGGAAGACGTCGGCATCAAGGTCGACATGGTCGCAACCGACGTGGCCGGCTGGAATTCGAAGGTCGCGGACTGGGACTACGACATCGCCTTCACCTATCTCTATCAGTATGGCGATCCCGCGCTCGGCGTCTCCCGCAACTATGTCTCGAGCCAGATCGCCAAGGGCTTCGTCTTCAACAACGTCGAAGGCTATTCCAACCCGGAGGTCGACAAGCTGTTTGCCGAAGGTGCCGTCGCGTTCCCTGAGTCCAGGCGCCAGGACATCTACGACAAGGTGCAGAAGATCCTGGTGGACGACGTTCCCGTGGCGTGGCTGCTCGAGCTGCAGTTCCCGACCATCACCCGCTGCAATGTCAAAAACCTCATCACCACAGGCATCGGCGTCAATGACGGCTTCCGCGACGCCTGGATCGACAAGTAAGGCGCTTTGAGACTCCGCCGCGGTCCCTGCCGCAGCGGAGTCCAACTCTCGAACGCAACGGATGACATGATGCTCGCCTTCATTGCCCAGCGGATCGCCAAGGCCGTCGTGGTCCTGCTTGCGATCGTGGTGCTGAACTTCATGCTGATCCGCATGGCGCCCGGCGATCCCGCCATGGTCATGGCAGGCGAAGCCGGCGCCGGGGACAAGGTCTTTGTCGCGCAGCTGCGCGAGAAGTTCGGCCTCGACCAGCCGCTACCGGTGCAGCTCTATCGCTATATGAAGGGCGTCCTCAGCCTCGACCTCGGCTACTCCTTCCGCCAGCAGATGCCGGTGTCGCAATTGATCCTGGAGCGGCTGCCCGCGACGCTGCTTCTGACGGGTACGGCCTTCGTGATCTCGCTCGCCTTCGGCATCCTGTTCGGAACGCTCGCGGCACGCTGGGCCGGCACCTGGGCGGATACGCTGATCACCATTCTGGCCCTCCTCTTCTACGCCACGCCTCTGTTCTGGGTGGCGCTGATGGCGATCCTGCTGTTCTCGGTCGCGATGGATTGGCTGCCGAGCTTTGGCTACGAGACCGTCGGCGCCAACTACACCGGCCTTGCCCATTTGCTCGATGTCGGCGCCCATCTGATCCTGCCCGCGATCACCATCGGCCTGTTCTTCATGGCGACCTATGCCCGCATGACCCGCGCCTCGATGCTCGAGGTGAAGCGGCTCGACTTCGTCAAGACGGCACGCGCGAAGGGCTTGCGCGATGCCGTGATCCAGCGCCGCCATGTGCTGCGCAATGCGCTGCTGCCCGTGGTCACGCTCGCGGGCCTGCAGGCCGGCACGCTGGTCGGCGGCGCGGTGCTCACGGAAACGGTGTTTGCCTGGCCCGGCATTGGCCGGCTGATGTATGAGGCGCTGTTGCAGCGCGACTACAACCTCCTGCTCGGGGTCTTCGTGGTCTGCTCGGCCATGGTGCTGGCCTTCAACCTGATCACCGACCTGATCTACCGCTCGGTCGATCCCCGCATCGAGTTCGCCTCATGAGACAGGTGTCGCGCACGCTGCTGCGCCATCCCGGCGGGCTGATCGGCTTTGTCATTCTCGCGATTGCGATTGCGGTCGCGGTGTTCGGACCGTCGTTGTTTCCGACCTCGCCCTGGCGCATGGTGCAGCGGCCGTTCGTGCCGCCGTTTGCGGTGAAAGGCTTCCCGCTCGGCACCGATGCGCTTGGCCGCGACGTGCTCGCCGGCATCATCTATGGTGCCCGCGTTTCGCTGCTGGTCGGCCTCGTCTCGACACTCGCGGCGCTTGCCGTGGGCATTCCCGTCGGCGCCATCGCCGGCTATTTCGGCGGCCGGATTGGCGACGCGCTGATGCGCTTCACCGAGTTCTTCCAGACGGTGCCGAGCTTTGCACTTGCGATCGTGCTGGTCGCGATCCTGCAGCCCTCGATCGTGTCCATCGTGCTGGCGATTGCAATCGTGAGCTGGCCGCCGGTGGCGCGGCTGGTGCGGGGCGAGGTGCTGTCGCTGCGCACCCGCGAATATGTCCAGGCCGCCGTTGTCACCGGGCAATCGCACGGCTGGATCATCTGGCGCGAGATCCTGCCCAATGCGCTGTCGCCCGTCATCGTGCTGGCTTCGCTGATGGTCGCGACCGCGATCCTCCTGGAATCCTCGCTGTCATTTCTCGGGCTCGGCGATCCCAATCTGATGTCCTGGGGCTACATGGTCGGCGCCGGCCGCACCGTCATCCGCCAGGCCTGGTGGATCACGGTTTTCCCCGGGATCGCCATCCTGCTCTCGGTGCTGGCGCTGAATTTGATCGGCGAAGGCCTCAACGACGCCCTCAACCCGCGGCTCAACAAGGATGGGCGCTAGGGCCATGACCGCAAGTGCTGCTGCCGTCTCGATCAAGAACCTGAAAATCGCGCTCCCGCCCGGGGCTGATCGGGCGCACGCGGTTGACGGCGTGTCCTTCGATCTGCTCCCCGGCAAGATTCTCTGCGTGGTCGGCGAGTCCGGCTCGGGAAAATCGATGTGCGCGCACGCGCTGCTGGGCCTCCTGCCGGAGAATGTCAGAGCCGAGGCCGGCCAGATCGTGTTCGAGGGCGAAGACCTGCTCAAGCTCGATGATGCGGGTTGGCGCAAGCTGCGCGGCCGACATATCGCCATGGTGTTCCAGGAGCCGATGACGGCGCTGAACCCGTTGATGCGGATCGGCGAGCAGATCGCCGAAATGTTCGAAGCCCATAACCTGTTGAGCCTGAAGGAGCGCAGGCAGCGGGCGCTGGGCCTGCTGCGCGAGGTCGGCCTGCCCGACCCCGAGCGCTCCATGCGCGCCTATCCGCATCAATTGTCGGGCGGACAGCGTCAGCGTGCCATGATCGCGATGGCGCTCGCACTCGAGCCCGCCGTGCTGGTCGCGGATGAACCGACCACCGCACTCGACGTCACGACGCAGGCGCAGATATTGAAGCTGATCCGCGAGCTGCAGCGCCGCCGCAACATGGCCGTGATGTTCATCACCCATGATTTCGGCGTGGTCGCCGAGATCGCCGACAGTGTGGTGGTCCTGCAGCATGGCAAGGTGGTCGAACAGGGCGCGGCGGACGACGTGCTCTTGCGTCCGCAAGCGCCCTACACACGCGCGCTGCTCGCGGCGGTCCCGAGCATGCAGCCGCCGCCGCGCGCCTTGCTCAACAATCGCTCCAAGGCGGTCGAGGTGATCGGCCTGGACAAGACCTATGTGTCCAGCGGCGGCTGGTTCCAGCCGGAGCGCCGCGTGCAGGCGGCCAAGGAAGTCAACTTCGCCATCCTGCAGGGCGAGACGGTCGGCCTGGTCGGCGAATCCGGGTCCGGCAAATCCTCCGTGGCACGCCTGATCATGCGCCTCATCGAGCCTGATCGGGGCACGGTGCGGGTCGGCGAGGCCGACTTCACGGCGATGTCGGGCCAGGAGCTGCGGAGCGCGCGCAGCCGCATCCAGATGATCTTCCAGGACCCGTTCGCTTCGCTCAATCCGCGGCGCAAGATCGGCAGCATCATCACCGGCGGGCCGATCGCCCATGGCAAGGATCCCAAGGCGGCGCGCGAGCACGCACGGGAGTTGCTGGAGCTGGTCGGCCTCAACGCCAACGCGCTCGAGCGCTATCCGCATGAGTTCTCCGGCGGGCAGCGCCAACGCATCGGCATTGCCCGGGCGCTGGCGCTCGAGCCGGATGTCATCGTCGCCGACGAGGCCGTTTCGGCGCTCGACGTCTCGGTGCAGGCGCAGGTCTTGAAGCTGCTGGAAGACCTGAAGGCGCGCCTTGGGCTGTCGATGCTGTTCATCACCCATGATCTGAGGGTGGCCGCGCAAATCTGCGACCGCATCGCGGTGATGCAGCGCGGCGTCATTGTCGAGTTGAAGGCGGCGGCGGCGCTGTTCTCCGCGCCGGAACACCCCTACACCCGCGAACTGCTGGCTGCCGTCCCGGGCCGCACCGCATCCCCGCAAGCGGCCTGATTCATGCGCTGCGTCCTCGTCTCCAGCCGCCTCGACCTGAAGCACTATCTCGGGCCCGAGATCTCCCGCATCGCCGATCGCATCGAGGTGGTGGAGCACGCGGCGGATAACGCCGGTGATGACGTGCGGCTCGCAGTGGCCTGGCATCCGCCTGAGGACGCCTTCGCGCGCTACCCCAATTTGCAGGCGGTGTGCTCGATCGGGGCCGGTGTCGACAACATCGTGGCCTGCCCGAGCCTGAAGCCGGATATCGACGTCATCCGCGTCGTTGATCCCGGCCAGGCACAGATGATGTCGGGCTTTATCGCCTGGCACGTGATCGGCCACCAGCGGGGCTTCGCCGGTTATCGCGCGCAGCAGCGAGCGCAGGTGTGGCAGCGCCGTCCGCAACGTGGCGCCGACGACGTGCCGGTCGGGATTCTCGGCAATGGCGCGATCGGCCGCAGGGTCGCCGCCGACCTCGCCCATTTTGGCTTTCCCGTGATGTCCTGGAGCCGCACCGCAAAGCCGGTCTCCGATTCCGTGCGGGCCTATCATGGCCGCGCGGGCCTCGCCGAGATGCTGGCACGGACCGAGGTTCTGGTGAACCTGCTGCCGCTGACGCCACAGACGCGCGGCATCCTCAACAGCGGGGTGTTCACGACCATGCGGCGCGGCGGTTTCCTCGTGCAGGTCGGCCGCGGCGAGCATCTGGTCGAAGCGGACCTGCTCGCCGCGCTCGACAGCGGCCAGCTCGCCGGCGCCGCGCTCGATGTGTTCGCGACCGAGCCGCTGCCGTCAGCGCACCCGTTCTGGGATCGCCCCGACATCACCATCACACCGCATGACGCGAGCGACGTCAGCCTGCGCGCGGTCGCGACTACGCTTGTTGCGACGGCCGAGGCGATCCGGGCCGGCACCAGGCCGCCGCACGCGATCGATCGCGCCCGCGGCTACTAGAGGCGGACGTGCCCTCCTCACCTCTCGTTGACGATGCCCATCCAATCCAGGACCTGCGCGCGGCCTCGCCGATCACAGAACAGCAGGCCGAGCAGCTGGCGGCCGAGCATTACGGCTTGAGGCCGATCGCGCGCCGGCTGTCGAGCGAGCGCGACCAGAGTTTTCTCATCCAGGCGGACGGACGCGATTTCGTTCTCAAGATCGCAAATCCCGCGGAGGACCACGCGGTTACGCAGCTGCAGACCGATGCCCTGCTGCATCTGTCCGCGGCCGAACCCGATCTGCCGATCCCGCGCGTGTACCCCGCACTGAGCGGCGTCCGCGATCTTGCGCTTGATTTCGCCGATGGCTCGACCCGCGCGGTGCGTCTTTTGTCCTATTTGGCGGGCACGCCGATGTCCGCTGTTCCAGTATCCGCCGCCTTGCGATCGGATATCGGCCGCAGCGCTGGCCGGCTCGCGCGCGGCTTGCGCGGTCTGAGCCACGGCGGGGCGACGCAGAAGCTGCTCTGGGATCTGCAGCACGCCGCTGAGCTGCGGCCGCTGATCGACGCCGTGCCTGCCGATCTTGCAGACCTGGTCGGCTGCTTTCTTGACGGCTTTGAGACGCACGCGCAACCGGCGCTGCAGAAACTGCCTCGCCAGTTCGTGCATAACGATCTCAATCCGCACAATATCGTGGTTGATCCCGCGACCTGCGACCGCGTCGCCGGCATCATCGATTTCGGCGATCTTACCTTCACCGCGCGCGTCAACGACCTGCGATTGCGGCTGCCTACCAGGTCAGCGACAGCGACGATCCGCTTGCTCCCGCCTGCGACCTGATCGCCGGCTATCACGCGGCAGCGCCACTGGAAGCGGCCGAGGTCGAGGTGCTGTTCGACCTGATGGCAACGCGCATCGCGATGACGATCGTGATCTCGAGCTGGCGGGCGCTTCGCTATCCCGAGAACCGCGAGTATATACTGCGCAACCGTCCGGGCGCGGCGGCACGCCTGCGCCGCGTCGCGAGCCTCTCGCGCAAAGCGGCACGCGTGCAAATCAGGCGTGCCTGCCATTTGGAGTGATGTCCATGCCAGCGGATGAGACCACCGCGACGGAGAAACTGATCGCCCGACGCAAGCGCCTGCTCGGTCCGGCCTACCGCCTGTTCTATGACGAGCCGGTGCATCTCGTCCGCGGCGAAGGCGTCTGGCTTTATGATGCATCCGGCCGCCGCTATCTCGACGCCTATAACAACGTGGCCTCGGTCGGTCATTGCCATCCCCGCGTCGTCGAAGCAATCGCCAGGCAAGCGGCGATCCTCAACACCCACACCCGCTATTTGCACGAGACGGTGCTCGATCTCGCCGAGCGGCTGCTGGCAACGTTCCCGACCGAGATCGGCAATGTCATGTTCACCTGCACCGGCAGCGAGGCCAATGACCTTGCGCTGCGCATTGCCCGGACCACGACGGGCGGCACCGGCTTCGTTGCGACGGAGACCGCCTACCACGGCGTCACCAGCGCGCTGGTCGACCTCTCGCCCTCGCTGGGTCTGCCGCCTGCGAAGGGCAGCCCCGCGCAGCTCGTGCCGGCGCCGCGCAACGCGGGCGCCGAGACCGGCGCGGCGTTTGCAAGTCATGTCGCCGCCGCCTTCGAGGACATGAAGAGATCAGGCATCCGCCCGGCCGGCCTGATCGTCGACACCATCTTCTCCAGCGACGGCGTGCTGGCCGATCCCGGTGGCTTCTTGAAGCCGGTCGTGGAGGCTGCGCACGCGGCCGGCGCGCTGTTCATCGCCGACGAGGTGCAGCCCGGCTTTGGCCGCTGCGGCCAGATGTGGGGATTTGCCCGACACGGCATCGTGCCCGATCTCGTCACCATGGGCAAACCGATGGGCAATGGCCATCCCGTGGCGGCCGTCGCGGCGCTGCCGGAACTGCTGGCGGAGTTCGGCGCGCGGTCCCGCTATTTCAACACCTTTGGCGGCAACCCGGTCTCGGCCGCTGCTGCGCTTGCAGTGCTCGATGTCATCGCCTCCGAGGGCCTGATCGAAAACGCGGGCCGCACCGGCGCGTATCTGATGGACAAGCTTCGCGCGTTTCAGGCCACCCACCCCCTGATCGCCGAAATCCGCGGCGCCGGCCTTTTCATTGGCGTGGAGTTGCGCCACGGCGGCATGCCCGGCGCGGCCGCACCGAAAGAGGCCGCGCGCATCGTGAATCTGCTGCGCCAGGACGGAATCCTGATCAGCGCGTCGGGGCGTGAGGCCAATGTACTAAAAATCCGTCCGCCGCTGGTATTTTCAGCCGAGCACGCCGACCTCCTTGTCGAAGGCCTGGTGCGGGCGCTTCAGCAAGCGACAGACGCGTGAGCCGAAGCTGGTTTGAGCAACGATGGTCGGTTTCGCCCTTGCGGGCCCTCGATCATTGCTGCTGAGCTTTTGGCGCTGCAGGCTCGTCGGGCATCTCGCCCAGCGTCACGCCGACCGAGCTCTCTTTTCCGTTTCGGAGCAGCCCGAGCTGGACCTGTGAGCCGGGCGTCATCCGCTGGACTTTCCTGGCGAGTTCACTGGCACTCTTGATCGGCTCGCCGCCGGCCGAGGTCACGACGTCGCCGGCCGCCACGCCTGCTTTCGCAGCGGGGCTGTTACCCTGGAGGTTTGCGACGATCGCGCCGTGCAGCCCCCGTCACATGTGGCTGTTCGCTGCGGCGCCATTCGGCGCCTGGCCTGATGTATCAAACAGCAGCGCTGGCAAGTGAAGCGCGGGCGCAGCGCCATCCGTTCCGAAGCCTGTTTTCTGTTTGTGTTTCAAAGCCTTAGATTTCGAGATGAAAGCTCCTCTGAAACAGCAAGCGAACGGAAGCGCCCATTATCGCGCGCAGCCTCCGTTCGCTGTCATCGAACTGTCATCGAATGTGCGCCACTGCTTGCCGGCCCCCATTCCGATAGGCAGCCCAATGGACTATTTCAAACGCTTCAACTTTCTGTTCGCCGCGCCCGTGTTCGAGGCCGACGATCTCGAAGGCATCCGCTTCAACCAGATCGTCAGCGAGATCGAGCGCTCCGGCTTCGAGGTGGTCAAGGCGCGCAAGCTGGAGGATGCCGAGATCGCGGTGCAGACGGATGCGGCGATCGGCTGCATGGTGGTCGACTGGGGCAAGAAGGGGCTGGAGGGCAAGACCGCATCCCTGATCAACCTGATGCGCCGGCGCGGTCTCGACTTCCCGATCATCCTCCTGATCCGCCGCAAGCGCTTCGAGGACGTGCCGGTCGAGGTGCTCGACTTCATCGACGGCTATGTGTTCCTATCGGAGGAAACTCCGCCCTTCATCGCCAAGAACCTGATCAGCCGGCTCAAGCAATATGCCGAGAACCTGAAGACGCCGTTCTTCGGCGCGCTGGTCGATTATGCCGAGGTCGGCAACCAGCTCTGGACCTGCCCGGGCCATAATGGCGGCGTGTTCTACAGCAGGAGCCCGATCGGCCGGGTGTTCGTCGAGCATCTCGGCGAAGCGGTGTTTCGCGACGACCTCGACAATTCCGTACTCGAGCTCGGCGACCTCCTCACCCACGAAGGCCCGGCACTGAAGGCGCAGAAGGAGGCGGCACAGATCTTTGGCGCCGAAAAGACTTATTTCGTCCTCAACGGCACCTCAACCTCCAACAAGGTCGCGCTCGGCGCGCTGGTCACGGACGGCGATCTCGTGCTGTTCGACCGCAACAACCACAAGGCCGCCCACCATGGTGCGCTGATGATCAGCGGCGGCATTCCCGTCTACCTGCCGACCGTCCGCAATGCCTGGGGCCTGATCGGCCCGATGCGCTGGGATATGATGGACGAAAACGCGTTGCGCGAGCGCATCCGCAATCATCCGCTGGTCAAGGACAAGGAGGCCTGGCGCAAGCCGCGCCCGTTCCGCGTCGCCGTCGTCGAGCAATGCACCTATGACGGTACCATCCACAGCGCGGAGATGATCCTCAAGCGCATCGGCCATCTCTGCGACTACATCCTGTTCGACGAGGCCTGGGCCGGCTTCATGAAATTCCACCCGCTCTATGCCGGCCGCTTCGCCATGGGGTTGAACGGCCTCTCCGCCGAGGCGCCCGGAATCATCGCGACGCAATCGACCCACAAGCAGCTGGCGAGCTTCTCGCAGGCCTCGCAAATCCACATCAAGGACCGCCATATCAAGGGGCAGAAGCGCCGCATCGAGCACCGCCGCTTCAACGAAAGCTTCATGCAGCACGCTTCGACCTCGCCGTTCTATCCGCTGTTCGCCTCGCTCGACGTCGGCGCGCAGATGATGAAGGGCCGTTCCGGCGAAGTCTTGTGGGACGACACGATCCGGCTCGGCATCGAACTGCGCAAGAAGATCCGCGCGGTGCGCCGCGAGTTCGAGGAAAAGGAAATTCGCCCCGAGCGGCGCTGGTTCTTCGAACCCTTCGTGCCCGATCGCGTCGCGATCCGCGACGTCTCCCGCGAAGACGGCGTGCACAATGTCGCCTGGGAGACGGTCGCCACCGACCTGCTCGCCACCGATCCCTCTTACTGGCAGCTCTCGCCGGAGCAGCGCTGGCACGGCTTCCCGGACCTCGCGGCGGGCTTTGCCATGACCGATCCGAACAAGCTCACTCTGCTGACGCCGGGCTTCGATCCCGCGACCGGCGCCTATGCCGAGCACGGCATCCCGGCGCCGGTGGTCGCGCAATATCTGCGCGAAAACCGCATCGTGCCGGAGAAGAACGACCTCAACTCGCTGCTGTTTTTGCTGACCCCCGGCGTCGAAGCCAGCAAGGCCGGCACGCTGATCTCGGGGCTCGTGGCCTTCAAAAAGCTGCACGACGACAATGCGCTGCTCGAAGAGGCCATTCCGGAGTTCTTCCGGCGCCGCCCGGCCCGCTATGCCGGCGTGCGCCTGCGCGATCTCTGCGCGGACATGCACCGGTTCTTCCGCGAGGCCGATGTCAGCGGCCTGCAGGCCCGGCAGTTCATGCCCGAGCATCTGCCGGAGATCGTGATGTCGCCGCATGACGCGGCGCGGCTTCTGATGCGCAACGACGTCGACTACCTGCCGATCGACGAAATCGCCGGCCGCATCGCAACCACGCCCTTCGTGGTCTACCCGCCCGGCATCGCCACCATCGTGCCCGGTGAGCGGCTCGACGAACAGGCGAAGCCGATGATCGATTACCTCAGGATGTTCGAGCGCTGCTTCAACACCTTCCCGGGCTTCGACGTCGAGATCCAGGGCGTCTATAAGGAGGTCGACGAGTCGGGACGCATCCGGCTCTACACTTACGTGGTCTCGGAATGAACGAATTGGTTGAGAAACAGGCGGCGAACGGATCGGCGCCGCCGATCCTGGTCCGTCCCTCCAGGGACAGCGATGTCGAGGCGATGCTGTCGATCTACCGCCGCCATATCAGGCGCGGCGTGGAGGATTCGGTCGACGACAGCGGCACGCCGGAGCCGGACGATCTGCGCGACCGCCGCAAGAACCTGCGCAGCCACCGCCTGCCGCATCTGGTCGCGACATCAGCCGGCCAGGTGATCGGCTACGCCTACGTGGTCCTGTTCCGGAAGCGCCCGGCCTACCGCTATTCGGTCAAGCACTCGATCTACATCCATCACGAGCATGTCGGCCGCGGGGTTGGACGGATCCTGATGCAGGAGCTGATCGATGCCTGCGCGGCGCAGGGTTTCCGGCAGATGATCGGCTATATCGATGCCGACAATGTCGCCTCCCTTGCCATCCACGAGAAGCTCGGCTTTGCCAGGGTCGGCCTGTTGCCGGGCGTTGCCTACCGTTATGGCCGCTGGTCCGATACCGTGATGGTGCAGCGCTCGCTCGGAACGGGCACCACCGAAGCCCCGCCCCCACTCGGCTTCGGCCGGTGACGGGTGCCGCGGGGCCTCAGCCCGCAGCGACTCAGAACAGGCCGAAGGACGAGTTGAGCAGCGCCGAATCGCAGGCGATCCGGACGCGCTGGCCACGGCGCGGCGGCGGCACCTGCCAGGGAATGACCTTGTGTACCGTGGTCTCGAACGGCTGCGCGCCGGGCGGGGTCACCAGAACGGCCGCCTTCACGGTGTGGTAGAACAGCGGCCCAATCGGCAGTTCCTCGGAATAGAGCACTTCGACCAGGCAGCGCGAATCGCGCGAGACCATCTGTCCGGCTTGCGCGGACGCCGTCAGCGCCAGCAGCATCGCCGCAGGCGCCAAGCTCCTCGCGAAGATCTTCATGCTCATGCCCCTCCGCTCGATCGACGGCCTTGCACTCTAGCTGAAACGGCGGGCAGTTCTAGCGTTTCGCTTGCGTTTGGGTTGCGTTTGGGTTGCGTTCGCCAAGCCCGGCTGAATCATGGTCAGATGCCAATGTTTTCCGCAGCGTCTGCATAGCCCAGCCTCTTGCGACCGCAAGGACGCGTGGCTATCTTTATGCATATGCGTCGATAGCGCGCATTTTGCCCTTGGTGGCTTGCCCCGTGAGCACGGCGAAGACCAGAGACGACCCCGACGCAAAAGTATCAACGGGCGTCTGGCTTGGTGGATTGGCGGTCCGGACGCTTTTCATCGCCATCCTCATCGTCATTACCGCGCGTGTCGCCAGCCCGCAGGTCGAGCATATGTGGACGCTGTGGGAAACCCCCGGCGACGTGATCCGCGTGGCCTTGGGGGCTGGCGTCTGCTTCTGGCTCATCATCCACATCTTCATCCTGCCCAAGGACGCCGTGGGATATCGGACCTGGCTCTATCTCGGTCTCGTCATCTTGCCGCTGTCGGTGCTCTGCGCCTTCGCGATCTGGTAGCGGGATCGTTTTCGTAGCTGTGGTGGGGGCCCTCCGGAGAAAACATCGAGGACTTGCGCGCGACAGGCTCGCCGCGGATCGCTCCTCGAAGGCACCCGACATGTTTCCGGCTCAGGTGTAGACCCACACAATGATGAATGCGGTCGCGAACACGATGGTTGCCGCCAGCAACGACAGCATCGCCGCAGCTTTCGCTGCGGCCATCCACGATCGCTCGGCTTCGACGGGAATTTGTGTCGGCATGGATACCCCCACGGCATCCCCAGATCACAACTCGCCTTGCTAGTTCACCGCCGACGGAGTTCTTTGACCAAAATCAATGGTGCGAAAAAATGGTGTCCAGGCCTTGGCGAACGCCGCAACCAGCCGCCGTAGAGTTCGACGCAGCGAAACATCTTGTTCAGCTGCAACCCGAAGAAAAAGCGGGGCCTGTTAGGCCCCGCTCGCGAGCTTGACGGAATTAGGCACGCTGTCCCTCATTCATGTTCCCAAATGCTCATTTTGCGGGTTTCGGGCATGAGGAACAGGCTCAGGACGAAGCACACCGCCGGAACAGCAATCGGGTAGATCAGTGCATAGGCAAGACTGCCAGTCGCCTGATACGCTGCCGTGGTGATGAACGGCACCAAGCCGCCGCCCCAGCCGTTGCCGATCATGTACGGCATGGATACCGCCGTGTAGCGGATCCGGCCCGGGAAAAATTCGGCGAGGAACGCGCCGATCGGCCCATACACCATTCCCACATAGATAACGAGAATGACGATGATCAAGACGGCAACCGGCATATTGATGTTGCCGGGCTGGGTGGCCGACCCAAGCCATGAGTAGAGCGGATAGTAGGTCAATGCCGCGAGCAGGAAGCCCCCCAATATAACAGGCTTGCGGCCGATGATGTCGGACAGCCAGCCGAAGAGGACGAGCGACGGAGTACCGATCACCAGCCCAATTCCGACGATGAACGAACTGGTGAGCGTGTCGACCTTCGAGACCGTCTGCAGGTAGAACAGCGCCCAGAACTGACTTGAGTACCAGACCACGCCCTCGCCCAGCACCACGATGGTCGCGATCACCACGTACTTCAAATTTTGCGGGTTGAGGAAGGCATCACGCCACGGATTCCGGCTGGTCAGCCCCTTGGCCTTGATCTCGGCATAGACCGGGGATTCTTCGAAATTGGCTCGCATATAGACGGTCACGAGCACCAGCAAGAAGGAGAACAGGAACGGAATGCGCCACGCCCACGCATTGAATGCAGCCTCGCCAAAATAGGAGCGCGTAGCGATGATCACAACAAGCGACACCACGATCCCCAGCGTCGGAGACGTCTGGAGCCAGCCGGTGTAGTAGCCGCGCCGTTCATCCGACACATGCTCGGCGACATAGGTGATGGCACCGCCATACGAGCCGCCCAGGCAAAGCCCTTGAAGCATGCGCAGGCAAAACAGGATGATGGCGGCACTCAGGCCGATCTGTTCGAAGGTCGGAATCAATCCTATCGCACCTGTGCCGAGAGCCATGCCGACGAGGGTCATGATGAAGGTGTATTTGCGGCCGACGCGATCTCCGAGCCAGCCGAACACGAACGCGCCCAGCGGACGAACCAGAAAGCCTGCGGTGAACAGCGCGATGGTGCTGAGCAGGGCCGCAACGGGATGGCTCTTTTCGAAGAATTTAACCGACAGGATCGTGGCCAGACTGCCGAAAATATAGAAGTCGTACCATTCAATGACATTTCCCGCGGCCGCAGCCGTGATGACGGTGCGAAAATTCTTGGGGACTTGAGCTGCTTGACCGATTGCCATTTGAGCCATGTCAACCTCCTTCGAGCTCCATCACTTCGCGATGCAGCAAGTGAGAACGCTTCCTCGGAATTCGGCTTTGCACAGCCCGTTTTTGGAGTTTGAGTAGCAATATTGTTGAGCGACCCGGTCCAACCTTGATCTCGATCAAGAACGCCGCAAAACTTTAGTAGGCATTCGTCAGCGGCGCCGGGCAGCGCGCGATTTCGGGACCTCCTGAAAGTCTGTCGCGCACGGCCTTAGAGCGCGATGAGATCGGGTTGAATGCTCATCGCGCTTTGGACTTTTGAGTGAGCATGGTCTTTTCGGAAAGCCGCTGCAGACTTTTCCGGATCATGCTCTCACTCGGTACTGGCGAGCGCCGCAGGTTCGCCCATGGCGCATTCGCGCCACACCTTGCTCGTGCAGCTGGTCGGCCAGCCGCCGCCGAGCGCCATGAACAGCGCCGCGGTGTCGGAGAGCCGGTTGGCCTCGGCCTGCACATGCGTGATCACCGCATTGAGATAGGTCTGCTGCGCGTTGAGCACCGCCAGCTGGTTGACCTGGCCCGCCGAGAGCTGCTTCTCGATGATGTCGAGACTCGCTTTCGCGGTCTCCTCGGCGTGCAACGCCGCCTGCACCGCTTTCGCATCCGACTGCAGCGCGCGAAGCGCATCGGCCACGTTCTGGAATGCGGTGATGACGGTGGAACGATACTGCGCTTCAGCCTGGTCGAGCGCGGCTTCAGCGGCCTTCTGCTTGTTGTAGAGCGTGAAGCCGTCGAAGATCGGTGCGGTCACGCCGGCGGCCACGGTGTAGAAACCGGTGCCCGGTGCAAAGCTCTGGGCGAAATTGTAGCCGCTGGTGCCGCCATTGGCTGAGAGCGTGATGTTGGGCAGCCGCGCGGCGATTGCAACGCCGATCAGGGCGCTTGCCGAATGCATATTGGCCTCCGCCGCGCGAACGTCCGGACGCTGATCGACCAGTCGGCTCGGCAGGCTGATCGGCAGGTTGGCCGGCAGCTTCAGATGCGCGAGATCGAATGTCTGCATCACTTGGTCGGACGGCAATTGTCCGGCGAGCGCAGTCAGCAGATCGCGCTGCTGATTGAGCTGCTTCTCCAGCGGCGGCAGCAGCTGCTCCGCAGCCGCCAGCGCCGCCTCCTGCTGCAGCACATCGGCCTGCGCCGCTTGCCCCGCCTGGAACTGGGTCTTGAGGATACCAAGCAGACGGCGCTCGATCTCGATGACGCGCTTGACCGCCTCGAGCTGGCCGCGAAAGGAAGCTTCCTGGATTGCGGCGGTGACTACGTTGCTGGTCAGCGTAAGGTAGGCGGCCTCGAGCTGGAATAATTGCTGCTCGGTAACGGCATCGAGATTCTCGACCGCACGGAAATTACCGCCCCAGACATCAGGTACGAAGTTCACCGTCAGCTGGTGCGTGACCAGCGAAAACTGGGTCTGCGGCACCGCTCCAAGATCACCCCCGAACACGTTGCCGGCATTGCTCTGCAGAATTTGCGACGTGGTGGAATTGCCGGTCACCTGCGGCAACCAGACGCCGCGCTGCGCCAGCGCATTGTATTGGGCGACCTTGATCGCAGCCTCGGCCGACTGCAGCGTCGGGCTGTGATTGACCGAATCGCGGATCAGCTGGTTGAGCGGCTCCGACTGGAACGCGGCCCACCAGCGCGCCGAGACATCCTGTCCGCTGATGAAGTGCTGGCTCGCCACCTTTGGGCCGCCCGGCGGTGTTGGCGAGGCAAGCTTGCCGGGCAGGTAGCCGTCGACCGCGGGGGCCGCCGGCGGCACGAAATTGGGTCCGACGCAGCCCGAAAGCGCCAGCGAAAGCACGACGCAAGACGCAAGGGCGCGCCCTGCCGCCAGCACTTGACCGGCGGCACCTCCCCTTCGCTGGGCTGTGCCTCGCATCAGATCAATCCACTCAATACGTTAGTCCGGGAGAACCCCCTGCGGCATCCTAGGTCGCTTCCGCCTCGGGTGCACCCTCACGATCGGAACTTTCCGCAGTTTCCCGCGCAAGGAAGATGCGGCGTAGCGCCGGCGCAACAACCAGGAGCAAAAGCGGCCCGATGAACATGCCGCCCACCACCACGGTCGCCAGCGGCCTTTGCACCTGGCTGCCAATGCCATGGGAAATGGCCGCCGGGAACAGGCCGACGCCGGCGGACAGCGCCGTCATCAGCATCGGCCGCATGCGTTGCTCGGCGCCCTGGAACACCGCCTGCGCAACGCTCATGCCCTGCGCCCGCAATTCCCGGAAATAAGTGATGTTGAGAATGCCGTCCATGACGGCGACGCCAAACAGCGAGATGAAGCCGATCGCGGCTGACACCGAGAAAGCAAGCCCCGCGAGATAAAGCGCAATCAGGCCGCCCCCGATCGCAAAGGGGATGCCGGCCAGCGCCAGCAGGCTGTCCCTGAGGGTATTGAACAGGCCGTACAGGAGCACCAGGATCAGACCCAGCGTGATCGGCACCACGATCGCCAGCCGCTTTTTCGCAGCCTGCAGGTCGTCGAACTCGCCGGCCCACAGGATCTGATAGCCGTTCGGCAGCTTCACCGTGCTTGCGACCCGCTCCTGCGCTTCGGCCACGGTCGAGCCGAGGTCGCGGCCGCGCACGCTGAACTTGATCGGGATGTAGCGCTGGCTGCGCTCGCGATAGATGAAGGAGGCACCGGTATCGAGCGTGATGTCGGCGAGCTCGCTCAAGGGAATATAGCCGTTGGTGCCTGACGGCGTCTGGTAGGCGACCTTCACATTGCGAATCGAATCGATGCTCGCACGGTATTTCGGATCGAGCCGGACCGCGACCGCGAACTGCCGGTCGCCTTCCAGCACGGTGGTGGCATTGGTCCCGCCGAGCGCCGCCTGCACCACCGTGTTGACGTCGCCGGTGTTGAGGCCGTAGCGAGCGGCCTTGTCGCGGTCGATCTTGATGTTGAGATTGGGCTGGCCGATCACATGGAAGATGCCGAGGTCGGCAACGCCCTGCACCTTTGCCATCTCCGCCATGATCTGGCTGGCGAGCTTTTCCAGCACATCGAGATTGGGACCGACGATCTTGACCGAGTTCGCGCCCTTCACGCCGGACAGCGCTTCCTCGACATTGTCCTGGATATATTGCGAGAAGTTGAAGCCGATGCCGGGCAGCTCGGCGTCGAACTCCTGCTGGAGCTGCTCGGTCAGCTTTTCCTTGGTCACGCCCGGTGGCCATTCGTCGAACGGCTTGAGCGGTGCAAACAGTTCGACGTTGGAGAACGGTGACGCGTCGCTGCCATTGTCAGGGCGGCCGTGCTGCGACACCACCGTGATCACCTCCGGATGGCGCAGCAGGATTTCTCGCATCTTGCGCGTCGCCTCGGTACCGGCCTCGAGCGATATGGTCGGCGGCAGCGAGGCCCTGATCCAGAAATTGCCCTCTTCCAGCGCGGGTAGGAATTCGCTCCCGAGCTGAGAGGCGGCGAGAACGCTCAGCCCAAGAAATGCGACACCAAGGATCACAGCGGCGCCAACATGATTGAGCGCCCAGCGCAGCACCGGCGTATAGGTCGCGCGCAGGCCGCGCACGATGAAGGTTTCGATCTCGTGGATCTCTTGCGGCAGCAGCAGCTTGCCCAGCACCGGCGTCACTGTGAAGGTCGCGATCAGGGCGCCGGCCAGCGCATAGCCATAGGTCCGCGCCATGGGTCCGAAAATCTGCCCCTCCACGCCCTGCATGGTGAACAGCGGAACGAAAGCAGTGACGGTGATCGCGGCGGTGAAGAACACCGCCTTGTCGACCTGCAAGGCGCTGGCGAAGATGATGCGCAGCCGCTCCGGCCAGCGTTCGCTGCCGCCATGCGCCGACGTCGCCGAGGTGGGATCGGTTCCCCAATAGCCTTCGGCCAGCTGATGCAGCAGCGCCTGCCGGTGCTGCGGCCCCGACTGGAAATTGCGATAGATGTTCTCCATCATGATGACGGCGGAATCGACGATGATGCCGAAATCGACCGCACCCAACGACAACAGATTGGCGTCCTCGCCCTGCAGCACCAGGATGATGATCGCAAAGAACAGGGCGAAGGGGATGTTGACGCTGACGATAATGGCCGAGCGCAATTCGCCCAGGAACACCCACTGGATCACGAACACCAACAGGCAGCCGAAGATCAGGTTGTGCAGCACCGTATGGGTGGTCACGCCGACCAGTGACGAGCGATCGTAATAGGGCACGATCTTCACGCCTGCAGGCAGGCTGCCGTCGGCGTTGATTTTGGCGACCTCGGCCTCGACCTTCGGGATGATCTGGTTGGTATGCTCGGGGCGCCGCATCACCACGATGGCCGAGACGATATCGTCATCATGGTCGCGACCGGCGATGCCCAGCCGCGGCACATAGCCGACCGAGACCTTGGCCACGTTCTTGATCTGGATCGGCAGGCCCCCCGACTGGGTCAGCACGATGTTTTCGATATCGCGGACATGATAGCCGCTGGTGACATCGTCGGCGCCGCCGGAATCGATCAGACCGACGCCGCGGATGTTGACCGACTGCTGCCCGACCGAGATCTCGCGGCCGCCGACATTGATATTGCCGTTGCCGATCGCCGTGATGAGCTGTGGAATGGAGATGTTGTAGGCTTCGAGCTTGCCGAGATCGGCATCGACATCGAACTGCTTGGTGGTGCCGCCCCAGCTGTTGATCTGCGCCACGCCCGGGATGGTCAGAAGGCGGCGGGTGATCACATAATCCTGCAGCGTGCGCAGATTGGTCAGCCCGAAATGCGGGGGACCGACGACCTGGTAACGGTAGATCTCGCCGACCAGGCTCGAGGCCTGGATGGTCGGAACGAGGTTGCCTGGCAGCGCGACGTTCTGCTGCAGGCTGATCGAGGCCTGGGTCAGCGCAAAATAATAGTCGACGCCGTAGGCGAAGGTGACGCGAACGAAGGACAGTCCGTAGAACGAGGTCGACCGGATATTGGCCACGCCGGGCGTCGGGTAGAGCCCGACCTCCATCGGGATGGTGTAGTACTTCTCCATCTCCTCGGCGGACAGGCCGGGCGCCTGCGCGGTGATTTCCAGGATCACCGGCGCAGGGTTGGGATAGGCCTCGATGTTGAGTTTGGTGAAGGCGACGACACCCGCCGCGCAGAACACCAACAGCCCCAGCACGACGATCGCGCTGCGGGTCAGGCCGAACTCGAGGAGCGACTTAATCAAAGCACGTGCCTGTATTGATGGATATTGCGCGGTGGCGCATCACTCGGCATCGCCGAGCAGGAGCTTGTTGCTCAGGAATACTGCGCCATCCGTGACAACCGTTTCGCCGGGTTGCAGACCGCCGAGGATCTGCACCCAGCCGTCCTGGCGTATTCCGATTGTCACAGTGCGTTTGACGAAATGCCTGTTGTCGCGGGTCGTCCACACTGTCATCGTTCCGTCACCTTCCCGCACCAGGCCGGCCTCCGGTACCGCGAGCGCGTGTGCGGCATCGGCGACACGAATGACGAAGCTCGCGTACATGCCCGAGCGCAGCAGATGCTCGGGATCCTCGATCTCCGCGCGCACCAATTGCCGATGGGTGTTGGGGTCGATGATCGAGCCGACAGTGGTGACGTGGCCCTTGAACACCTTGTCGGGATAGGCCGGCACCGTGGCCTCGACCGGCTGGCCAACCTTGTAGGCCGGCGCGTCGGTCTCGATCACATTGGCGATCATCCACATGGTCGAGATGTCCGCGACCTGGAACGGCGCCGGCGCGGTGCCGGGCTGGGTCAGAAAGCCGGGCGCGGCGTTGCGGGTCACCACCCGGCCCGCGATCGGGCTCGGTACCGGCAGGGTCGAATCGATCTTGCGGCTGTCAACGATCTGGTCGATCTCGGCATCGCTCTTGCCGAAGATGCGCACGGCATTCCGCGCCGCCTTGAAGTTGCCCTCGGCCGTCTGCTCGTCAGAGGTCGACTGGTCGACATCCTTCTGGGCACTGCCGCCGGATTTCAACAGGCCGCTGACGCGGGCCAGCGTCTTCTTCTGCAGCTCGAGCACACCAGCCGACGCGAGCAGGGTCGATTCGGCCTGCAACAGGTCGGGGCTGTCGATCGTAAAGAGAATGTCGCCCCGCTTGATGTCATCGCCGATGTTGTAGAAAGCCTTGAGGATCTTTCCCGGATATTGCGAGAACACCTGGACCAGCATGTTCTCGTTGAAATCGATGGTCCCGATCGCGGTCTTGACGATTTCAAATTCGCGGCTGGCGACGGGTCCGACCTTGATCAATCCCATCTGCTTGTCGGAGAGGTCGACGGCCTGCTCCTCGACAGGCGCAGGCGCGCTTTTCGCGGGGGGCGCCTCCCGGTTCGCGGCGGCGACGGGCGACTGGGCCACGACAAACCTGGCCAACAGCACGAGGCCGACGGCGAGCACCGCGGCGAGCGTCAGGACGGCCTTGAGGCGCAGCTCTCGCGAAAACAACGACATTCTACCTGTCCTGCCACCTGTCCTGCCGCGGGGCTGAGGAGCCCGGATATCTGTCTCGACGCTGGCATCAGCCGCGCCCTTGCAATGCCCGGATCGAGCATGGCGTTTGACCGAAATTCAGCGTCTATATCGACGGACCGATTCGGCGTAGATGGGGTGCGGCTTTCGCCGGGACGCCGCAGAATTTCGGGCGCTGGGTCAAGACCCGGCAGCCCTGTCCTGCAGGCGAGACCTCATTAGATAGTTGTCGGCAGGCGCACAAGTCTTGACGGATACCGGCAAAACATGTGCGTTAATTTGCCCCGCGCGGCCCGCAGAATGGCAGCCTTTTTGCGGGACTAAACTTACACCAGCCTTACAAGCAACGGTCTTCGGACACGAGCGTTTGCGTTGGCCCTATGGGGGCGCCTAAATTGCGCAAAGACCGGATTTTGCCGATTGGTCGGACATGCGGCTGTTGATCGTCGAAGACAATGAGGAATTGGCAGAGCTCCTGGCCAAGGGGCTGCAGACGGCGGGCTATGAGTCGGACACGCTGTCCTCCATCGAAGAGGCGCGCAGCGTGCTGGAAACCACGTTCTACGCCGCGCTCATTCTCGACCTCGGGCTGCCCGACGGCGACGGGCTGGAGCTCTTGCGCGAGCTCAGGCATCGCAACAACCCGATACCTGTCCTGGTGCTCACCGCCCGCGGCGGGCTGCATGATCGCGTGCACGGGTTGCGCAGCGGCGCGGACGATTACCTGGTCAAACCATTCGCGCTGGAGGAATTGATCGCGCGGCTGGAGGCGCAGCTGCGCCGGCCGGGCCAGCTGCTCGGCAGCTCGCTGCGCATCGCCAATCTCGAATTCAACACGCACAGCCGGCAGGCGTCGATCGACGAACAGCCCCAGGTGCTCTCGGCGCGCGAGACCGCGGTGCTGGAGCTTCTGATGCGCAGCAAGGGGCGCGTGGTCTCCAAGAAGCAGGTGGAGGACCATATCTACGGCCATTCCGGCGACGTCGGCTCGAACGCCATCGAGGTCTATGTGCACCGCCTGCGCAAGCAGCTGTCGGACCGCGGCGCCAGGGTCCAGGTCCACACCATTCGCGGCGTGGGTTACCTGATCGCAGAGGACAAATAGGGTGCCGCGATTTCAGTCGATCCTCTCGCGCATCGTGATCCTGCACATCGTTGCCGTCGTCATCACCTCGATCCTGATGTCGGTCGGCCTCTCCTGGCTGCTCAGCTACGCCACCAACAACATTCACAACAAGGCGATGCAAGAGCAGGCCAATGCGGTGGCCGAGCATTTGAGCCTCGGGCCTGACGGACATTTGCAGCTGAACCTGCCCTCCGACCTTCTTGGGTTGTATTCGCCGGAATATGGCCGCTACTCCTATGCGGTGATCGACGCGCATGGTGCCGTGCTGTTTTCCTCGGCCAAGGACCATTCCGCGTTGTTTCCCGCCGACCAGCGCGGCAGCGACGTCGAATTCCTGCAGCAGCGGCGCGGCAGCGCCACCGTGTCGGGCGCAAGTGTTCGCAAGACTGTCGGCGATCAGACAGTGTGGGTCCAGGCCGGCGAAGATCTCACAAATCGCGACGTGCTCACCGACGACATTGTCGCGGATTTCTACCGCGATGTCGGCTGGATCACGCTGCCGATCCTGTTGGTGCTGCTGATCACCGACATCGCGATCTTCCGCCGCGCACTGCGTCCGCTTCGGGAGGCCTCCGACATCGCCGCCGAGATCGGACCGGCACGGCCTGGATTACGGCTGCCGACCAAGGAAATTCCGCGCGAAGTTCGCCCGCTGGTCTCGGCGGTCAATCTGGCGCTCGACCGGCTGGAGGAAGGCTTCAAGATCCAGCGCGACTTCACCGCCGACGCCGCGCATGAGCTTCGCACGCCCTTGAGCATCCTCAGGACCCGGATCGATGTGCTGGAGGATCCGGACATCCGCCAGGCGCTGCGCCATAATGTCGAAAGCATGGCCCATATCGTCGGCCAACTGCTCGATATCGCCGAGCTCGACGCGATTGCCGTCGATCCTTCGGAGACGGCCGACCTGCAATCGGTCGCAGCGGAGGTTGCGGAGTTCGTGGCGCCGCTGGCGCTGGCGCAAGGCAAGGACGTCGCGCTATCCGGCGCCACCGAACCCGTGTGGGTCAAGGGAAACGCGGAAATGCTGAGTCGGGCGATCCGCAACCTCGCGGAAAACGCCATCAACCACACCGCACCAGGCTCGACCGTCGAGTTCGTCGTGGACGATAATGGCAAGGTCAGCGTTCTGGATCAGGGCCCCGGTATTGCCGCGCATGAGCGCAAGCTGATCTTCCGGCGCTTCTGGCGGCGCGACCGCCGCAAGCCGGGCAGCACGGGCCTTGGGCTCTCAATCGTACAGCGCATCGCCGAGCTGCATTCGGCAACAATCACGGTCGAAAATCGGCAGCCCGGCGGCGCCTGCTTCTCATTGCAATTCGCGCCGGCCAGCTCGCGGTCCTGAAGGGTCGCGGGCCGGCCAGCTCGCCCAGGACTCCAGGCAGCAGTGCAATGTGGTGTTCGCAAGCCCGCCACCGGCCGACCGCCGCGGTTTTCAATTCAACCAAAGGTCGCACTTTAACCGCCAGTTAACCACGTTCGACCAGAGTTCCCGTTTGGGAACAGCGACCGGCGGCGGGAATGGCGGGCTCCGAAGGAAGCGGGCGGAATGGCTGGCAGCGTACGGCTGCGCCCCTGAGGAACTCGCGCGATCAATCGCGCCTCATAACGGCGCCTTCCCTTGCGCGGCGGTCGGGACTGCTGCTGGCGTCATCGTCGGCGGCCGCGCTGATCATCGGTGGAGCAGCGCCGCGGGTGGTGGCGGCGCCCTGCGCGATCAACGTCACGTCCGGCACGGTTGCCTCGGAAAGCACCGCGGGCAACGTCAACTGCATCAACATTCAGAATGCGACCGTCACCGGCAACGTCACCAATACCAGTCCCTTCATTGTGGCCCCGACCGGCGGGTCGATCAATAACGCCATCCTCATCAACGGGGCTACGGTAGGTGGTTCGGTCGTCAATGCCGGCACTATTACTGCCCCGGGCGACTGGGCCCTCTTTCTCCTGAATTCGAATGCCGCCGGCGGTGTCAGCAACAGCGGCACGATTTCCGCAAAGAGCGACATATTCTTCGAAACATCGAGCTTTGCGGGAGGCGTGAGGAACAGCGGCACGCTTTCGTCGACTGGAACCGCCGTCAACGTCAACAACGTCGCGACCTTCGCCGGCGGCGTCAGCAACAGCGGCACGATTTCCGCAACCAACTCCGTTGGCATCGCGGTCTGGCGCGCCACCCTATTCGCCGGCGGCATCAGCAACTCAGGCAGGATCACGGCGGGCTCTACGGGCATCTACGTCACGAACGTCTCGACCTTCACCGGCGGCATCACCAACACCGGCACGATTGCTGCACAACTCGGCGGCATCGATGTCGGCGGTGCGACGTTTTCCGGGGGGATCACCAACAGTGGCACGATCTCGGTGGCCGGCACTGGCATCGTTGCCTTCGGCGTCAGCACCTTCTCCGGCGGCATCAGCAACAGCGGGGCCATTTCATCTTCAGGCACGCGCACAGGTATTGCCGCAAGCAGCGTCAGCCAATTCAGCGGCGGGATCGGCAATTCCGGCATCATCAGCGTCGCGGAAAGGGGCATTGGCGTATTGTCCGTATCCACCTTTGCGGGCGGCATCGCCAACAGCAATGGCGGAACCATCTCGGCCGGCAGCAACGGCATATTCGTCGCCATCGTCGCGCAGTTCGGCGGCGGCATCATCAATGGCGGCACGATTGAGGCCAACTCCGCTCTGGGCATCAGCGTGTCATCCGTGTCGATCTTTTCGGGAGGTATCACCAACGGCGGAACGATTTCCGCGGCCAACAGCGCCATCGCTATCTCTGCCGTCACCACGTTCACGGGCGGCATCATCAACAGCGGCACGATTTCCTCGCGGACCGGCGGTCGAGCCGGCATTGCGTTGAGCGGCGTCAACCAGTTCACCGACGGCATCAGCAATTCCGGCGCTATCACCGCGGCAGGCACCGGCATTCGAGTCTCAACCGTATCGACCTTCGCCGGCGGCATCGGCAACTCCGGCAGCATCAGCGCGCACGGCTCCGGCATCTACGTCGCCGGCGTTTCGACCTTGACGGACGGCATCACCAACGCAGGCACGATTTCGGCGGCCGGCGTCGGCATCTACATCAACAACGTTTCGACCTTTGCCGGCAATATCAGCAACACCGGCGCGATTGTTGCTGCGACCGCCATCAGCATCGCCGGCGCCGTCACCTTCGCTGCCGGCAACGCCATCGTGAACTCGGGCCTGATCGCCGGTTCAGCAGCGGCGATCGACATCAGCGCGGCGACAAGCGCGGTGACCATCGATCAGACCGGCGGGACCATCCACGGCGCGATCAAGCTCTCGTCCAATGCCGATGTGCTCAATATTTCCGGCGGCACCATCAACGGCAACATCATCGGCGCCGGCTCGCATGACACCATCAACTTCTCGCCCGGCGCCGGAAACAGCTTCACTTATGCGAGCAACTTCACCGGCATCAACCAGGTCAACGTCAATTCCGGCATGGTGATCTTGAACGGCAGCAATGTCGCCAACAGCGTCGACGTCAATGGCGGCACGCTGGCCGGCACCGGCACGCTCGATCCGCTCGCGGTGACCATCCATTCCGGCGCCACGCTGCAGCCGGGCACCCCGGGCGTCGCCGGAGGCAGGCTGAGCATCGTCGGCAACCTCGCCTTTCAGAGCGGCGCGATCTATCTGATCACGATCAACGGCACCAACGCGAGTTCCGCAAATGTCGCAGGACTCGCTTCGCTGGGCGGCGCGCAGGTTTCGGTCGCGAGCGGCAGTGCGGTGATTGCGGGCCAGAAATATACCATCCTGACCGACACCGGCGGCGGGCTTGGCGGCGGCAACGTTTTCGCCAACGCGGTGAGTTACGGCGCGCTGAGGGGCACGCTGAACTATGACGCCGACAACATCTACGTGATATTCAACCCGGCAACCTTGCGGTCCCTGCTGCCGTCGCCGGCTCCCGTCAATCCATCCAACGTGGCGGCGGGAATCGATAATGTTGCCGGCAATGGCAGCGCCTTGCCGGCGCGCTTCCAAAACCTCTTCAATCTTTCGCCGACGCAACTCCAGGGCGCACTCACCCAACTGTCCGGCGAGGTCGCGACCGGCGCCGAGCGCAGCGCGCTACAGATGACGACCAGGTTTCTCGACCTGATGCTCGACCCGTTCGTCTCCGGCCGAGGCGGCAGCAATGCGAGCGGGCCGGCGCTCGGCTTTGCGCAGAGGATCGGGCAACGCTGCCGGACGGGATCGCGCGCGCCTATGCCTCCGTTATCGGCAAGGCGCCGCCGGCGAGTTTTGGGCAGCGCTGGAGCGCGTGGGGTTCGGCCTATGGCGGCAGCAGCACCGCCAATGGCGACACCGTGGTCGGTTCCAACGCCATTACCGCCTCCACCTTCGGCTTCGCCAGCGGTATCGACTATCATTTCGCGCCATCTGCACTCGCCGGCTTGGCGCTGGCCGGCGGCGGCACAAATTGGGGGCTCGCCAACGGGCTTGGCAGCGGGCGCGGCGATGTCATGCAGGCTGGCGGCTACGCAGTTTCCTGGCACGGGCCGGCCTATGTCGCGAGCTCGCTGTCATTTTCGAACCACTGGTTCACCACCAATCGCGTGGCATGGGCGGACCCGCTGACGGCTGCGTTCACGGGGCAAAGCTACGGCGCCCGCCTCGAAGCTGGCTACCATTTTGGTGTGCTGTCGACGCTCGGCATGACACCCTACGGCGCCGTGTTGGCCCAGTATTTCCACACGCCGGCCTATGCCGAAAGCGACCGCTCCGGAGCCGGCTTCGGCCTTTCGTACAGCGGGACCAACGCGACCGGCCTGCGCAGCGAGATCGGCGCACGCTTCAATGCACCAACCCTTGTGAATGGCGAGCCGCTGATCCTGTACGGCCGCCTCGCCTGGGCACACGACTTCATGCGCAATCCCGCGGTCGGCGCGATGTTTGAAACATTGCCGGGCGCCAGCTTCACGGTCTACGGCGCACCGATCCCGCGCGACGCGGCACTGACCAGCGCCGGCGCGAAGCTCTATCTCACGACCAACTGCTCGTTGATCGGCAGCTTCGAGGGCAGCCTCGCCTCGGGGTCGCAGAACTTCGGCACAAGCGGCACCGTGCGCTATGTTTGGTAAGCGAGCGGGTTGAGACCCGCGTTACGACGGAAAATCGGCGGCCTTGATTTGGATACGATCGGCATGCAGCGACCATTCGCAGAGCCGCTCGGCCGTGCAGAATTTCTGCTTGGCGAGTTCCGTAGCCTCGCCTTCGTTCGGCGCATCGATCTCGACCGTTTTCTGGCAGACCTCAATGTGCCGGCCGTTATCGCCAAGCACATCCTTCATGAAGCTGACGACATAGCGGGACATGATCCCTCTCCCTGGACCTTCTCTTGCAATACCGGCGAACGGTATCTTAGGCCCATCCTGCGCGGGCCCTTTGAGCGGGATCAAGCTCTAACATTGCGCAGGAAATTTGTCGGCTAAATTTGTCGGCTCAAGCGCCGGCGGCCGGCAGGCTCGCCGCCGCGATGTCGGCAATCTGCGCAAGACGCCGGCGCAGCCGCGCTGGCGTGGAACGCAGGAGTGAGGTGAGCGATCGCATCGCTGAGAGTTCCCTGTACGCGGGGGCCAGGAAAATCCCCGCAAACCGTGGCCTACAAAGGGAAAATGGCCTCATGGCCCGAGGCTGTCGAGGCGCCGGGGCAAATAACAACACCACTGCCGCCGTGACGCCGGCGGCAGTGGATTTGTTGCCGCGGATCGCCCGCGCACGGGGAAAATCTTCTCCCGCCGCCTGACGACCTATTGCGGGCTGATGCCGAAGGTTGCGGCAAACCGCTCTCGGTAGCGCGGCCAGACCTCCGGATTGATGATGCGCGGCGGCCGCTTGCCGTCGAGCGTATCGAGCATCTGCTCGGCCGCGATCCGGCCCATATTTTCCCGCGCCTCCCGGGTGACCCCTGCGGTATGAGGGCTTGCCAGCACATTGTCGAACTGCAGCAGGGGATGCTCGGGCGGCGGCGGTTCCTTGGCCCAGACGTCGAGGCCGGCGCCCGCGATGCGCCTGTCGCGCAGCGCCGCTTCCAACGCGGCCTCGTCATGGATAAAGCCGCGGGCGGTGGTGATGAAGAAGGCATGCTTCGGCATCAGCGCAAATTCACGGGCGCCGATCATGCCGCGGCTCTCCTTGGTCAGCGGGCAGCTGATCGAGACGAAATCCGAGCGGCGCAGGAGATCGTCGAGTTCCACCTTCTCCGCCCCGCGCGCGGCGATATCCTCGCGCGACAGATAGGGATCGTAGGCCAGCACCTGCATCCCGAGCAGGCCCCTGCAGAGCTCGGCGATGCGCCGGCCGACATTGCCGATACCGACAATGCCGATGGTACGGCCCTGCACCTCGTTGCCGATCAGATCATTGCGATTGACGTCGCGGTCGCGGCGGAGCCTGCGGTCGGACTCGATGATCCGTTTGGAGAGCGTCAGCATCATGCCGAGCGCGTGCTCGGCGACCGAATGCGCGTTGCCGCCGGACTGGTTGACCACGAGCACGCCGGCCGCCGTGCACGCCTCGACATCGACAGGGTCGAAGCCCGCGCCGTTAGAGGAGACGACCAGGAGGTTCGGCGCGCGCCTGAGCAGGTCGGCATGGACGTGGAAATGCGGCGCGAGCTCATCGCGCGCCGCGCCGACCTGATAGGCATGGGCCTCACGCAGGATGGGCGCGAACACCTCCTCCGCACTGTCGTTCTCGAGCCGGTCGAGCCGCACGTCGGGACGCGCGCGCAGCATCTCAGCGTAGATCGGGTGAGCGAGGTATTTGACATAGAACACGCGCTTGTTGTTGACGGTCATCGATCGGATTGGCCTCCCCTGCCCGGCTCTGTTGCTTGCTGTTGTGATCCTTATCGCATGGATCAGAGCTTGCGACATTGTCGCAAGGCGCAGATCGCGATGCGGCGGGAGCATGTTGACAATCCCTGAGAGAGCGTCAAGTTTTGCCAGCGCGCGAGCCAGTATCGTCGCGCCAAGTCACAGGGAGGACGGCATTGCGGTCGCAGAGGAGAAATCCTCTGCCCCAGAATGCTCGCACAGAACATGCAGGACAAAAGCCAAGAGAAATCTCAAGAGAAAACCTGGCAGCGTATCGTGCTCGAAACGCTCAAGCGCAACGACGTGCGCATCATTCCCTACGTTCCGGATCGCGTGCTGACCACGCTGATCAAGAGCCTGCACGCCGATCCCTTCTTCACCACCTTTGCGACCGCGCGCGAGGAGGAAGCCGTCGGCATCGTCTCGGGCGCCTGGATGGGCGGCGTGCGCGGCGCGGTGCTGATGCAGACATCGGGCTTTGCGACGCTCGCGAACGTGCTCGCCTCGCTCGCCATCCCCTATCAGATCCCGATGATCATGATCGTGTCCGAGCGCGGCACGCTGGGCGAGTTCAACTACGGACAGTCGCTGGTGTGCCGCACCATGCGCCCGGTGCTGGATTCGCTCGCCATGGAGCATCACACCATCACGCGGCTCGATGAGCTCGAGTTCATCGTCGACCGTTCCATCAAGCAGGCCGTCACGACGCAGGCACCGGTGGCGCTGATCCTCTCGCCGCTTCTGACCGGCGGCAAGGTGTTCGACAAATGAGCGGGACAATGAGCACAGCAATGCGCAACACCAAGGTGATGAACCGCTTCGACCTCACCTCGCGGCTGGTCAAGAAATTGACGCACGAAGAGGCCGTGATCGGCGGCATCGGCAACACCAATTTCGATCTGTGGGCGGCCGGCCATCGTCCGCAGAATTTCTACATGTTGGGCAGCATGGGCCTGGGCTTTCCGATTGCGCTGGGCGTGGCGCTGGCGCAGCCGGAGCGGCGGGTGTTTGCGCTCGAAGGCGACGGTTCGCTTTTGATGCAGCTTGGATCGCTCACCACGATCGCGGCGCTTGCGCCGAAGAACCTCACGATGGTGGTGATGGACAACGGCATTTATCAGATTACCGGCGCTCAGCCGACGCCAGCCGCGCAGGTCGCCGACATCGTGGCGATCGCGGCGGCCTGCGGCCTTTCCAACAGCGCCTGGGCCGCAGATGAGGACGATTTCGAGCGCTTGGTCGACCAATCGCTTGCGGAACCGGGACCTGCACTGATCGGCGTCCGCATCGATGACAAGCCGGGTGTAGGAACCACGCGGCGCGACCCGGTGCAGATCCGCGAACGGTTCATGCTGGGGCTGAACGTGCGGCAGCCGCTGTAGCCTGCATTAACTACACAAACATCTGAGGCAGGGATCACGCCCCTGCCGCCACGTCTTGTGCTATGCGGCAGGGATGACGATCTTGCTCCGCCTGTGCGCCTGGCTTTTGGCCGCCGCAGTAACCTTCTTCACCCTCGGCCCGCCGCATTACCGTCCCCATGCGCTGCTGGGCCAGGACGCGGACCACAGCCTCGCCTTTCTGCTGGTCGGGCTGGCCTTCGCCTTTGCTTATCCGGAGCACCGCCGGGTTGCCGTGATCATGTCCGTGGTGCTGATCGGCGCGCTCGAACTGTTGCAACTTGTATCCCCTGGTCGTCACGCCCGGCTGGAGGATTTTGTCGTCGATGCGCTGGCCGCGGTCGCCGGTTTCGCGCTGGCATCTGTGCTGGAGTGGGCCACGGGCAGACGCTGGAAACCGTCCTGAGGCGAGGCTGAGCCGACGCCCCGCGCACAACCGGGCGTGTCGGCCCGGTTCAATCCGCTGCAGCGAGAGCATGCACTCTCAGCGAAGCTGAATTCGCTCCCCGCGCTGTCGGCGCATCGGCTCAGGGAACGCCGTGCCGGGAGGCTGCATGACCCACAGGCGTCCCTCCCGGTCCGCCTGCAAGAAGGCCAATGCGGCACCGTCGAGCGAACGACGCACTTCAAGAGTATCGACGGTTAGCTCGAGGTCGAGGGGCGCCGCGAATTGGAAACCGTGACAGCCGCTGCCGAAGCCGGCTTGTTCGAGATCGCTGCGATAGCGGTTTGCCAGGGTGCGCCCGACAAGCCGGCCGTCGACATAGATATCGAGACAGACCGGGGCCTCCGGATGGTCGACGTTCTGTGCCCAGCCGGCGATGCGGCCGACGCCGATCGTGTCGACATAGCCGCGCACCGCTCCGATGGCCGATCCACCCCGGGCCATTTGCGCCCCGGCGCGCAGGGCAAGCCGCCGGCGCACAGACTCGAGTTCGTATCCTTCCTTGCAGCGTGGGGCGCAATAGCGCGGAGCCGCGTCCATTTCACCGGGATAGAGCGAGACAAATTCGTGCGCGTTGTGGAACATGCCGCGGCTATCGTCATCGACAAAGCTCTCCGACAGCGAGCCTTCGGCGATGATGATGTCGTGGGTTTCCAGCTCGATGTGGAAATACTCGACCCTCTCGATCTCCGTGGCTTGGATGATCGTCAGTCCATTGACGAGATCGATAGCCTCGATCAGCACTCCTCCGAGATACATGGCGTGATGCGGCGAAATCCAGAGATCCCGGCGCGGCACGTTGTCCTCGATCGCGCCGGCCTCGATGCAGACCGGAAGGATGTCCTTGTGCCCCAGCGCGAACCGGCCGGAATAGGAACGCCGTCCGATCCATTTGATCGGCCGCGCCGCGCCTGACATGGTCACGACCGCATCGCCGATGGCGAGATCTTCGACCGGCACGTCGCCACGCTCGGTCCGGATCAGCGTGCCCCGGCAATAGCATGGCGCGATGTTCGGCATCGTGGCGGGATCGATCGCCTGGCTGGTCGCAATATCCCAGCCGAACGAACCGGTCTGTACCAGATTGCCGAAGGGACCTGTTCCATCCGTGACGAGGGAGATCTTGTTGTAATCGAAGCTGATGTCCAAGCCTGGGCTATTCTGCGCGGTGACACCGGTGAGGAGCACGTCCGCGATATTGAGGTCGTAGACGGCGTGCCCGTTGGCATCGACGCCTTCGATCCGCACACCGGTGAGATGCTTGCCTTCGGCTTCGTCTTGCAAGAGCGCGGTGAGCCCGGTGTCGTTGCCCGTGTTGACCTGAAGATTGCTGAAGACGTCCTTGCCCGAGGTCGCCGCGGTGCCTGTATTGGTGACGCCAAGGCTGAAAGCATTGAGCGTGAACCATCCGGCATGCGTCTTGTCGAGAACGCCACCATTCAAGCCGTCGATCAGCAGGAAATAGTTGGTCGGCTCCGTCGGTGCGACAGTCGGAGATTGGGCGCTGGTCAGAGAGGTGCCCGGCCCGGTCGCCTTGTCTGTCGCCCTGTCCCAGCCGAAATCTTCTGGGGTCTGCCGCACACCTGTCGGATCAGCGCCGGTGGTGACCAGACCGATGTCGCGGTAATCGAGCGAGACGTTGACGGCTGAAGCGTTCGCCGCCGAGATGCCGGTGACGAGCACATCCGTCAGATTGAGGCTGTAGCTGATGGAAGATTTGCCGGAGATCGTCGTAACTCCGACCAGCGAGGCACCCTTGATGTGCTCGCCGCTCGCCTCCGCCGCGAGCAGTCCTGCCACCGTCTGGCTGTCCAGGGTTACCTGCAGCTGACCGAAGTCCGGCAGCCCCAAACCGCTGTGATTCGTCGGCAGATCGAACGCGCTGACCCTGAAGGCACCCGTCAGCAGCTCCGTTGCAGCGGAATCGCCCGCGACTCCGTTAATCACCAGATAATAGCTGTCCGGTGCGACCGTGCCATGAGCGGTTCCGACGCTGATGCTCGGCATCGTGGTGGGATCGATGGCCTGGTTGGTCGCAACGTCCCACCCGAACGAACCGGTCTGCACCAATTTTCCCGACGACGGGTCCACGCCGTGGGTGACGAGAGAGATTTCCTTGTAATCGAGACTGATCTGCTCGCCGGATGATGCGTCAGCGACGGCGGTGACGCCGACATCGGCGAGATTGAGATCATAGACCACCTGGCCAGTGGCAGTGGTACCTTCGATCCGCACGCCGGTCAGGGCCTTGCCGTCCGTCTCCTGCTGCAACAGCGCCGTCAGCTCGGTTTGATTACCGGTCTGCAGCGGCAGCGTGAGAGGGCCAAAGGAGGTCTTGCCGCCAACACCAAGCTGCAACGGGTTCGTGCTGTTGGCGACCCCGAAGCTGAACGACGGAATATTGAACCACCCGGCATGCCCAGCCACGGACGATTCGCCGTTCATCCCGTCGATCAGCAAAAAGTAGTTAATCGGCGCCGTCGGCGCGACAGCCGGGGAGCCGCTGCTGGTCAGCGATGTGCCTGGCGTGGTGCTGGTGCTCCTGGCGAGATTCCAGCCGAAACTCTGCGACGGTTCCAGTGCGCCGCTCGTCGAGAGACCTCGGGTAACGAGCCCCACCTGGCTGTAATCGAGCGTGAGATTGAAGCCTTGGTTACCACCGGTTGAGCTACCGCTTACGGACTGGCTGATAATCACATTGGCCAGGTTGAGGCTGTAGGTGATCGCCGGTGCACTCCCGAGCCTGGACTCGCCGACCAGCGAGATTGCCTTGATGTCCTTGCCGCTCGCCTCAGCCGCCAGCAGCGCCGCCACCGTGTTGCTGTCCAGCGCCAGGCTCAGGGGATCGAAGGTGGTTATTGCCGGGCTCGTCAGCGCCGAGCCAGCGTTCAAGGTAGGCAGGTCGAAGCTGACGACCTTGAAGGCGCCGGTCAGCAGCTTGTCGCTGTAGTTGCCGGCAATGCCGTCGATGACGAGGTAGTAGCTGGTCGGTCCAAGTGCGCCGGGATCTGCCCCGGGGCTGATGCTCGGCATCGTGCTCGGATCGATCGCCTTGTTCGTGGCGCGGTCCCAACCGAACGAACCGGTCTGTACCAGCGCCCCCCCCCGAGGGGTCCTGCCCCTTGGTGACGAGGGAGACCTCCTTGTAATCGAAACTGAGGCCCAGGCTGCCGTCGTTCTGATCGTTGACGCCGGTGATGAGGACGTCGGCCAGATTGAGATCATAGACCGCCTGCCCGGTTGAATCGACACCTTCGACGCGCAGACCAGTTACGCCCTTGCCTTCCGCCTCCAGCTGCAGCAGCGCCGTGAGATCGGTTTGGCCGCCCGTCGTGACTGAGAGAGCGCTGAAGACGTCCTTGCCGCCGGTGCCCGGCTGCAGCGGGTCGGACGTATTGGCCAGATTGATGTTGAAGCCGGAGAGATTGAACCAGCCGGTATGCCCCTTATCGAGCGCGTCGCCATTCAAGCCGTCGATCAGCAGATAGTATTTCGTCGGCGCCGTCGGCGCGACGCTGGGATGCCCTGCGCTGGTCAGTGTGGTGCCAGGCCCGACACTTCTGTTTTCTGCTAAATCCCACCCGAAACTCTGCGACGGTTGCGGCAAGCCGGTTCCGCCCAAGGCTGTCGTGACGAGCCCGATGCGGGAGTAATCGAGCGTGAGATTGATGCCCGGACCATTGGCTTCCGAGACATTGCTGATGTTCACATTCGACAGGTTGAGGCTGTAGGTGATGATCGCTTTGCCGGTGCTGTCGGTCGAAACTCCGACCAGCGACGCATCCTTGATGGACTGACCGCTCGCCTCGGCCGCCAGCAGTCCCGCAACCGACTGGCTGTTCAGCGAGAGAGACAAGGGCTGGAAGGTGGTCGGGCGCGCACCCAGCGCCAGCGAACCGAGATCCGCCGTCGCCAGACTGAACCCATTGACCTGGAATGCGCCCGTCAGCAGCTTGGGTTGATCGACAGAATCGCCCGCGATCCCATCGATCACCAAATAATATTTGGTTGTCACGAACCACCTCGCCCCGGAAGGCCTTGTTCATTATTCATGTTTCAAATTGTTTCTGAAAATACGCCGAAACATTGGGTAAAAGAAGAGCCAATCCAAACATTCGCCGCCCGTAATACAACTCCCGGCTGTCATACAACTCCCAGCTGTCATACAACTCCCAGCTGTCATACAACTCCAAGCTGTCTATAGAGAGGCAGCCGCTCGCGACGAAATTCGTCCAACCGTGACTTGAGTGCGGCGGAGACGCCAAGACCGGCACCTTCGCCTTCACCCGTAATACTCAGATTGCGCTTGGAAATTTCGTCGAGCAGGAGCTCGATCGGCGGCGGCCGATCGCCGGGACCGTGAACCATAAAGATCTGGTCGATCAACGGCACCGCCAAGCCGGTGCCAAGCCTGGAGGCAGCCAGCGCACTCTCCTGACGTTCGGTGGCGGAGTCCGCCCGAACGGCGGAGTTGAAGCGTGCAATGCTTTCGCGACGGGCAGGTTCCTGCTCCGGCCCCAATGCCGGCATGATTGCGCCGCCCGCCAGGAGGACAGCGATGGCCTGAAAGGCGAGATTGCCGCCGCCGGTGGCCGCGACCCGCGCATTCCCCAGAATGTCGCCGAGCATGCGCGGTCCCTCTGCCAGGCAATCAAACACGGCCTTGGCCGGATCTTCCTCGATGGTGACTTCGCCGACCGGGACTTTCGCCTTGAACGGAAACGAGGGACGCGCCCGCACCTGGGCCAGGTGAACCTTGAGCAGCCGTTCGTGGCGCTCCGCCGCCGAGAGCTGGCGCGCGCCGCGCACAAACAGGTCGCGGCGAAATTGGGTATTCATGAAATAGTCCCGCACGGTCTCGCGCGCGGTGGGATCGGTCACCTCGTTCAGAAGCTCGCGCGCCTGCGGCAGAAGGATCAGCGGATCCATCTGCTGGGCCAGAACGCTGGGCGCTGCAAACACCAGCTTTGCTGTGGCAAGTTCGGCCACCACCTCGGAATGATAGGAGGCCGACCAGTAGCGGTTGAAATATTCGTGCGCGAGATAGTTGCGCGACAGCGTGGCCATGGTCTCGAGCCGTTTCCCGCTCTGCTCGTTGACGGCGAAATAGCCGGCGCCGGCATCGCGCATGCGTTTGGCGAACGAAAGGGCGTCGTCGATCGCGGCCGGCGTCGGATCGCCATGTCCGCGCAGGCGCTCGACCAAGAGCTGCCGCAGCGGGGCTGCCGCCGACCAGCCGGGAAGCGCGTTGTAGCTGATATAGACGACGCCGCCCGGTTTCAGCCTCGCATAGATGAAGTCGAGGATGGCGCGCCGGTTATCCATGCTGATCCAGGACCACACGCCGTGCAGCGAAATGAAATCGAATTGCGGGAGATCGGCCTTGAGCGCTTCGATGAAGCTCTGCTCCAGGAAGGTGACATTCTCGACGCCTGCAACGCGCTTGAGCCGCTCCGCGCTAGCGATATGGGCCGGGTTGAAATCGATTCCCCAAAATGCGCCCTGCGGGTTCGCCGCAGCCAGCAGCGAAGTGGTGAAGCCGTATCCGCACCCGAGCTCGCAATAGCTGAAGCGCTCGGAAATCTCGGGCGGCGCGAACCCCCGATACAGCAGGGCGAAGCATTGGGCGTGGGGCGACAGCCCTTCATAGAATCCTGAGGTGTAATTGATGTTGGTGATATAGCCGTCGGACCAGTCAGCCATCCACGTCTCCAACTCCCGGCCCAACGCATCTTGCCGCGGCCATCCACCGGGCTCAGCCGATCCCCCGGTCAACACAGCACGACTTCGAATGACGACCGGCCCACGTGGGATAAGCGACCTCAGAACAGCACAAGTCTGGTCGGACCGGCACGCGCGGTCAAGCCCGGCCGCGGCGGGGCGCATGTCGCCGCGAACGGCGGCAAGAAAATGCCGCCTCGGGCGAACCGAAGCGGCATTTCGTTCTGGTGTTTTCGCCCTGGTACTTGCGGCTTTACAGCAGGCCCGCGCCGCGCGCCCATTTATACTTGGCGCCGAGCACCTCGACCGGCAGTTCGGTCGAATAGGCGTAGGCCGGGATGCCGTTCTGGTAGAGATACTCCGCGGCCTCCTCGACCTCGACGTCGCCGGCGAGCGAGGCGACGATCGGCTTCACAAAGCCCTTCGCCTCCATCTCCTTCTTCACCTCGACCATGTTGCGGGCGAACACCATCGGCGGCGTCACGATGGTGTGCCAATAGCCGAGGATCAGCGCATGGATGCGATCGTCGGAGAGGCCGAGCTTGACTGTGTTGACATAGGTGATCGGCGGCTCGCCGCCCGTGATGTCGACCGGATTGCCCGCCGCGCCGAACGGCGGGATGAACTTGCGGAAGGCGGCATCGAGATCCGGCGGCATCGCCATCAGCGACAACCCGTTGTCGACCACCGAGTCCGACAGCAGCACGCCCGAGCCGCCGGCGCCGGTGATGATCAGCACATTCTCGCCCTTTGGCGTCGGCAGCACCGGCACGCCGCGGGCGAATTCGAGCAATTGGCGCAATGAGCGGGCGCGGATCACGCCCGACTGCTTGAACACGTCCTCATAGATCTTGTCATTGCCTGCGAGCGCGCCGGTGTGGGAGGACGCGGCTTTCGCGCCGGCGGAGGTGCGGCCGGCCTTGAGCACCACAACCGGCTTCTTCTTGGAGACGCGCTTGGCGGCTTCCGCAAAGGCGCGGCCGTCCTTCAAATCCTCGCAGTGCTGGGCGATCAGGTTGGTGTTGGGATCCTGCTCGAAAAAGGCAAGCAGATCGTCCTCGTCGATATCCGACTTGTTGCCGAGGCCGACGATGGCGGAGACGCCCATCTTCGCCGACCGCGAGAAGCCGATGATCGCCATGCCGATGCCGCCCGACTGCGACGACAATGCCGCATGGCCCTTCACGTCATAGGCGGTGCAGAAGGTGGCGCAGAGATTGGCCGGCGTGTAGTAGAAGCCGTAGATGTTCGGCCCCATCAGGCGGATGTTGTACTTCTTGCCGACCTCGACGATCTCGTCTTGCAGCTCGGGATGGCCAGCTTCGGCAAAGCCGGACGGGATCAGCACCGCGCCGGGAATTTTCTTCTCGCCGCATTCGGCCAGCGCGCCGGCGACGAACTTCGCGGGAATCGCAAACACCGCGACATCGATCACCCCGGGAACCTCGGTGACGCTCTTATAGGCCTTGTAGCCGAGGATGTCGGCCGCCTTGGGATGAATCGGATAGATCTCGCCCTTGTAACCGCCATTGATGAGGTTCTTCATCACGGAGTTGCCGATCTTGCCGTCCTCGGCGGAGGCGCCGATCACGGCGACCGCCTTGGGCTGCATGATGCGGTTCATGGCCGCGACGATTTCCTCATTGGAGCGCGGCGCCGGACGCGGCTTGTAATCGAAATCGACGACGATGCGCACGTCGGCGGCGATCGCGTCCTTCTTGGTCGCAAACACCGGATTGAGGTCGAGCTCGACGATCTCAGGGAAATCGCTGACAAGCTGCGACACCTTGACGATCACCTCGGACAGCGCCTCGCGGTTGACCGGATCGCCGCCGCGCACGCCCTTCAGCATCTCATGCGCCTGGATGCCGTCGAGCATCGACAGCGCGTCGTCCCTGGTCGCCGGCGCGAGGCGGAAGGTAACGTCCTTCAACACTTCGACCAGCACGCCGCCGAGGCCGAAAGCCACCAGTTTGCCGAATGAGCCGTCAGTGATGGAGCCGACGATGACCTCGGTGCCCCCGGCCAGCATCTGCTGCACCTGGATGCCCTCGATCTTGGCATCCGCCTTGTATTTCTTCGCATTGGAGAGGATCTGGTCGTAGGCCTTCTCGGCCTCCGCGGCATTCTTCACGCCGACCATGACGCCGCCGGCTTCCGTCTTGTGGAGAATATCCGGGGAGACGATCTTCATCACCACCGGAAAGCCCATGTCGCCGGCGATCTTGGCCGCTTCGGCCGCCGACTTCGCCAGCCCCTCTTTGGGGACCGGGATGCCATAGGCATCGCAGACCAGCTTACCTTCGGGAGCGGTCAGACTGTTCCGCTTGTCCGCCTTGACCTGATCGAGAACTTTGCGGACGGCTTCTTTGGCACTGGACATTGGTTTCCTCCTGCGGCACCTTTATGGCATTTGGTATACCAGAAGCGCAATTGTCAAGACAAGCTGTTGCTTGAAAACTCCGAAAAAGCGGGCAGCCTTGACAACCTGGCATCTGGCATGCCAAAAACATTCGTAGAAGATACCAGTAGACATCTCCCCCGGGAGAGGGCTTGTCGTGTCCATCAGGAAACTTACCAAGGTGGCGCCGACCATGGCGGACGCAGACATCGCAATCGTCAGGATTGCCCCAGAGACGAGCTTCAAAAACAAGGCCTATGAGGCGCTGAAGGAAGCGATCCTCAAGATGGATATCTACTCCACGCCGGAACCGGTCATGCTCGACGAGCGCGCGCTCTCGGAGCGGCTCGGCGTCAGTCGTACGCCCATCCGCGAGGCGATCGCGATGCTGGAGCAGGACGGCTTTGTGAAGACGGTTCCACGCCGCGGCATCATGGTGGTGCGCCGGACCAAGGAGGAGATCGTCGACATGATCCGCGCCTGGGCGGCGCTGGAGAGCATGGCGGCGCGGCTGATCACGACGACCGCCAGCAAGAAGGACATTTCGGCGCTGCGCGACTTCTTCAAGGATTTCGGCAAGGACCGCCTGCCGCAGGATCACATCGAGGAATATTCCAAGGCCAACATCGCCTTCCACCAGGCGCTGATCTCGCTGTCTGAATCGCCTTGCCTGGTCGACATGACCAACGAGATCCTGCTGCATGTGCGCGGCTATCGCCAGCTTACCATCAACCGCACCGAACGCATCGCGGCCTCGCTGCCGGAGCATCTTGGCATCATCGAGGCGCTCGAGGCGCGCGACACGGAACTTGCCGAAAAGCGCGCACGCGATCACACGCTCGGCCTTGCCGCCTATGTCGAGGCGCACGGCCAGGAACTATCCGGCTGATGGTTTGGCTGACCGCCGACATCCTAATGAGACGATCAACACGTCGCAGCTGAAGCGACGAAAAGGGAGACGAGCCCATGCTCAACACCGCACAGAAGACCGAGGCATCGGGCACCGAGCAAGAGCTGACGGATGGCTTCCATCTTGTCATCGACGCGCTCAAGCTGAACGGCATCGAGACAATCTACAACGTGCCGGGGATTCCGATCACCGACCTCGGCCGCATGGCGCAGGCGGCCGGCATTCGCGTGCTCTCCTTCCGCCATGAGCAGAACGCGGGCTATGCGGCGGCGATCGCCGGCTTCCTGACCAAGAAGCCCGGCGTCTGCCTCACCGTGTCCGCGCCCGGCTTTCTCAACGGCCTGACCGCGCTGGCGCATGCCACCACCAACTGCTTCCCCATGATCCTGATCTCCGGCTCTTCCGAGCGCGAGATCGTCGACCTGCAGCAGGGCGACTACGAGGAGATGGACCAGCTTGCGATCGCAAAGCCGCTGTGCAAGGCGGCCTACCGTGTGCTGCACGCCCAGGACATCGGCATTGGCCTTGCGCGTGCCATCCGCGCCGCAGTGTCGGGCCGGCCGGGCGGCGTCTATCTCGATTTGCCGGCAAAACTGTTTGGCCAGGTCATGAATGCGGATGCCGGCGCGAACTCGCTGGTGAAGGTGATCGATGCGGCTCCTGCGCAGATCCCCTCGCCTGCCGCCGTGAAGCGCGCGCTCGATGTGCTCAAAAGCGCAAAGCGCCCTCTCATCATCCTCGGCAAGGGCGCGGCCTATGCCCAGGCCGACGACGCCATCAAGACGCTGGTCGAGAAGAGCGGCATTCCGTTCCTGCCCATGAGCATGGCCAAGGGTCTGCTGCCCGACACCCATCCGCAATGCGCAGGTGCTGCGCGCTCCACGGTGCTGAAAGACTCCGACGTGGTGATGCTGATCGGCGCGCGGCTCAATTGGCTATTGTCGCACGGCAAGGGCAAGAGCTGGGGCGAGCAACCGAAGAAGTTCATCCAGATCGACATCGAGCCCAAGGAAATGGATTCGAATGTCGAGATCGTCGCGCCCGTGGTCGGCGATATCGGCTCTTGCGTCACCGCGCTTGTCGAAGCGATGGGCAGCGGCTGGCCAGCCGCGCCCGCCGACTGGACCAATGCGATCAAGGCAAAACGCGAAGAGAACGTCGCCAAGATGGCGCCGCGGCTGATGAACAACAAATCGCCGATGGACTATCACGGCGCGCTCGGCGCGCTGCGCACCATCATCAAGGAGCGGCCCGACGCGATCCTGGTCAATGAAGGCGCCAACACGCTGGACCTCGCACGCGGCGTCATCGACATGTATCGGCCGCGCAAGCGGCTCGACGTCGGCACCTGGGGCGTGATGGGCATCGGCATGGGCTCCGCGATTGCCGCCGCCGTCGAGACCGGCAAGCCGGTGCTGGCGGTGGAAGGCGACAGCGCCTTCGGCTTCTCCGGCATGGAGGTCGAGACCATCTGCCGCTACAACCTGCCGATCTGCGTCGTCATCTTCAACAATGACGGCATCTATCGCGGCACCGACGTCAATTCGGCGGGCAGCGATCCCGCGACCACCGTGTTCGTCAGGGGCGCGCGCTACGACAAGATGATGGAGGCGTTCGGCGGCGTCGGCGTCAACGCCACCACGCCCGACGAGCTGAAGCGCGCCGTGAACGCGGCGATGGATTCCGGCAAGCCCACGCTGATCAATGCGGTGATCGATCCGGCCGCAGGCAGCGAGAGCGGCCGCATCGGCAATCTCAATCCGCAGAGCGTGTTGAAGAAGAAGTAAGCCACCACCCCGTCATTCCCCGCGAGGTGGAACGACAGAACAGAAGTAGTTTTGAGGAGAAACCGTATCATGACCAAGGCGCTGACTGGCGTTCGCATTCTCGATTTCACCCACGTCCAGTCGGGACCGACCTGCACACAGCTGCTCGCCTGGTTCGGCGCCGACGTGATCAAGGTCGAACGTCCCGGCGTCGGCGACATCACGCGCGGGCAGTTGCAGGACGTCCCCAACGTGGACAGCCTGTATTTCACCATGCTCAACCACAACAAGCGTTCGATCACGCTCGACACCAAGAACCCCAAGGGCAAGGAGGTTCTGACCGAGCTGATCAAGAAGTGCGACGTGCTGGTGGAGAATTTCGGCCCCGGCGTGCTCGATCGCATGGGCTTCCCCTGGGAGAAGATCCAGAGCATCAACCCGAGAATGATCGTGGCCTCGATAAAGGGTTTCGGGCCCGGGCCTTACGAGGACTGCAAGGTCTATGAGAACGTCGCGCAGTGCACCGGCGGCGCTGCTTCCACAACCGGCTTCTACGACGGCCTGCCGCTTGTCACGGGCGCGCAGATCGGCGACAGCGGCACCGGGTTGCATCTTGCGCTCGGCATCGTCACTGCGCTGTACCAGCGCACGCATAGCGGCAAGGGCCAGCGCGTCACGGCCGCGATGCAGGACGGCGTGCTCAACCTCTGCCGCGTCAAGCTGCGCGACCAGCAGCGCCTCGCCCACGGTCCGCTGAAGGAATACAGCCAGTTCGGCGAGGGCGTGCCGTTTGGCGACGCGGTGCCACGCGCCGGCAACGATTCCGGCGGCGGCCAGCCGGGGCGCATCCTCAAGTGCAAGGGCTGGGAGACCGATCCCAACGCCTACATCTATTTCATCACCCAGGCGCCGGTGTGGGAGAAGATCTGCGATGTAATCGGCGAGCCGACCTGGAAGACGCACCCCGACTACGCCAAGCCGGCTGCGCGGCTGCCCCGGTTGAACGAGATCTTCGGCCGGATCGAGCAGTGGACCATGACCAAGACCAAGTTCGAGGCCATGGAGATCCTCAACGAATACGACATCCCCTGCGGCCCGATCCTGTCGATGAAGGAGCTCGCCGAGGACCAATCGCTGCGCAAGACCGGGACCGTTGTCGAGGTCGATCACCCCACCCGCGGCAAATACCTGTCGGTCGGCAACCCGATCAAGCTGTCGGAGAGCCCCAGCGAAGTCCTGCGGTCCCCGCTGCTCGGCGAACACACTGACGAAATCCTGCGCCAGGTGCTGGGCTTCTCAGATCACCAGGTGGCCGAAATCCACGACTCCGGCGCCCTCGACCCGCCCCGCAAGCAAGCGGCGGAATAGGATCGGTTCGGACCTAACGATGCAAAGGCCGCCTTCGGGCGGCCTTTTTGCTGTCCGGGGAACTACGCATGCTGCGTTGCGATATATAAAATGCTGCTATGCAAACAAGTGCATTGTTCTGGCATCTGGTATACATTAGATCCATTCCCAGAGCTTGAGGCGGGCCGCCGCCACATCGAAGAGAGAAGGGAATATCATGTCCAGGACTGCTACCGCCGCTTTCCGTGCGCCCTCCGCCGGTCTGTTCTCCCGCCTGTTTGCGACCATCGACCGGCTGTTGCTGGCTTATGCCGAGATAACCATTCGCAATGGTGATATCCCGCGTTGCGGGGTCTGAGTCGACCCCACTCGGTTCGTCCAAAGACCAATTCCAATGGCCTCGATTTCGAGGCCATTTGCGTTTTCCAAGCCGACTCCTCCACCATTCGTCGCAGCAAGGCAAAATCGCCCTTGCGCCGTGGAATATATTATACCAGAATTGCCTGACCTGCAGCGCTGAGCTCGCCCGAGAAGCGACTCGAAAGAAGCGCGCATTGGGAGGGACATAATGACGGTAACCGCAGCGAATGCGCCGGGCCAGGGAATCTCCAACGGCTTTCGGTGGATGCAACTGATCATCGGCGTCATCTGCATGGCGATGATCGCCAATCTGCAATACGGCTGGACCTTCTTCGTCAATCCGATGGCCAAGGCGCATTCCTGGGATGTGGCCAGCATCCAGGTCGCGTTCAGCATCTTTGTCGCGCTCGAGACTTGGCTCACCCCGCTTGAAGGATGGATCGTCGACTCCCTCGGCCAGAAGGGCCCCAAATTGATGGTCGCGGCCGGCGGCGTGTTCGTTGCGCTCGGCTGGCTGATCAACGCCTGGGCCGGATCGCTTGAGATGCTCTATCTTGGCGCCGTCGTCTCAGGCATTGGCGCCGGCGGCATCTATGCCACCTGCGTCGGCAACGCCGTGAAATGGTTCCCGGATCGCCGTGGTCTTGCCGTCGGCCTGACCGCAGCGGGCTTCGGCGCTGGCGCCGCCGTCACGGTTATTCCGATTCAGATGATGATCGCCTCGATCGGCTATGCCGATACCTTCTTCTGGTTCGCGCTGGGCCAGGGCATCACCATCTTTGTGCTGGCCTGGTTGCTGCGCCCGCCCGTGCCCGGCGAGACGCCGAGTGCATCTGCTGTGAAGGTGCTGCAGTCCAAGACCAGCAGCACGCCGGGTCAGATGCTGGGCTCCCCGATCTTCTGGATCCTCTACGTCATGTTCGTGCTGGTGTCCGCGAGCGGACTCATGGTCGCCGCCCAGCTCGCGATCATCGCGAAGGACTATGGGGTGTCGCAGACGGTGATCCTGTGGGGCGCCACGACGCTGACCGTCGCGGGCATCATCGACAACGTGGCCAATGGCAGTGCGCGGCCGTTCTTCGGCTGGGTCTCGGACCAGATCGGCCGCGAATACACCATGGCCATTGCCTTTACCGCTGGCGGCCTCGCCTACTGGCTGCTCGGAACGGCGGGCACGACGCCATGGACCTTCGTGATCTGCGCCGCCATCGTGTTCTTCACCTGGGGCGAGATCTTCAGCCTGTTCCCCTCGACCTGCACCGACATGTTCGGTCCGAAATACGCCACCACCAATACCAGCCTGTTGTACACGGCCAAGGGACTGTCGGCCTTCGTCGTGCCCCTGGCGAATCTGCTGAAGGCGTACTCCGGCAGTTGGCATTCGGTATTTGCGGTCGCGGCGATCATGAACTTCATCGTGGTCGCGCTCGCCTTGTTCGTGGTGCGGCCGATGCGGCAGTCGATCAGCGCCACGGAAAAGAAGAATACGGTGGTGCAAGCGGCGGAATAGGCGCGGCGCCGGTCTCGGGCGCTCGCAAGCAACCACCTTCGGAACTGCAAAAGGCGCACTTCGGTGCGCCTCTTTTGTCTCCAAGTGGCCAACGGTGAATCCATCAAGCGTCGCGGGCTGCCCTTTCGAGAAATGCCTCCAGCGCGACGATGCAGTCCGTGTCGCGATAGACGCGCTGCTTGTTGGCAGCGATCCGCGATGACAGCGCGGCGCGCCGGGTCGGGTCCCGTCCGAGCGCACTTGCAATGTCGACATAGGCGTCGACCGTTTGAGCGATCGTCTCGGCAAGCCCCATCATGGTCAGGATCGCAGCAGCGTGGCGGCCGCGCATCATCTCACCGGCATAGGTGACGATGGGCCGATCATGCACCAGGCTCTCCAAAATCGAATTGCAGCCGGACCAACCGATTGAATCCAGCACGATGTCGCACTGACCGATTGCTGCAGCAAAATGCTCCCGCGAGAGCCGCGGCAGGAAGACACAATACTCGCTCGCCTTCAGCCCTGCGGCGGCAAAGGCGCGATCCAGCCTCACCTTGAACGCCTGCGTCACGGCGTCTCCGGCCGCGAACTCGATGAACGTGAACTGACACCCCGGAACCGCAGCGGCAATGCGCGGAAACACGGCGTCGAATTGCGGCAGATATTTCGGCAGCGACTGGCAGCACCAATAGACCACCGCCTCGTCCCGCAGCCCCAGCTGCGCGCGGCCGAGAGCGGCGGCGGGCATGTCCGCAGGCTCGTAGTAGATCGACAGGTTCGGCAGCCGCACCAGCCGCTCGGTATAGTGTGCATCGGCATCCGCTGGCTCCATCAGCTCGCTGCTGAGGAAATAATCCATGGTCGGAAAGCCCGAGGTGACCGGATGTCCCCAGGAGCAGCATTGGGCCGGCGCGAGCCGCAGCGCCCCAAGCTGCGCCGACAGCGTGTCCATGCCGAGCTCCGGATAGATCAGCACATGCGGCGCGTCGTCCAAAATCGTCCGGCGCCAGGCATCAAGCGATTTTGGTCCCTGCGCAAAGCGGCTGCACAGCTTGGCCGCGACCTCGGTCTCGGCGTCGTGTTCGGACGAGGTGTGGTAGCCGAACAGGTGAAAGCGCTCGCGGTCGAGCATCTTGAGCCAACCTCGAATCGGGATCTTCCAGTTCGAATGCTGCCTGAAGAAGGCGCTGACAATGCCGATGCGGATCGGCTCGTCCAACCCCGGCGCTTTTGGCAAGGGCGGCGCCGCGTCGTACCTGGCCGCCATCACCCTGCAGACTAGCGCACCATAGGCCGACTGCAATTCACGATCGTTGCGCCCCTGGTAGGGAAGATAGAACGGCTGATGCGCGCCGATCTCGTCGGCCAGCCGCGCCGGCGTGCCGGCCTTCTCCACGTGACGCGCGAGGTGCGCCAGCCGCTGCGCATAGGCGGTGCGGCGTTCGTCGATCTCGGCAGGCGCGTCATAGAGCGCAGGCAGCTCGGCCATGCACAGCGCAAGCTCGACTTCGAGCGCCTGCGGCTGCAGCGCGAACGCCCGGGCAAAATGCTCCCTTGCCTCCGGAATCCGCGCCTGGCTCCGCAGCGCCAGGCCACAATTGTAATGCGCCATGGCAAAATTCGGATCGATCCGCAGCGCTTCGCTGTATCGCGCGATCGCCGGCTGCGATCGTCCGAGCGCGCGGAGCACATTACCGAGATTGTTGAGCGCGCCCGCGCTGTCGGGACGTAGCGCGGCCGCGCGCTCGGCAAAGTCCAGCGCCTCGGTCGGGCGGCCCTGGACCTGGAGCAGACGCGCAAGATGCAGGCACGCCTCGAAGAAGCGCGGTTGCAGCGCCAATGCCTGCCGCAGATGCTGTTCGGCCCGCGAGACCTCGCCTCTTGCTTCCAGCGTGGCCGCGAGCTCGAGATGAACAGGAACCGCCTGCGGCGCCTCTTTCAGCACGGCTTCGAACTGCCCTGCCGCTTCATCGAGGCGGCCGAGCGAGCGTAGGCTGCGGGCGAAATTCGCGCGGGCCTCAGGATAGCTGGATCTCAGCGCCAGCGCCTTTTCAAAGCAGCCGAGCGCTTCGACAAAATTCCCCGTGGCTGCGAGAACCACGCCGCGGTCGTTGTGAATCTCGGCGATCTCGGGCCGCAAGGCTGCCGCGCGCGCGAGCATGCCGGCAGCATCCGCCCGTTGCAGCTGATGCATGACGACGCCGAGCAGATGAAACGCCCGGGCATTCCTCGGATCGGCCTCGCAGGCCGCGCGATAGAGCCGTTCGGCCTCCTGAAGTCGTCCCGCCTGGTGCTGGGCCATGGCCGCGGCGAGCGCGCGATCGGAGGGGCTGCCGGCGGTCACATCAGGCCTCGAATGCCAAAACGGCGCAGCGTCAATCGCAGGGCCGGGAGCGCCCGAGACCGAGATCAACCTCGCAAGGGCTTCCATAAACCCAGACCGGTTGGTCGCAGGGCAGCCCACGGGTTGCCCGATAGTGGGTGTCGCAGGCAATGTTGGAGGCCGGGTGATACACCAGACGTCCACCGAACCGGTTCACGGGGCTGCTGTCCGGGACCGCTACAACATAATCATGATAGTGCCGCCGTAGCTTTTGGGTGGTGGCGCATGCATTCCCAATTCCGAAGAGAAGGAGCGCAGAAACGATCAACATTGTCCGGTGCAGCATGGTATCTGTCCTCCCTCGCCTGTCCGGCTGGTGGTAAACACCGGATCAGGCGACTTTGCCTTGATTAGCACATCACGTCATTCACTTTCGAGCGCGAGCGCGGCAGGCTTTTGCCCGAGCAGCCAGTTCTGCCATATGCGTATGTAGGCCGTTTCAATGGCCCCGGCGAGCTTCGGCAAGTCGAAGAGCAAGCCATCCCGCGCCTTTCTGACCTTGCTACGCAGCGCAGACAGCCGATCGCCGTCCTGCGCCAGTCCAAGAGCGACCCGCTCGTAGTCGTCAAGCGATTGTGTGATCAGCTCCGGAATGCCAGCCGCGTTCAGAAGGCTCCCCGCCACCCGGCCCGCAAACGTCTTGCCGCTACACGTCAGCACAGGGACCCCGGCCCATAGCGCGTCGCTGGCGGTGGTGTGGGCGTTGCAGGGCAGGGTATCGAGAAACAGGTCCGCGCGTGAAAAACGCGCGAGGTGATCAGCTGATGGAACCACGGGAGCGAACACCAGTCGGCGCGGGTCAACACCGCGCCTCTCCGCTTCCGCACGCAGATTGCCTTCGACCAGATCATTCGAGCTCAAGAGCCACAACACGCTTCCCGACCGCGCCCTGAGCAGGCGCATCCACACATCGAACAACCGCGGCGAAATCTTGTAGCTGTTGTTGAAGCTGCAAAAGACAAAGCCCTCGGCAGGCAAACCACAGGCCTGCCTGGATGGAGGTGGATCCGCAATTCGGCGCTGGCGATCGTTCACCTGATAACATCCGGGAAGATGCACAAGCTGCTCGGAGAAGAACGGCTGCTGGTCGCCCGGCACCACGAACGAATCGACCACGAGATAATCGACGAAATCCGCGCCCATGGTTGCGGGAAACCCGAGATAGCTGAGCTGAACGGGCGCCGGCCGTTGCGCCGCTATCGCGGGCCGCGCCCCATGGGTATATCCCTTCAGGTCGATCAAGATATCCACCGCATCGTCGTGGATGGCCGCCGCAGCCTGCCGATGTGACAAAGCGCGGATATCGACTAAGCGATCGAAAGCGCGAACAAGCCGCCCGCGCATTGCACTGCCGTCATCGGGACCGTAGGAATAGCCGATCACCTCGAACCGGTGGCGATTATGGCGTTCGAACAGCTCCGCCATCAGATGAGCGGTAGCGTGCTGGTGAAAATCGCCGGACAGGTAACCAAGCCTGATCCGCTCCGATCGATTTTTCGGAGCGTGCTCGAACACGGCCGGACGATCACGCCGGATCGCAGCCGCCCATGTCCGCGCACAGCCAAGCTGATCGGCTGCGGAGGCGCGCGTCGTCAGCAGGAAGAATGGCGGAACGCTGACACCCTTGCGGACAAGATCGAGCATCCCGTCATCATCTGCATCGAACTGGTCCCACATGCAGGCTTGCCGGCGATGATAGACGAGCTGGCAATAGGCCTCGGCATAATCGGGCCGCAGTTGCAACGCATGTTGATATGCAGCGATGGCGCCTGCGATGTCGCCGCGCTCCCGCGCGGCATTGCCGAGATTGTAGTGGGCTTCCGGAAAATCTTTCCTCAATGATAGAGCCTGCTCGAAGGCCTCTCGCGCCTCCTCCGTACGGCCCTCGGACAACAATGCCGCTCCCATGTTGTTGTAGAGGTCCGCGCCCGCTGGTGCAGATGAAGCGAGCCGGCGGTAGAGCTCGATAGCCTCGCCTGCGCGTCCGAGCTCCTGAAGGATGATGCCGGCGTTGTTGACCGCATCCACGTAATCCGACCGCAGCGCGACGGCGCGGCCGTAGCAACCCAGAGCCTGCTCCAGCCCGCCCTGCTCTCGCAGAACGGTCGCCACATTATAGAAAGCCTCTGCGTAATCCGCCTGGAGGCCGATCGCCCGCTCGAGGCTGGCCACGGCAGCGTCCAGCCGTCCCAGATCCCTCAAGACGGTGCCGAGATTGTTGTGAGCGACCGCTACCCGCGGATTGATGGCAATCACACGCGTATAGGCGGCCTCCGCGGCTTCGAGCTTCCCCAGCTGGTGCAGCACGGTCCCAAGGTTGAACTCCGCCTCGGCATAGCCCGGTTTCGCCGCGATCGCCTTCGCGTAGGCCGATGCCGCGTCTTCATACTTGCCTTGCACCTGGAACAGCACACCGAGATTGTTATGAGCTTCCGCGTAATCGGGCCTGATCGCGAGGGCCGCCAGATAGGATTGCGCCGCGCGGTCGTAGTCGTGCTGCTGTTTGAGAGCATCGCCAAGCGCAACATGGGCTTCGGCGTAGTTCGGTCTCAATTCGAGCGCCCGTTGATGCACGGTGATCGCATCAGCCACACGGCCTTGTTGCTGCAGGACCAATCCGAGATTGTTATAGCCCGAGGGATCGTTCGGCCTCAGCGCGACCATCCGACGAAACGACCGCTCGGCGCCGGCAAGATCGCCCTGCTGCGCCGCTATGACGGCAAGATTGCCGATCGCAGCGGCGTTGGCAGGATCAATAGCGAGCACCGAACCGTAAAGCCGCTTTGCATCGTCGAGCGCGCCCCTTCGCAGCGCCGCGAGGGCTTGTGTCAACAGCTTCTCCGGTGCCGCACGTTCCACGGGCTGTTCGTTCTCGCGACCGGCAGCAGCTAATAGGGCTGCCGGTAGTTCGTGTATTGGATATCGAAATTGGTCGCGCCGTAAAGCTTCACATAGATGATCGGACCGTCAAGCTTGACTTCCTCGATCGACCGCGCCCCCCTGAATACAGTCCCCTCCTTCTCGTGGCCGGCGGCATAGATGAGCGCCTGCCCCGTGGGAGGCGTCAGTGTGACGATCATGGTCACCGCCGTTGCGGATTCCGGAATGTATTTCGAGACGTCGACCTTGATCGGGGTTGGCTCGACGGGCGCCTCGGCGGGCTGCTCGGATTGCGCCAGCTGCACGATCGCCGGCGGCGGTTGCCAATCCATGGTTTGACCTCCCTGTGATGAATGCAGGCCTGCCAATTCAATGGCGGCGAACTGGTGGCGGTCACGACCGTGCTCCCCGGCCGGTATCATAGCAAACACGAAAAAGGGGGACTTGATAGTCCCCCTCCTTCCAGCAACTGGCGACGATCAGAAATTGAACGTCATGCCGCTCGAGATGGCCTTGAGCGTCGCACCGCCGATCGTGTCGTTGGCCGCATCGCGCGAGCAAATCTGATAGCCGTGGCCGCTCGCGCCGAGGCAGTAGTGAGCCCCTGCCCCCTGCGTGAGCTCGGTCGCCACGACGTACCAGCTCGCCCAGTTGTTGAAGTAGTAGCGCGCACCAATGGAATACTGGTTGGCGGAATCGCTGAACAGGTTGGCCTGGTATTGGCCAATCGGCCCCACCGCAGGAACAGTTCCGCACGGGACACCTGCGTTGACGTTGTTGAAGCTCAGACAGGCCGGATTGCCCGGCGTGTTGAAGGCGTGGGTGTAGGCCGCACTGACGGACCACTGCTTGCCGATGTACTGCGTCAGGCTGGCATAGACGCCGTCACGGGATCGTTCGTTGAAGGGTTGCTCGATAGGCGTGACTTCGCGCCGGATCCACTCGTAATAGGTATAGAATTGCAGATCGCCGATGCCATCATTGAAGCGATAGCCGCCGCCGATCTTCGCAGCCCATTCGTTGTGGACGCCTGTCAAGATTTGAGAACCATCCGGCAGGAAGATGGGCAGTCCGCCGAGCGCAGGCTCAAGATTGTCGTCGCCGTGCCGGTTGACGTGCTCGTGCAGCTCGTAAGCAGCCATCGCGGAGAACGGACCGTTCTTGTAGGTCGCGGCGGCGCTGTAGGCGTTGCCATATGAACCGTCGGTACAGCCGTTACCCCCGATATTGCCTCCAACTGCGCCGCCGGTGCCCGGGAAGTTGCTCCCGCTGCCGCGCGTCGATGCGCCGTTACACTGGAAATAATCACCATAGGCGTAGTCGCTGTTGTCCTGAGCGTAATTCTGGCCCGGTGATACGAGCGCGCTGAACTGGAAGCCGTTCCAGATCGGCGATTCGTACCAGATCGCGTGGTTCATGCGCCAATCGAATTCAGCACGGTTGTCGCCGCCTGTATTACCCATGATCGAATTGTAATCGGCGACCGTTCGCGAGAATGGATCCCAGGCGTTGGTTGCTCTCTTGTAAGGCGTGTCGGACTTGCCGGCCTTGATCGAGCCCCAGGGCCCTTCGAGCCCCAGATAGCTGTCGCGGGTGCCGAATGCCGCCCGCTCGTTCGGGGCCGCGGCGATGTCGACCTGGGATTCGAGTTGCGCGACGACCGCCATGCCGTCCCAACCGTAGGGGGCAAGGTTATGCCGCACGCGCACGCCGAAACTCGAGATGTTACTCGCGATGCCCCATTTCGTGCCCTGATCGAACACCGAATTGTTGAAGAGATCGCCCGATACGTCGATGGACCCGTAGAGCGTGACAGTCGTGTTGTCGATCAGCGGAGTCAGAGGACCGGCCTTGACCGGCATGCCACCAATCGTCGCCGGGGGCGGCGGCGCGGGCGAGGTCGCGACCGCCGCATGCAGCACCGGATTGCCCTTGAACTTGCTCGGATCGGTCGGCGCAGGCGCCGGTGCGGCTGCGACAGCCGCCGGCTTTGCCTGCAAGGCCCGCACCTTCGCGCGCAGCTCGGCGTTCTCTTTTTCGATCTTGTCGAGACGTGCCATGACGTCGTCGAGCGTCGCCGATCGTGCCGTACCGCTAAATGAAAGCAAACAAAGCGCGGCGCAGGCCGTGCCGGAAAGAAGCTTCCCCTTCATGGTGTCATCCCCACCCGTTTTGCCCGATTCAACTCTGGGTAAGGAAGCCTAAGGTATACCAGATGCCAAATGGAAGATGGTCTCTTTGTGGTAAATGAATTTCCGGTAACACTGTCGCATAAAAGCTACAAAAAGTTGCACTGCACCGCAATAAAATTGCGGCATTGTGAAATAAAATGTTGCGACGCATGATATGGGTAATGCCAGCAGACGTTTATTTGACGGACTCGTGACGCCTTGCAACGCCCGGAGATCACAGACGCAATCCGAGATTGCGTCCGTCCGGAAGCGGTGTCGATCGGGCCCGGCGCGCGCATCTGGACAATCACTCGCCCCACAGCTTCTCCCCGCGCTGGATGCGCTCGGACATCTCGGCCTGGAATGCGGGCGGACCGAACGCGAACCACTCGCCCTTGATCTGATAGAGCAGCAGCCGCCGGTTGGCCGCACTGAAGTGCATCAGCCAATCCAGCGCCTTTTTCTTCGGCTGGTCACCGACCGGCACGATCACGTCGACCGGCAGGTCGCGCCAGGAGAAATTCGCCGCCAGCATGATCATGTCCGACCGGTCGGGACGCATCCAGTCCGGCAGCGGACTCGAGCCGGCCAGCCAGCCACAGATGAACTCGCGGCACGGATGGGTCGGCCGTTCGGCATAGATCGAACAGCCGTGCGCGATGCTGTAGGGACATGGATGACCGGGCGCTACGGGCGTGCCGCGCACCTCGATCTTCAGCCAGCCATCGCAGCAGGCCGTGCAAGGGCCGCAACTTCTCGTGATTGTGGATCCCATCGCTTTGCCTTGGCCCGATCTCTCCTAAGCTTAGACATGCTGCGATCGAGGCACCAAATAGGTGTCATTATACCATAAATTCCAATTGACAATTGGCATAATGTATACCAGACTTGTTTCATCAAGGAGAGACGAGCGCCGTCGCGAAAAAGGAGGTTGCCATGCAAGTCGGAGATGTTCTGCGCAAAAAGAACGCCCGCGTTGTCACAATCCGCATGAATGAGACCGTGGGCATCGCCGCGCGCCTGATGCGCGCCAACAATATCAGCGCCCTCGTGGTCAAGGATGTGGTGCGCTCCGAGGGCAACACTGCAGCTGGCATGTTCACCGAGCGCGACGTCGTGCGTGCGATCGCCGAGCATGGCGCCAACGGCGTCAATGTGAAGGTCTCGCAGCTGATCTCGGTGCAACGGCTGGTCTCCTGCGCGTCGACCGATACGCTCGATGAGGTGCGGCACCTGATGAACGTGCATCATATCCGCCATCTGCCCGTGATCGACAATTTTTCGCTGACCGGCGTGATCAGCATGCGCGACATCGCTGCCGCCGTCGATCAGATCACGACCAGCGCGCCGCAAGCGGCCTGACGCGGCCGCAGCAACCGCCTTCAGCTTTGCATACCCGCACCGCCTGAGCGGCGGCCGCGCCCGGTGGACATTTGCCGGGCGCGACGCCATCCTCCGTCTCCGAAATCTCGCAATAAGAGACCGGCGCGGCACGCCCGCGCGTGAGGGAGCACAGGGCAGGACATGCTGAAAACGCGATTCACCGAACTCGCCGGCGTCGAGCACCCGATCGTGCAAGGCGGCATGCAATGGGTCGGCCGCGCCGAGCTGGTCGCGGCGGTTGCCAACGCTGGCGCGCTCGGCTTCATCACTGCGCTGACACAGCCGACGCCGGAAGATCTCACACGCGAGATCGCGCGCTGCCGCGACATGACCGACAAGCCGTTCGGCGTCAATCTGACCATCCTGCCCGCGATCAAGCCCCCGCCCTATGCCGAATACCGCGCCGCCATCATCGAGAGCGGCATCAAGCTGGTTGAAACCGCCGGCAACAAGCCGCAGGAGCACGTCACCGAGTTCAAGAAGCACGGCGTCAAGGTGCTGCACAAATGCACCAGCGTGCGCCACGCGCTGTCCGCCGAGCGCATGGGCGTCGACGCCATCTCGATCGACGGCTTTGAGTGCGCGGGCCATCCCGGCGAGGACGACACGCCCGGCCTGATCCTGATCCCGGCCGCGGCCGACAAGGTGAAAATCCCCATGATCGCCTCCGGCGGCTTTGCCGACGGCCGCGGCCTGGTCGCCGCGCTTGCGCTCGGCGCCGAGGGCATCAACATGGGCACTCGCTTCATGTGCACAAAGGAAAGCCCGATCCATCAGCTGATCAAGGAGAAGATCGTCGCCAATGACGAGCGCGAGACCGAGCTGATCTTCCGCACCATGCGCAACACCTCGCGCGTTGCGAAGAACGCCATCTCGACCAAGGTGGTGGCGATGGAGAAGGAGGGCGCGACATTCGAGCAGGTGCGCGAGCTCGTGGCCGGCGCACGCGGCAAGATGGTCTATGCGACCGGCGATGCCGATGAAGGCATCTGGTCCGCCGGCCAGGCGCAGGGGCTGATCCACGATATCCCGAGCTGTGCGGAGCTGGTCTCCCGCATCGTGCGCGAGGCGGAAGAGATCATCGCAAGCCGGCTGAACCGCATGCGTTCGCCTGCCCGCCGCGAGGCCGCCGAATAACCATCCCCGTCCCATCGTTCGAGAGTTGATCCCATGAAGGCCTATGTCTTTGGCGCAGGCGGCCCTGCCATTACCGAGATTCCCCAACCCACGCCGAAAGGGGCGCAAGTGTTGGTGAAGGTCCACGCCTGCGGCCTCAACCGCGCCGATCTCGGCATGACCAAGGGCCATGTCCATGGCAGCCGCGGCGGCGTCGGCACCGTGCTCGGCATGGAATGGGCCGGCGAGGTCGCAGCCCTCGGGCCCGACGCGAAAGGCGTTGCCATCGGTGACCGCATCATGGGCTCCGGCGCGGCCGCGCTCGCCGAATACACGCTGGCCGATCCCGGCCGCATCTTCCGCGCGCCCTCGAACATGAATTTCGAGGAGGCCGCCACCCTCCCCGTCGCGCTCACCACCATGCACAACGCGGTGGTGACCAACGGGGCGCTGCAGGCGGGGCAATCTGTGCTGGTCCAGGGCGCAAGCTCCGGCGTCGGGCTGATGGCCATGCAGATCGCGAAGCTCAAGGGCGCCCGACTTGTGGTGGGATCCTCGACCGACGCCATGCGCCGCAGCCGGCTGAAGGAGTTCGGCGCCGACCTCGCGATCGACTCCTCCGACCCCGCCTGGGTCGAGCACGTGCTCGCCGCGACCGACGGCGAAGGCGTTGACCTGATCATCGACCAGGTGTCGGGCAAGGTCGCGAACCAGAACCTGGCGGCGACCCGGATCAAGGGCCGCATCATCAATGTCGGCCGGCTCGGCGGCACCCATGCCGACTTCAATTTCGACCTGCATGCGGCGCGCCGCATCAACTATATCGGCGTCACCTTCCGCACCCGAAGCCCTCAGGAGATCGCCGAGATCTTCGACGAGGTCAGGCGCGACATCTGGGGCGCAGTGGAGAGCCGCAAGCTGCAGCTGCCGATCGACAGGGTCTTCAAATTCGACGACATCGGCGCCGCGTTCGCGCACATGGAAGCCAACAAGCATCTCGGCAAGATCGTCGTGACGCTTTGATGTCGATTTAAAATCGGAACAATTCGCAACAGCCACAACGAAGCTGTGGCTGGTTGCTGAACGGCGCCGCGTGCGCGCTTTCATGTTGCAGAATGGGCTGGTAAACCGCCGGCCATGAGCGAGGCTGCCCTCCCCAAAAAATCCCGCGTTGCTGCGATCTCGGTGTTTGCCAGCGCCGGCATGGCGGTGGCGAAATTCGTGGTCGGCATCCTGATCGGCTCGCTGGCGCTGGTCTCCGAGGCCCTGCACTCCTCGGTCGACGTGATCGCGACCATCATCACCTGGATGGTGGTGCGGGTGTCCGACCGCCCGGCCGATGCCGAACATCACTATGGCCATGGCAAGCTCGAGAGCATCTCCGCACTCGGCGTGATCGCCCTGCTCTATGTGCTGGCCGGCGGCATCCTGGTCGAGTCCTACAGCCGCCTGCGCGAAGGCGCAGCCCCGCCCGTGATCTCCACGATTCCCTTCGTCGTCCTCCTGGTCGACATCGCCGTCAATCTCTGGCGGGCGCGCGCGCTGCACCGCGCCGCGCACGAGACGCAGAGCCAGGCGCTCGCCGCCGACGCCCTGCACTTTGCCTCTGACGTCGCCGGTTCCGTCGCGGTCATCATCGGCCTGGCGCTGTCGGCCTTCGGCTTTCACTGGGGTGATGCCGCGGCGGCAATCGCAGTCGCCGTGATGATAGCTGCCCTCGGCCTGCGGCTCGCCCGCTCCACGGTAGAGACACTGGTCGACCGCGCGCCGGAGGGCGTCGCCGAACAAGCCGAGGCCATCATCGCCGCCATCCCCGGCGTGGTCGATGTCGAGCGGTTGCGGGTGCGGATGGTCGGGGCCACCCATTTCATCGACGCCGCCGTCCGGGTGCCGCGGACGCTGCCGATCGACCGGGTCGACGAGATCAAGCAGCGGGCGCAGGCCGCCGTCGTCAAGGCGTTCGGGGATGCCGATCTCACTTTCACGGCGGTTCCGGTGGCGCTCAGCAATGAAAGCGTGCGCGAGCGCATCATGGTGATCGCGCGCAATTCCGCGCTCGCCATCCACCACGTCACCGTTCACGACCTCGGTGACAAGCTGATCGTCAGCATCGACCTCGAGGTCGACGGCGAGATGGCGCTCAACGAGGCCCATGCCATCGCCAACCGCCTGGAGCAGAAGATCGGCGAAGAATTCGGCGCGGATGTCGAGGTCGACACCCACATCGAGCCGCTGGAGCCGGAGTTGCCGTTCGGCAGTGATGCCGCCCCTAGCCGGGTTGCCGAGATTGCGCAGGCGCTGGCGCGCTATGCGGCGGAGACCGACGTCCGCGACATTCATAATGTGCGGGTGCGCGACACCGCGGCCGGCGAGATCGTCAACTTCCATTGCCGCGCGGTGCCCTCGATGAGCGTCATCAAGGTGCACGAGAATGTCGACGCGATCGAGCGTGCGCTGCGGCGCGATTACCCGAGCGTCAAGCGCGTCATCAGTCACGCAGAACCGCCACACGCCTGACGCAATCCCGCCTGCGTTCCTGTTTCGGACTCGCCGCTCCGTATATTCACGAGCGTGATTCTCCGTTGGACAAAGAATTATTCGCTTTAAGGAATCGTTGACTCTCGACAGTCCGGGAAAACTGGATTCAAATCGCCTTGATTCGGAAGTCATGGGGTGCTTCCGGACGCGGGTGCAGAAGAACTTCGGCGGGGGTTTAAGGCATGGCGCGCGCGCATGCGGCAGACGCATGCGTCCAATCCGATTCCATCAAGGGATTGGCGCAATCGATCGCGAAACCAGCCTACCACCGGCTGTTGATAGCGGAGCCGACTCTCCGTCGTGCGGTCCCGATACTCATCATCGCGTTCCTGATCACGATCTGCCTCGGCGCGTTCGTGCAGGTGCTCGATCAATACAGGCAGAAACGGGGCGCGACCAAGCGCGAGCTCGCGGCGCTGGCCGACATGCTCGGCGAGCGCATCGATCGGCTGGCCGCGCCGCGGATGCAGCGGCTGAGCAATATCGAGCATCTGCAGGAGCTCTTGCCCGACCTCGTGCCCGACTGGGGCATGGCCACGGGCCGCCATGTCATCATCACCGGCGCGGATCATCGCATCCTCGCGCGGCTGCCGATCGACGCCAGCCTCGGCGAGGCGGACCAGCTGCTCGACATCATCTCGACCGCGCAGCTGATCGCCGCGCCCGGTCACCAGGGCGAGGTCGCCGACATGCTGCTGCCGAACGGCCGCGGCGCGCTCGCGGTGTCGCGCATCATCAGGTCGCTGCCGGGGCAGATCGTGGTGATCCAGGAGAAGTACGAGCCGATCTGGGGCTCCGATGCCGCGCTCGCCGTCACGCTGTCCGCCACCACCGGCTTCGTGGTGCTGATCCTCGGCTTTGCCTTTCATTGGCAGTCGACCCGCGCCCGCGAGGGCGACCTGATCAATGATGCCGTGCGCGGCCGCATCGACACCGCACTCAATCGCGGACGCTGCGGCCTGTGGGACTGGGACCTGTCGCGCGGCCGGATCTTCTGGTCGCACTCCATGTTCACCATGCTCGGGCTCGACAGCCGCAGCGATCTCTTGACCTTCGGCGAGGTCAACGCCCTGGTGAAGTCCGACGACATCGACCTGTTCGCGATCGCCGAGCAGCTGATCGCCGGCGAGATCCATCACATCGACCAGAGCTTTCGCATGCAGCACACCGACGGCCACTGGATCTGGCTGCGGGTGCGCTGCGAGCTCAGCCAAGGTTCCAGCAATCACGGCGCCAACGATACAGGGTTGCACCTGATCGGAATCGCGGTCGACATCACCGAGCAGAAGAGCCTCGCCGAGAAAACCGTCGAAGCGGACCTGCGGCTGCGCGACGCCATCGAGACCATCCCCGAGGCCTTCGTGCTGTGGGATGCGAGCGACCGCCTGGTGCTCTGCAACTCGCACTTCCAGCGCCTGCACAAGCTGCCGGAGTCGGCGGTCATCCCCGGCACCTCCTACGAGACCGTAATCGAAGTGGGTAGCATGCCGGAGGTGCGCACCCGCCAGCTGGACACCAGCCAGATCCCGGGCGCGCGCACCTTCGAGGCGCAACTCGAGGACGGCAGCTGGCTGCATATCAGCGAGCGCCGAACCAAGGACGGCGGCTACGTCTCCGTCGGCACCGACATCACCCGCATCAAGGCGCATGAGCAGAAGCTGGTCGAGAACGACCTGCGCCTGCGCGCCACCGTCAACGACTTGAAGCGCTCGCAGGCCGAACTCGAGCGGCAGGCCATCGAGCTGGCGGACCTCGCCGAGAAATATGCCCGCGAGAAGAACCGCGCCGAGGAAGCCAACCAGACCAAGTCGAAATTCCTCGCCAATATGAGCCACGAGCTGCGCACGCCGCTCAACGCCATCATCGGCTTCTCCGAGATCATGGGCAGCGGCATGTTCGGCGAGCTCGGCTCGGACAAGTACCGCGAATATTGTCATGACATCCTCACCAGCGGCCAATACCTGCTCGAGGTGATCAACGACATTCTCGACATGTCCAAGATCGAGGCCGGCCGCATGAAGCTCGACATGGAGATGCTCGATCTCTCCAAGACGCTCGCGGAATCCCTGCGCGTGGTCGCCGGCCGCGCCCAGGACAAGGACCTTGCACTCGATGCCGACATCTCGAGCGCCATTCATGCGGTCGCCGACCGCAGAGCCACCAAGCAGATCATGGTCAACCTGCTCTCCAATGCGGTGAAGTTCACCCCCGAGGGCGGCCGCGTGGTGGTGCGCAGCCACGTGCTGCCTGACCGGATCGTGTTCCTGATCGCCGACACCGGCATCGGCATCGCCCCGCATTCGCTGGCGCGGCTCGGGCGGCCGTTCGAGCAGGTCGAAAGCCAGCTCACCAAGACCTATCACGGCTCGGGCCTCGGCCTTGCGATCGCGCGCTCGCTGACCCAGCTGCATGGCGGCACCATGAAACTCCGCTCCAAGCTCGGCGCCGGCACCGTTGTCCGCGTCTCCCTCCCCCGCGACGGCCGCAGGGACGGACGGAGGATGCCGGCGGCGGCGTAGTCCAAGGCACGCTGTCATCGTCCGGCTTGACCGGACGATCCAGTATTCCAGAGACAGCAGTGCTTGAGCCGATAGGCCGCGGCGTACTGGATCGCCCGCTTTCGCGGGCGATGACGAGGAGAATCTGGAGACACAGCTTCTCGCTCTCGCGGCGCGTTTCGCCCGAGCTTTGCATCCGTCGTTGCCCCCTTCGAAAGCTGAGGGCGCAGGGAAGGCCGGGTGGCCGCATGCACCCGGGGCCCTCGCGCGAAAAGTTGCGCGAAGAGCGCGAAAACCACAGGTACAGGCGGATACACTCCGGCCTCCCCTGCGCAGGGGTTTACGGCTTATGGCGCGCTCTCCCCGGTGAACCTTGCCGATTGCCACCGTCATCAGCGTGATGCGAAGCATCATCGCCAACTTGGCGCCAAGCCTTTGGGGCGCCAGGACCACGCGATTTCGCCGTCCGTGTCAGAGCCGATCGTCACCCGGCCCCTCCACGTCCACCGCATTCCGCTCCACGTTCGTGACGACGCGTAACGCCCCTCATGTCGGTGCGGAGTGAGGCAACCATACGCCAAATCCGAATTTCTGAAAACAGGAATATTTTTGCGCAAGCACCTTGACAGGATCTTGCGCCGGCGACCCGTCGGGCAAATCACTGACGACACCGCTTGCTCCGCGGTCGGTCTAAGCCGTCTGCAGCGTCGGCGCCACTTCACGCGCCACGTTCACCAGCGCGGCGATCAGCGGCGTCATGGGGTCGCGCTGGGGAATGACGAGGCCGATTGAGTAATTGACCTCGGGATCGACGATCGGGATGCTGCGGACGGTGTCGGCCAGGCCGAGCGTCTCCGCAAGCTTGGCCGGCATCACGCTGGCCCAGCGGCCGGTCTTCACATGCGTGAACAGGACCAGCAGCGAGTTCGAGGTCAGCGTCGGCGTCGCCTCGGCGCCGACCGAGCGCAGCGCGCGGTCGATGATGCGGCGGTTCTGCATGTCGGGCGTGAGCAGACACAGCGGCACCTGCCCGACCTCCCTCCACGTCACCTCATCGCGATCGCCGAACATGGCATCGGGTGCGGTGAGCAGGCGATAGCTCTCGTTGAAGAGCGGGATGGTGCGGACGTTTCCGATCGGCTCGTTCTCGATATAAGTGAGCCCGGCATCGACCTCGAGATTTTCCAGGAGCCCCAGCACATCAGCCGAGGTGCAGGACTGGATGCGGAAGCGCACATCCGGATGGCGGGCGCGGAACGGCGTGGTCAGCGAGGCCACCATGCCGAGCACGGTCGGGATCGCCGCGATGCGGATTTCTCCGGACAGCTTGTCCTTGAGGCCGTTGATCTCCTGGCGCATGGCCCTGACGTCGCCGACGATCCGCCGCGCCCAGTCGAGGACGCGCTCGCCCTCCGGCGTAAAGCCCTGGAAGCGCGAGCCGCGCTGCACCAGCATCACGCCGAGAATCTCCTCGAGCTGCTTGATGCTGGTCGACATCGTGGGCTGGGTGACGCCACACGCCTCCGCAGCGCGGCCGAAATGCCGCTCCTTCGCCAGGGCCAGCAGGAGTTCAAGCTTGTCGATCACGAAAAAAACCTTTGCAGCCCGTTAAGCCCCCAACTGCTCATTAACACAACCGATTTCGGCTCAACACGACAAAAGCGCGGCAGCGCCCTGCACCCGTCTGCATCCCCTTCATCGGCTTTTCATATCACACGATCTTGCTTTCCGATTAATCGGTTTACGCAATCGCTCCACGGGAGAGCTTTATTGATATCCCCGCCAAATCGGAGTCTCATGAAAAGCGCATAAGCCTCTGATTGAGGAGAACAATGATAACCGCTTATGAACCATGGGATGAAGCGCGAGCTGCCGAGATTATCGCCGAGCATGCGAAGATCGAGGGCGCAACACTGGTCATCCTCCACGCCCTTCAGGAAGCGTTCGGCTATGTGCCGGAGCCGGCCATTCCCATGGTCGCGTCCGCCCTCAATCTCTCGCGCGCCGAAGTTTACGGTGTGTTTACCTTCTACCATGACTTCCGCAAGGCGCCCGCGGGCAGGCATGTCTTAAAGCTCTGCCGCGCCGAGGCCTGCCAGGCTGCGGGGGGCGACGCGCTCACCGCGCGCGCGGAGACGCGGCTCGGGATCGCCTGCGGTCACACCACAGCGGACCAGCGCGTGACGCTGGAGCCGGTCTATTGCCTCGGGCTGTGCGCGACGGCGCCTTCGGCCATGCTCGACGGCCGCGTGATCGGACGGCTCGATCCGGCCCGGCTGGATGCGCTGATCGCGGAGGCGCAGGCATGACTCTGCGCATTTTCGTTTCCCGCGACGCCGGCGCGGTTGCCGTCGGCGCCGACGAGGTCGCTCAGGCGATCGCGCAGGCCGCGGCGGCCCGGGGTGTCACGCTCGAGCTGGTTCGGACGGGATCGCGTGGCCTGTACTGGCTGGAGCCCATGATCGAGGTCGCAACGCCGGCCGGTCGCGTCGCGTTCGGGCCGGTGACATTGGCTGATGTCGCGTCCGTACTCGAGGCGATGCTGGCCGATGGCAATCATCCGCTGCGCCTGGGCCTTGCGGAGGAGATCCCCTGGCTGAAGCGGCAGACGCGGCTGACCTTCGCCCGCTGCGGCGTGATTGATCCGCGCTCGCTCGAGGATTATAGCGCCCATGGCGGCTATCAGGGCCTCGAACGCGCGCTCAGTCTGGGCGCGGCAGCGACGCTCGCGGAAGTCAGCGCCTCGGGCCTGCGCGGCCGCGGCGGCGCCGGCTTTCCGACCGGCATCAAGTGGAAGACGGTCGCGGACACAGCCGCTGACCGGAAATACATCGTCTGCAACGCCGACGAAGGCGACAGCGGCACGTTTGCGGATCGCATGATCATGGAAGGCGATCCGTTCGTGCTGATCGAGGGCATGACGATCGCAGCGCTCACCGTGGGCGCCAGCAGGGGCTACATCTATATCCGCTCGGAATATCCGCATGCGGTCGCCGCGATGAATGCGGCGATCGCAGCGGCGCGGCGCGGCGGTTATCTCGGCCCGCGCATCGGCGGTTCGCGCCACACCTTCGACATCGAGGTGCGCGTCGGCGCCGGCGCCTATGTCTGCGGTGAGGAAACCTCGCTCTTGGAGAGCCTGGAAGGCCGCCGCGGCATCGTCCGCGCCAAGCCGCCGCTGCCCGCGCACAAGGGTCTGTTCGGCAAGCCGACCGTCATCAACAACGTGCTGTCGTTTGCGGCAGTTCCCTTCATTCTCGCCAATGGCGGCAAGGCCTATGCCGATTTCGGCATGGGCCGCTCGCGCGGCACCATGCCGATCCAGCTTGCCGGCAACATCCGCCATGGCGGCCTGTTCGAGACCGCCTTCGGCATTACGCTGGGCGAGCTCGTCGACGATGTCGGCGGCGGCACGCTTACCGGCCGCCCGGTGCGCGCGGTGCAGGTCGGCGGGCCGCTCGGCGCCTACTTCCCGCGCGCGCTGTTCGACACGCCGTTCGACTATGAGGCCTTCGCTGCGCGCGACGGGCTGATCGGCCATGGCGGCGTCGTGGTGTTCGACGACAGCGTCGATATGGCGAAGCAGGCGCGCTTTGCCTTCGAGTTCTGCGCCATCGAATCCTGCGGCAAATGCACGCCCTGCCGGATCGGCTCGACCCGCGGCGCCGAGACCATCGAGAAGATCCTGCGCGGCGAACGCGGCGCTGGTCACCTCGCGCTGGTCGAGGACCTCTGCAACACCATGAAGCTCGGCTCGCTCTGTGCTCTGGGCGGTTTCACGCCCTACCCCGTGATGAGCGCGCTCAAACACTTCCCTGAGGATTTCAAGCCGCAACATCTGCAGGCCGCGGAATAAGGACGAGACGCCAATGTCGCTTGTTGAAGAAACCGATTTCGGCACGCCGGCTTCAAAGTCCGAAAAGCTCGTGACGCTGACCATCGATGGCCAGCGCGTCACGGTGCCCGAGGGCACCTCGATCATGCGGGCGGCGATGGAAGCCGGGACGCAGATCCCGAAACTCTGCGCGACCGACATGGTCGACGCCTTCGGCTCCTGCCGGCTCTGCCTGGTCGAGATCGAGGGCCGCGCGGGCACGCCGGCCTCCTGCACCACGCCCGTGATGCCGGGCATCACAGTGCACACCCAGACCGAGCGGCTGAAGAGGCTTCGCAAGGGCGTGATGGAGCTCTACATCTCCGACCATCCGCTGGACTGCCTCACCTGCGCCGCCAACGGCGATTGCGAGCTGCAGGACATGGCAGGCGCGGTGGGCCTGCGCGACGTGCGCTACGGCTATCAGGGCGAGAACCACGTGTTCGCCGAGGCAAAAGGCGAAGCCAATGCGGCCTGGATGCCGAAGGACGAGTCCAACCCCTATTTCACCTATGACCCCTCCAAATGCATCGTCTGCTCGCGCTGCGTCCGCGCCTGCGAGGAGGTGCAAGGCACCTTCGCGCTGACCATCTCCGGGCGCGGCTTCGACAGCCGCGTCTCGCCCGGCATGAGCGAGAGCTTCCTCGGCTCGGAATGCGTCTCCTGCGGCGCCTGCGTGCAGGCCTGCCCGACCGCGACGCTCACCGAGAAATCCGTGATCGAGATCGGCCAGCCCGAGCATTCCGTGGTCACCACTTGCGCCTATTGCGGCGTCGGCTGCGCCTTCAAGGCGGAGATGCGTGGGCAAGAAGTCGTGCGCATGGTGCCTTACAAGGACGGCAAGGCCAATCGCGGCCACTCCTGCGTCAAGGGCCGCTTCGCCTGGGGCTATGCGACCCACAAGGAGCGCATCCTGAAACCCATGATCCGCGAGACCATCGGCGAGCCCTGGCGCGAGGTGTCGTGGGACGAGGCTTTCAAGTTCGCCGCAGCGAAGTTCAAGGCGATCCAGGCCAAATACGGCCGCGACTCCGTCGGCGGCATCACCTCCTCCCGCTGCACCAATGAAGAGACCTATCTGGTGCAGAAGCTGATCCGCGCAGGCTTCGGCAACAACAATGTCGACACCTGCGCGCGCGTCTGCCATTCGCCGACCGGCTATGGCCTCGCCACCACCTTCGGCACCTCGGCCGGCACGCAGGATTTTGATTCCGTCGAGCACACCGACGTGATCATGGTGATCGGCGCCAACCCGCCCGATGCGCATCCGGTGTTCGCCTCGCGGATGAAGAAGCGGCTGCGCGCCGGCGCCAGGCTGATCGTGATCGATCCCCGCCGCACCGACCTGGTGCGCTCCGCCCATATCAAGGCCGACCATCATCTGCCCTTGATGCCCGGCACCAATGTCGCCGTGCTGACCGCGATGGCGCATGTGATCGTCACCGAAGGCCTCGTCAACGAGGCCTTCGTGCGCGAGCGCTGCGACTGGAGCGAGTTCGAGGACTGGGCGACCTTCGTGTCGCTGCACCAGAACAGCCCCGAGGCGACCGCAATCTACACCGGCGTCGATCCGAACGAGCTGCGCGCCGCCGCGCGGCTCTATGCGACCGGCGGCAATGCCGCGATCTATTACGGCCTCGGCGTCACCGAGCACAGCCAGGGCTCGACCACTGTCATTGCAATCGCCAACCTCGCGATGGCGACCGGCAATGTCGGCAAGCCGGGCGTCGGCGTGAATCCGCTGCGCGGCCAGAACAATGTGCAGGGCTCCTGTGACATGGGCTCGTTCCCGCACGAGCTGCCGGGCTATCGGCACATCTCGGGCGATGCCGTGCGCGAATCCTTCGAGGCGATGTGGAACGTCAAGCTCAACCCGGAGCCGGGCTTGCGCATTCTCAACATGTTCGATGCCGCGATCGAAGGCACGTTCAAGGGGCTCTATGTCCAGGGCGAGGACATCCTGCAGTCCGATCCCAACACGACGCATGTGGTCGCTGCGCTGTCGGCAATGGAATGCGTCATCGTCCACGACCTCTTCCTCAACGAGACCGCCAACTACGCCCATGTGTTCCTGCCGGGCTCGACCTTCCTGGAGAAGGACGGCACCTTCACCAACGCCGAGCGGCGCATCCAGCTCGTGCGCAAGGTGATGAGCCCGCGCAACGGCTATGCGGACTGGGAGGTCACGATTCTCCTGGCGAAGGCCATGGGCTACGAGATGAACTACGCTCATCCCTCCGAGATCATGGACGAGATCGCGGCGCTGACGCCGACCTTCGCCGGCGTCTCCTTTGCCAAGCTAGACGAGCTCGGCTCGGTGCAGTGGCCCTGCAACGCGAAGGCGCCGGAGGGAACGCCGGTGATGCATATCGGCGGTTTCGTCCGCGGCAAGGGAAAGTTCGTCGTCACCGAATATGTCCCGACCGACGAACGCACCGGCCCGCGCTATCCGCTGCTGCTCACCACCGGCCGCATCCTGAGCCAGTACAATGTCGGCGCCCAGACCAGGCGCACCGACAATGTCGTCTGGCATGAGGAGGACCGGCTGGAGATCCATCCGCATGACGCCGAGCAACGCGGCGTGCGCGACGGCGACTGGGTGCGGCTCGCCAGCCGCGCCGGCGAGACGACGCTGCGCGCGGCTATCTCCGAGCGCGTCGCGCCGGGCGTGGTCTACACCACGTTCCACCATCCGGACACCCAGGCCAACGTCATCACCACCGACTATTCGGACTGGGCCACCAACTGCCCCGAATACAAGGTGACGGCGGTGCAGGTCGCCCCCTCCAACGGCCCCAGCGATTGGCAGAAATCCTACGAGGCGCAGGCCCGCCAGTCGCGGCGGATCGTGCCGGCCGAAGCCGCGGAGTAGGCCATGCACCGTCCGGTCGTGCCGGTCGAGCGGATTGCGTTGCGCAGCGAAGGCATGAGCCGCGGCACGCGACGCATTCCGGAGGAGACCGCGGTCGCGCTGACCTATAATGGCGGCACCTATGCCGTGATGATGGCGACCCCGCAGGACCTGACCGAGTTCGCGGTCGGCTTCTCCTTGAGCGAAGGCATCGTGGACTCGCCTGACGAGATCGAGTCCCTGGACGTGATTTCGCTCGACGACGGCATCGAGCTTCGCATGTGGCTGCCCCCTGCCCGCGCCGATCTGATCAACGCACGGCGGCGGCAGATCGCCGGCCCGACCGGCTGCGGCCTGTGCGGCGTCGATTCGATCGCGCAAGCCGTGCGGCCTGCCGCCATCGTCCCGAACGGCGGATGCTTCTCGCAAGCCCAGGTGATGGCGGCGATGCAAAGCCTCGCGCCCCTGCAGGAGATCAATCTGGAGACCCGGGCCGTGCATGCGGCCGCGTTCTGGACCGCCGCACGCGGCATCATCGCCCTGCGCGAGGACGTCGGGCGTCACAACGCGCTCGACAAGCTCTGCGGCGCGCTGGCGCTTGCCAATGTTTCGGCAAGCGACGGCATGGTGCTGCTGACGAGCCGCGTCTCGGTCGAGATGGTGCAGAAGGCGGCCACCCTCGGCGCGCCGGTCATGGTCGCCGTCTCCGCCCCCACCGCGCTCGCCGTGCGGATGGCGGATGCCGCGGGAATCACCCTCGTTGCGGTCGCCCGCGCCGACGGCTTTGAAATCTTCACCCATCCCGGGCGCATCACCACCATGAGCGGCGCCAGCGAGGCCAACAAGGAAATCGAAGATGTCGCCTGACCGGCTGATCTACATGGCCAACCAGATCGGCAAGTTCTTCAACAGCCAGGGCGCCGACAAGGCCGTGCCCGGCATCGCCGAACACATCAGGAAATTCTGGGACCCACGGATGCGCACGGCCATTCTCACCCATCTCGACCAGGGCGGCGAAGGGCTGGATCCTTTCGTGCGAGATGCGTTGGCGACGATGAAGAGAACCTAAGAGCACGCCCAACGGACTATGCCCTGCAACCCCGAGCGCGCACCAACGTTTCAGAAGGCGTTTCCGCGAAGGCAGCCTTGTACGATCGGGAGAATTCGCCCATGTGCCAGAAGCCGTGGGACCGCGCCGCGACCTTCACGGAGACGCCGGGAAGAGCCTTAGTCAACTGCCGTCGTACCAGCCAAAGTCGTTTGAGGCGAAGGTACTGATGCAGCTTCATCCCATGGACTGCTTGCATGGCAGTCTGCAAAGTTCGCACGGAAGTGGCGAGATGCTGAGCCAGGTCTTCGTTGCAGAGAGCCGTCGTTGGGTTCTCCCGGACGAAGTCCTCTAGCCGCGCGACTATCCTGCGGTGATGGTCAAATGATCTGGGACGTGCGCGAATAGCAGCGTCTCTTACGAGAACGGCGTCGAGAGCCTCGTAGAGCACCTCCTGCATTGCCCGCGCACTGTTGGTGAACTCGATTGGATCCGTACAGACAGAGGCGGATCGTGCAATGTTCGATAACACGAACCGTAGGCGCTGGATTAGTTGGGGCGAGATTTTGAAGAATTCGTAACCCTCCTCAAAGTCAGCCCATCCTCGTGTCTGCATGGCGGAATGCAAACGCAGCATCGCATAAGTGTTTGGCCGTGCCTCGAAGACGCGGGCAGGATTGTGACCGCGGAGCAGCGTAACGGTGGTGCTGTCTACAACCCGCCCGTTTGCGAGCAAATCGTATTCGTCGGACATGGGAACAGCGATTCCACATCCGTCAGCCCACAAATCGGCTTCATAGTGCCGTGCGAACGATTGCTGGAGAACGACGAGTGCTTCGGGCAGAGCGAGGGTTGCGCGAGAAGCCGAAAAAGCCCTGCAATCCAGAGGCACACTTCTGGCTACGCCGATAACGTTGGTCGGGCGAAACTCTTCAAAGCTCGAGAAATGCTGAACGTCGAGCACAGCCGACGGTTTCAAGTCAAAGCCCGGCATCGCTGCCTCTTACGACAGCCCCGCAATTTCGGAACCTCGAACAAGTCGTTCAGCGTTAGCCGTGCCGACCGGAATTTTGTGCAGGCCGGCGATCTTCCTGCGAGCAAATTGGATCAACGCGAATAGGCTCTCTGCCTGGCGGACCAGACGCTCCGCACCGGCTTCGCCCTGAAAATCAGCCAGGACGACGTAAACGCACCTATTGGCGATATCGAGCGTCCAGCGAGCACGCATCATCTCCTTGTCCGTCTTTATTGTTGAGGCCAGCAAGCCGGACAACACCTCTCTGATACCCTCCAACCGCTCGAGTGAAGTGTTGGCTTGGGTGTCGGCAACAACGGCGTCAGAGACGAACAGGTCGTTATGCATTTTCGGACCCTTTCCCAAAAAGCGCCCCTGCCGGGTATTCATGGCGCCAAACGCGAAGCGCCAGCGGCCGTTCGTTCTTCACTCGAAAGAGACTTCTTCAACAGCCGACTGCCGAGTGGGCGGTGAGACTCTAAACGGCATATCGATACCCCCGACCAAGACAGATAAGAGAGGGCCGTCGAAGACGGCGGCTCGACGGCCCTCGAGTGGCATCGGACTAAACGGGGCAAGTCCTCCACATCAATCAAAATTGTTAGGTGATTGAAACTCGATTGCTTCTGACAATGATTTCGGTCCGCGGGCGATTTAGCGCCTCTTGAAACGGGATTCTAATAAGCACCGCTGGGATTTGAAGCGGATTTTACCGCCGAAATCTGCAAGATTTACTCAATTCGAACCTTCGCTCATTGAGCATTCGCTGCAGAATTTGAGCAAGTTGTCCCAGGCTGTTGATTTAGATCAGTCACAAGGGCATTTTTTGTGCGATTCATTTTTCCTTTCTACGAATAGGTACTGCCGTGGCTTGCTATGTTGGATAGCCCAGAACGCCTGTTGAGCCGGTCTCCTGTCATTCGCACCAGCGATCCGGAAAAAATGCGGGATGCGCTGTTCACGGTCTTCGGCGCGAGCGGATTTGAGGTCCCCGATCCAGATGGTTTTGAAGGCGTGGCCAACTATCTCCGGCTCACAAATGTCGGCCTCAGCTTCTGCGGATATGGTGCGAAGACAATCGTCGACTTCCCGGAGTGTGATTTTGCGCGACTGCAAATTCCTCTCAAGGGCCACGCCACATCGATTCTGAGTGGCTCGGCCCTTGCCGTCAGTACGCTGCAGCCCCGCATCGTGCCTCCCGGGCAACGCATCAGCGTTGTGTTTGAACCTGGCTACGAACAGCTTCTCCTTCGAATAGAAACCGAGGCGCTGGAGAACGCTTTGGTGACTCTTTTAGGGGCGAAACCGCGGGGCGCGCTGATACTCGACCCTTTTGCGCCTGCGATTGAGCCCAACGCGCAGGTCTTGCGCGACCTGACCATGTTCCTCGCCAACCAGCTGAATTCGGCGGCGGCCCAGTTGCCGAGCCCAGTGCTCACGGAACTAGAGCAGGCGCTTACGATGGCCTTCCTTTCAGCTCACCGACATAACTTCAGCGCTTTCCTGGAGGCGCCCGCAAAGGAAGCAGCACCTCGCGTGGTTCGGCTGGCCGAAGAATTTATTGAAGCATCATGGAATCGAGCCATCACCATCGATGAGCTGGCGTCACATACGAACACGAGCATTCGCAGCCTTTACACGGCTTTCAGGAAAACTCGTGGATACACGCCAATGACGTTTGCGAAGACAGTACGATTGCAGCGAGCGAAACAGATGCTCCTGGAGGCCAATCAACGAACTTCCGTCTCTGCAATAGCTTTCAGGTGCGGATTCGGAAATCTTGGCCACTTCGCGCGCGACTTCCGTAAAATGTTCGGCGAGCTTCCATCTGAAATGCTGGCGCGGGCACGCTTGGGCCCGTAGCTCGCTTTACCTCTTGCGGGCCGCGCCAGTCACACCCCAAACTGCGGTCCTGCTTGAACTCGATCTCATCCCGCGTCAGCCCCCCTCGACAATCACCCCAAACAGCCTTCGCACCTCCGCCTGCGTCTCCTTCACCCTTGCCTCCAGCGAGGAGAAATCCGGGGCGTCGCCGGCACGCGCCATCACGTGCAAAAGATCGTCGCCGGCGGTTTCCGGGTTGAAGCGCTCGCTGACGCAGAGCCGCAGGATCTGGGTCAGATCGTGATAGAGCCGCACCGCGGCGCGCAGCACCTCGGCGAAGGCGTGTGGGAGCACGCCCAGTCGTTCCGCCTTTTCCAGCACCTCGAGCGTTGAGACGTCGAGAATGTCGGGCTTGTCGCTCGCATGCACGAGCTGCAGATATTGCGCGATGAAATCGATATCGAGCGTGCCGCCGGCGGCGTATTTCAGGTCCCAGTGATCAGCCTCGCCCTTCTCCTGGGCGATCGCGCGGCGCATGTCGGCGACATCGTGGGCGACGCTCGCGGCATCGCGCGGCCGCGTCAGCGCGGTGCGGATGACCTCCTCGATCCGGGCGCGAAATTCGGCTGACGCCGAGATCACCCGTGCGCGCGTCAGCGCCATGTGCTCCCAGGTCCAGGCCTCATGCTCCTGGTAATCGGCAAAGGATTTGATATGCGAGGCCAGCGGCCCGGCGCGACCCGAGGGACGCAGCCGCATGTCGATGTCGTAGAGCACGCCGTAATTGGTGCGGGTGGTGAAGGCCGAGATCAGGCGCTGGGTGAAGCGCGCGAAATAATGTGCGCCGTGCAGCGATTTGTCGCCGTCGGAATCCGGCGCGTCGGCGTCGAAGTCGTAGAGCAGGATCAGGTCGAGGTCGGAGGACGCCGTCATCTCGCGGCTGCCGAGCCGGCCCATGGCGATGATCGCGGTCTCCTGCCCCTTGATGCGGCCGTGCTGGGCGGCAAAGCGGTCGGTCACCAGGCCATGCACGGTGTGCACGATGCCCTCGGCGACATCGGCAAAGGCGGTGCTCGCCTGCTGCGCTGACACCGTGCCGGAGAGGATGCGGGTGCCGATCAAAAACAGACTCTCCTGGCCGAACAGGCGCAGGCGGTCCAAAAACTCCTCGTAGGCCGCAGCGTCCTTCAGCGTGGCCGCCAGCCGCGCGGATACCTCGCGCTGGTCGGGCATGGCGCCGAAGAAGCGCGGATCGATCAACCCGTCCGCGAGTTGCGGCTGCCGCGCCAGCATGTCGCCGAGTCTTGGGGCTGCGCCGAGCACCAGCGCCACCAGCGCGACGAGATCGCGGTTCTGGCTCAGCAACGTGATCAGCCGGCCCCCGCGCTGCAAGGCCTGCAGGAAGCGGTCGAACGCCGCCACCGCGCGATCCGGCTCGTCGGCATGCGCCAGCCCATCCATCAGCGCGGGCAGGAATTCGGCAAAGGCCGCGCGCGTGGATTCGGTCCGGAACACGCGGTACTCGCCCCGCATCCACTCCCGCACGCACTCCGCGACCTTGCCCGGCTCCTTGAAGCCCATGGTCGCGAGGTGGTTGATGAGGCGCTGGTCCTCAGGTCCTGCACCGAAATCGACCGGGGGCAGCTTCACCGTGCCGGTGGGGTCGTCACCCTCGAACAGCTTGCCGTAATGGGCCTGGACGATGTTGAGCTGGGCCAGCAAATCGCGGGCAAAGGATTCGCGACTCTCGTAGCCGAGGAAGTGCGCAAACGCCTCCACCGCCTCGACCTCCTCAGGGACGCTGTGGGTCTGCTCATCCGCAACCATCTGCAGGCGGTGCTCGACCCGGCGCAGGAATCGGTAGGCGGCGCTGAGCTCGTCGCGCGCCTGGGAGGTGATCCAGTTGCTGCTCGCGAGCACCTCGAGCGCAGCCAAGGTCGGGCGCACGCGCAGCTCGGCATGGCGGCCGCCGGCGATCAATTGCTGCGTCTGGGCAAAGAACTCGATCTCGCGGATGCCGCCGCGGCCGATCTTGACATTGTGGCCTTCGACGGCGATCTCGCTCTGGCCGCGATAGGTCTGCATCTGCCGCTTCATCTCGTGGACATCGGCGAGCGCCGCAAAATCCAGATGCTTGCGCCAGACGAAGGGCGACAGCTCCGCGATCATGGCGCGGCCGGCGGCGATATCGCCGGCACAGGCGCGCGCCTTGATCATCGCCGCGCGCTCCCAGGTCCGCCCTTCCCGCTCGTAATAATGCAGCGCTGCGTCGGTCGACATCGCGACTTGGGTCGAAGCGGGATCGGGACGCAGCCGCAGGTCGACGCGGAACACGTAGCCGTCGCTGGTGCGCTGCTGCAACAGCCGCGCCAGGGCCTGCGTGACGCGGACGAAGAACGGCTGCGGCTCGATGTCCCGCGCGAGCGTCGGCGCCTTGGGATCAAAGAAGACGATGAGGTCGATGTCGCTGGAATAGTTGAGCTCGTCCGCACCCATCTTGCCCATCGCGAGCACGAACAGCCCGCTGCCCTCTTCGGGGCGCTCGTGATCGGGCGGGGCCAGCCGCCCGCGCACGGTCTCCTGGCGCAGCAGATAGCGCAGCGCCGCCTGCACGGAACGGGTGGCGAGCTCGGTCAGTGCCGCGGTCACCCGCATGACCGGCCAGACGCCACCGATGTCGCAGAGCGCGATCAATAGCGCAGCCTCCGCCTTCAGGTTCCGTAACAGCCGCATCACCTCGGTCTCGCCCGGCGCGGCAAAGACCTCGCCGGCGGCGGTCTCGATCAGCGCGGCGAGATGCTGGTCCGGATCGGAGCGTAGCAGCCGGATCAGGCGAGACGCATCGCTGCGAACGAGATCGAACAGGTAGGGCGAGAACGCCGCGACGCCGAGCAGGACACGTTTCGCCAAGGGCGCATCGAGCAGGGCGTCGAGCGCGGCCGCATGCTCCGGCTCCAGCTCGGTGAGCCAGTCAGCCAGTCTCTGTTCGGCCTGTTCTGAAGCGGCAATGTACGGTGCTTCGACGAACCGCACGGCTAGCGTCTGCTCGTCCGCATTGCCCGGCGCGGAGGGGGTCATGCCACCTTCTGTGGCACATCCTGAGTTTGGGCCGCAAGCCTCTCACTGGCCCCGCTGCGAGCGGGAATGGCAAGGGTCGCCACGAGGCCCGGATGGGCATCACTCAACCTCAGCTCGCCGCCGTGCAAGGTTGCGACCGCGGACGCGAGGCTGAGACCGAGGCCCGAGCCCGGCTGGCTGCGGCTGGAGTCGAGCCGGACGAAACGCTCCACCGCGTGCTTGCGATCGGCCTCGGGAATGCCGGGGCCGCGGTCGGTGACGCTGAGCAGCACGGTGTCGCCCTCGCGGCGCGCTTCGATCAGGATCGGCTTTGGGTCGAGGTTGACCACCGTGCCGGGCTGCAGGCCTTGCACAGACTTGCCGGCGGCTTGCGCCGGCTTGCCGTATTTGATGGCGTTCTCGATCAGGTTGGCGAGCGCCTGGCTGATCAATTCGCGGTTGCCGTGCAGCGGCGCCGGCGTGGTCTTCAGCCGCAGCGTCATGCCATCGTCCTCGGCGAGCGGTTCGTAGAGCTCGTGAATACCGCTTGCGACGTCGGCCGCGTCGAAATCGTCCATGTTGCCGCGCGCCTGCCCGGACTCGGCGCGGGCGATCATCAAGAGCGCATTGAAGGTGCGAATGAGGCCGTCGGATTCCTCGATGGTGCGCTCGAGCGCGGCGCGATAATCGGCCTCGCAGTTCGATTTGGCGAGCGCCTCCTCGGCACGGTTGCGCAGCCGCGTCAGCGGCGTCTTCAGGTCATGGGCGATGTTGTCGGAAACCTCCTTCAGCCCCTTCATCAACGCCTCGATGCGCTCGAGCATGGCGTTGAGGTTTTCGGCGAGCCGATCGAGCTCATCGCCGCTGCGCCCGACCGGCAGGCGGCCAGAGAGGTCGCCCGTCATGATGCGCTGGGTGGTGCCGGTCATGGCGTCGATCCGCTGCAGCACCCGCCGCGCCACGAAGATGCCGCCGAGAATGCCGAGCACCACGACCACCAGCACCGACCATTGCGCCGCCTTGGCGACAATGACGAACATCCGCCGCCGCTCGTCGAGGTCGCGCCCGATCAAGAGACGAAAGTCACCGGGCAGCTCGGCGACACGCACCAGTGCGCGATGGTCGGCGCGGTCATGATCCTCCAGCCTTCGATACGCCGTCTCCGACCAGCCATTGGTGCCTATGACGCCTGGTGCGAGCGAAGCGACATTGCCGGCGATCGCAACGCCGGTCGGTGTCGTGACGAGATAGAGATTGGAGCCGGGCCGCAGCGCGCGGCTTTCGATGTTGTAGACGAGGCCGTGCAGGCCGCGGCGGTTGTAGATGTCCGTGAGCTCGCCGACCTCGGCATTGACCGTGGTGGTGATCTGCTCGGTGATGAGCCGCCGCGTGTTCCAGGCGAAATAGCCGACCAGCGAGGCGGCAAACAGCGCAAACAGAAACAGATAAAACAGCGTCAACCGAAACGCAGTGGTTCGGACCAGCTTGCCGAATGCCGTCACGAGATCATGCCCTGGCCGCGGCACGATTGCGGTTCACCCGCCCGCGCCCGAATTGAATGGTTCGGCTCCACTTCCAGCATCCTCCAAACCCGCTCAAGACCCACTGTGCTCGTCCGGGTCCAGGTGAAGCGGCAAGTCCTATGAAATGATCCTAGCCGGTAAGGCTGTCGAGCACACGCCAATACCTCGATGACCAGGCAGCCCCCGCGCGCCCCGTGGATCACCCTGGGCATCCCGGACCACCCATAGACTAAAGTCTTGTTAAACCGGGAAAAACTTAAATCTTGGCCATGTGGCGGGCAAGGCGCTGCGAAGACCTGGCCGCACGGCTTGCCCGACGCCTCGCGAAGGAACTTTGCACAGACCAAGTCGTTCGGAAGTGCGGCACCACACGGTGATGGGATGGCGGGCGCTTGGTCGCGGAGACATTTGCTCGCGCTGTTGCCACTTTTGTCCCATCTGCTAGCCGGACAGATGAGAACCGCAATGAACAGAGCATATCTCTCCGCCATCGGCATCGCCACCGCGGCCTCGGTTGCCGCCATTCTCGCCTCGCACGTGGCCGCCGGCCCGCCGCAACTCGACATGGGTCTGATCGGCGGCGTGGCCCAGCTCGTCCAGCAGGACTATGTCCATCCCGTCAATCCAGGCGATCTCACCGACTATGCGCTAAAGGGGATGCTTGCGCATCTCGATCCGCACTCGGCCTATATGACGGAGCAGGAATTCCGCGAGTCGACCCAGGACATGAGCGGCAAGTTCGGAGGCATCGGCCTTGAGATCGCCGATCACTCAGGGGTCCCCACGGTCATTTCGCCGATTGACGACACGCCCGCGGCGCATGCAGGGCTGCAGCCAGGAGACGTCATCACCTCGGTCGACGGCCACGGCACGCAGGGCGAGGATCTCCTACATGTCGTCAGGCAAATTCGCGGAACGCCCGGGAGCACCGTGACACTCGGCATCAGCCGCGGCGCGCAGACCCCGTTCGATGTCCCGCTCACGCGCAGCATCATTCACGTCAACAGCGTCAAGTCAAAGCTCGAGCCGGACAATGTCGGCTACATCAGGATCAGCCAATTCGGCGACAATACCGCAACGGAGACCAAGCAGGCGATCACCACGCTGAAGCAGAACGCCGGCGGCAAGCTTGCCGGCCTCGTGCTCGATCTCAGGGATGATCCGGGCGGGCTGCTCTCCGCCGCCGTGGACGTATCAGGGGATTTCCTCGACAGCGGGACGGTGGTCTCGATCCGCGGGCGCAGCCAGGGCGACAACAAGGTCTTTGCGGCTTCCGGGAAGGGCGACCTGCTGCAACACGCGCCGATCGTCGTCCTGATCAACGGCGCCTCCGCATCGGCGTCCGAGATCGTCGCGGGCGCGCTGCAGGATCACCATCGCGCCACCGTGATGGGCACCCGCAGCTTCGGCAAGGGCTCGGTGCAGTCGGTGATTCCGCTCGGCGGCCACGGCGCGCTGCGGCTGACGACGGCGCTCTATTACACGCCGTCCGGCCGCTCCATTCAGGACGACGGCATCTCGCCTGATGTCGTGGTCGAAGCGCCCAAGGATCAGCAGGTTGCGAGCTCCCTGATCTGGCGCGAGAGTGAACTGCACGGCGCCTTCGCAAATCCGGGATCAATTGCCGGCTCCAACGACAAGGCGGATAAGGACCAGGATAACAAGGCCCAGGCCGACAAGACGCCGGTGAAGCGCGAAGCCTATTCGCCGCCCATCAAGTCGCAGCTGATCGGGACCGCGGACGACGCACAGCTCAATGCCGCCTTGAAGCGCATCGAGCAGGCAACCGGCGGCAACGCGACGGGCACCGGTCAGAAAGCGCCGATCTGAGAAGGCGACGGCGAGCCGTCGCTAGTGCTTCGATGCTGACGAATGATTCTCCGTCATTCCGGGGCGCCCGGAGGGCGAACTACGGTGCGCAATTGCGCACCTGAGAATCTCGCGCCCGTTCCGGGTTCGCCGCTGCCGCGGCGCCCCAGAATGACGGAAGGAAGCGTCGGAGCAGAACACCGATCTCGTTCAGCGAATGCCGTCGCGGATCATGTAGCCGGCGCCGCGGATGGTATGGAGCAGCGGCCGATCGAAGCCCTTGTCGATCTTGGAACGCAGCCGCGAAATATGCACGTCGATCACGTTGGTCTGCGGATCGAAGTGATAGTCCCAGACATTCTCCAGCAGCATGGTGCGGGTCACCACCTGGCCGGCATGCTTCATCAGATATTCCAGCAGCCGGAACTCGCGCGGCTGCAGCGTGAGCTCGTCCTTGCCGCGCGCCACGCGGTGCGACAGGCGGTCGAGCTCGAGATCGCCGACGCGGTAGGTGGTCTCCTCGGAAGGGCCGACATTGCGGCGCGACAGCACCTCGACGCGCGCGAGCAGCTCGGCGAATGAATAGGGCTTTGGCAGATAATCGTCGCCGCCGGCGCGCAGGCCCTTGATGCGGTCATCGACCTGGCCGAGCGCGGAGAGAATGAGCACGGGCGTGCGGTTGCCCTTGTCGCGCAGCGCGCCGATCACCGACAGGCCGTCGCGCTTGGGCAGCATGCGGTCCACCACCAGCACGTCGTAATCGCCGCTCTCGGCCATGACGAGGCCCCCCTCGCCGTCAGCGGCGTGATCGGCGATATGGCCGACTTCACGGAACGCCTTGACGAGATAGTCGGCGGACTCGCGGTCGTCTTCGATGATCAACAGGCGCATCAGCTTGTCGGAGGTGCTCAAGGTGGTTCGACTTTCCTTCAACATGGCGCGAGCGGCTTGTTGGTGCAAGGTTTGCAGGACAGCGCGCCTCACGCCACCAGGTTGATCGAAAAAAGTGGGCGGTGAAGCTGGGGGACCTCACCGCCCTTTTCCCTTCCGACGGAGGGGGGCATATTCCACCGGAAGGTTTGAGGCGGGAGCGGACCTGAAGCCCGCTCCCAGGAAGAGCCGTCGGCGGGGGCGACAATGCCGGCGACACCCTCCATCTGGTAACGCTCAGCCCTTGGCCAAGGGGACTGCGACAAAACGCGACTGGCCGCCGGTCTTTACGCGCATCAAGACGCTGTTCTTGTTGTCGGCCTTCGCCGCGTTGAGCGCCTCGCGCACGTCGTTGGCGCTCGCCACCGTCTTGCCGGCGACTTCGAGAATGACGTCGCCTTCCTTGAAGCCGCGCTCGGCCGCCGCGCTCTTCGGGTCGACGTCGGTGACGACGACACCCTCCTTGCCGGCACCGGCGACGCTCGAGGCCGGCGCAACCGTCATGCCGAGCTTCGGCACATCGGTGCCGCGCGTGGCCTTGCCGCCATTGTCGTCATTGTCGTTGTCGGCCTTGGCCTCGATGGTGTTGGGCAGCTGGCCGAGCGTGATGTTGATGACCTTGTCCTGGCCCTTGTGCAACACGTCGAGCTTGACCGCAGCGCCCGGGGCCATGCCGCCGATGGTGCGGGCAAGCTCACGGGCATCCTTGACGTTCTCGCCGTTGACCGCGGTGATCACGTCGCCGGATTCGATACCCGCCTTGGCCGCGGGGCCGTCCTTCTGCGGCTCGGCGACCAGCGCGCCTTCCGCCTTCTTCATGCCGAGGCTGTCGGCGATGTCCTGCGTCACGGGTTGGATCTGCACGCCGATCCAGCCACGGCTGACCGACCCCTTGTCCTTGAGCTGGGCGACGACGTTCTTCACAGTCGAGGCGGGAATCGAGAACGCAATGCCGACGCTGCCGCCGGACGGCGAATAGATCGCGGTGTTGACGCCGACCACGTCGCCGTCGACGTTGAAGGCCGGACCACCGGAATTGCCCTTGTTCACGGGCGCGTCGATCTGGATGAAATCATCGTAGGGACCGTTGCCGATGTCGCGGCCCATGGCCGAGACGATGCCGGCGGTCACGGTGCCGCCAAGACCGAAGGGATTGCCGACCGCGAGCACCCAGTCGCCGATGCGCGGCTTGCCGTCGGCAAGCTTGGCGAACTGGAAATTCGATCCGCCCTCGACCTTGATAAGCGCAAGGTCGGTGCGCGCGTCGGTTCCAATCACCTTGGCGCTATAGGTCTTGCCGTCGTCAGTCGTCACCTCGACCTTGCTGGCGCCGTCGACCACGTGATTGTTGGTCACGGCATAGCCGTCGGCCGAGATGAAGAAGCCCGAGCCCTGGCCCGTAATCATACGCTTGCCACCGCCGCGCAGGCCGGGCGGCAGGTCCGGGCCGCCGAAGCGGCGGAAGAAGCGCTCCATCGGGGAGCCCGGCGGAAACGGCGAATCATCGCCGTCGTCGTCGCCCTTGGCGACCTTCTCGTTGATGTTGACCTTGACCGAGATGACCGAGGGCTTCACCCGCTCGACAATGTCGGCAAAGCCGATCGGCTTCTGGGCGTTCGCCGCTTCGGCGTGAGCCGGGGTGGAGAACACATTCACGTCGCGCGCCGGGCCAAAGCCATAGGCCGCAACGCCAAGGCCGGCGACCACCGACGCCATCAGCGCGAGCTTCCGCGCGGACAACAAGGTGCGGCCACCTTGCCGGTAGGATGGAAACGACGAGAGATCGGTCGGACGATCGGTCATAAAAGCTTTCTCCAGAGCCTGAACTGAAATGTCCCCCGGGTGCTGAGTGCGCACACCGTTTCCGAGTGAAGATGGGGAGAGACGCCTTACGGCGCGCTGGCTATGGAGTTAAACTTTGGTAATGAAGGCCCCTGCCGATGCGGCAGTTTAGCGCAGGGGTTTAACGCCCTGCGCTACCACGCAATTTTGGTCCTGGCGAACGGTAGCCGGTTAGCCCGCCTTCACGTTCCGAATGAAGTCGTCGACTTCCCGTTTCAACGTTTCCGCCTGCTGTGACAGCTCGGTGGCGGCATCGCGCGCCTCGCCCGCCATCCGGCCGGTTTCTGCGGAACTCGCGGTGATCTGGCCAATGTGATTGGAGACCTCCAGCGTGCCGCGCGCGGCGTCCTGCACGCTCCGGGAGATGTCCTGGGTCGAGTTCCGCTGCCGGTCGGTATCGACCTCGATGCCCGACATGATGCCGCTGATCTCGTTCAGCGTGGTCGCAATGGCATCGATCGCGCCGCGGGTGTCAGCCGTGATACCCTGGATGCTGGCGACCTGGGTCGAGATTTCCTCGGTCGCCTTGCTGGTCTGGTGGGCGAGGTTCTTCACTTCGGAGGCGACCACCGCAAATCCCTTACCGGCCTCTCCCGCCCGCGCCGCCTCGATGGTTGCGTTGAGCGCGAGCAGATTGGTCTGTGAGGCGATCGCCTGCACGAGCTGCACCACGGTGCCGATCTTCTCGGCGGCTTGCGACAGCGTGTGGATGGTGTCGCGGCTCTTCTCCGCCTGCGAGGCCGCGGCCTCGGCGCGCTGGGTGGCGTCCGAGACGCGGCGGCTGATGGTGCCGATAGAGGTGGTCATCTCCTCGGTCGAGCCGGCCACTACCTGCACGCTACCGGAGGCCTGGTTCGCGGCCGAGGCGACGGCGTTGGCCTTGCCGGTGGTTTCGTTGGCGACCCGCGACAGCGTCTCGGCGTTGCTCTTGAGGTGGACAGCCGAGGACGCCACGCTGGCGACGACGCTCGCGACCAGCTCGTTGAAGTCGTGGATCCGGCTGCCGAGATAGCGGGAACGCTCGCCCTGCCGCTGCGCCTCCTGCAGCTTCTGTTCGGTCAGCCGCTGCCGCTCGATGCCGTTGGTCTTGAAGACTTCAAGCGCGCCCGCGAGCAGCCCGATCTCATTGGAGCCGCCCAGCCCCGGGATTGGCGTGTCGAACTTCTGGTCGGCGACCTCGCGCATCGCGTGCACGATCGCCGCCAGCGGCCGCAGGATGCCGTTCTGGACCGCGAGATAGGTCGTCAGGCAAACGGCCGAGGCAAAGACCATGATGGCGGCACAGGCCATCAGGAAATAGGAGAAGGCGGCCTGCGCGTCCTGATAGATCTGCTGGGCGTGCTCGCGGCCGGGCCCGCTCAGGCCGCTGAACTCGGACGACAGCGAGGTGATCTCGTTGTTGAGATAGAGCACGGCGACAAAACCGGTGCCGCCGCCGATCGCAAGCAGCAAGAGAAGGGAGGCAACGACGATCCCGACCAGGAAGCGAATCGTCAATTGGCTGTGGGAGAACATCGGCACGCTCGATCGGCAATAGAGAAGGACGATCGGCAAAATTTCAGACAAAAGTCAAAATTGCATGAAGTTCCCGCGGATGTGACCACCCCTGACGCGCCAGGCGGATCGTCTCCCTGCGGTCAGGTAGCCACTTGAGTGTGGCCCCGCCCCTGTTGCGAACCACTCCCAATTGTGGCGGTCGCCTCTGCCGCCGCATCCGCCGACATCAGCGCGGCGATCTTCGCCTCCTCCTCGGCCGAGAGGGAGGTGGACAGCGCGGGCGCCCCGTTGGGCCGCCGCCGCGTGTACATCCACAGCGCAGCGCCCCCGCCGAACAGCACCAGCGGCGGTATCAGCCAGAGAAAGAGCGTCTGGCGCTCGAACCGCGGCTTGAGCAGCACGAACTCGCCATAGCGCGCCACCAGAAAATCGATCACCTGGGCATCGCTGTCGCCGGCGGCGATGCGCTCGCGCACCAGGAGCCGCAGGTCGCGCGCGAGCGGCGCCTCGGAATCGTCGATCGACTGGTTCTGGCACACCATGCAACGCAGCTCGCGCGACAGATTGCGCGCGCGCGCCTCCTTGGCAGGGTCGGCCATCATCTCGTCGGGCAGCACCGCATGCGCAGCCGACAGGCCGATTGCCGCGAGAAAGCAGAGGCTGGCGAGAAAACGTCGCATGTGCACCTCACTCCGCCGGTTGCAGGCCGCGCAGCGCCTTCGCCGCCTTCGGCACGCCGACGCGCAGCCGCCGGTCGGACAGCGACAATAGGCCACCGAAGGCCATCAGCACGGGACCGAACCAGATCAGCAGCACCAGCGGCTTGTGATAGATGCGCACGACGGTGGCGCCGTCGGATGAGGTATCGCCGAGCGAGATATAGAGCTGGCTGAAGCCGCGGCTGAGCAGCGCGGCCTCCGTGGTCGACATGCCGCGGGTGGTGAAGCTGCGTTTCGAGGGCGTCATTGTGCTGAGCGACTCGCCGTCGACCGAGACCATGAAACTCGCGACGAGCTCGCGGTAATTCGGCCCCTGCCGCTCGGTCATGCCATTAAGGGTGAGCGAATAGCCGGCGACATCGACGGTGTCGCGCGGCTTCATGGTGCCGATATATTCGCTGTTCCAGGTGGTTTCGCAGACGATCCCGATCAGCGCGATGCCGATGCCGGCATGCGCGAAGGCGGTGCCCCAGGCCGAGCGCGGCAAGCCCCGCGCCCGTCGCAGCGCGATGGTAAAGGGCACGCGGAACAGCGCGGTGCGCTCGGCGAGATCGGTGAGCGCGCCGCAGATCACGAATACCGCAAGCCCAATGCCCAATGGCGCCAGCGCCGCGCCGCCGCGCGCCCAGGCCCAGGCGAGCGCAATGGCCGACAGCGCGGCGATGCCGGCAGCGGTCAGCCGCTGCATCGCACCGAGCAGATCGCCGCGTTTCCAGGCGAGCATCGGTCCGAACGGAAGGGCGGCCATCAATGGCACGAACAACGGCGCAAAGGTCAGGTTGAAGAACGGCGCGCCGACCGAGATCTTGTCGCCGGTCAAGACCTCCAGCACCAACGGATAGAGCGTGCCGACCAGGACGGTCGCGCAGGCCGTGGTGAGAAAGAGGTTGTTGAGGACGAGCGAGCCCTCACGCGAGATCGGCGCGAACAGCCCACCCTGTTTCAGTGCCGAGGCGCGGCCGGCAAACAGTGTGAGGCTGCCGCCGATGAAGACGCAGAGGATCAGGAGGATGAACACGCCGCGGGTCGGATCGGTGGCAAAGGCGTGCACCGAGGTGAGCACGCCCGAGCGCACCAGGAAGGTGCCGAGCAGCGACAGCGAGAAGGTCAGGATCGAGAGCAGGATGGTCCAGACCTTCAGCGCATTGCGCTTTTCCATCACCAGCGCCGAGTGCAACAGCGCGGTCCCGGCCAGCCACGGCATCAGCGAGGCGTTCTCGACCGGATCCCAGAACCACCAGCCGCCCCAGCCGAGTTCGTAATAGGCCCAGTACGAGCCCATGGCGATGCCAAGCGTCAGGAAGATCCAGGCCACCAGCGTCCACGGGCGCACCCAGCGCGCCCAGGCCGCGTCGATGCGGCCTTCGAGCAGCGCGGCGATTGCGAAGGAGAATGAGATCGAGAAGCCGACATAGCCGAGATAGAGCATCGGCGGATGCACGGCGAGGCCGATGTCCTGCAGCACCGGATTGAGGTCGCGGCCCTCCATCGGCGGATTGGGAATGCGCAGGAAAGGATTGGAGGTCAACAAGATGAAGAGATAGAACGCGCTGGCGATCCAGGCCTGCACGGCAAGCACATGCGCGCGCAAGGACAGCGGCAGATTGTTGCCGAACGCCGCAACCAGGCCGCCGAATAGAGCGAGGATCGAAACCCAGAGCAGCATCGAGCCTTCATGGCTGCCCCAGACGCCGGTGATCTTATAGATCATCGGCTTCATCGAGTGCGAGTTCTCGTACACATTGAGCACGGAGAAGTCGGAGGTGACATGCAGCGTCACCAGGGCCGCAAACGACAGGCCAACGAACAGCAGCTGCGCCAACGCCGTCGAGCGCGCCACATTCATCAGCGCCGGATCGCGCCAGCGTGCGCCAAGGATCGGCACGGTGGACTGGATCAGGCCGAGCCCGAGCGCCAGCACCAGTGCGTAATGACCACCCTCGACAATCATCGCGTCGCTCCCTGCCCCGCCTGGGCGGCCATGCCGGCGCCGGATTTGATCGAATCCTTGGCGTAATCGTCCTTCCAGTGGCCCTGTTTCTTGAGCGCGTCGGCGACTTCCTTGGGCATGTAGGTCTCGTCATGCTTGGCGAGCACGGTGTCGGCGCGGAACACGCCGGTGTTGTCGAGCGCCCCTTCGGCGACCACACCCTGCCCTTCGCGGAACAGGTCGGGCAGGATTCCCTTGTAGGTGACCGGCAGCTTGGCGGAGCCGTCGGCGACATCGAAATTCACCGTCAGGTTATCGCCGCGCTTGAGCGAGCCCGGCTGGACCAGGCCGCCGAGCCGGAACCGCCGGCCGGGCGCGATGTGCTGCTCGCTCACCATGCTCGGGGTCGAGAAGAACACGATCGAATCGCTGAGCGAATAAAGCACCAACCCGGCAGCGAAGCCGAGCACCGCGAGTGCGCATCCGATCAGTGTCAGCCGCCGCTGCTTGCGTGTCATGAGTCTGCCTTGGAATGAAGGGCTTTGGACTTTGGTATGAGGCTCATCCATCGATCCCGAGATTTTTGAGGCCCTCGTTGAGCTGGCGCAACCGCTCGGCATTATTGGCAACGGCCTGCCGGGCATCGTTGAGCGCGCTCATCGCCTTGTCGCGATCGCCCATCACAAGATAGGCGCGCACCAGCCGCAACCAACCCTCGACATCATCGCCATTCTGCTTCAGGCGCGTCGCGAGCCGCTCGACCATGCCGCGGATCATGGCCTCGCGGTCATCGGCCTTCATGTCCTTCGCGGCGGCAACCGCCTGATCCGATAGCGCAGGCCCGGCAGGACTGCCGACCCGCACCAGCGCGGCCTGCACCAGCGGACGCCATGGCGCATCGGCCGCGGCCTTGTCCAGCAGCGCCTGCCAGATCTTGGCTGCGTCGGCCTTGTGGCCGTCCTGTTCCGCGGCGAGCCCGAGGAAGTAGCTTGCCTTGACCTCGTCAGCATTGAGCGCGAGCGCCCGCTCGAACTCGGCCTTCGCCTCGGCGGTCACGACACCATTGGCGGCCGCCGCCAAGGCCTCGCCCAGATCAGCATGCCGCTCGGCGCTCTCGCCATTGTAGGTGAGCGAATTGCGGAAGGCGCGCACCGCGTCGTCATAGCGGCCGGTTCGCAGCAGGACCGGGGCCAGCACGCTCCAGCCGCGACCGTCAGTCGGATTCTTCTCCAGATGCTGCTCGACCTGCGCGACCAGGCCGTCGAGCGGCTGGGCGTCCGGCGCGCGGCTGCGCTCGGCAAGCGGAAAATCCGGCATCCGCGGCGAACCCAGCGGCAGATAGACGAGAAGCGCCACGGCCGGCAATCCGATCAAGCCCACCACGGCCGCCACACGGCGCAGCGTCTGGTTCGATTGCAGCGGCGCGCTGGCAGCGGGATCGGCGGCGGCTAGCAGGCGCCGGCCGATCTCGGTGCGCGCGGCCTCCGCCTCGCTTGCTACGATGAGGCCGGCGGCGAGGTCGCGATCGATCTCGGCGAGTTGGTCCTTGTAGACCGTCGTCTCCTCACCCTGGCTCGGCTTGCTGCCGCGCAGGCCAAGCGGCAACAGAACGGCGAAAATCGCCGCGGCCGTCATAAGCGCGAACACAAACCATAGCGTCATCGGGCGGGTTCCGGAGGGGCGGCTGACTAGCGCATCATCGTGCCGCTTTACACCACGCCTCCCAATGCCGGCAATTGACAATTATCAATTTGACGCCAGCCGAATCATGTCGAAAACCAAGCAATAGTAAGCATTTAGTCGATATGGAAATCGGCACTGCGAGCCGCAGGCGTGCCATGTGCGTTCAGGGCCATCAAATAGTACGTCCCGGCCTTGACCGAATCCGGCAGCCTGATCCGGAGCGAACCGACCGGCAATGGCGAGGATATGGTCGTGACCGGAGTGGAAAGCTGCGCGCCGCTGGCCAGATCCACCAGCACGACCTTGGCCTTGACCATCAGATTTCGGTAGGTCACCGAAATCACGCGATTTTCGAGCTCAACAAAATTGATGACTGGATTCATTTGCGAAACGGGAAATCTCAATTGAGAAGCGAACCGTACGAAGCGCTACGGCTTTCGTCAACCTGGAATTGTGATTAGTAACAGACGCTATTTAGAGCATTAGTGTGTATGGCAATGACAGAAAATCGCTAGCCGGCGCGTGCGGAGGATTTGCGCTCGCCAGTCAGCGCATTTTCGGCGGCCCGGCTCATCAGCGACGCATAGTCGTGGCCGAACAGGACATCGCAGAACTTGATGGCCGCGGACACCTGCATCTGCCGATAGGCGCGGGCGCGTGCATCACCGCCGCGCAGCGATTGCACCAAGACCTCTGTCGCCTGCTCGACATATTGCTGCAGGTCGGAATACGTGCGCAGCGTCACCTCGTTGATGGCGAGCTCGCTCGCATAGGTGCGACAGACCGCGACGAAATCAATCAGCGCGACGACCTCGTCGACATCGGCGGTGTCGATCCGCGCGCCCGCGACGATGTCCTTGTCGGGCCGCTGGCGCAGGATGCGGCGCACCCGGCCCGGCACGCTGTCGATCTCCGATTGCAGCGCGTTGGAAATCTCGGCGCGGATCGAGGTCAGCTGCTTGCCCCATGTCGACTCGCTGCGCAGGTCGAGCTCCGTGCGCAGGCCGCGCACCCCGTCATGCAGCGTCTTGAGATTGTTGGCGATGTCGACGAAATGGCCGCGCCTGATATCGGCCCGCAAGGTGGCGGCGACGCCGGCCAGATCATGCAGCGCGATGGTCACGGCGACGCCGAGCGGAATGGCCGCGACCCGGATCTCGTCATCGGAGCCCGCCATCTTGATGGCAAGCCGGATGATCTGCCAGGGCGCGCTCAGTCGCTGCATGACCAGCGACAGCGCAAAGGGCAGCAGCATCGGCGTCTGCAGCGAGGGGACATTGAGAGCTGTGAGCACCGCCTCCATCTGCGTCTCGCCGAACGCGCGGAGATAGCTCGGCAGCCGTCCGTTGAGCCCATCCAGCGCCTCGCGCGCCTGCAGAACGGCGCCGATCGGCATCAGGTCCTCGACCACGCTGGGCTGGCCGATCCGGCTCAGCGCGCGCTGCTTGTCGTCGCCGGCGGCAGGGCCGGTGATCTTGGTGATGGCTTCGGCCGCGGCAAGCTGCAGCTTGCGGACCGCCGCTTCGAGCTGGGGCCCCTTGCCCTCGCGGCTTGCCAGCAGCGTTTCGAACGCCTGCGCCTGCTCGGACGCGCCGTCGCGCAGCAGCCATTGCCAGACCGGCAGCAGCGACGAGCGGCGGATCTGGCCGGGGCGCGGCGACGTGCCGGCGTCCACCAAGAACGGCTCCAGCGGGCGGAACAGCAAGCGCGCGGGATCATCGCTGCGCGGCTGCGCATCGTCGCCGCCGCGAACGATCTTGCGCAGCGCCTCAAGCACGAAGGTAGCTACCGCTGTGTCTTCGCCGCGCTCCAGGGCGCCCTCGAAAGCCCGCATCAACATCGCCTGCGACCGCGGCGGAAGCTGCGATAGATACTCCTTCAGCCGCTCCTGTAACGTCTGGCTCATGCGGGCAGATCAGCACTTTAACTATGGCGCGGAAGGTAGCCGCGTCCCGTCGGCCACCATAGCGGCGACCGCGTTAAGAAGCCGTTTAGGAATGACGAATTTAGAGCTAACGGATTTGACGCAAATCGCGCTTGACGATCTGGTTCTAAACAGCAGGCAACGACAACTCCGCGCGCAAGCCGCCGATCGGCGCGGTGCCGAGCGACAGGTTGCCACCATAGAGCGCCGCGAGATCGGTCACGATCGATAGACCGAGCCCCGAACCGGGCTTGGATTCATCCAGCCGCTGGCCGCGCCGCGAGACCTGGGCGCGCTCGGCGGAGGAGAGACCCCGCCCATCGTCATCGACAATGATGCGCAGCATCGGGCTCGCGCCAGGCTCGGTCGGGCGCTCCGTCAGCACCTCGATAAAGACGCGCGAGGCGGCCCATTTGCAGGCATTGTCGACCAGGTTGCCGGCCATCTCCTCCAGGTCCTGCCGCTCGCCGCGAAACCGGGCGTTGGCATCCGCCTTGACCTCGATTGCGATACCGCGGTCGCGGTGAATCTTCTCCATCGTCCGCCTGAGCGCTTCGATGGCGGGCGCGACCTCGGTGACGGTCGCGACGACGGTTACGCGCGCGGCGATCCGCGCGCGCTCCAGATGGTGCGCCACCTGGTTACGCATGATCTCCGCCTGCTCCAGCACCTTGCTCCCGATGGGATCGGAACCATGTGCGGAGGCCTCGTTGACGATCACCGACAGCGGCGTCTTGATCGCGTGCGCGAGATTGCCGACATGGGTGCGGGCGCGCTCGACAATGCCGCGATTGGCATCGATCAGCGCGTTGGTCTCGCGCGCCAGCGGCGCGATCTCGACGGGAAAATTGCCCTCCAGCCGCTCGGTGCGTCCCGAGCGGATATCGGCGATCGCTTCCGAGATGCGCTTGAGCGGCGCCAGGCCGAAGCGGACCTGGAAGATGGTGGTCAGCAGCAGCACGAAGCCGAGCACGGCAAAGGTGCCGCCGAGATAATAGTCGAAGGTGCGGGTCTCATCGAATATCTCGCTGGCGTCACCCGCCACCGCCACCAAGAACTTGCCGTCAGCGCCCAGATCGACCGGCCGCTCCACGATCCGCAGCGTCTGGCCCTCGGGACCATCGACATAGCCGATGCGGATGCCGGCGGGCGAAAGCTCGATGCCCTGGTCCTCGAGCTTGGGCAGCTTCTTGTCCCAGAGCGAGCGCGAGGCGCGCACGTCCGGCTTGTCGGTGTCGATGCGGGTGATCTGCCAGTACCAGCCGGACAAGGGCAGCTCGAACAGCGGCTCGCCCAATGATTGGAATTGGCGGTCCGGCGGCTCGTCCGGGGTCGCGACCTCGGCGATCAGGGTCCGCAGGTAGAGGTTGAGCCGGCGATCGAAGGCGCGCTCGGTCGCGTCCCGATAGACGGAGGAGAGGATGAAACCGGTGATGACGAGGATCACCACCACCCAGGCGGTTGCTGATAGAAACAGCCGGGTCGCGAGCGAACTGCGGCGCATGGAATCACATTAACGAAAAGCCTTGCCGCAGGAAAGCTGGAGACTGAACGCGAGCGCCGCAACCGGCCCCGCGCACGCGCGTCACGCCCCGTTCGGCGGCGGCGCCAGGAGATAGCCGAGTCCGCGCACGGTCTGGATGATGTCCACATCGAGCTTCTTGCGAATGCGGCCGACGAACACTTCGATGGTGTTGGAGTCGCGGTCGAAGTCCTGGTCATAGAGGTGTTCGACCAGCTCGGTGCGCGAGACCACCCGTCCGGCATGGTGCATCAGATATTGCAACAGGCGGTACTCATGCGAGGTCATCTTGATCGGATTGCCTGCGACCGAAACCTTGTTGGTGCGGGTGTCCAGCGTGACCGGCCCGCAGACGAGTTCGCTCTGCGCGTGGCCGGTGGCGCGGCGGAGCAGCGCACGGATCCGCGCCAGCACCTCCTCCAGGTGAAACGGCTTGGCAACGTAGTCGTCGGCGCCGGCATCGAACCCCTGCACCTTGTCGCTCCAGCGGTCGCGCGCGGTGAGGATCAGCACCGGCATGGCGCGACCGTTGCGGCGCCATGATTCCAGAACCGAGATGCCGTCCATCTTCGGCAGGCCGATGTCGAGCACCACGGCGTCATAGGGCTCACTGTCGCCGAGATAGTGCCCCTCCTCTCCATCGAACGCGCGATCGACCACATAACCCGCATCGCTCAAGGCCGTGGTGAGCTGACGGTTAAGATCCGGATCATCCTCAACAACGAGCAGGCGCACGCTTGCCTCCAAAGGTGAACTGCACGACTTCGTGCCCTTAAGATGAGCGCCGCCGCCGTGAACCGCCCATGAACGGAGAGGCCCTGCAACGTTACCTTTTCGTCATGAAAAGAGTGCGCTGGAGGAGTTTTGGCAGCGCCGGATTGTATCCGACATCCGAAAGACCGAGCCGGTGTACGCCGCCCCGGCTCGCTGCGAAAGCCCCCGCGCGAGCGGTATGGGCGTAAATCTCTTGCACCGCCGAATCGGCAGCTCGTATCCGCAGGTCGTCTCAGGTGCGGAAGAAGGCGAACCACACCACCGCCAGCACCAGGACGGCCAGACCGAGCGACACCGCAAGCAGGGCAGCGACCGACGGGCCGGGCTCGCCCTGGCGGGCCTCGGTCGGCGTCTCGACGATCCGGTGCTCGTCTCGTGTTGCCATGGTGGCCTCAATCGGAAAGCGGTTGGCGGGCGTGGCGGGCGGCTGCACGGCCTCGCCGCGCCTTCCGTCGGAGGGCAACGCAAAATGCCTGACGATGTTCCGGTCTTTCGGAGGCCTTGCCGCGCCACGGCCGGTTAACGCCATCGGCAAAATCTCGCCGTGCCTTGCTTGTTTCCAGGACCGCGGATGTTATCCTCAGGGGTCGTTGCGTATTGCAGTTTCCCAGTTCTGGAGTTTGTCATGGCCCCGCGCGCCAACTGGAAGGGTTTTCTGCGGCTGTCCCTGGTGACCTGCCCGGTGGCGCTGTATCCGGCGACCTCGGAATCGGAAAAAGTCTCCTTCAACCAGATCAACAAGAAGACCGGGCACCGCATCAAATATTCCAAGGTCGACGCCGAAACCGGCGAGGAGGTTGCCAATGACGACATCGTCAAGGGCTACAAGGTCGACACCGACACCTATATCGAGGTGAGCAAGGACGAGCTCGAGGACATCGCGCTGGAATCGACCCACACCATCGAGATCGACGAGTTCGTGCCCAAGAGCGACATCGACAGCCGCTACCTGATCCGCCCCTATTACCTCGTGCCCGACGGCAAGGTCGGTCACGACGCCTTCGCCGTGATCCGCGAAACCGCGCGCAGCCTGAACAAGGTGGCGATCGGCCGCGTGGTGCTGACCAACCGCGAGCATGTCATTGCGCTCGAGCCGCTCGGCAAGGGGCTGATGGGGACGCTGCTGCGCTACCCTTACGAGGTACGCGACGAAAAGGAGTATTTCGACGACATCCAGGATGTCAAAGTCACAAAGGACATGCTGGACCTCGCCAAACACATCGTCGAGAAGAAGTCCGCAGACTTCGCGCCTGAAAACTTCGAGGATCATTACGAGGCCGCGCTGGTCGACCTCATCAACAAGAAGCGCGCCGGCATCAAGCTGCCCGAGAAGGCCACGCCCAAGACCAGCGGCAACGTCATCAGCCTGATGGATGCGCTCAAGCGGAGCCTTGCGAGCGAAGGCGAGCGCGAGAGCGCGCCTGCGGCGGCCAAGCCGAAAGCCGGCAAGCGGGCCAAGAAGCGCGTCGAGGGCCAGCGCGAGATGCTGCTGCCGATCAGTGGCAAGAAGGCTGGCGTCAAGGAAGAGGCAAAGGAGACGCCGAAGAAGGCCGAGAAGCCAACGCGGGCCCCGGCCCGGTCGCGGAAGGCGAGTTGAGGCGTTTACTGCAGCGCGCCGCTCACCGAGGTGTACTTGTTGTTCAGCTGCGTGCCCATGCCGTTCACGACAGTGACAATGACGATGCTGATGCCTGCCGCGATCAGGCAATATTCGATCGAGGTGGCGCCGGACTGATCCGCCAGGAATTTCGAAACCAGTCTGGACATCAGCGCGCGCATGGAAAGCTCCTGTGGACCTGAGATGCGATGGCCATGGAGTAGCCATCGGACTTCAGTTTTTTGTTGCGCATGGCCCTGCCGGAAAACTGCTCCACATTTTTTCCCGACCAAGCTTGCAATAGCGGGATTTTTCCGCATTGCCGCAGGCGGGGCAATGTAGGTTGGGACACATTTCAGCAACGTTCAAAAACAGCCTCAAGAATGGGTTAAACGGATTCTGGAAGTCGCCTGGCAACCAGGCCGCCCCAAGCTTTCCGCCTTTGTGTTGAAACACATTTACGTTTTGTTTTTCCTGTGTAGCTCCGGCACCCGTCGGGCTTCTCGCCAAGGCCATCTTCGCGCTCACCCCCGCAACATGGCCCGGTTCGTGCGACGCGGACTGGGCGGCGCGGTTCTCCGTTCCTTGCGTGATGCGAAAAACGGATGGCAGAGCTTCTGCCGCATCGCCACCTGTCCGCTTTACCGGTCCCGCGTTTCCTGATCCTGTTGCGTCCAAGGCCGAGCGGACAATCGGCCGGCATTCGGGAGAGACAGCCATGAAACTCGGCGCTGCGATCGCGGAAATCCTTAAAGCTGAAGGGATCGACATTCTCTGCGGCTACCCGGTCAATCACCTGATCGAATATGCCGCCAATGCCGATATCCGCCCCATCATGGTGCGCCAGGAGCGCGTCGGGCTGCATATGGCGGACGCGATCTCGCGCGTCAGCTCGGGCAGACGCATCGGCGCCTTCTGCATGCAGCACGGCCCGGGCTCGGAGAACGCCATGGGCGGCGTCGCGCAATGCTTCGGCGAGTCGGTTCCCGTCCTGGTGCTGCCGATGGGTTATGCGCGAAGGCTGTCCAACATCGAGCCGAATTTCAATTCCAGCCAGGCGATGAAGGCGTTTTCGAAGTCCGCCGAGCCGATCATTTTGGCCAGCGAGGTCGGCAACATCTTTCGCCGCGCCTTCACCCGATTGAAGAATGGCCGCGGCGGGCCTGTGATTGTCGAGATCCCCGCGGACATGTGGAACGAGGAGGTCCCGGAGCCCTTGAACTACACGCCGGTGCTGCGCACGCGCTATGGCGCCGACCCGGTTCATGTCAGGGAAGCCGCCGCGCTCCTGGTCAATGCAAAGCGTCCGGTGATCTATGCCGGCCAGGGCGTGCACTACGCCCGCGCCTGGCCGCAGCTCAAGCAGCTCGCCGAGCGGCTGGCCATTCCCGTCACCACGAGTCTCGGCGGCAAGTCCTCCTTTCCCGAGACCCATCCCCTGTCGCTCGGCTCGGGCGGGCTTGCGGTGCCGCGCGCCGTGCCGAGGTTCCTCGCTGATGCCGATGTGATCTTCGGCATCGGCTGCTCCTTCACCGAAACGAGCTTCGGCATCGCCATGCCCAAAGGCAAGACCATCATCCATTCGACCCTCGACCCCAACCATCTCAACAAGGATGTCGAGGCCAGGATCGGCCTGGTCGGCGATGCCGGCCTGGTGCTCGACGCGCTGCTGGAGGAGATCGGCAAGACCGTCGGGGCGGACCGCGATGCACGCGGTGTCGCGGCCGAGATTGCCGCCTCGCACGAGGAGTGGCTCGCCAAGTGGAAGCCGAAGCTCACCAGCAACGACGCCCCGCTCAACCCCTATCGCGTGCTGTGGGATCTGCAGCACACAGTCGACATCCACAACACCATCATCACCCATGATGCCGGTAGCCCCCGCGACCAGCTGTCGCCGTTCTGGAAGGCGGTCGAGCCGCTCTCCTATCTCGGCTGGGGCAAGACCACCCAGCTCGGCTACGGCCTCGGCCTTGCCATGGGCGCCAAGCTTGCGCATCCCGACAAGCTCTGCATCAATGTCTGGGGCGATGCCGCGATAGGTTTCACGGGGATGGATTTCGAGACCGCGGTGCGCGAGCGGATTCCGATCATGTCGATCCTGCTCAACAATTTCTCCATGGCGATCGAACTCAAGGTGATGCCGGTTTCGACGGAGAAATACCGTTCCACCGACATCTCCGGCGACTACGCCGCCATGGCCCGCGCCTTCGGCGGCTATGGCGAGCGCGTGACGCGGCCGGAGGACATTGTGCCGGCGATCAGGCGCGGCATCGAGAAGACGCAGGCCGGGATTCCCGTGCTCCTTGAGTTCATCACAGCCAAGGAGACCGAGGTCTCGCGGCCGGGCACGTAGGGACGCTCGCGCCGCGGGCATCGTCCGGCTTGCTCCGGCGCGGAGGGTCATATTTGCGAAATTTGCCGCCGCAGCGCACCCATCGTCTCAGAACCATCACATTGGCGGGATCGATGGTGGCTGCGGCTGGTTAATCCTATAACCACCAAAGTGGCGTAGGACGGGCGGGCATCTTTCTCGGGGCAGGGCATGGCAATTCGGTTGACGATGACGCAATCCGGCTTTTCGGCACGACCTTGGGGGCGCCCGGCCGTTGTGGTGCTCGCGGCGCTTGCCAGCCTGGTGGCCCTGCCCGGCGGCGCTGTGGCGAAGCAGCCGCGGCAGGCGGTCGAGGCGACGGCGCCGCGCGAGGCGGGCGAGCCGATCATGGCAATCGTCTCGATCAAGAGCCAGCAGGTCACCTTCTACGACGCCGACGGCTGGATCCTGCGCGCGCCGGTCTCGACCGGCACCACGGGACGCGAGACCCCGGCCGGGGTCTTCGCCGTCATCGAAAAGGACAAGGACCACCACTCGACAATGTATGACGATGCCTGGATGCCGAACATGCAGCGCATCACCTGGAACGGCATCGCGCTGCATGGCGGCCCGCTGCCGGGCTATGCGGCCTCGCATGGCTGCGTGCGCATGCCCTATGATTTTGCGGAAAAGCTGTTCGACAAGACCCAGATCGGGATGCGGGTGATCATCTCGCCCGACGATGCGGCGCCAGTCGATATCTCCCATCCCGCGCTGTTCCAGCCGAACCCGCAGGCGCTTGCGGCAGCTCCAGGCCATGCCGAGACCCTCAGCCTGGACGCCGATGCTGCCGCCACCGCCGCCGACGAGGCGAAGAAGGCCGCAGCGACCGCGGCGCGCGAGGCTGCACCGGTTGCAGCATCGCTGCGCAAGCTGGAATGGGCCAAGAGCCGCGCCGACGCCGAACTCGCCTACGCCAACAAGGTGCTCGCCGGCGCGAAAACCGACCAGGCCAAGGCCAAGGCTGCGGATCTGCAGCAGAAGGCCGCCACCAAGGCGACAGATGCGGCGACGCAGCTCGACACCGCCAAGGCGGACGCCAAGGCCAAGATCGAGGCCTCCGCTAGCGCCAAGGACGCCGCCAAAGCCGCTGCGGCCAAGAAGGCCGATGCCGCCAAGGCGGCGACCGAGGCCAAGCTCGCGCTGGAACCGGTCTCGGTCTACATCAGCCGCGCCACGCAAAAGCTCTACGTGCGACGCAATACCCACAAGCCCTGGCCGGACGGCGGCGAGGTGTTCGATTCCGGCATCGAGGTTCCCGTCACCATCCGCGATCCCGACCAGCCGATCGGCACGCATATCTTCACGGCCATGGAGAAGAGCGACAAGGGCCTGCGCTGGAGCGTCGTCACCATCGATAATGGCGACGACGCCAAGGACGCGCTCGACCGCATCACCATCCCGCAGGATGTGCTCGACCGCATCGCACCGACCGCCGTACCGCGCTCCTCGATCATCATCTCGGACGAGCCGCTGAGCGGCGAGACCAATTATCGCACCGAATTCGTCGCGGTGCTCAGCAACCAGCCCCAGGGCGGGTTCATCACGCGCAAGCCTTCGGCGCCGCCGGCCGACATCATCGCGAGCGGCGACTCCTTTGGTGGCAGCACCTGGGGCGGGGACGGGAGCGGCAACGGCTTTGGCTTCTTCTTCCAGCAGCGCAATCCGCCTCCTCCCACCGTCTATCCGCGTCAGCGGGGCGGCCAGTACTATTACCGGCCGGCGCAACAGGGCTGGGGCTGGTAGCCCCGGCACGAGGCCGCGCCAATCGCGGCCCAATCGACCCGACCGGCCTGGACCGCGCGGTGCCTTGATACGGCGAGGCAGCGACACGACATATGCTGCACCGCCGATCCGGCTCACCTCCAGGAACCAGCCATGGACTTGCCGCCCAATATCCCTTCCGGCACGATGCAATCCGCCGACGACGTGGTGCGCTGGCTGACCAACGACACCCGCGATCAGCGCTTCGTCGACAATATTTTCGCCGACATGTGCCTGCGGCTGCAGCAGGCGGGCATTCCCGTCAAGCGGGCGACGATGCATGTGCTGATCCAGCATCCGCAATGGCTCGGCGCCCGCATTCTGTGGGCCGACGGCATGCGCGAGGCCGAGATTGCGCGGGTCGATTTCGATGTCACCGGCCGCAGCGAATATATCGGCAGCCCCGCCAACGAGATTCATGACGGCGCCACCGAGGTCCGCGAGAATCTCGAGCGCGATCCCTCGCTGGGCCGCAACCACGCCGTCTATGAGGAGATGCGGGCCAGCGGCCTGACCGATTATGTGGCCTGGCCGCTGTACCACACGCTCGGCAAGCGCCACATCATCACCTTCGCGACCGACCGCCGCGGCGGTTTCACCGATGCGCATATCGCGAGCCTGCAGAGCCTGCTGCCGGTCCTGGCGCTGGTCAGCGAGATCCGCGTCAAGAATCGCCTGGCACGGACGCTGCTGGAGACCTATGTCGGCTCCCATGCCGGCGAGCTGATCCTGGCGGGCGCCACCAGGCGCGGCAGCGGAACGACGGTGCGTGCCGCCATCATGATCTGCGACTTGCGCGATTTCACCGCCATTTCCGACAACTGGCCGCGCGATGACGTGATCGAGCTGCTCAACGGCTATTTCGACGCGATCTCGGAGCCGGTCGTGCGGCATGGCGGCGAGATCCTGAAGTTCATGGGCGACGGCCTGCTCGCCATTTTCCCGCTCAGCGAACCGAAGGCCTGTGCCAATCTGCTGCACGCTTTGACCGAGGCGCGCGAGGCCATGGCGGCGCTGAACGAGAGCCACCGTGACAACGGTCGCGCGCCGCTCAATTACGGCGTCGGCGTCCATGTCGGCGATGTCATGTACGGCAATATCGGCTCGCGCTCCCGGCTCGATTTCACCGTGATCGGTCCCGCCGTGAACATGGCCTCGCGGCTCGAAGCGCTGACCAAGCAGGTGGGGCACAAGGTGCTGCTGTCCCGCGCCTTCGCCGACTTCGTCAAAGGCGAGTTCGACCTCGAACGCGTCGGCGAATATCCGGTGCGCGGCTTCAGCGAGCCGATCGAGCTGTTTGCTTACAACGGATGAGCTGGCCGCCCTCGCCCCCCAATCACGAATAGCCGTTGGAATCGACGCAATGGGCCTAGCCCTGCCCGGGCCGGGATGGAATAATCGCTTGCCATTGAGGCTGTTAACGAATTTGGCCCGGAGCCCTGGCTGCGCCGGGCGCCATGGATTTATCTGATGACTGCGCTGTCCACGGACATGGTGACCGAACTCGAGCGCCGGATCGCGGAGCTTGAGCGGCAGGCGCAAGCGCAGGCGGACGAGAACGCGCGCCTGTTCGACGAGGTGCAGGCGCGCACACGCGACCTCACCGAATCGCTGCAGCAGCAGACGGCGACCGCCGAGGTGCTCAAGGTGATCAGCCGCTCGGCCTTCGACCTGCAGACCGTGCTCGACACGCTCGCCGAGTCGGCTGCGCGGCTGTGCGAGGCCGATGAGGGGGTGATCTACCGTCCATCCGGAGACGACACCTTCCACCTCGCGGCCGGATATGGCATCCCCGCGCACAAGCGAGCGTTCCTGCGCAGCATGTCGATCACTGCAAACAGCCCGGCCGCGGCGGGGCTGGTGCTGCGCGAGAGACGGATCGTTCACATCGAGGACTCGCTTGCGAGTGAGGCCTATCGTTTTCCGAATGAGCCGGAGCCGGCCCGCACCAAGCTCGGCGTGCCGCTCTTGCGCGAGGGCATCCCGATCGGCGTGTTCGTGCTGGTGCGCATGGAGCAACGCCCCTTCACCGCGAAGCAGATCGAGCTGGTGCAGACCTTCGCCGACCAGGCGGTGATCGCGATCGAGAACGCGCGGCTGTTCGACGAGGTGCAGGCGCGCACGCGGGAGCTCACCGAATCGCTGCAGCAGCAGACGGCGACCGCCGACGTGCTCAAGGTGATCAGCCGCTCGACATTCGATCTGCAGACGGTTCTCGAAACCCTGATCAAGTCGGCCGTCGAATTGAGCGGCGCCAATCGCGGATCGATTTTCCTTCGCGATGGCGATGTCTTTCCGCTCAAGGCGGCGTCGAGCACCACGCCGGATTTCCTGCAATATTGGGCGGCGAATCCGCCGCGGGCAGGCCGCGGTTCGGCGACCTCGCGCGTGATCGCGTCGGGCAAGGTCGAAATCATCCCCGACGCTCTCGACGACCCCGAGGTTCAAATGCCCGCGGGCGCGCTGGCCAGGATTCGCGCGGTGCTGGGCGTGCCGATGCTCAGGGACAACAAGGTCGAAGGCGTGCTGGTGCTGACAAGGCCGGAGCCGGGTCCGTTCACCAAGAGCCAGATCGACCTGGTGCAGACTTTCGCGGACCAGGCGGTGATCGCCGTCGAGAACGTCCGGCTGTTCGATGAGGCCCATGCGCGCACCAAGGAGCTTGCGGCCTCCCTCGACGAATTGCGCACCGCGCAGGATCGCCTGATCCAGACCGAGAAGCTGGCTTCCCTCGGCCAGCTCACCGCCGGCATCGCGCACGAGATCAAGAATCCGCTCAACTTCGTCAACAATTTCGCCGCACTCTCGGCCGAGCTGACGGACGAACTGAACGACGTGCTCAAGCCGGCCGGACTTGATGCGACGATCCGCGACGAGGTCATCGAGCTCACCGGCATGCTCAAGGACAACCTGCAGAAGGTGGTCCAGCACGGCCAGCGCGCCGATTCCATTGTCAAGAACATGCTGTTGCACTCCCGCGAGGGATCGGGCGAACACCGCCCGACCGACGTCAATGCGCTGGTCGAGGAAAGCCTCAACCTCGCCTATCACGGCGCGCGCGCCGAAAAGCCACAGTTCAATGTCACGCTCGAGCGTGATCTTGATCCCGAGGCGGGTACCATCGAGGCGTTTCCGCAGGAAATCACCCGCGTGCTGCTCAACCTCATCTCCAACGGCTTCTATGCGGTGAGCCAGCGCAAGGCGGAGAACGGCGCGGACGGCTTCGAGCCGGTGGTGAAGGCCACCACGAGCGGCCGGCCCAGCCATGTCGAAATTCGCATCCGCGACAACGGAACCGGAATTCCGCCCGAGGTGAGAGACAAGATGTTCAATCCCTTCTTCACCACCAAGCCGGCTGGCGAAGGCACCGGGCTTGGGCTATCCATGTCCCACGACATCATCGTGAAACAACATGGTGGCACGATCGATGTGTTGACCAGCCCGGGCGAATTTACCGAGTTCACGATCTCATTGCCGCGCACCAGCATTTCAGCAGACAAGACCAGAGGTTAAGAGGTGAGCATTCTCGTTCTCGTGGTGGATGACGAGCCCGATGTCGAGGCACTGTTCCGCCAGCAATTCCGGCGCGATTTGCGCGCGCAGCGCTTTGTGATGGATTTTGCGAGCTCAGCTGCGGACGCGCTGACGCGCGTCGAGACCACCGGCGACAATTCGCTGATCCTGATCCTCTCCGACATCAACATGCCCGGCATGACCGGCCTCGAGATGCTGCCGAAGGTGAAACAGAAGCGCCCCGATGTGCCGGTGATCATGATCACCGCCTATGGCGATGCCGACACCAAGCGCAAGGCGCTGGAAGGCGGCGCCTCCGGCCTGTTGACCAAGCCGATCGATTTCGCCGTGCTGCGCGAGGAGATCGACACGCGCGTGGCGCAGGCGAATTGAGGGCGAATCGCGTCGCGAGAGGCGAACCGGTGTCCACTCCGCTCGAAAAAGCTGTAGCTGCTCCGCTATGTCCGGTCGAGGAATTCTCGGACTGCCTTCATGGTCGCAGCAGGTTGCTCCTCCATGAGCCAATGTCCGGCGTCTTTGACGACCACCTCGGTCACGTCGGTGGCGGCATTTCGCATCACGACGGCTTCCATCGCACCGAATGACTTCTCGCCGCCGATGGCAAGGACAGGGATCGTCAGCTTGGTCGCGAAGACTTTCTTGTTGTCGTCCGCATCCTTGCGGATCGACCTGAACTGGGCGAACGCCGCGCGCATTGCGCCCGGCTGCGCATAGAGGGCCGCATAGTGGCGGCGCGTTGCTTCGCCGATCCTGGACGGCGTGCCCGCGAAGTCGTTCCAGAAGCGATCGAGGTAGATGCGTTCACGTCCCTTCACCAGCCGTTCCATATCCGGGCCGCCGAGATCGAAATGCCAGAGCAGCGGGCTGCGGACAACTTCGTCCCACGGCGGCACCCCCGGCACCGGCGCATCCATGACGACCAGCTTCTCGGTCTTGTCGCGGTATCGCGCCGCGTAGGCATAGGCCACCATGGTCCCGATATCGTGGCCGACGACAGCCGCTCGATCGATCCCCAGCGCATCGAGAACAGCGCGCATATCCGCAGCCTGGTTCCATTTGTCGTAGCCATCCGCAGGCTTGGCCGACAGGCCCATGCCGCGCAGGTCGGGCACCACGACGGTGTGATCACGCACCAGATCCGCGGCGAGCTTCGCCCACATGTCGCCGGTGTCGCCAAAGCCGTGAATCAGGATCACGGCCGGCCCCTTGCCGCCAACGCGCACGTAGATCCGGGTCCCATTGGCTGGGATCGTTCTGGTTTTAAAAGATGACGGGAACGGCTCGAATTGCGCGCGCGCCATGGCAGGCATGAGCAGCAGCAAGATAACGATCAAACATCTCGCGCGCATCGAAACTCCTTAATCAACCCCGGACATCAGCGCGCAACATAGATCGACCGCTCCACGATAGACAAGCAATTCGATTTCGCGGCGCTGCGCGAAGCGATCGACCCCGTGCGGCGCAAGCGCGCTGCGCGGAGTGGTTGCTTCGCGTCGAAGCGGACGCTCACTGCAGACCGTCATCCTGAGGCGCTCGCGACAGCGAGCCTCGAAGGATGAACGCCCCGCTGCGAGAGCCGGGCCGTCGCCCTTCGAGGCCGCCGCTTCGCGACGGCGCCTCAGGGTGACGATGAGAGGGGAGCGCCTGTAACACCATCCAGATTCAATTTTCAAACAGCCCACTCCATCATTGCGAGGAGCCAACGGGTCCGCGCAGAGGCAGCCCGATGACAGGCTCCGCGACGCGGCAATCCAGGGCCACGCCCACGACTCTGGATTGCCACGTCGCTTTCGCTCCTCGCAATGACGGCGGAGAGACATGCGTTCGCATCCTCGCGGCTGAATTCGCCCGAGCTTTGCTGCAATCGTTACCCTCCAGGAGTCAGAGGGCGCAGGGAAGACCGGGTGGCCGCTGCACCCGGGGCTCTCGCGCAAAAAATTGCGCAAAGAGCGCGAAAACCACAGGTACAGGCGGTGACAACCGGCCTTCCCTGCGCAGTGGTTTACGGCTTATACGTGATCTCCTCGGTGAACCTTGTCGTTTGCCACCGTCGCCGTTCGCGAAGCTTGTCAGCTTCGCTTGGACTTGAGCGCCAGACCTTTGGGGCGCCAGGACCACACGATTTCGCCGTCCGCCTCGTTGCCGCTCGTCAACAGCCACAAAAGCGTCCACCGCCTCCCCGCCTCACGTCTCGTGACGACCGCGAACCGTCCCTCTGCTACCAAAGGCGGGATGGCTGGAGGATGGTTCGGATTTACGGAAATTGCAAGTGAGGCGGGCTGCGGCGGATTATCGCGAATAGCAAATCGTCTTGATCTCACTCGTGAAATTGGCATTCGCGCGCGTGGCTCAAAATCCGGCGGCCAACCAGATTGCTCAATCTGAGGTCTTGGCAATTTGACCCAAAGCAGCTCTTCATCTCAGTTGACGGAAAGCGAAGACGGATTACGCTCTTTGGGTTCTCCACGGCAACTCCGGCCCGAATCCACGCAGAAAAATGGCGAGGCTATCGATGGCCGATCAACGGTCGAACAAAGATCGGATAGTCGAATTGGGTGGCTTCGAGGTCGTCTATGTCAGCGGTGAGCGTGGCCGGCCGATTCCGGAGCAGGCACCGGCTGCGTTCGATGCGCTGGAGGAAAGGTTGCCGACGCTGAAGCAGAAGAGGTTCTACGGCGCGGTGATCGACGGCGCTTATCGCGCCTGCGTTGCCGTCGACGGGGATACGTGTACGCTCGATCTACCGCGTTGGGTGATTCCTTCGGGCCGCTATGCCGTGGACAAGATCGCCGACTGGGAGCGGCATCGCGACGCAATCGGTCCGACCGTGGCCGCGCTCCGCAGCCGTTCCGATTTTGACGCGACGCGACCGTTGATTGAGTTTTACCGCAGCCAATCCGAGTTGCGGCTGCTCGCCCCGGTGGTCTGAAGCGCCCCCTACTCCGCCATCTCCGCCGGGGCCTGTACCGCAGGCCCGGCCAGCGGGCGCTCCTCCATCGCGATCATGCAGCAAGCTGCGATTGCGAGCATCACCGTCGCTGCGGCGAACACGTAGCGGAACGCTGTGACCATGTCGGCTGCGGCGATTGCGCCGACCGGGCCGTGACTTCCCTCGCCGACCAGCGACACATCCGTGCCCAGCGCCATCAAGAGGATCGCCGAGAACGCTGCGACCGTGAAGGACGAGCACATCGCGCGGAAGAAGTTCATGGCGCCGGTGATGGTGCCGACTTGCGCGCGCGGCACCGCATTCTGCAGTGAGACCACGGTGATCGGGAACACGGTGCCGAGGCCAATGCCGAAGGTCGCGAGCAGTGCGAGCAGGACCCACAGCGAGGGCGTGACGAACGTCATCGTCGCGGCCGCGAGCGTTGCGATGATGGAGCCTGCTATCGCCACGCGCTTGTAATGCTTGACGCGGGCCATGGTGCGGCCGGCGACCGCCGCGCCGCAGGTCGAGATCGCGGCGAGCGGAATGAGGCCGAGGCCGGCTTCGCTGGCGCTCAAGTGATAGACCACCTCGTAATAGAGCGGCAGGATCACCGTCAGGCCGATCATGGCCCCGAGCGCACAGCCGCTCGCGAGCAGGCCGTAGGGCACGACCGAGCCGCCGATCAAAGGCAGCGGCAGGAACGGCTCGTCGGCGCGGCCTGCATGCCAGACAAAGGCGAGCGCCAGCGCCGCCGCGGCCCCGAGCATGCCGAGGATGGTCGGCGACAGCCAGTGATAACGGTTGCCGCCCCAGGTCAGCACGAGCATGAACACGACCGCCGAGGCCATCAGCAGGATGCCGCCCAGCCAGTCGACGTTGCGGTGGCGGTGATAGGCCGGGATCTTGCCCATCTTGGGCAGCAGCAGTGCCAGTGCGCCCAGCGCCAAAGGCAAATTGATCCAGAAGATCATCGACCAGTGCAGATGGTCGGCAAAGATGCCGCCCAGCACGGGACCGGAGATGCCGGCGACCAGCCACACCGCGCTGAACCAGGCCTGGTACTGGCCGCGTTCGCGCGCCGAGACCACGTCGGAGATCACGGTCTGCACCACCGGCATGATGCCGCCGCCGCCGAGGCCCTGCAGGCCGCGCGCGAGGATCAGGATCGGCATGCTCGGCGCCAGCGCGCACAGCACGGAACCGGCGATGAACAGGCTGAGCGAGACGATGATCATGACCCGCCGGCCATAGATGTCGCTCAGCGTGCCGAACACGGGCGCCACGGCGGTCGAGGCGAGCAGATAGGCGGTGATGACCCAGGACAGGTTGGAGACGTCGTGGAACTGGCGGCCGATGGTCGGCAGCGCGGTGGCGACGATGGTCTGGTCCAGCGCGGCCAGGAACATCGTGAGCAACAGGCTCATCAGGATGGTCCGCACCTCGGCCTGTGACAGCGGCGGGCGCGTGGGCGCGATCGGCGGCGCGTCGGTCATCGCAGCGATCCGCGCGGGGCGTTCCGAGAGCTTTGCCGCGATGTCGGCAGGCAAGGCGGTGGAGGCGGCAGGGTTACGGCTCTGCCTGAGGGACTGGTTCATATCGGGAATGTCTTTACCGGGCGCGCCGCAATCACAGCGCAGATTCGCTAACTTGGCCTCAACTTAAGGAGTAAACGGCTGATCAGGCAGCACGTCTGACGCATGGGAGGGTCCCGCACCGCAGCGGCGCGATCGCGAATGCGTGATCGCGGGCGCCACCACACACACAGTCATTCCGGGGCGCGCGGAAAGCGCGAACTATGGTGCGCAATCGCACCTGAAAATCTCGAGATTCCGGGTTCGGTCCTTACGGACCGCCCCGGAATGACGGTGCGTGTGGCGATACAAAGGTGGCGGGTTTCGCTCCCTCACACCTTCGGCCGCTTCTTCAGCCGGGCGCGCTTGGGCAATAGTGCGGGCCAGTTGACGATGTGGTCCTCGAGGTCCGCGTCCGGGATCTCGTCCTCGGTGCCCTCGACCCGGCCGCGAACGGAGACGCCGGCCTCGTGCACCGTGTTGGGGTCGCCTGAAACAAGCGGATGCCACCAATAGAGGTCGCGTCCCTCGGCCACCAGGCGATAGCCGCAGCTTGGCGGCAGCCAGTTCAGGGTGCGGACGTTCTCAGGTGTCAGGCGAACGCAATCGGGAACCTTGTCGGAGCGGTTTGCGTAATCCTTGCAGGCGCATAGGCCGGCATCCAGAAGCTTGCAGGACACGTGGGTGAAGTAGATCTTGCCGGTATCCTCGTCTTCGAGCTTTTCCAGGCAGCAGCGCGCGCAGCCATCGCACAGGCTTTCCCATTCGTCTTTCGACATCTCCTCCAAGGTCTTGGTTTTCCAGAAAAATCCTTCCTGGTCGGAGGGGCGCTTGGGGGCTGCGGTCATCGGGGCTCTTGAACAGAAGGATGAACTGAGGTGTCGGACGTTTCGCTTGCGTCGGCAATGCGGCTGGCGGGGCTTCCATCCCCGCAGGCTGTCGGGCAAGCATTAGTTTGAAACCATGAAAATCGCGAGCGGGACCATTGGTTTATATGGCCCGCTCGGCTAGATAGAGATGAGTCCCCGGAAGGTGCAAGGACCATGTCAGTCTAACGCCTTGTCAGTCTATCGCCTTGGGTTTGCCGCAACTCGACCGCAAGACATCCGACTGACCCCACCGGGCGCGCTTAAGGCAAGCGCTGTCGACAATGAACAAGGGTTAAAGCATCCCCGTGCCCATCCTCCCGGACAATTGGAAGCAGCGGCTCAACAACTGGCGTCTCGACCTCGACGCGCGGTTCGATTCGGCGCTGTTCTCCTCGCTCCGGGGCACCCGCGAACTCTATGAGCGCTTCTCGACCTTCATGGACAATTTCTATGTCGGGGGGTGGAAGCGCTGGGTCTTCGTCGAGCCGCTGTCGGAAGCCGCAACGCTCGGGCTTGGCGGGCTGGTCGTGCTGCTGGCGCTCGCCATCCCCGCCTTCCGCGAGACCGCCGACGATGACTGGCTGAAGAAGAGCGACCTCGCGGTCACCTTCCTCGACCGCTACGGCAACCCGATCGGCAGCCGCGGCATCAAGCACAACGACTCGATCCCGCTGGAGGACTTTCCGGACAATCTGATCAAGGCGACGCTGGCGACCGAAGACCGCCGCTTCTACGACCATTTCGGCATCGACGTCCCCGGCCTGATCCGCGCGCTGGTCACCAACGCCCAGGCCGGCGGCGTGCGCCAGGGCGGCTCCTCGATCACCCAGCAGCTCGCCAAGAACCTGTTCCTGTCGAACGAGCGCACCATCGAGCGCAAGATCAACGAGGCGTTCCTCGCGATCTGGCTCGAGACGCGGCTGACCAAGAACGAGATCTTGAAGCTCTATCTCGACCGTGCCTATATGGGCGGCGGCACCTTCGGCGTCGACGGCGCGGCGCATTTCTATTTCAACAAGTCGGTGCGCGACATCAACCTGGCGGAAGCCGCGATGCTGGCCGGCCTGTTCAAGGCGCCGACCAAATTCGCCCCGCACATCAACCTGCCGGCGGCGCGCGCCCGCGCCAATGTCGTGCTCGACAATCTGGTCGACGCCGGCTTCATGACCGAGGGCCAGGTGTTCGGCGCGCGGCGCAATCCGGCAACCGCGGTCGACCGGCGCGACGAGAGCTCGCCGAACTATTTCCTCGACTATGCCTTTGACGAGATGCGCAAGCTCGTCGACACCTTCCCCAAATCCTACAATGAGCGCGTCTTCGTGGTGCGCACCTCGATCGACATGAACACGCAGCATGCCGCCGACGAGGCGATCGAGAACGAGCTGCGCCAGTTCGGCCGCGACTATCATGCGACGCAGGCGGCAACCGTGGTCGCGGACATGGACGGCGGCATCCGCGCCATGGTCGGCGGCCGCGACTATGGCGCCAGCCAGTTCAACCGCGCTACCGACGCCTATCGCCAGCCGGGATCGTCGTTCAAGCCGTATGTCTATACGACGGCGCTGCTCAACGGCTTCAAGCCGACCTCGATCGTGGTCGACGGCCCGGTCTGCATCGGCAACTGGTGCCCGCAGAACTACGGCCACAGCTTCTCGGGCTCCGTCACGCTGACGCAGGCCATCACGCGCTCGATCAACGTGGTGCCGGTGAAGCTGTCGATTGCGCTCGGCAACGGCAATGCCAGGATCGG
>DASREP010000016.1:0-63466 GCA_035652015.1 Bradyrhizobium sp. | reverse complement strand
TCTGGTCGAAAACTTCTTCTGCTCTCTCAAGGCATTCCGACGCATCGCAACCCGCTACGAGAAGACCGACACCTGCTTTGCCGGCTTCCTCAATCTGGTCGCGCTTTTCCTTGCCTGCCGGTGACTGTAAACAGGCCTTAGGCTGCCTGGTCGAGATAACGCAGTTCGTTCTCGCTGGCTCGCATCAGTCGTATCAGTCGATTGCGATCCGTCTCGGACAGGTCGTCGGCATGGAGCAGCCGCCGACAGTGATCGATGACGCGATAATGGCTTTGCACCAGAAAACGGTCGATGCCGGCGCGAAGTGCGGTCCGCGACGGCATCTGACGCATGGAGGCCGGCCGGTCGAGCATGCGGTCAGCTCGACGCTGCCTGGGCGCGATCGCGGGCCGCCGGCGGCGGCAGGATGCCCGATGGCGGGATTTGCGGCGCGATCAGGGTGTCGACCTTCATCCCGGAGGAGGTGGCGGCGTTCCACTTCATCCAGGGCATGGAATCAACGTAGGGGATCGGCGGCAGCTTGATCGTGGTCGCGGTCACGCTCGCGTTCCGCTCATGGTGACTGTCGCTGCCCCAGGCGGCCAGCGATGGCAGCGAGAGCGCACCGGCCAACAGAGCCGTCAGTACGCCGCGCACGAGCCGACGCGCCGCCTGTCTGTTGCAGGTCTCCGCAACCGCGGAGCCAATGGTCTGATCATGGATCATCTCATCCTCCTGTTGTCGCAGATGGCCCGGCCCCTGATCGAGGCCGGGCCGGCTCGTCACTCAGTAGTCCATCGCCGGAGCACCCGCAGCTTCCGGCTTCTTCGGCTTGTCCGCCACCAGCGCTTCCGTGGTGATAAGCAGGGAAGCGACGGAGGCGGCATCCTGCAAGGCGGTGCGAACCACCTTGGCGGGATCGATGACGCCAACCTTGACCAGGTCCTGGTATTCGCCGGTCGCGGCGTTGAAGCCCCAATTGTAGTCGTTGTTTTCGAGCAGCTTGCCGACGACGAGCGAGCCGTCCTCGCCGGCATTCTGCACGATCTGCCGCGCCGGCACCTGGATGGCGCGCCGCACGATGTCGACGCCCGCCTTCTGGTCGGCGTTGTGGGTCTTCACACCGTCGAGTGCCTTGAGCGCACGCAGCAGAGCCACGCCGCCGCCGGGCAGGATGCCTTCCTCGACCGCCGCACGGGTGGCGTGCAGCGCATCGTCGACGCGGTCCTTCTTCTCCTTGACCTCGACCTCGGTCGCGCCGCCGACCCGCAGCACGGCGACACCGCCGGCAAGCTTCGCCAGCCGCTCCTGCAGCTTCTCGCGGTCATAGTCGGAGGTGGTCTCCTCGATCTGCGCCTTGATCTGGCCAACCCGCGCCTGGATGTCCTTGCTGGCGCCGGCGCCCTCCACGATGGTCGTGTTCTCCTTGTCGATCACGACCTTCTTGGCGCGGCCGAGCATCGACAGCGTCACGTTCTCGAGCTTGATGCCGAGATCTTCCGCAATCGCGGTGCCGCCGGTCAGGATCGCGATATCCTCGAGCATCGCCTTGCGGCGATCGCCGAAGCCCGGCGCCTTGACGGCCGCGACCTTCAGCCCGCCGCGCAGCTTGTTGACGACGAGCGCCGCCAGCGCCTCGCCCTCGACATCCTCGGCGACGATCAGGAGCGGCTTGCCCGACTGCACGATCGCCTCGAGCAGCGGCAGCATGGCCTGCAGCCCCGACAGCTTCTTCTCGTGGATCAGGATGTAGGGGTCTTCGAGCTCGACCCGCATCTTCTCCGAATTGGTGACGAAGTAAGGCGAGACATAGCCGCGGTCGAACTGCATGCCTTCGACCACTTCGAGCTCTGTGTTGAGGCTCTTGGCCTCTTCCACCGTGATCACGCCCTCATTGCCGACCTTCTGCATGGCATCCGCCAGGAAGCGGCCGATCTCGGTGTCGCCATTGGCGGAGATGGTGCCGACCTGGGCGATCTCGTCGTTCGAGGTCACCTTCTTCGCATGCGACCTAAGGTCGGCAACGATCGCCTCCACCGCAAGGTCGATGCCGCGCTTGAGGTCCATCGGGTTCATGCCGGCGGCTACCGCCTTGGCGCCTTCCTTGACGATCGCCTGCGCCAGTACCGTCGCGGTGGTAGTGCCGTCGCCGGCGAGATCATTGGTCTTGCTGGCGACCTCGCGCACCATCTGCGCGCCCATGTTCTCGAACTTGTCCTCGAGCTCGATCTCCTTCGCCACCGTCACCCCGTCCTTGGTGATGCGCGGCGCGCCGAAGGATTTTTCGATCACCACATTGCGTCCCTTCGGACCGAGCGTGACCTTCACCGCATTCGCCAGCGTGTCGACGCCCCGCAGCATCCGCTCGCGGGCCTCGGTCGAGAACTTAACGTCCTTGGCAGCCATGATGTAAAACTCCTTTCCCCTTCAATGACTGTCAGCGAGCTTCACGCGGCCTTCTTCAGCGAGGCGGTCTTCTCGACCACGCCCAGAAGGTCGCTCTCCTTCATGATCAGGTAGTCCTGGCCGTCGATCTTGACCTCGGTGCCGGACCATTTGCCGAACAGCACCCGGTCTCCGAGCTTGACGTCGAGCGGGATCAGTTGGCCCGTCTCATTCCGGCCACCGGGACCCGCGGCGACGATCTCGCCCTCCTGCGGTTTCTCCTTGGCTGTATCGGGAATGATGATGCCGCCGGCGGTCTTCTCCTCGGCATCGATACGGCGCACGACCACACGGTCATGCAGCGGACGGAAATGCATGCACATCCTCCTTCGTAGGTCAGCGATGTCATAGGGCCCGGGTCCGGGAACCGGCACCCGGGGCGAAAAACGAATTAGGAAAGAACAACAGGCCTTCAAGAGCTGTTGAAAAAATTTTTGGCACTCGACGGCGAGCACTGCCAAAGTTGATCTTGCGCGCCCGTTTTTCGTCTCCCAGCTAACCCGTCGCCATCGCAGGCGGATCTGCCGGAGGAGGAAAAATGAAGCGAAATCATGTGGTTGTAGTAGGGGTCGGACTGTCTTTGTTGCTCAGCCTGGGTCCGGTCGGCCCCGCCGGCGCGCAGGTTGCCGACCTTGCAACGGGCCACATACCGACGCTGGCGCCGCTGGTGAAGCAGGTGACGCCGGCGGTGGTCAACATCTCCGTGCAGGGGCGCATCCGCGAGGACAACCCGCTCTATCAGGACCCGATGTTTCGCGAATTCTTCGATGTCCCGCGGCAGCTCGAGAAGGAGTTCAGCGCCACCGGCTCGGGCGTGATCGTGGATGCGCAGCGCGGTTTCGTGCTCACGGCCAACCATGTGGTGGCGCATGCGTCGAACGTGCAGATCACGACCAAGGACGGGCGCAAGTTTGCCGCACGGCTGGTCGGCCGCGATGCGCCGACCGATATCGCGCTGCTCGAGATCAGGGAGCCCAACGGGCTGAAGGCGATCAAGCTCGGCAACAGTGATGCGCTGCAGGTCGGCGATTTCGTCATCGCGGTCGGCAACCCGTTCGGGCTTGGGCAGACCGTCACCTCGGGGCTCGTCAGCGCGCTCGGCCGGACCGGACTGGTCAAGCAGGGCTATGAGGATTTCATCCAGACCGATGCCGCCATCAACCCCGGCAATTCCGGCGGCGGCCTCATCGATCTCAAGGGCGAACTGGTCGGCATCAACACCGCGATCATCTCGCCCGCTGGCGGCAATGTCGGCATCGGCTTTGCGGTGCCGATCAACATGGCGCGCAAAGTGATGGAGCAGCTGGTTGCGACCGGCCATGTCAGCCGCGGCCGCATCGGCATTGTGCTGGAGGACATCGATGCGCCGGTCGCCGGCCATCTCGAAGGCGCACGCATCACCGAGGTCGGTCCGGGCTCGCCGGCCGAGCGGGCGGGTCTGCGCAAAGGCGACGTCATTCTCAAGGCCGATGACGTGCCGATCCGCAGCGCCACGCAGATGCGCAACGTGATCGGTCTCACCCCGGTCGGCCACGAGGTGCATCTGACCATTGAGCGTGACCGTGCCACCGAGAACGCAACCGTGCAGGTCGAGCCGCTCAGCGAACCGAGAGCACGGGCAAGCGGCCGGGGATGACGATCTCCACCTGGCGCGATGCTCGGCGCCGGCGGTGCAACGGAGCGCGGCGGCAATGCCGTCCGGCGGTGATGCGAGCGCCGCACGCGCTCGCGTTGTACACGCTGTAGTGACAAGACGTCCGAGCGCTCGTTTGACTGAAACTTTTTCGTCAACCGACGCTCCGAATTACTACGGAGGCGCCGCCGCCAGACTGTTTAACTGTCCTTAACTGCGGTCGCTCAAATTTTCATATCACTTATTCGCAGATCGCTGCCGTCCAGCATCACCGGTTGTCGGTCTGTCTCGATACTCGATTTTTTTGAGATTGAATCATGCGTGCGAACGGCCTCCATGGAATGAGTTCGCTCGGACTTGCGGCGGTCGCCGCAAGTATCGTGAGCTTCGGCTTTGCCGGCTTCGGCCATGGCGCGGCGCTGGTAAGCCAGACAAGGCACGTCGAAGTCGCCGCAAAAGCAAGCTCGGGCACCGATGCGCTGAAAGCGCTGTACCGCCGGCCGGCGGCTATACCCTTTCCGAAGGACAATCCCTACACGCCAGAGAAGGCGGCGCTCGGCAAGAAGCTCTATTTCGACACGCGGCTGTCGGTGACATCAGCGCAATCCTGCGCGAGCTGTCACAGCCCGAGCTTCGGCTGGGGCGACGGGCTTAGCGTCGGTGTCGGCCATGGCATGCAGAAGCTCGGCCGGCACTCGCCGACCGTGATCAACGCGGCCTGGAGCGACATCTTCATGTGGGACGGCCGCCTGCCGACGCTGGAAGCCCAGGCGCTCGGGCCGATCCAGTCGGCCGGCGAGATGAACATGCCGCTCGACCAGCTGATGAAGCGGCTGTCGTCGATCTCCGAATACAAGCCGCTGTTCGCGGCGGCCTTCCCGCAGGAGGGCATGAACGAGAAGACGCTGGCGAAGGCGATTGCGACCTATGAGCGCACCGTCGTCTCGGAGCGAGCCCCGTTCGACGCCTGGATCGAGGGCGACGAGAAAGCGATCTCCGAGGACGCCAAGCGCGGCTTTGCCCTGTTCAATGGCAAGGCGCAGTGCGCCGCCTGTCATGAGGGCTGGAATTTCACCAATGAGGGCTTCCAGGATATCGGCCTGCCGAGCGAGGACGTCGGCCGCGGCCAATACCTGCCCGCCGTGATCAAGATGCAGCACGCGTTCAAGACGCCGAGTTTGCGCGAGATCGGCCGCCGTGCGCCCTACATGCATGACGGCTCGCTGCCGACGCTGGAGGCGGTCGTCGACCATTATGACGGCGGCGGCGTCGATCGGCCGAGCCGCTCCGACCTGATGAAGCCGCTCGGCTTGACCGCCGAGGAGAAGACCGAGTTCGTCGCCTTCCTCAACACACTCACCAGCAATCTCACCCCGACGGCGGCACCGATCCTGCCGCGCTAAGCGAAAGAAGAGACAATCATGCGTCATACCTGCCTGCTCATCGTCGCCATCGTCGGCGGCCTTTCCACCGGCGCGCTCGCGGCGAACGAGGTCATTCACCAGCAGGGCCGCGCCTTCTCCACCGAAAGCATCACGATCAAACGGGGCCAGGCGCTGACCTTCCTCAACGACGACACTGTGCCGCACAACATCATGTCCGCCAGCAAGGGCAATGAATTCAATCTCGGTTCGCAGGCGCCAGGCTCCTCGACGGACGTCAGCTTCAACGAGGTGGGCGACGTCCTGGTGATCTGTGCCATCCACCCGCGCATGAAGATGACGGTTAAGGTCATCGATTAGTTCGTCCAGGGAGAGCATGATGTCGATCCGCTTCAGGATCCTCGCCGTTCTCGGTGCCATGCTGGCGCTGGCCTGCGGGCTCGCCTACTATGGGATCCGCGGCGTCAGCGCGACGGGCGACCTGGTCGTCCGGCTCTATGACGGACCGCTGATGGGCATCAACCACGCCCGCGCCGCGCACGCCTCCTTGAACGAGGCGCGGCTGATCCTGCGGCAGAGCGAGAGCGTCGGCGGCTCGAAGGAGGCCGTGGCGAAATTCGAGACATTGGTCCACGGCATTTTCGAGGACCTCGGTGTGGTGCGCGAGCGCATCCAGGCGCCCAATGTGAACGCGACGCGCGAGCAGGCCGAGCAGCGCGTTCGCGCCTGGTCCGACGCGGCGCTGAAAATCCTCAAGCCCAGTGCGGGCGGGCTGACCGAATTGCCGACCAGCTTTGCGCTCAGCAAGCTCGGCAACGAAGCCGTGGCGACCGTCGACGATCTGGTCGAGATGGTGGCTGCCTATGGCTTTGAATTCCGCAACCAGGCCGACCAGCAGGTCAACAGCGCGCGGCTGACCATGCTGATCGCCTCGGGCGCCGGGCTCGTGTTCGGGCTGTTGTTCGCGGTGTTCTTCGCCTTCTCGCTGAGCCGGCCGATCAGTGCGCTCGCGAAATCCATGCTCGAGCTTGCGGACGGCCATTTCGACGTCGTGCTGCCGGGGCTCGCTCGAAAGGACGAGGTCGGTCATGTCGCCCGCGCCGTCGGACGCTTCAAGGCGCTGGCCGAGGAGAATGCGCGGCGCGAGGCGGAAGCCAAGATCGCCCAGGATCAGCGCGCGACCGAGCTGCGTAAATCCGAAATGCATCGGATCGCCGACGGCTTCGAGGCGGTGGTCGGCGAGATCGTCAAGACGGTGTCCTCGACCTCGGGCGAGCTCGCGCATTCCGCCGGCACGCTGACCCGCAGCGCCGAACGCTCCACCGAGCTCTCGACCACGGTGGCTGCAGCTTCCGAAGTCGCCTCCACCAATGTGCAGTCGGTCGCCTCCGCCACCGAGGAGCTGTCGAGCTCCATCAACGAGATCAGCCGCCAGGTGCAGGAATCCGCCCGTGTCGCTGGCGACGCGGTCGGCCAGGCGCGCGTCACCACCGAGCGCGTCGCCGAGCTGTCCAAGGCTGCGACCCGCATCGGCGACGTCATCGAGCTCATCAACACCATTGCGGGGCAAACCAATCTGCTTGCGCTCAACGCCACCATCGAGGCGGCGCGCGCGGGCGAGGCCGGCCGCGGCTTTGCGGTGGTGGCGTCCGAGGTCAAGGCGCTCGCCGAGCAGACCGCGAAAGCGACCGGCGAGATCGGTCAGCAGATTTCGGGCATCCAGTCCGCGACCCAGGATTCCGTCAACGCCATTCGTGAGATCTCCGGGACCATCGAGAAACTGTCCGAGATTTCCTCAACCATCGCAGCCGCGGTAGAAGAGCAGGGCGCTGCCACCCAGGAGATCGCCCGCAACGTGCAGCGCGCGGCGACCGGCACCCAGGAGGTCTCCGCCAACATCATCGACGTGCAGCGCGGCGCCAGCGAGACCGGCTCGGCATCCTCGATGGTGCTCTCGGCGGCGGAGCTGCTGTCCTCGGATTCGGGCCGGCTCAGGGACGAGGTCGGCAGATTCCTGGCCTCCGTCCGCGCGGCCTGACGCGCGGGGGCGGCTGAGGCATCTCACCCAAGCGCAAGCCGTATTGCGAGCGCAAGGCCGGTTGCATAAGTCAGCAGCGCGCCGACGAAGCGCGCGGGTGTCGGCTTTCCGAGCGAGGGACCCCAGAGCAGGCCGGCGACGAGTGACACGCGCGCAAGCGTTGCGAGAACAATTGTGACCGACACCCATAGCGGCGCAGGATGCATCGCAAACCAGAGGAACAGCACCGCAAGGAACGGCGCATATTCCGCGGTGTTGCCATGCGCGCGGACCGCGCGATGCAGCGGATCGGTGGGGCCGGTGTCGCAGCCGATCGAGCGGCCGGTGCGCTGGCGCAAGATCGAGACGTAGAGCCCCAGCCCGAACAACAGAAGCCCGAGCACGGCGGTGCAGATGATGCCGACATTCATGAGAATCCCCCTCGCGTGTAATGTCCCATGGTAACTTTACATGAGCCGAGCTGAGGGGCGACAGCTTAAAAAAGCCCGTCCCGCTGCTCTTGTGCCGGATTATGACTGTCCCAGGATCTTAGATGGCCGACCCCTGCTGGAGTTCTGTCCATGCCCGTGTTCTCCTGCGTCCAATGCGGTGCGCAATTCCCCGAAAGTCCGTCGCCACCACAGCAGTGCCCGATCTGCGAGGACGAGCGGCAGTTCGTCGGCTGGGATGGGCAGAAATGGCTGGTGCGGGATGAATTTGCCGCGACGCATCGCGTGATCTGGCGCGACGATCTCGGCGTTCCCGGCGTAAGCGTCGAGCCGAGCTTTGCCATCGGCCAGCGGGCGTTATTGTTGCGCGAGGCAGATGGCAGCGTGATGTGGGATTGCATTCCACTGGCGACAGAAGAGGCGATCGGATATGTCCGCTCGCTTGGCGGGCTGAAGGCGATCGCAATTTCGCATCCGCACTACTACGGCGCGCTCGCCGACTGGAGCGCGGCTTTCGGCAACGTGCCGGTCTACCTGCATGAGGCGGATGCGGCGTGGATCACGCGGCCATATCCGGCGATCGTGCCGTGGTCGGGTGAGGCCTTGCGACTGTCAGCCGACATTCTGCTGCTGCGAGCCGGCGGGCATTTTCCCGGCGGCACCATGCTGCATTGGCGGACCGCTGCAGAGGGCCGTGGCGCGCTGTTCACCGGGGACATCGCCACCGTTGCGATGGACCGCCGGTTCGTCAGCTTCATGCGGAGCTATCCGAACTACATCCCGCTCAATGCCGTCGCGGTCAAGGCCATTGCGGCGGCGGTCGCGCCGCTCGCCTTCGATCGCATCTACGGCGGCTGGTGGGGGCGCAACATCGCAGGCGGGGCGAGGCTTGCGTTCGATGCCTCCGTCGAGCGGTATCTGTCGGCGATCGCGTGATCTTCGCCCTTCCGTACCGTCGGCCGGGGCAGTCGGTCCTGGTCCCGCGACCAGGAGATATAGTAGGCGACCGCCGTCATCAGCGTCAGCGCGGTGATGCTGACCAGCACCTGGAGCAGAACCGTGTTCTGGCTCGTGATCAGGATCATGTGGGCGGCGAGCGACAGGAAGATGCCGACGCAGAAGCTCGCCAGCCATTCGTCGCCGCATTTGATGATCGGCTGCAGGAATTTGGAATGAAATCCCTTCCAGTCCGCGGGCACGTAGTAGCTGAACAGCAGCGCCACGCAGAGCAGATGCAGAATGCGGGTCGGGCCGAGATTTTCGCGGTCGGTCGGAATGAATGCATTGATGACGGCATCCGGAATCAGGCTGCCGATGGCGGGTACCTTGGCGCCGACCATCAGCAGCAGCGAAAACACCAGATAGGCCATCGCGAGCAGGCGCAGCGTCCGCAGCTCCTGCAGCTTGCCAACGATCGTCTTGCCGTAGAGCGCGAGATAGGAGCCGAGCACGAACAGGAGCTGCCAGCAGAACGGATTGAGGTAGACGGCGCTTCCGGCCGGATAGGCTGGCAGGCCGAGATCGAACATGCGGGCGGCGACATAGAGTGCGAACGAGCCCAGCATGGTGAGATTCGGCCAGCGCAACAGCGCAGCCAGCGACAGCGGGAACAGCGCGAGCAGCACGATCGCCATCTGCAGCACATCGAGATTGAGCGGCCGCGCTTCCAGCAGCAGGCCGTGGGTCAGCACCCGCACCGGATCGTTGAGAATGCCGATGACATGGTACTCTTCGAACAGATCGGGCGCGGCATATTGTGCGGCGACCCAGCTGATCGCATTCATGTAGATGACGAACAGCACGAGATGGGCGGCATAGAGCTGCCAGGCACGCTTGAGGATGCGGCTCGCCGCAATCACGAAACCGCGCTCCACCATCATGCTGCCGAACAACAGCGCCGCGCCATAACCGGAGGCAAAGGCGAACAGATCGATCGCGCCGCTGAAGCCGAAATTCCTCATCGTCAGCAGGTTGACGATGTTATTCGGAATATGGTCGAGCAGCATGAACCAGTTGGCGAGACCGCGCGCGAAATCGATCCGCAAATCGCGGTTGTGTGTGGCAATATTGGCCTTAATCGTCGCCAGCATCGGGACGCTGCGCCCCAAAAGAGAATCAAAACGGAATCGAAGAACCTGCGATGTAAGCAGTGGCACGTTACTGTCCAGTGTCCATGAATAGCGTTTTCGTGAAGATTCCCTTGCCGCGTGTCGGACTGCCGGGTGTTCAGCCCGGCCAGCGATCACGATCACGCAACTGGCGAGGGATTGGGCAGCGTGAGTGCGGGCGTGCCGCCCCTGGCCGCCGTCCTCTCAAGGCTCGCAGCTCGCCGGCTGGCCTGATGCCATCGAGGCCAGCGCGGCCTCGAAGGCGGCGAGCGTCGCCAGCACCTCGGTCTCCGCCACCGGAAACGCACGTTTGCCAGCAACGGCATCGGCAAAGGCCCCGAGTTCCGCGGCCAGCGTGTCGATGCCGGCAAATGTCACCGTTTGTGGCGCCGCACCGGATTTGCGCATCACCATGGTGACGTCATCGAGCACTTCCGCGGAGCCTTTGGAGCCGAACACGTGAACGCGCCAGTAGAACGGCGTCGCCCGCACCGTCGACAGCGTGCCGGTAACGCCATTTGCGAAGTCGATCGCGAGCATTGCCGTGTCCAGCGGCGGCGGGCCAGCCTCGCGGACGGCAAGGCTCGCATAGACACGCCGCGCCGGCCCCGCCACACTGGTGAAGGCGTCGAGAACGTGCAGCCCAGCGCCGGTCAGGCCGCCGCCGGGGGATTCCTCTGGCGAAAGCCGCCAGCCTTTGAGGACCGCGTTCGAATTCTCGTTGGAGTTATGGCCTTCGACATGAAGGATTGTTCCGAGCTCGCCACTTGCGACGACATCCCTCAAAGCCTGGAGCGACGGCCAGAAGCGGCGGTTGTGCCCGACGGCCAGCACGAGGCCGGCGGCCTTGCAGGCGGCGAACATGGCTGTCGCATCCTCGCGCCGGAGCGCCAGCGGCTTCTCGCAAAACACCTGCTTGCCCGCAGCGCTTGCTGCAATCACCTGGCTCCGGTGCAGGGAATGCGGCGTCGCCAGCAGGATGGCGTCGATGCTGGTGTCCTCGAGCACGGAGGCGAAAATGTTGGTGAGCGCGATCCGGCGCTTGCCGCAGAAATCGCGCGCACCGTCGAGATCGGTTTCGACCGCGCGGGTGATCCTGAGCCGCGGCACCTTCTGCGCGGCTTCGACCAGCGCGCGGCCCCAGCGGCCGAGGCCTGCAATGGCGCAATTGATCATGTCTAGCTCCTGCGCTTGCCCGCGCACGGGCGTATGGCCTCGACGAGTGCGGCATGTCATCCAAATGGAGAACACGATTATCTATCCGTATAAATTACTCCAACGCAAAGGGAGACGAGAATGGTGGACACCGGCGAGTTGAATGCGCGGGGGCTATTGCGCCGCAAGAAAATGTTCGGCGAGGCCGACGTCGAGAAGCGGATGGCGGCGGCCGGCGATTTCGGTGCACCGCTGCAGAGCGTCATCAATGGCTATGTCTATGGCGATGTCTGGGAGCGGACGGGACTATCCGACGATATCCGCAGTCTCGTGATGCTCGCGATCACGGCGGCAAGCAACAGGCCGGCCGAATTTCGCGTCCACGCCAAGGGCGCGCTTGCCAATGGCTGCTCGCGCGAGCAGGTGCAGGACGTGCTGTTGTTGATCGCGATGTATTGCGGCATTCCGGCTGCGATCGAACCGAACCAGGTCGCCGCCGAGATCTTTGGCAAGGACACGAGCGCCGGCGCAGCGAAGCCTTAAGACGCAGACCGGCCTGCAGCGCAGGCCGATCGCGTTGCTTGATCGAAGCGCGCGCTTCAGGTGAGGTGCGCAGCCTCTTCGGCATCCTCATCGTCCCAATTCGCCGTGGCGATGGTGCTGTCGATCAACTCGCCGCGCAACAGGGCCAGCGGCGATTTGTAGTAGAGCGCAATGTTGTGGAAGGGGTCGGTGAGAACCTTGAGCGCCCAGGTCAGGCCGGTGCGCACGTCGCGTGTGACAAACAGCTGGATCATGCGGAACAGCCCGCCGCCGATGCCGACGAACAGCCACAACAGGCCGACGTGGCGAATGAAGCCAAGCCTGTCGACGGGGGCTGCGAACATGCCGAACAGCGTCGGGTAGAAGAACAACGTCACTGGCACCAGCCCCCACACGATCAGGAGCACAATCTTGCGCTTCTGATTGTAGCCGACCTTGATCGTCTCCTTGTATTCGTTGGTCGCCTGGTTGACCGCGTCATAGCCGTTGGGCTCGAAGAAGAAGTGGCCGGTCTGCCGGGTCAGCATCGCGAGCCAGCCGACGAGACCGGCGAGCGCCGGATCCTTGAACAGCAGCGCGTAGCAAACAAGGAAGATCATGGCGCTGATCAGGTGCAGCGTCTGGTTGATCCGGCTCTGATGGTAGTAGCGATAATCGTCCCAGCGCTGCGTGCGCAGCACGTCGGTGAAGCGGCTCATGCGAATCCCCACGGGTTAAGTTGCAGGGGACGCGTAGTTCCGTTCCGTGAATCGCGCGTGACAAATACGTGCTGTCATACAAATAATACGCGCACATGCCAACCAGTCGCAATTAAAGCGTGTGCAGGATAGTTCATGATTGGTGGGTTCGTTCTGCGCGATTGTTTGGAGGAATTTCAAAATGGCTGATCCGCAAAATCTCATTCCAGTGCACGCCGACGCCTTGCTTCCGCTTCCGAACCTTGCGAAGAGCCTCGCTCGCAAAGGCAAGGTGAAGATCGTGGCGATCGGCTCCTCCTCGACGGCGGGCGAGGGCGGCATCGTGCCCTATCCGTCGCGTCTGCAGGATGTGCTGCGGCAGAAGTACGGCAATCCCCTCATCGAGGTCATCAATCAAGGCATTGGCGGGCAGGAAGCTCCCGGCGAATTGAACCGCATGCAGGATGTCATCGATGAGAAACCCGCGCTCACGATCTGGCAGGTTGGCACCAACGCAGCCTGGAAAGGCTATGACCTCGACGCTGTCGGCAAGGCGATCAGTGATGGCCTTAAACTGCTCAAGAAGAAGCAAAAAAACATGGACATCATCCTTATGGATCTGCAATACGCGCCGGCTCTGCTGACCGTGGACAAGGCCGCTGCGACCGAGCGCATGCAGTTGCTGATCAAGAAGCGTGCCGCGGATGCCGGGGTCGGCGTATTCCGGAGGTTCGATATGATGCGGAAATTGATCGAGATCGAAGGTCGCTCCTTCGACGCGCTGATCGACCCTAGCGACAGTGACAGGCTGCACGAAAGCGACCTCGTAGCGCAGCGGATCGGCTACGAGCTTTATTTCACCATCGCGAACGCAGCGATCAAGGCGTCAGCGGCGGCCACGCCGCCCTGGGGTGTTTAGATGCCGTTCGAAGCAGGCCTGTGGGAGGGAGCGCCTCATGACGAAGGAAGCAACGCCTTCTCTTCCGGCGTGACGCAGGTGATCTGCGCAGGGCGGATCCCCGACGGAAGATTGGGTGGCGCATAAGGCGTGTTCGGCACACCGAACACCGTGCATGGATGCGCGAGCTTCTTCATCACGCTCCAGTGCACCCGTTCGTTGATGTGCTCCTCCCGGGGATTCCTGGTGTTTGAAACCATGCCGTGATCGATCGCATCGGGCGAGAGGATGACGCGCAGATGAGGCGCGAACTCGTCAATGAACCAGCCCTTGGAGGAATCATAGACTTCCCCGTTCACATTGACCGCCTGGGTCACCGCCTTCACACGAGGGGTGTCGAATTCGAGCCCCGTCAAGGCGGTGATCCGCGCGATCATCCAGATCAGCGCCTCGTCCGACAGACCGGCGTCGGGATAGCCGCCGCCAACATTGCAATGCACGCCGGCAAACCAGGTCTGCTCGACATGGCCGCGTGGCGGCTGCCCCTTGGGCGCGGTCCAGAAGGTCGGCACAAACGGCCGGCGGCGCTCGTCGACCGCCACGGCGTGCAGGCCGACATCGATATGCGCCCCGAAGCTCGTGTCGTGGAAGCCGAGCGTGAGCAGCGTGAAATAACGGCCCAATGCCGCAAGCCCGATGCCGGCGGGAACGCCGTAGGAGCCGACGGTGTCGAAGACGCCGACGCATTTGATCGCGCGGTCCGCATGAAGGGCATTCTGCGCGGCCATCCTGTTGTAGGATTCGATGGTCTGGCGGTCGCCCGAACCAGCCGGCTTGGCGCCGGCGCGCACCGTCGGATCGACCCGGTAGTGATTCCAGACCGTCTCGAAGCCCGCAGCGTCGGTTGACCGCTGGATCCCGGAGGCGCCGATCAGGCCCGCAAGAGCGCGCGCGGCATAGGCGCCACGGGAGAAGCCGATGATGTAGATCTCGTCGCCGGTTGCATAATTCGCGACGACGGTCTGATACGCATCCTGCACGATCTGCTTGAGGCCGAGCCCGATGGCCCCGCCGAGCAAACGCTTCAGGATGTCCGAATCGGCGCCGACGCCTTTATGATAAAAGGTCATCTGCGAGGTGCCGTCGGCGGCCTGGGGCTTGATGAGCGGGGCGCCCGCCGCACTGTAGTTCGGATCGAGCTTGGCAATATTGGTGTCGTTGCCCTTGCCCTCCTCGTTCCAGGTGCCGTCGATCAGAATGACCAGTCGCTTCATGACATCCCCCGCGGAAAATATCGGCACGCGCTGGGATTGAATGATACGCGATAATCCCGCGCTCCCAAATAGCCTCGCGCTATCGAGAGCGGCCAAACTGATCTCGTCCGATCAGCAAAATTCGCACGTTTCCGCGAGGCGCCCCCAGGATCCGTCGCTCAGGGTCCGGGGGTGCGGGCGAGCCGGATCGCCTCGCTGAGCACGGCCCGGTCGCCGACATGGTTGGCGAGCAGCAGCACGAGTCGTGCGCTTACGCGCAGGCTCTCCTCCTCGCTGAGGTCGCGCTGGGCACCAATCAGTTCGGCATAGAAGCCGTCGGGATCGTCGATATTGGGGGTGAGGACCAGGCTCATGCTGCAAGCTCCTGCCGTTGTGCGGCGCCGCGGCCACAGGCGCGCCGTATCGCCTGCGCGATGGTTGCCTCGTCGAACTGCGTCCAGCGTCCCGCGACATATTGATCAGGCCGGAACAGATAGGTCGTCCCTGACGAGGCGCCGTAACGGTGCGCGAGCAGCCCCTTGCTGTCCTCGATGTCGCGCCCGACCACGATGATCCGCGCTTCGATGCCGTCGGCCAGGATGCTGGTCTTGTCGGCGGAGCCGAAGGTCACCACGGTAAAGCCAGGGCCGAGGCAGTCGAGGAACCAGCCCAGCCTGCCGCCGATCCCAACCGGTGCATCGGCGGCATTGGTGCCCGGCGTCATGCAGCCAGTGAAGGACGCCGTATCCGGCGTATTCAGCTTGGACATCGCATAGGGCGTCGGCGTGGACAGCCGGCCGCTGTTGACCAGGGGGCGGGCAAAGCTGTGATGCTCGGCGAGATCGAGCACGGCATCGCGGAAGTATCGGCTCACCTTGGTCTTCGGAGTGATGAAGTCGGTCGCGCGGGTCGAGTTGAGGATGTTGTCGTCGGCGGCAAAGGCGCGCTCGTCATGATAGCTGTCGAGCAGAGAGGCCGGCGCCTCGCCGCGCAGCACCAGCGCGAGCTTCCAGGCGAGGTTGTCGATGTCCTGCACGCCGGTATTGGCGCCGCGCGCGCCGAACGGCGAAACTTGATGGGCGGCGTCGCCGGCGAACAGCACGCGGCCGTGCCGGAAATTGTCGATCCGCCGGCAGGCGAACTGGTAGATCGACACCCACTCCAGCTCGAACTCGGTTGTCTCTCCGAGCATGGCCTTGATGCGCGGGATCACTCGCTCCGGCTTCTTCTCCTCATCCGGATCGGCGCCCCAGCCGAGCTGGAAATCGATCCGCCAGATGTTGTCGGCCTGGCGATGCAAGAGCACCGATTGACCGGGATGGAACGGCGGATCGAACCAGAACCAGCGTTCGGTCGGGAAATCCGCTTTCATCTTGACGTCGGCGATCAGGAAGCGGTCCTGGAAGAACTGTCCCTTGAATTCGGCGCCGACCATGCGGCGGGTATCCGAATTGGCGCCGTCGCAGGCGATCACCCATTGCGCCTCCATGGAAAAGATGCCGTCCGGCGTCTCGATCGCAAGCTCTGCGCAGTCCTCGGTCTGCTTGAGGCTGAGCAGCCGATGCTTCCAGCGCAAATCGATCAGCGGATTGGCCCGGCAGGCGGCGACCAGGATCTCCTCGAGGTAGTATTGCTGCAGGTTGATCATCGCCGGCCATTTGTGGCCGGGCTCCGGCAACAGGTCGAACTGATAGGAGAGCTTGTCGCGGAAGAACACCTTGCCGATATTCCAGCTCACGCCCTTGTCGACCATCGGAGCGGCGCAGCCAAGCCGGTCCCAGATCTCCAGTGGGCGCTTGGCATAGCAGACCGCGCGCGAGCCGACACTGACCGTGTCGTTGTCATCGAGCACGACCACGGGCTGGCCATGCGCGGCGAGATCGAGTGCGGCTGTCAGGCCGATCGGGCCGGCCCCGATCACGACGATCGGATGCCGGCGTATCGCGCCGCTCTTCTGCTCGGCCGAGCAGACATAGTTGAAACGGGGATAGACGTAATGGCTCATTGCCGCCTCGCTTGGCTTGCATCGCTATCGGATGGATTGGGAGAGCAAGCGGACGTCACTCGACTGCCGCGAACTCCTTCTCGTGCATCCAGGCGGTATGGCGCGGCGGCTTCTTGGTCTGCGACCACTCCTCGACCATCGCATGGGCAACCGACTTCATCCGCTGGATCTGGTCCGACGTCGCAGTCCAGGCGGCGATCTCCAGGCGGTGGCCACTGGGATCATGGAAATAGATCGATTTGAAGATGGTGTGGTCGGTGACCCCGACGACGTCGAGGCCTGCGGCCTCCGCCCGTGCCTTGGCCTCCTCGAGCTCGCCAAGGTCCTTGACCTGGAAGGCGATGTGCTGGGTCCATTCCGGCGTGTTGGGATCGCGGCCCATCGGCGGCGAGTTCGGCAGCTCGAAGAAGGCGAGGATGTTGCCGTTCCCCGCATCCAGGAAGATGTGCATGTAGGGGTCGGGCGCCTTGGTCGAGGGCACCTTGTCTTCGGCAATGGCGCCGAGCAGGTCCATGTTGAGGACCTTCTTGTAGAAGTCGACCGTCGCCTTGGCGTCGACGCAGCGATAGGCAACGTGATGGATCTTCTCGATTTGCATGGCGTTTCCGGCTCCCTTGTGGTTGATTGGAGAAATTAGTAACAAATGGTACGATCTATTGGCTTTGATGCAGATCAAATGCGAGGTGAGATTCGCGCGGGATTTGCGATCCCGGTAGGTCGGAGAACGACGAGCAAGGCAAGGATGAGATGATGCAACCTGCGAACCAGTCAGCCAGGCGGCCGCGGACTGCCGCGGATCTAACAAAGCCGGCGGCCGAGCTCGACCTGCAGCGCTATTTTCCCTACCGGCTGGCGCGGCTTGCCGAGCAGGTGTCGCTGGCGGTTGCCGAGGTCTATGCGGCGCGCTTTGCGCTGTCGCGGCAGGAATGGCGGATCCTGGCGGTACTGGGAGCGCGTCCCGAACTGCCGACCAAGGCGATCGGGCGGCTCACGACGCTCGACAAGATGCATGTCAGTCGCGCCATGCAGACGCTTGAGGAGCGCGGCATTGTCAGGCGCAGCCGTGGCCCCGACGACGGCCGTGAGCGCATTGTCACCCTGACTTCAGCCGGCCGGGCGCTCTACCGCAAAATCGTTCCGTATGCGCTGGAGCGTGAAGCCGCCCTGCTTGCCGCGCTGAGCCCAGAGGAGATCGCCGTCATGGATGGCGTGATCGACAAGCTCGCCGCGGCCGCCACGGCGGCGACATCCTGAACTCTTCGCATGAAGGGCATCCTGCGATCTCCAGTCTTGATCAGAAAGGCGATCGCGCTATATCGACGGTTTGCAGTTTCATTCCCGGGTAGAACGCATGACGACGACCGATACCGCCGCCACCACCCTGCCGTTCCAGGCCGAAGTCTCCGAACTCCTGAACCTGATGGTTCACTCGGTCTATTCCGAGACGGACATCTTCCTGCGCGAACTGATTTCCAACGCGTCCGACGCGTGCGACAAGCTGCGTTACGAGGCGATCGCAAAGCCCGAACTGATCGGCGATGGTGCGCCGCCGAAAATCCGCATCATCCCGAACAAGAAGGCCGACACGCTGACGGTAGCCGATTCCGGCATCGGCATGGATCACCAAGAGCTGGTCGACAACCTCGGGACCATCGCCCGCTCCGGCACCAAGGCCTTTGTGGCCAAGCTTGCCGAGGCCAAGGACGGCAGCGGCCTGATCGGCCAGTTCGGCGTCGGCTTCTATTCCGCCTTCATGGTCGCCGACCGCATCGTCGTCACGAGCCGCCGGGCGGGATCGAGCGAGGTCTGGACCTGGTCGTCCTCAGGCGGGGCCGGCTTCGAGGTCGCCTTGGCCTCCGAAGAGGATGCCGGCCGCGTCGCCCGCGGCACCGAGATCGTGCTGCACCTGAAAACCGATGCCGCCAAATATCTCGAAAGCTATGAGATCGAGCGCATTGTCGGGGCCTATTCCGATAACATCCAGTTTCCGATCGAGCTGGTGCCGGAAGAGGGCGAGCCGCGCCAGATCAACTCGGCGAGCGCGCTGTGGCAGCGGCCGAAATCCGAATTGAAGCCGGAAGACTACGCCAAGGCCTACAAGTCGATCGCCAATGCCTTCGACGAGCCGGCGATGACGCTGCATTACCGTGCCGAGGGGCGCTACTCCTATGCGGTGCTGCTGTTCGCGCCGTCCACGAAGCCGTTCGACTTGTTCGAGCCCGCGCGCAAGGGTAAGGTCAAACTCTATGTCCGGCGGGTCTTCATCACGGATGATGCCGATCTGCTGCCGGCCTATCTGCGCTTCATCCGCGGCGTAATCGACAGCGAGGACCTGCCGCTGAATATCTCGCGCGAGATGCTGCAGAACAATCCGCAGCTCGCGCAAATCCGCAAAGCCGTGACGACCCGCGTCATCAGCGAGCTGGAGCAGCTCGCCGAGAAGGAGGCGGAGAACTTCGACAAGATCTGGGACGCCTTCGGCGCAGTGGTCAAAGAAGGCATCTACGAGGATTTCGAGCGGCGCGAGAAATTGCTGGCGCTGTCGCGGTTCACGACCACCACAGGCGAGCGGCGCTCGCTCAAGCAATATGTGGCAGACTTCAAGCCCAACCAGACCGAAATCTACTTCCTGGTCGGCGATTCGATCGAGCGGCTGAAGTCGAGCCCGCGGCTGGAGGCGGCGGATGCGCGCGGCATCGAGGTGTTGCTCCTGACCGATCCGGTCGATGCGTTCTGGACGTCGATGCAGCTCAACTACGACGGCAAGCCGCTGAAGTCGCTGAGCCAGGGCGACCTCAATCTCGATCTGATTCCGCTCCTCGACGAGCATGCCAAGGAGAAGGCCGAGCCCGCCGCGGATGAGGCGGCGACCATCGCGCTGATCAAGGCAAGTCTCGGCGAGCGCGTCACTGACGTGAAAGCCTCGACCCGGCTGACCAGCAGCGCCTCATGTCTCGTCGCCGGGAGTCATGGTCCCGACCGCGAGCTGGAGCGGATCCTGTCGCAGCAGGCACGCGGCGCCCGCACCAAGCCGATCCTGGAGGTCAACCTGCGCCATCCGCTGGTTACCGCGATCGCCAAGGCCGAGGCCGGATCGAAGACGATCGATGATCTCGCACTGTTGCTGCTGGAGCAGGCGCAGATATTGGACGGCGAATTGCCGGAGGATCCTGCGGCGTTCACCGCACGGCTGAATAGGCTCGTGCTGCAGGGCGTGGGAGCATAGCTCTGCCTACGGAGTCGTCATTGCGAGCGTAGCGAAGCAATCCAGGGCCAACCATGCGGCTCTGGATTGCTTCGTCGCTTTGCTCCTCGCAATGACGAGACTGCCATCTAACGCAAAAACGCCCGTCCTATGGTTATTAGTCCTGGCTTTCGCCAGGGCAACATCGGGCACTATTCCTTCCTCACCCCCGACAGCTCCACCACCTTGCGCCAACGCTCCGTCTCGCTCGCGAGCATTGCGCCGAATTCGGTGGCGTTGCCGGGAAGCGGAAGGGCGCCGAGCTCGGCTATGCGCTGCTTGATCGTGGGATCGGCGAGCCCTGCATTGATCTCCTTGTTCAGGAGGTCGACGATCGCGCGCGGCGTATCATGCGGCGCGCCGACGCCGTAGAACGAGCTGGTCTCAAAGCCCGGCAGCGTATCGGCGATCGGCGGCACGTCGGGCAAAATCTCCGAGCGCTCGCGCGTGGTGATGCCGAGAGCGCGAAGCTTGCCGGCCCTTACGAGCTCGAACGACGAGGTGACGTTGTCGAACATGCCCTCGATCTGTCCCGACATGACGTCGGTCAAGCCCGGCGCCGAGCCGCGATAGGGCACGTGAAGGAACTGTACACCCGCCTTCGCCTTGAACAATTCACCGGACAAATGCAGCGAGGTGCCGATGCCGGAGGAGGCGATGGAGAGCTTTCCAGGGTTGGCCTTGGCATAAGCGATGAAATCGGCAACGGTCTTCGCCGGCAGGTCGTTATTGACGACCAGCAGCAGCGGGATACGGGCAACGCCCGCGACGGGCGCGATGCCCTTGCCGAAATCGAACGGCAGCGTTGGATCGAAGGAGGCGTTGATTGCGTTCGCCGTCGAGGTGAGAAGCAGGGTGTAGCCGTCCGGCGGCGAGGCGATCACCGCCTGCGTGCCGATGTTGCTGCCGGCGCCCGGCTTGTTCTCGACGACGAAGCTCTGGCCGAGCCGCTCCGACAGGCGCTGGCAGATCAGTCGTGACAGCACGTCCGTCGCGCCGCCTGCGGTATAGGGCACGATCCATCGCACCGGGCGCGATGGATAATCGGTCAGCGCCGCGAAAGCAGGCCGGCCGGTGAGCAAGGCGATGCCGGTTGCACCGGCGGATTTGAGGAAGGTTCGTTTGCTGATCATGATGCGGATCGATCTTCGGCACGGATAGAATATGGGCCGCGCGCCGCCCACATCTGTCGCGGCCCGCTGCAGATGTTGCAGGAATCGGGCCAGTCCGCACCAGCTTCCTGCGATCGTGGTAAAGATCGCGTGGGCGGCAGCTTGGATTGCAGCAATATAATTCGCGCCGCTATTCGGCGGCGTCCTTGAGCTTTTCGCCGGGGTGGATGCGATCATGCTCGCTCGTCCGCGGCGCGGCCCAGCGCGCGAACGCGTTGGACAGCATGTCGAGATAGAGATAGACGACGGGCGTCGTGAACAAGGTCAGTGCCTGGCTGACCAGAAGCCCGCCGACCATGGCATAGCCGAGCGGCTGGCGGATTTCCGAACCCGTTCCCGTGCCCAGCATCAACGGCACGCCGCCGAGCAGTGCGGCCATGGTCGTCATCATGATCGGGCGAAAGCGCAACAATGCAGCCTTGCGGATCGCCTCGCGCGTCGACAAATGCTGCTCACGCTCGGCGACGATGGCGAAGTCGACCATCATGATGCCGTTCTTCTTGACAATGCCGATCAGGAGAATGACGCCGATCAGCGCGATCAGGCTGAAGTCGAAGCCGAAGGCCATCAGGATCGCGAGTGCGCCCACGCCCGCCGACGGCAAGGTCGACAATATCGTCAGCGGATGGATGTAGCTCTCATAGAGGATGCCGAGGATCAGGTAGACCACGACCAGAGCCGCAAGGATCAGGAGCGGCACCGTGCTGAGCGATTGCTGGAAGGCCTGCGCCGTGCCCTGGAAGCTCGAGCTCAGGGTCGGCGGCGCACCCATTGTGGCCATCGCCTTCTGCACGGCGTCGGTGGCCTGGCCCAGCGCAACCCCCTCGCCGAGATTGAAGCTGATGGTCACGGCCGGAAACTGGCCCTGATGGGCGATGGCGAGCGGGCGGACCGGATCGGTGGTCCATTTGCAGAACACCGACAGCGGGACTTCGTCGCCGGTGGTCGGTGACTTGATGAAGATCTTGTCCAGCGTGTCGACCCTGCCCTGCAGTTCGGGAAGAATTTCGAGGATCACGTGATAGCTGTTGAGCTGCGTGAAATATTGCGCGACCTGACGCTGTCCGAACGCATCGTAGAGGGTGTCGTCGATCAGCTGCGGCTGGATGCCGTAGCGCGCGGCCGTGTCGCGGTCGATCTTCATCTGCAGCGTGGTGCCCTCGGTCTGCTGGTCGGTGGCGACGTCGCGGAGTTCCGGCAGCTGCTGCATGCGCGCGAGGATCTTCGGTGCCCATTCGTTGAGCTCGTCCAGATTGGCGTCCTGCAGGGTGAATTCGAATTGCGTCCGCGTCGCGCGGCCGCCGAGGCGGACGTCCTGCGAGGCCTGCATATAGAGCTTTGCACCCTCGACCTTCGCGAGCTTCGGCCGCAGCCGTGCGATGATCTGCTGGGCATCGACATTGCGCTCCTCACGGGGCTTTAGCGTGATGTACATGCGTCCCGAATTGAGCGCGGTGCCGCCACCTCCGATGAACATGGCGATGGAGTCCACGGTGGGGTCAGCCTGCACGATCTGGTTCAGTTCCTCCTGGCGCCGCTTCATCTCGGCAAACGAGATATCCTGGGGCATTTCCGACACCGCGGTCACGAGGCCATTGTCCTGTTGCGGGAAGAAGCCCTTCGGAATCAGAACGAACAGATAGACCGAGAGCGCCACGGTCGCGAAAAAGATGCATAGGGTGGTGAAGCTCCAGCGCAGGGCCAGGTCGAGGCCGCGCTCATAGGCATGCAGCATTCTGTCGAAGGCGCGCTCGCTCCATTGATAGAAGCGGCCATGCCGCGTCTCGCCGTGCGCACGCAGGAAGCGCGAGGCCATCATCGGCGTGAGGCTCAGCGACACCGCCATGGAGACGAAGATCGCCATCGCCAGCGCGACCGCAAACTCGCGGAACAGACGGCCGATCACCCCGCCCATCAAGAGCAGCGGGATCAGCACCGCCACCAGCGAGATGCTGATCGACACGATGGTGAAGCCGATCTCGCTGGCGCCCTTGAACGCCGCCTCGAGCGGCTGCTCGCCATGCTCGATATGGCGGGTGATGTTTTCCAGCATCACAATGGCGTCGTCGACCACAAAGCCGACGGCAATCGTCAGCGCCATCAGCGAGAGATTGTCCAGCGTATAGCCAAATGCCCACAGCAGCGCGCAGGCGCCAAGTAGCGCCAACGGGACAGTCACGGCAGGAATAAAGGTGGCCCAGAAGCTGCGTAGGAAGACAAAGATGACCATGATCACCAGCACGATGGTGATCAGAAGGGTGATCTGCACGTCCTCGACCGCGGCGCGGATGGTCAGCGTGCGGTCGCTCATGATCTTGATCTTGATGGCGGGCGGGATTGCCGCGATCAGTCGCGGCAATTGTGCCTTGATCCGATTGACGGTGTCGATGACGTTGGCGCCGGGCTGCTTGAAAATGACCAGGAAGACGCCGCGCTTGCCGTCCGCCCACGCCGCCGTTTTCATGTCCTCCGGTCCGGCAATGGCCTGGCCGATGTCGCGGACGCGCAAGGGTGCGCCGTTGCGATAGGCGATGATGACATCGTTCCACTGCTCGGCATCCAGCAGCTGGTCGTTGGCGTAGATGGTATAGGCACGTTTGGTTCCGTCGATATTGCCCTTGGGGCTATCGACGGTGGTGATAGCGATCTGGTTGCGGACGTCCTCCAGCGACAGACCCTTGGCGACCAGTTTCGCAGGGTCGATCTGAACGCGGATCGCCGGCTTCTGCTGGCCGCCGATGAACACCTGGGCCACACCGGAAATCTGGCTGATCTGCTGCCCGAGCTGGGCATCGACGGCGTCGCTGACCTTGATCAGCGGCAGGGTGTCGGAGGTCGCTGACAGAAGCAGGATCGGCGAGTCCGCGGGGTTGACCTTGCGATAGGTCGGCGGCGAGGGAAGGTTCTTGGGCAGCTGGCCGCCCGCCGCATTGATCGCGCCCTGCACGTCATTGGCGGCCCCGTCGATGTTGCGGTTGAGGTCGAACTGGATGGTGACGGCGGTCGAGCCGAGCGAGCTCGTCGATGTCATCTGCGCGATGCCGGGAATCTGCGCGAGCTGCCGCTCCAGCGGCTGGGCGACCGACGAGGCCATGGTTTCCGGGCTGCCGCCAGGCAGGCTCGCCGAAACCTGGATGGTCGGGAAATCGACCTGCGGCAGCGGGGCCACCGGTAGCAATGGATAGGCGACCAGGCCGACAAAGAGGATGCCGGCCATCAGCAGCGATGTGCCGATCGGATAGCGGATAAACGGGGAGGAAATGCTGTCGTTCATGCGCAAAACCGAGTGGCTGGCGCATCTTTTCCCGAAGTCCGGGAGCCGTGTCCGGATGACCGGCACGGACGTGCGTTTCCTCCATCAGGCCGGGTGGCTCCCGCCCGTTTCTCCGCAGCTAACCACTCCAGGCCGGCTTGTGCGAACGGAAAGCTCGGCATAGCGCATTCGACCTTCGTTCTATCGCCGATCCAGCGTGGCCTTCCGGATCATGGTTTAGACACCCAGATAGCGCTGCAGGATGGCGCTGTTCGACCTGATCTCCGCCGCCGGACCCTCGTGAACGATGTGTCCGTTGTTGATGACATAGATGCGCTGCGCCAGCTCGAGCGTTGCGGCAAGGTTCTGCTCGACGAGGACGATGGTCTGGCCCGCGGCGGCGAGATCGCGGCAGACCTTGATCAGGTCGCGCACGATGATCGGTGCCAGGCCTTCGAAGGGCTCGTCCAGCAGGAGGATCTTGGGATCGCGCACCAAAGCCCGCGCGATCGCCAGCATCTGCTGCTCGCCGCCCGATAGATCGGTGCCACGGCTGCCGCGTCGTTCCTTCAACCGCGGAAACACCTCGTAAATGCGCCCGAGCGGCCACCTCGTGGAGGCGGTGAGGCCGGCAAGAACGAGGTTTTCCTCCACATTGAGGCTGCCGAAAATCCTCCGCTCCTCGTGCACGAGCTGGATGCCTGCGCGCGCGATGGCATGGCTCTTGCGACCCGCGATGTTGATGCCGTCCAGCGTCACTCTTCCCGTGCGAGGCCTCACCACGCCCATCAGGCTCTTCAGGGTCGTGCTCTTGCCGGCACCATTGCGGCCGAGCAGGGCGACGACCTCGTTGCGCTCGACCCGCAGCGCCAGGTCGAACAGAATGTGGGAGTCGCCGTAGAATGAGTTGAGGCCGTCGACCTCGAGCAGGTTCATGCGTCGAGCACTCCATGGATCCCGCCGAGATAGGCTTCCTGCACCGCGGCGCTCTGCCTGATTTCGTCCGGCGTGCCCTCGACCAGAACGCGCCCCTCCTGCAGCACGGTGACGCGCTCGGCGAGCTCGAACAGCGCATCCATATCGTGATCGATGACGATCATGGTCCGGTTTTGCCCGATGGACTTGAGCAGCTTGACCGTCTCGGCTCGCTCCCGCGGGCTCATGCCGGCGAGCGGTTCGTCCAGCAGCAGCAGACTCGGCGAGGTCGCGAGCGCGAGACCAATTTCCAGCCGGCGCTTCTCGCCATAGGCAAGCTCCGAGACCGGCGTATCGGCGCGCGCGGTGAGATCGACGAGCTCGAGGGTCTGCCGAACCCTCTTCTCCAGCCCTTCGACCTTGTCGAGCTTGCGAAACAGGTCGAGCCGGAACTTGCCGCGCAGCCGCGCGAGCGCGGCGATGACGACGTTGTCACGCACCGTCAGGCCGGCGAACAACTGGTTGACCTGGTAGCTCTTGGTCAGGCCGAGCTGGCTGACGTCGGTGACGTGCATGCCGGTGATGTCGCGCCCGTCAAAAACGATACGCCCGGAGCTCGGCCCGATCTCGCAAGTGAGCATCTTGAAGAAGGTCGTCTTGCCGGCGCCGTTCGGTCCGATGATGCCCAGCAGTTCGCCGCGCCTGACCGAGAAATCGATGTTGCTGTTGGCGATGAGCCCGCCATAGCGCTTGGTCAGTCCATTCGCCTGCAGCAGAGGGCTCGAACTGCTGTCGGCGACGGCTGAGCGGCGCACCGCCGACGGAGCTGAGACCGGCGCACGCGCAGGCTCGGCTTCGGCTGGCTTCTGTTCCGGTATGGCATCATCGGCCGGCTGCGCCTGCCTGGACTCTGCTCGCTTGCCGGCGAGACTGCGGTAGAGGTCCACGAGGCCGCCGACGATCCCGCGTCGCAGGAAGCAGACCAGCAGCACGAACACGACCCCCAGCACCAGCTTCCAGGCGGCACCGAGGCCCAACGCGGCCTGCAGGAAGTCCTGCAAAAACAGCCAGACCGCCGCGCCGACCAGTGGGCCGAACAGCGTGCCCCGGCCACCGATCGCCGTCTGCATCACGAGCTGCCCCGAGGTATCGAAGGTGAAGGCGTCGGGCGGCATGAAAGCCTGCAGGACGCCGAGCAATCCGCCGGCAAATCCCGCATAGGCGGCGGCGATCACGAAGGCGGTGAGCTTGTAGCCATGGACATTGTGGCCGACAGCCGCTGCCCGCACCGGGTTGTCACGGATCGCGCTCAGGATTGCACCGACCGGGGACCGCACGATGCGGAGTGCAATGAGGACGCCGATGAAATAGCACACCGCCAGAAACTGGTAGAGCGACCAGCCATCGGTGAATTGCAGGGTGGTGAAGCCGAGATTGAAGCTTGGCATCGGCACGCCGGGCAGCCCGTTCTCGCCGCCGGTCCAGGCGGACAGCGGATTGAACTCGACGAAGAAGAACACCTCCGCGATGGCCACAGTGATCATCGCAAAATAGATGCCGGTGCGGCGGAGGGCGATCAATCCGACCAGGTAGCCGGTGACGGCGGCCGCGATCATGCCGATGATCAGCGCGGCCAGCACATTGCCGAAACCGGTCTGCGTCAGCAAATAAGCCGCGACAAAGCCGCCGGTGCCGTAGAACGCCGATTGACCGAACGACAGCAGGCCGGTGAAGCCGAACAGGATGTCGAAGCCAAGACCGAACAGGCCCCAGACCAGGATCCGGTTCACCGTGTTGGGCGCAAATCCGAGATGCGGCAGGACAAACGGGGCGACGATCAGGCCGATCGCGGTCAGTGTCTCGATCAGGAAGGGACGTTGCTGGAGCATCACTCGTCTGCGCCTAGTCGCGGCCTGCGGTGCCGAGCAGGCCATGCGGTCGCACCACGAGCACGAGCGTCATTGCTGCAAACAGCATCACGTAGGCGTAGCTTGGGTTGAACATGGAGGTGATGCTGATGATCTCTCCGGCGATCAGGCCGCCGAGGACGGCCCCCGGAAACGATCCGACCCCGCCGATCACGACCACGACGAAGGTCTCGACCAGGATGTCATCGCCGACCCCCGGCGTGAGCGAGACCACCGGCGCATTGACGATGCCGGCAAAGCCCGCGGCCATCGCACCAATGCCGAACACGATCATGAAGACGCGGTCGACATTGATGCCGAGTGAATCCACCATCACCGAGTCTTCGATGCCGGCGCGCACGATCATGCCGAGCCGCGTGCGGTACAGCAGCAGGAACAGCGCTCCGAGCGCGATCGCGACAATGCCGACCACCGCCAGGCGGTAAGTCGGGTAGTACATGAATCCCAAATTGGTGATGCCCCGGAAAAGCGCCGGAGGCGGCACGGTCAGCGATTGGCTGGAGAAGATGAGGCGCACCACCTCGACAAAGCAGATCCCGAGGCCGAAGGTGACCAGGAGCTGATCTTCGTTGGGCCGCTGATAGAAGTGGCGGATGATGACGCGCTCCATCAGCACGCCGAGGATCATGACGAAGATGGCGCCCGCAGCCACGGCCAGGACAAACGAGCCGGAATACTGATAGGCGACGTAGCCGGCATAACCGCCCAGCATGAACATCGCGCCATGGGCGAGGTTGAGGACGCCCAGCGTGCCGTAAATGATGGTGAGCCCGGAGCTGATCAGCGCCAGCAGCGCGCCCAGTGCCAGTCCGTTGAACAATTGAGAAACGAAATTGGGCCAGCTGATCATCGATCGCGGTCATGATTTGGGCAAGCGACGCACGACGCGCAGGAAAGACCCGGCGCCGCTCGCGACTCGTTGCTCGCGTGCGGCGCCGGGAGTCGGCTCACGTATATGCGCCCAGATTGCAGCCAAACGCGTCGGGCTTCTGCATGAGGCCCTCGCCCGGCACGATCTCGACCACGTCGTAATAATCTTCCTTGTTCTTCATGTCCTTCGGCGCCTTGCCCTTGACGATGATGACAGGGCGCACGAGCTGATGGTCTTCTTTGCGGAAATAGACCTCGCCGACCGTGGACTGGATCTTGCGTCCCTCTTCATAGGACTTGATGACGTCGGGCGGATAGAAGCTGGCGGCGTGCTCCACGGCCTCGGCCCAGAGCGCGAACTGCATGTAGGCGTTGTTGGCGCCCCATTCCGGTTTGTAGCCGTACTTCTTTTCGAACTCCGCGACGAACATCTTGGCGAGCGGATATTTGTCCTCAAGAGTCCACCAGAAATCAGTGGCGGCATAGACACCCGACATCAGATCGCCGCCGACCTCGCGAGCGAGGAACGGCGTCTGGTAGGGAACGACCAGCTTCATCTTGTCGAAGATGCCGAACTGCTTGGCCTGCTGGGTCGACAGCACCGCATCATGGCCCCAGTTGACGTTCAGCAGCACGTCGGCACCCGAGTTGGCGACGTTGAGCAGGTATGAGGAATAATCGGGGGCGCCCAGCGGCGCGACCTGATTGGTCGCGGTCGTCCACCCCGCAGTGGCGAGATAGTCCTGCATCGACTTGGTCACGGTGTGGCCATAGGTGTAGTCGGGCGTCAGATAGGCGGCCTTCTTGTTCTTGCCGAAGGTCTTGACGACGATGGGGCCGATCGCGGCCGCGGCGGTCTGGCCGTAGAAGCATTGCCGGAAGCCGTAGCGCACGCAATCCTTGCCGGTGGTGTCGTTGGAGCCGGAAATTCCGGTGACATAAAGCACCTTCTCGCGTTGCGCGAGTTTGTTGAGCGCGACCGCGACCGCGCTTGAGGTCGCGCCCGTCATCAGGATCGCCTTGTCCTCGGTAATGAAGCGTTGCTGGGCCTGAACCGCCTCGTTGGGCTTGGCTGCCGAATCAGCCACCCCGAATTTGACTTCCTTGCCGAGCACGCCCTTGCTCGTTTTGGGCGAGATCTGCTTGATCAGGTCGTTGCCGCTGTTGATGTGCTCGACCGCGAGCTCATAGCCCTTGAGCTCGTCCTCGCCCTGCAGCGCATAGGTGCCGGTTCGCGGCACCGTGATGCCGATAAACACGGACGAGCCGGAGACGCCGGCTGGATAGGTGCCGATCGGCGGAGCATCGCCGGCAAGGGCCGACGGCATCAGCCCTGCGGGAACCATGGTTGCGCCGGCCAGCCCCGCGGCGGTCTGCAACAATTGCCGGCGGGAAACTGCCAAGCCTGAAGGCCGGTCGCTCATCACTTGTTTCATCTGCGGAACCTTCTCCCAAAGTTTTGTCTGCTTCTGATGACGATGAGGCACACGGGTTCCGGTGATGCGTATCACCCGATGCCGATGCGTGATCGATCGCCGTCGGCATGGCCTTGGCAGAGATTACATCGTTCCACGATGCATTACCTGTTCACCTTTGGTCGAAGTCCATCTCCATTGGCATAAAGTATCGTGGCGACCTCGATGTGAGAGGATATTGTGCATCGCAGTTGGATCGCCGCTGCACCAAGCGCGCCCGTGCGAAGTGGATAGGAGCGGCTGCGAGGTGTGGAACCAAAGATGAGAGCGCGTAACGGCATCGCGCCGGATTGTCCACGTGAAGCGCAGGCCACTGGGACGGAGGCTGTTTCACTGGCCACAATCAACACATGCTTCGGTGCGGCCCACATGCAGGCAGGTGAGAGCTTCAGCACACCGGTTCCGTCGGAGGAGTCGCCCGCTTGCGGGCTCAGCATTCGCGCGCTCAATGTGCTCAAGCTGCTTGCCGCTGAAATGACCGGCGAAGATCCGCCTCGGAACTGGCTGCCGTCACGCTGCTTTTTGAAGGAGGTGACGTTCGAACGGCTGTCGCGGGCGCGCAACTGCGGTCCGCTGACTGCGGAGGAGATCATCCGCTGGGCCGAGGCTTGCGGCGTCATCATTGCGCGGCCCTCATGGGCCGGCAAATCCCTATCGGAAACGTGGCGTTACCTGGAGGCGAGGTTTGCCGCGGGCGAGCCGGTGCAGGCGGCTGTCGTGGAGGCCCTCGACAGATCGGTCCGACGCAAGAGCACGAAAATTCCCGTCAGTATGCAGCGCGTGCTCCTCAAGCTGCTGGAGGAGGGAGACGCCGGATCTCGCTGCGGCTAACGGCGGTGTCGCTGTCGTCCTGCGGTTGTTCCGATGCACAGCCGGAACGCCCTCGTACCCGCCCATCTTAACCCTCCCGGTTAACACCTCTTCAGCCTGATGGGTCTATATCCGGCCGGACCCAACACGTGATCCGGCCATGAACCAGGACGTCCTCGCACGATCGATGGAAAGCACGCCGCGCCGCCAGCCGTCGGCCGCCAAGGCATGGCTGAGGGCGATCGAGCTGACTGCGCGGATCGAAGCGGAACCGCGGCGGCTGTTTGCGGATGTGGTCGAGGACTGGGCGAGGCGACATCCCCAACGGCCAGCTTTGTTGTCCAACGGCGAGAGCTTGAGCTACGGCGCGCTTGCAGCGCGTATCAATCAATATGCGCGCTGGGCGCGACGCCAGGGCGTTGGTCCCGGCTGCACTGTCTGCCTTATCATGCCGAACCGGCCGGACTATCTCGCCTGCTGGCTCGGAATCACAGCGGTCGGTGGCGTCGTGGCGTTGATCAACACCAGGCTGGTCGGCCAGTCGCTCGCTCATTGCGTCAATTTGGCAAAGGCTGATCATGTCATCGTGGCCGCGGGCCATGTCGAGACGTTCGAGATGGCCCGTCCACACCTTTCACGCGCCGCCAGGATCTGGATTTCTGGCGAGGCCGGCGCAGATGGCGAGCTCGATGACGCGCTGACCATGATGGACACGGCTCCGCTATCCGCTGCCGAACGCGGTGACATCGGCATCGATGATCGCGCGCTGCTGATCTACACGTCCGGCACCACGGGGCTGCCGAAGGCCGCCAATATCAGCCATCGCCGGATCCTGAATTGGGGCGGCTGGTTCGCCGGCCTGATGGATGCTTCCATCGAGGATCGTCTGTATGATTGCCTGCCGCTCTGTCACTCCGTCGGCGGCGTGGTCGCGCCGTGCAGCATGTTGAGCGCGGGCGGCTCGGTGGTGCTGGCGGACAAGTTTTCCGCAAGCCAGTTCTGGGGCGACATCGTGCGGTTCGATTGCACGGCGTTTCAATATATCGGCGAGCTCTGCCGTTATCTGCTGAAGGCAGCGACGACAAAGCTTGAGACGGCACACAGGTTGCGGCTCGCCGTCGGCAACGGCTTGCGCGGCGACATCTGGGAGGCCTTTGCGGCGCGCTTTGCGATCCCGCAGATCCTCGAGTTCTATGCCGCGACGGAAGGCAATTTCTCGCTGTTCAATGTCGAGGGCAAGCCCGGCGCGATCGGCCGCATTCCATCGCTCCTCGCGCATCGCTTTCCGGCTGCCATCATCGAGGTCGAGGCCGAGAGCGGCACGCCCATTCGCGGTGAAGATGGTCTCTGTCTCGGGTGCGCGCGCGGGGAGATCGGCGAGGCGATCGGTCGCATCGGCTCTGCCGATCAAGGCGGTGGCCGCTTCGAAGGCTATACGGATGCCGCCGCTTCCGAGAAGAAGATCCTGCGCAACGTGTTCGCGAAAGGCGACGCCTGGTTTCGCACCGGCGATCTGATGCGCCAGGACGCGCAGGGCTTTTTCCATTTCATCGATCGCGTCGGCGACACGTTCCGCTGGAAGGGTGAGAATGTCGCAACAAGCGAAGTCAACGAGGCGATCCGCGACTGCCCTGGCGTTCGCGATGCCGCGACCTATGGCGTCATCGTTCCTGGGGCAGATGGCCGTGCAGGCATGACTGCGATCGTTGCCGACGAGAGCTTCCAGTTCGAAACGTTCGTCCAGCATCTGTCGAGCCGGCTTCCGATCTACGCAATTCCGATCTTTGTCAGGCGCTGCGAGACACTCGATGCGACCGAAACCTTCAAGCAGAAGAAGCAGCAGCTGATCCGCGACGGTTTTGATCCCGCGATCATCAGCGATCCGCTCTTTGTCAGGGATCCGGAAACCGGCGGCTATCGCGAGCTCGATGCGGACCTGTTTGCGCTGATCACAGCAGCTGCGATCAGGCTCTGAACACCGGTCTGGAATGGATTGCATTTTAGCAGATGCGGCAAGGAAGCCGTTTACCAAGGCGTCTTAAAACAGGCTGAACCACGCGAGTTGGTTCACAACTTTGCTGTAGTGTCGCACCCCAATACCTGAAACAAAAGGCGAGGCTTTCGATGTCGGTCAGATCAAGGATTTTCTCGGCGATGCAGCAGATTGCCGCGGAGCAGAAGGTCTCGCTTCCCCCGCTTCGCGATGATCTGTCGCTGCACGAAACAGGGTTCGATTCACTCGCCTTCGCCATCCTGGTGGCACGGCTCGAGGACGATCTTGGTATCGATCCGTTTACCATCGCCGAAGACGCAGCGTTCCCCTTGACCGTCGGCGATTTTGTCAGGGCCTACGAAAATGTCCCCGCGTGAGATCTTCGCGCTTCGGGACTATCTCAGCCCGGAGCTTCAGGGCCGCACGCTCTCCGACGCGCGCCAAAGCGTCTCGCTGACCGATATTCTTACCCATAGCTGCCTTGCAAGGCCCGCGCGCGAATTGTCCGGCCGCTCGGTCCTGCTTGCGTTCTCGGGGCAGCTGCTATCCGCGATCGCCATGATCGAGCTCGACGGCATCGCCCGCCGCATCCTGCTCTGTCCTCCGGACCTCAATCCCGATCACGTCCAGGCGCTGATCAGCGATGCCGATATCGACGCCATCGTCACCGACCAGCCGCTGCGCTGGTCGGACGCCGGCGTCTACCTGATTATCGGCGCTCACCTGCCCGAGCGCGCGGCCGCGAAAACCAGGACCGAGCGCGCCACCGAGTGGCTGATGCTGACCTCGGGAACGTCGGGCGTGCCAAAGATCGTCAGCCATACGCTGGAGGGTTTGACCGGCGCGATCGTCGCCGACGGGCCGCTGCGCAGCGCGAGCGCCGTGTGGGCCACCTTCTATGACATCCGCCGTTACGGCGGCCTGCAGATTTTCCTTCGTGCCGTGATCGGCGGCGGATCGATGGTCCTGTCGGAGCCGGGTGAAGCGATTGCCGATCATGTGGCCCGGCTTGCCGCGCGCGGCGTCACGCACATCTCCGGCACGCCGTCGCATTGGCGCAAGCTCCTGATGAGCGGCGCTGCTTCGCATTTCTCGCCGCGCTATGTGCGTCTGTCGGGCGAAATCGCCGACCAGGCGGTGCTCGATGGGCTCGCCCATGCATTTCCCGGCGCGTCGATCGGCCATGCCTATGCCTCGACCGAAGCCGGCGTCGGCTTTGCCGTCAATGACGGCCGCGAGGGCTTTCCGGCGAGCCTGATCGGACCAAATCGCGACGGGGTCGAAATGAAGGTTGTCGATGGCTCCCTGCGAATCCGCTCGACGCGCACCGCGCATGGTTACGTCGGCGCAAGGGCGGCGGCGCTGACCGATGCCGATGGATTCGTGGACACCGGCGACATGGTCGAACTGCGTGGCGACCGCTATCATTTCGTCGGCCGTCGCGGCGGCATCATCAATATCGGCGGCCTGAAGGTTCATCCCGAGGAGATCGAGGCCGTGATCAACGGGCATGCCAGCGTGCGGATGTCGCGTGCGCGCTCGCGCAAGAGCCCGATCACCGGCGCCATCGTCGTTGCCGATGTCGTGCTCGCCGACGGCACGGAGGCAGGCCGCAAAGAGGCGATCGGCAGCGAAATCCTGGCGCAATGCCGGGCGGCCTTGGCCGCGCACAAGGTGCCGGCGATGATCCGCTTTGTCGAGCAGCTCGATGTCACGCCGGCGGGAAAGCTGGCGCGCGCCGATGCGTAATGTCCTCGTCACCGGCGGCAGCCGCGGCATCGGGCTCGCAATCGCGCGCCGGCTTGCCGCCAGCGGCTATCACGTGATCGCGGTCGCCCGTCGCGAGAGTGACGATCTGCAGCGGGCCATGCGCGAGGTGGGCAGCGACTGCCTCCACTTCAAGCCATTCGACCTCAGCGAGGTCGATGCGATCCCGGCCTTTGTGAAGACGGTGCGTGACCAGTTCGGCGCCATCTATGGCCTCGTCAACAATGCGGGGACCAGCAGCGAAGGGCTGCTGGCCACCATGCACAATTCCGGAATCGAGGCGCAGATCCGCCTCAACGTGCTGTCGCCGATCGTCCTGACCAAATATGTCGTGCGTCAGATGATGGCCGACGGCGCAGGGCGCATTGTCAACATCTCGTCCATCATCGCCTCGACCGGTTACAACGGCCTCTCGGTCTATGGCGCGACCAAAGCGGCGGCAACCGGCTTCACGCGCTCGTTGGCCCGTGAGGTCGGCAAGCTCGGCATCACCGTGAACGCGATCGCGCCCGGGTTCATCGATACCGAATTGACGCAGAGCCTCTCAGAGGAGGACCGCCAGCGCATCGCCGGCCGCAGCGCCTTGCGCCGGCTGCCGGAGCCCGATGACGTCGCCTCCATGGTGGAGTATCTGCTGGGCGACGGCGGCCGCAACATCACCGGCACCGTGCTGACGGTGGATGCGGGCAACACCGCCTGAGCCGCGGGCGTAAACGAGGCTGGCGCAACGTCGTTGGTCACGGGGCTTGATCTCCATCAAGCCTCAAGCCCGCATTTTCCCACAATGTGCCGCATCCCTTCTGCGTGCGGATTGCATCGATGCTGGAACGTGTGCTGCGATGGACGCTCGTCTCGGTCGCGGTTCTCGGACTGAGCGCTGGCGGCGTCGCTTACTTTGAACAGCGCAGCGATCTCGCCGATCTGTGCTTCACGCTCGCGACCATCCCGGTCATCGCAGGCCTCGCGGTTTCCATCCTGCGTGATCTCATGGCCGGCCGGCTGGGTGTGGATGCGATCGCGCTGGTGTCAATGAGCGCGGCCGTCGCGCTGCATCAACCGCTCGCTGGCGCCGTGGTAGCGCTGATGTATTCCGGTGGCAATGTGCTTGAGGATGTCGCGGTTGCGCGCGCCGAGCACGACTTGCGTTTGCTGGTCGACCGTGCCCCGCGCGAGGCGCATCGTCGGTGTGATGACCACATCGAGAACGTGCCGATCGCGGCGGTGGTCGTCGGCGACCGGCTCATGGTGCGCGCCGGCGAGGTCGTTCCGGTTGATGGTGTGATCGCCTCGCCCACCGCAACGCTCGACGAATCCGCAGTGACCGGCGAGCCGATCCCGGTGACCAAGCCACGTGGCGGCGCCGTGCTGTCGGGCGCGCTCAACGCCGGCGAGAGCTTTGAAATGACGGCGACGGCACCTGCCGGCGAGAGCACCTATGCAGGCATCCTCAGGCTCGTCACCGCTGCGCAGACCGCGAAAGCCCCGTTCGTGCGGCTCGCTGACCGTTACGCGCTGATCTTTCTGCCGGTGACGCTGGCGATTGCGCTGCTCGCCTGGCTGATCTCGGGTGATCTCACGCGCGGCCTTGCCGTGCTGGTGGCGGCGACGCCCTGTCCGCTGATCCTGGCCGCGCCCGTGGCCTTCATCGCTGGTGTGGCGCAGGCGGCGCGCCGGGGCATCCTGGTGAAGGGGGGCGCCGCGCTGGAGGCGCTGGCGCGTGCGCATACCGTGCTGTTCGACAAGACCGGCACGCTCACCGTCGGCGGCGCGCGATTGCTCTCGGTGGAGGTTGCGCCGGGCGAGACAATCGAGCGCGTGTTGAGGCTCGGCGCTTCGCTCGAACAGGCCTCCCATCACGTGCTGGCCAAGGCGATCGTTGCGGCCGGCACCGAGCGCGGGCTCAAGCTCGAGTTTCCCGAGCAGGTCAGGGAGGCCGTGGGAACTGGCCTGTCCGGCCTTGTCGGCGGCAGCCGCGTGAGTGCGGGCTCGCGCGACATGATCCTGCCCGCCGGCCATGCGCCGCCTTGGGCGTCACGCGCCATTCGGCGCGCCTCCTGGCGCTCCGCGCTGATCGTGTTTGTTGCGGTCGAGGGGCGGCCCGTCGGGGCGCTGCTGCTCGCCGACGAGCTGCGCGCAGATACGCCGCGTGCGGTCCGGCTGTTACGCGACGCCGGCATTGCGCGGATGGTGATGGTCACCGGCGACCGTGCCGCAGCCGCGCAGGCGATCGGGGCGGCGCTCGATCTCGATGCGGTGCTTGCGGACCGTGTTCCGGCCGACAAGGTCGAGGCCGTGCGCACCGAGCAGCGTCAGAACACGACCATCATGGTCGGCGACGGCATCAACGATGCGCCGGCACTTGCCACCGCCGATGTCGGCATTGCGCTCGGCGCGCGAGGCGCGAGCGCCTCCTCCGAAGCGGCCGACGTGGTGATCCTCGCCGACAGGCTCGACCGGGTGGGGGAGGCAATCAAGATCGCGCGGCGTGCGCGCAGGATAGCGGTGCAGAGTATCGTCGCTGGCATAGGGCTCTCTCTTCTCGCGATGGCGGCCGCTACGCTGGGTTGGCTTGCGCCGGTACCGGCAGCGATTGTGCAGGAGGTGATCGACGTCGCGGTGATCCTCAACGCGCTGCGCGCGCTGACTTCGGGCAATGGCCGCGGTGGGCAGCGAATCAGCGCCGAGGACGGCCGCAAATTGCATCGCAGCCACCTGAGCCTGATCCGAGAGCTCGACCGGCTCCGCGCGATCGTGGATGCGCTCGACGAGGCCGAACCCGCGCATGGCGCGGGCCTGATCGAAGAAGCGAATCATCTGGTTCAGCAATACGTCGTGGCGCATGAGCGCGACGACGAAGGCCATATCTATCCCCAGCTGGCCAGGATCCTGCAGGAAAATCACTCGCTCTCCGCAATGAGCCGGGCGCATCGCGAGATCCTGCATCTGGCGCGGCTGCTCGCGCGGGTGGCCGAAGACCTGCCCTCGGAGAAGGTCGACCGTTTTCTCATTCGTGATGCCCAGCGGGTGATCGAGGCGATCGAGACGCTGGTGCGGATGCACACCGCGCAGGAGGACGACATCTACGAGGCGGTCGCGGCGCGCACGGCCGCTTGAGCGTGCCTGCGCGTGGTGGCAATCTCCGCCGCCAGCAGCACGGCGGCGCTGCTGGCGCCGATCGAGGCGACGCCGCGGCCGGCGATGTCATAGGCCGTGCCGTGGGCCGGCGTGCAGATCGGAAACGGAAAGCCGCCAAGCAGCGTCACGCCGCGATCGAAGCCCAGCAGCTTCATCGCGATCTGGCCCTGGTCGTGATACATCGTGAGCACCGCGTCGAACGCGCCGTCCTTCACGCGCAGGAACACCGTATCGGCGGGGAGCGGCCCTTCCGCAGCGATGCCGTCGCGGCGCGCCGCCGATACCCCGGGCGCGATGATCTCGATCTCCTCGGTGCCGAAATTGCCGCCGTCGCCGGCATGCGGGTTGAGGCCGGCGACCGCGATGCGCGGCGCGGCGAACCCCGCGCTTCGCATGCATTGGTCGGTCAGTGTCAGCGCACGATGAATTCGCTCAGTGCTCAGCTGCGAAGCGACATCCTTCAGCGCGATATGCGAGGTGACGCGTGCGTTCCACAACTTGTCCAGCACGTTGAATTCGCTCGCCGGCGTGGTGAGGCCTGCGATTTCGGCAGAGAAGGCAATCTCGTCGTCATAGGATGGACGCGCCAGCCGCATCGCGCGCTTGTTGAAGGGCGTGAAGCAGACCGCATCGACCTGGCCGTCGCGGGCGAGCGTCAGCGCATGGCGGTAGTTGGCGAGCGCAAAGGCGCCGCCGGCCTCGGTCGCCGCGCCGCGTTCGATGCTCGCGGGATCGAGATGGGCGAGGTCGATGAACAACGGCACATCGTCGCCCGTATCAAGGTTCGTACCTGGTGCGACGGCCTTGAGCGCGGGCGTGACACCCGCGACGCGTGCGCCTTCATTAAAGACTCTGACATCGCCGATCACGACCAGCTGCGCGGTCTCGCGCACCTCGTCGAGCGCGACCAGTTTTGCGGTGAGCTCGGGGCTGATACCGGCTGGATCGCCCATCGCGAGCGCAATGATGGGACGCCTTTGCTCAGAAATCATAAGACCCTCACTTTCTCGCGGCGCGCATCGGCGCCGCCGCGAAACAGCCGCAGCACCTGCAGCGCGACCGGCAGCAGCAACAGCACGAAGCCGGCGACCACGAGGCTCGTCACCAAGCGATTGCCGAAGAAGATGGCCAGCGAGCCCTTGGACATCAGCATGGACTGCCGGAAAGCGTCTTCGGCCTTGTCGCCGATGACGATTGCCAGCACCAATGGCGCAAGCGGATAGCTCAGCTTCTTGAAGAGATATCCGACCACGCCAAAGCCGAGCATCAACACGACGTCGAGATAGGAGTTCGAGACCGAATAGGCGCCGACCGCGCAGATGATGACGATCAGGGGCGCGATGATGACAAAGGGAATGCGCATCAGCGCGGCGAAGATCGGCACCGTCAGCAGTACCAGGATGACCGCGACGATATTGCCGACATACATCGAGGCGATCAGGCCCCAGACAAAGTCCTTCTGATCGACGAACAGCATCGGCCCGGGATTGAGGCCCCAGATCATCAGCCCGCCCATCATCACGGCAGCGGTGGCGGAGCCGGGAATGCCGAGCGAAAGCATCGGCAATAGCGCGCTGGTGCCGGCGGCGTGGTCGGCGGTCTCGGGCGCGATGATGCCCTCGACCTCGCCGCTGCCGAAGCGCTTGCCGGACCGCGAGAAGCGCTTGGCGATGCCGTAGCTCATGAAGGACGCCGCCGTCGGGCCGCCCGGGGTGATGCCCATCCAGCAGCCGATGGCGGCGCTGCGCAGCAGTGCGGTGCCGTGCCTGGGCAGGCGTCCCACCGCACGGAAGACCTCCAGCCACTCGATCTTGGACGAAGCGGCTCGGGCGTGGATTTCCTCCTCGACGGCGATCAGCAGTTCGCCGATGCCGAACAGGCCCATCACCGCAACGACAAAGCTCACGCCCTTGACCAACTCGTCGATGCCCATGGTGAGGCGGACGCTGCCCGACACCGTGTCGATGCCGATGGCGGCAATGGCAAAGCCGATGGCGAGCGCAACCACGGTCTTCATCGGCGCCGCGCCGCCCATCCCGACAAAACTCGCAAATGCGAGGAAATAGACCGCGAAATATTCCGCGGGCCCAAAGGCGAGCGCGACCTGCGCCACCCAGGAGGCGAGGAAGGTGATCAAGATGACGCCGACCAGCGCGCCGAACGCCGCCGAGCCGAAGGCGGTGGCCAGCGCCGTTGTCGATTTGCCCTCGCGCGCCATCGGATAGCCGTCGAAGGTGGTGGCGACCGACGACGGCTCGCCCGGAATGTTGAACAGGATCGAGGTGACGGAGCCGCCGAACAGCGCGCCCCAATACATGCTGGAGAGCAGGATGATGGCCGAGACCGGCTGCATGCCGAAGGTCAGCGGCAACAGCAGCGACACGCCGTTCGGCGCACCGAGGCCCGGCAGCACGCCGACGAGAATGCCGAGCAGCACGCCGACCACCATCAGCATCAAATGTTGCACGCTCAGCGCAATGGTGAAGCCGTGCAGCAGGGACTGGAGATTGTCCATCCGCGCCCTCTAGTAACCCAGCGCGGCGGCAAGCTCGCCATGCGGCAGGCTCACCTGGAACATGCGTTCGAACACGATGTAGAGCGCCAGCGGCGTCGCCAATGCGATGACGGCCGCGCGCGGCAGGGATTGATGTTTCGGCAGCGCCAACACGCCAAAGATGTAAGCGCCCGAGGCGAGATACATGCCGGCAAGCGGAATGGCGCCTACAAAAGCTGCCGCCGGCACGAACAGCCCGGCGATGCGGCGCAGGTCCGTGCGCGAGACCGCAACGCCGATTGCGCCCCAGCCCCGCACGAGATTGTAGAGGCTGCTGGCCAGGATGATCACGCCCGTGATGAAAGGGAAGGTGCCGGGATCGACGCCGTCCACGCCCCAACCGATGCCGTTGTCGAGGCTGGAGATGATGACCGCCAATCCAAAACTCCCGGTCAGGATTGCCGTCACTGTTTCAAGCGCACGCCGCGATATCATGATCACCCCGAGACCATAGCGGGCGGCGCGGCGTCATGCCGCGCCGGTTCGCTCACTTCACCAGCCAACCCTGTTCGGCGGCGACCTGCTTCACATGCTCGAGGTCGTGCTTGATGAAGTCATCGAAGGCCGCGCCGGTCAGGAAGGTGTTCACCTGCGAGGTCTTCTCGATATAGTCCTTCCACTCAGGCGTCGCCTGCACCTTCTTCATGAGATCGACATAGTAGCCGGTCTGCTCGCTTGTGATCTTGCCGGGCAGCCACACCGTGCGCGGCTGCTCATATTGCGGAATGTCGAGGCCTTGTTCGACGCAGGTCGGCACGTCGCTCCAGCCTTCGGTCGCGGTGACCTTGGGTCCTTCCGGCAGCCGCTTCGGGCTGAAGGCGCAGAGCGGGCGCTGCGTGCCGCCGCGCCATTGGCCCGCGCTTTCGCTGGGATTGTTGACATGGGAATCGATATGGCCGCCGGCGAGCTGGACGGCGGCCTCCGCGCCGCTCTTGAACGGAATGTAGGTGAGCTTGACGTGGCCGACCTTCTCGATCATCCGCGTCAGCACCTCGTCGGTGTCCTTGGACTGCGCGCCGCCCATCTTGAAGTCACCTGAAGCCGCCGCCTTCAGGTAATCGCCGGCGGTCTTGTAGGGCGCATCCTGTTTCACCCAGAGCAGGAATTCGTCCTGCGCCATCGCCGCGATGGGCGTAAGGTCGGTGTAGTTGAAGGCGACCTTGGAGACGAGCGGCTGCTGCCAGGCATTCGAGGTGCCGAAGATCACCTTGTATGGATCGCCTGCGGAGGCCTTGCCATAGACATAGCCTTCCGCGCCGGAGCCGCCGCCCTTGTTGACGACGACGACGGGCTGGTCGGTCAGCTTGTATTTGGTGATGATGTTCTGCACCGCGCGGGCGGGATTGTCGGTGCCGCCGCCGGGACCGGCTGTGGCGACGAATTCGATCGGCTTTTGCGGCTGCCAGGCGGCCCGCGCCGGCGCTGCAGCGACATACGCGATGGCGGCAGCGGACAGCAATAATGCTGATCTCTTCATTGTTTCTCTCCCGAGTGTTTCTTGTTGTTTGGATCGCGTGATCGTTAGGTCATGCGATTTGCTTTGTTGTCTTGGGGACAGCTGCCGCTGAGAATACGGCGCCTTCTCGCTCGAATGCCTCGATCTGTGCGTCGTCAAAGCCGTATTCGCGCAGCACGCCGCGCGAATGCTCGCCATAGACAGGCGCGCCCGAGCGCACCTTGCCCGGTGTCTCCGAAAATTTCACCGGCAGCCCGATCGTCTTCACCGGTCCCAGCGTTGAGTGGTCGACCTCGACCACCATCTCGCGCGCAAGCGTCTGCGGATCGGACAATGCCTGCAGCATGTCGTTGACCGGGCCGCAAGGCACGCCCTTCTCTTCCAGCGCCGCGAGCCAATGGTCGCGGGTCTGCGTGGCAAAGCGCCGGCTGAGCTCCGCCTCGAGCTCCTTCAGATGCGCCATCCGGTCGGAGCCGTTGACAAAGCGCGGGTCGGAGGCGAGCTCGGTTGCGCAGAGAACCTCCAGCATCAACAGCCAGTGCTTCTTGTTGGCGCCGCCGACGACGAGCCAGCCGTCGGAGGCTGCGAACGCCTGATAGGGCGCATTGAGCGGATGCGCCGAGCCCATCGCGCGCGGCGCAGTGTGGGCGGCAAGCGCAATGGTCGACTGCCAATAGGTCTGCACCAAGGCCGCCTCGAACAGCGAAGTCTCGACCCATTGGCCTTGGCCGGTCTTCAGCCGGTGCGTATAGGCAGCAAGAATCCCCATCGCAGCGAGCAGGCCGGCGGTGATGTCCGACAGCGGCGGACCGCATTTCACCGGCGGACCGTCCGGCCGCTCGCCCGTGAAACTCATGATGCCGCTCATGGCCTGCGCCACGAGGTCGAATCCGCGGCGATGCTTGTAGGGTCCGGTGCGGCCGAAGCCGGACAGCGAGCAATAGATCAACGCCGGAAAGTCCTTGTGCAGCTCGTCATAGCGGAAGCCGAGCCGTTCCATTGCGCCGGGCGAGAAATTCTCGACCAGCACGTCGGCGCTCGCGATCAGCCGCCGCAGGATCTGCTTGCCGCCGGCGCTCTTGAGATCGAGCACGATGCCGCGCTTGTTCCGGTTCATCATCAGGAAGGAGGCGGCCTCGTCGCCGATCTTCGGCGGCACGGAATGACGGGTGTCGTCGCCATTCGGCCATTTCTCGATCTTGATGACGTCTGCGCCCATGTCGGCGAGCATCAGCGTGCAGGTCGGGCCCGCCATGACATGGGTCAGATCGACCACCTTGACGCCGGCAAGCGGACCGGACGCCGCCGATTCGGTATCGGCGGGAGGAATCGGCCTGTTCATAGGCTTGGGTGCCTTCCCTTATGCGTTTTCAAAAATTTTGAATGCAAAAATGATGTTTGGCAAGCTGGAACCCTCGATCTTTAGGCTAAGACGGGCTATTTTGCATGCAAACTGAGCCGAGCCATCATGCTGCACATCGAGGTCGTCGGCGGCATCCGCGCCATGCTGCTGGAAGGGGAAATTCCGCCGGGGGCGCGCATCCCCGAGCGCGAGCTGTGCGAACGGCTGAAGATATCGCGCACGCCGCTGCGCGAGGCGCTCAAGGTGCTCGCCGCCGAAGGCCTGGTGCAGCTGTTGCCCAATCGCGGCGCGCGCGCCGCGCGGTTGACGGATCAGGATCTGCGCGATCTCTTCGAGGTCTGTCAGGGTCTCGAGGCGCTGGCGGGCGAGCTTGCCTGCGAGCGCATCAATGAAACGCAAGTGGCGGAGATCGAAACGGTCCACGGCGATATGGCACGGCATCATCGCGACCGCGATCTCGCCCGCTACTATCGCTGCAACCGTTTCATCCACGAGGCGATTGTCGCCGCCGCGGACAATCCGGTGCTCAGCGGGCTCTATGAATCGGTGACCGCGCGGATCCGCCGTGCGCGTTACGTGACGCCGATGAGCGAGCAGCGCTGGGCGCTGGCGATGCAGGAGCACGAAGCGATCCTCAACATGCTGAAGCGGCGCGACAGCTTTGGGCTTGCCCATATCCTGCGCACGCATCTGCGTCACAAGCGCGAGGAGGTCATCCGCGCAGGCTTTGCCGAGGATGGACGGGCGGATGCATCTGGCGCGGTCGCTGATTCCCGGGCGACGGTCGCGCCGACGGATTAGGCCGGTACGCTAGAATCATCCCGGAGGTTCCAGGCCATGCGGTTCTCGCGGAACTGGGTTGCTGCGGCAATTGAGCGCCCGTTGACGTGAATCAAGCTTGGAGCGGCCCAACGCTGTACCAGGAATGCGAGCGCGGTGGTGTCGTCTTGATATCGCGGCCGCAGAGCGATGATGAGGTGAGATCATGCCTCGTACATCCAGCTTCTTTCCAACGTTGTTCTGCCGCGAGCCTTGCGATGCGCGCGATCTGGCGGAACTGACGCGTTTGGCGACGCCGGTTCGCTTCGAGGGAGGGCAAACGATCTTCCGCGAGGGCGACGTGGCGAGGAGCGCATTCGGTCTCTCGCAGGGCGTGGTGCGTCTTTATCGGCTGTTGCCGGATGGTCGGCGGCAGGTGGTGGCGTTTGCACTTCCCGGTGACTTCCTGGCGATGCCGCTCGGCGACCGTTTCAGTTTCTCAGCCGATGCAGTCGGGGACGTCAGCATTTGCCGCTTCCCGCGGGAAGAGCTCAAACGCCTGATCCAGACCAATCCCGGGATCATGCGTCAATTGATCGAGTTCGCGGCGAACGAGTTGCAGTCGGCGCAGGATCAGCTGACGTTGCTCGGCAACGGCTCGGCGGAAGAGAGAGTTGTTAGCTTTCTTGTCAACTGGCGCAGGCGCGTGGCGCGGCAGACACCGCCGTCTCAAGCCGTGCCCTTGCCGATGCGGCGTCAGGACATTGCCGATTTTCTTGGCCTCAAACTGGAGACGGTCAGTCGAACCTTCGCCAAGCTGGAGCAGAGGAACGCCATCCGCATTGTCCCGCACGGCGTGGTGCTGATGCGGCCGGAGCAAAGCGCGCTGGTTGCCGAGGGGGGCGGTGCTTCCTGAACTGAAACAGGTCGGGCAACATGGCGCCTTCAGTTCAGCTGGCTGACATAGGCGGCGACCGCATTGATCTGCGCCTCGGTGAGATCATGCGCGATCGGCTGCATGATCGCCGAATTGTCGGGTTTGGCCTTGTCCTGCCCGCGTTCCTTGTCCCAATTGGTCAGCTTGCGGAAGATATAATCGGGAAGCTGGCCGGCGAGCCGCGGAAAAGCGTCGGCGCCCTTGGCGTCCTGTCCATGGCACGAGGCGCAAGGCGGCACATTGGCGCTCGGCACGCCGTCTTCGAAGATCTTCTTGCCTTCGGCTGCGTTGCCTTTCAACACACCACCCAGCGGCTTCGGATCCAGACTCCTGAAATACTCCGACAGCGCCTTCACCATCGCGGGGTCGAGCACATGCGCGACGCCGAACATCACGGGATTGGCGCGCCTCTTGTCGATGAAGGCCTGCAGCTGGTTGGCGATATATTCAGGTTGCTGGCCCGCCAGCCGTGGCATTGGGAATGATCCACGAAATCCCTGGCCTTCGATGCCGTGGCAGGTCTTGCAATAATCCGTCTTGGCCTTGAGCACTTGCGATGAAACGCCTGACGCTGTCTTGCTCTCGGCATGAGCTGAGGCGGTCGCAAGTGCGAGAACGGCAGCAATGGCGATGCTCCGCGACATCACTCGTAAACTCATCGACGTCCCCTCCCTTTGACCGGTGCAAGCTATGCTTCGCCGCGTGCTTCGGTCCAGCTGATTTTTCTTTGCACTGATTTGATCTGGGTCAAGTGCAAACGGCCTGGCGCGTGCTCTTCTACAAGGCGACGAGGGGACACTCGTCTGCATCGTTGCGCTTCCCGCTGTTGAAACGAAAGTTTCGCAGACCGGGAGTTTTTTGTTTGCAATTTTTAGTTGCAAAATTGTCTCGCTAAGACTTAATCAAATTCCTGTTAACCGATCGGCTTGCTCTGACCGCCCTCCGTCTGCCTATTGTTGGGCAAAGCGGTGCGTGATTTGTGTTTGCTTCAAGCGCGCTGCAGGACGGAAACGCGGCGATGCAGAGGCAAGCTTTCAGTCGGATCATCGGTGGCGGCGCGTTCGCTGCGCTCGTGCTTGTCGGCATGACATCGCTGCTGACAGTCGGAACGACATCACCGGCAAACGCCTTGCCGAGTTTCGCGCGCCAGACCGGGCAGCCCTGCGGCACCTGCCACACCGACTTTCCCGCGCTGACGCCGTATGGCCGGCGCTTCAAGTTGCTCGGCTATACGCCCGGTGGCGGGCAGTTTCGTACGACGCCGTTCTCCTCCAATGCGGGGATTGCCGCGCGTGCCGAGTACGAAAAGATGGTGGGTTATGTGAAAGCGCTGCCTCCGCAGGCGGCGAAGTCGGACGAAGAAAAGGAATGGGTGCCGCCGATCTCGTTCATGGCGGTCGTCGGCTATACGCATACGCAGGCGCCCCTGAGCACCCTGACCGCCGCATCGCCGGATCCGTACAGCGACAACAACAACGTCGTGCTCTCGCCGTTCAGCGCTTTCTGGGGCGGGGCGATCACCGACCACGTCGGCGCGTTTGCGCAGGTGACCTACAACGCGATCGGACCGGGGCCCTCGGCGGATCCCTTCGATCGCCACACATGGACCTGGGACAATACCGACGTCCGCTATGCCAACACCGCCAGCGTCGGTCCGTTCGATTTCATCTACGGCATCACGGCCAACAACAATCCGACTGTGCAGGATGTCTGGAACACCACGCCTGCGTGGAGTTTCCCGTATGCCGTATCGAACATCTATGGCCCGCAAGGCGCCGGGACTGCGATCGAAGGCGCGTTCGCCGCGCATGTCGGCGGTGTCGGCGCCTACACGATGATTAACGACCTGCTTTACCTGGAGTTGACGGGGTACAAGACGCTGGGCTTCAGCGCGCAGAACAGCCTCGGCACCGATCCGTTCAGCGCGCCCGGACAGCTCGGTGCCGTCACGCCTTACTGGCGCGTCGCGCTGGAGCCACACTGGGGCCGCAACACGCTGATGGTCGGCGCGTTCGGCGGACAGTTCAACGTCCACCCCTGGGTCGATACCAGCTTCGCGACCTGGTCGACCGCGGTATTCCCGCAAACCGACAGGTTCACGGACATCGGGTTCGACACGCAGTATCAGTACCAGGCCGACAACTGGTGGCTGACCCTGCGCGGCAGCTATATCCGGGAATATCAGCGGCTGGATGCGACATTTACCAACGGCCTGGGGCCGAATGGACAGACCAACGCGAATGACCAGCTCAACAGCCTGAAGCTGCAAGCGTCGTTCGCCTACGGTGCCGACAACCGGGTCGTCTTCACGGGACAGTATTTCAATCAATGGGGCACCGCAGACGCCGGTTTGTACGGGACCGATCCCGCGACCGGCCTTGCCCTCACTCCGAATACGAATGGTTGGACAGCGGAAATCGCCTACATCCCGTTCGGCGCCAGCAAGATGGTGGGATGGCCGTGGTTCAACGCACGGATCGGCCTGCAATACACCTACTACAACAAGCTGAATGTGAACTTTGCCAACACGCCGAATCCCCACGACAACAACACGCTGTTCCTCCACGCTTGGTTTGCGATGTAGGCGCACAGGGCCGTATCCGGAGATGGTCTGATGAAAAAAGCTCTCTTCCTCCAGGTGGCAGTACTCGCGAGCGCCTTGGCGACGCCGGTGCTTGCCGCGGATCTGCCGATCAAGGCGGCGGTGCCCGTCGCGCCCGCGTTCAGCTGGACGGGATGCTATCTCGGCGGACATGTCGGCGGCGGCAGGGGCACCAAGGACATGACCGATCCGGTGCAGCTCGTGCAAGACACGCTTAGCGGTGGCCCGGTCACTGCGGGCGTCACCACGGTCACCACAAAGCCGACCGGCGCCGTGATCGGCGGTCAGATCGGCTGCGACTACCAATTCGCCGGCGGCGCCGTGATCGGTGTCGAAGGCATGGGCTCGGGCACTACCATGAAGGCCAGTTCGCTGGTCGGCCTTCCCGCCGGCCTTCCCGGCGACACCGCGCTGGTGCAGGCAAACAACGACTTTCTGGCCAGCGTAACCGCGCGGGTCGGCTATGCCTTCGACACCGTGCTCGTTTATGCCCGCGGCGGCTTTGCGGTCGCCGGCGACAAATACGATGTGAGCGGCGGCACTTTCAACGGTGGCGGGCCGTTCCACTTCCAGGGCGTCGAGAATCGCTACGGTTGGGTCGCCGGGGGCGGTGTCGATTGGGCGTTCACGCGCCATTGGTCGATGAACGTCGAGTACGATTACTACGGGTTCGGCAATGCCAACATTCTGATGACCGATCAGTTCAGCGCTTTGACCGGCACCGTCAACGTCAGGCAGAATGTCCAAGTCGTCAAGGTCGGGTTCAACTTCCACATCTGGGAGCCCGGCTGGTAATGCGCAGCCTGTTCACCATCGCTCGTTCGCGGCTTCGCGATGCTGATCTGCGCCCAGCTCTGCTGGCACTGATCCTGATCGTGGCCGGCAGCGTCGTGGTTCGCGGCGATGAGGGCGTCGTCGCGATGAGGGCCAGCGGCGGCTTCGAGGCCAAGCTGCAATATTGCAAGACCTGCCATGGCCTGTCGGCGCAAGGCTATCGCGGCTATTTTCCGATGCCGCGCCTGGCCGGCCAGCAGCCGCAATATATCGAGAACCAGCTGCGCGCCTTCATCGAGCGCCGGCGCAGCAATCCTATCATGGCCAATGTCGCCCATGCGCTCAACCCGTCGATGATCTCGGCACTGGCGACGCATTTCCATCATCTCGATCCGAAACCGATCGGCGGGGCGCCGCACGGCGCGCTGGCGCTGGGCAAGCGCATCTATGAGGAAGGTCTTCCCGAATCCAACGTCGCTGCCTGCTGGGCCTGTCATGGCACCGACGCCAAGGGACAGAACGAAATTCCAAGGCTTGCGGGCCAGCTCTATGAGTACGTCGTGGGCCAGCTCACGGGCTGGGCGAAACTGCGCGGTCAGGGGACGGCGGTCGACACATCGGCGATCATGGCGCCGACCGCGCACAATCTGACGAGACCGCAGATCGAAGCCGTCGCTGCCTATGTGAGCACGCTGCAATGAGGATCACAACGGCTATGGCTGAGCGTCGGGCAGAACTGGTGTGCGAGAGCATGAGGTCATGAAGCGCATCGGCTGGAAAATAGTGCTCCTGTTGCTTGGTGTCTCGATGGCGCCGGTCGTGGCGGGCGAGGCGGTTGTCCGCAATTGCACCTGGTGCCACGGGACGTCGGCCCAGGGCTACATGGTGGCGCCGCGGCTTGCCGGTCAGCGTTCGCTCTATTTGGAAACCCAGATCAGGGCCTTCCACGACCACGTGCGCGACAATCCGTTTTCGAAGCAATACATGTGGGGCGCGGTGGCCGCCCTCGGACCAGACGCCGCGCATGAGCTCGCCGCCTATTTCGCAACCCTTCCTCCAAGGCCAGCGAACGACGGCAACAGCGGCCTCGCAGCCACGGGCCACACCATCTATATGGAGGGAATTCCGGACGCCAATATTGTCGCGTGCTATGCCTGTCATGGTCCGAATGCGGAAGGCGTGCGCGATATTCCGCGCCTCGGCGGCCTTTCCTATTCCTATCTGAAAGCGCGGCTCGAGCAGTGGGGCCAAGGCTACCACTCGGTTGCGGGCTCGCCGATGCCGGTGGTTGCCCGGCAGTTGGGGGCCGCCGAAATCGAGGCGCTGGCGTCCTATCTCAGCTTCGTGCGCTGAGATTATCCTGGCGCGCCGTGCGGCCGCCGGGTTCCCGAAGGCGCCGGTATCATTGCTTTGCGCGGAATCAATTCATTCGATGGCGTCCTGGTGCTAAGCTCCCTTTGAGATCGAAACGTCAATCGATCTGCCCTTTTCGACAAGGGAGCTGATGATGGTCGCTTCTTACACAGGTGCGACAGATCCGGGTGCGGGCCGCGCATGCGAGGCGCCTGCCGAGCTTCTCGACAAGCCTTCCCACGGCAATTGCGGGCCGATGACCCAGCAGGGCCCCATGGGGGCCCACGGCCATGAGATGCACCCGCAAGGCTTCCTGCGCCTAATCGGCTGCCACGCCAGCAACCGGCAGAAGCAGGACGCCGCGACGCGGCTGCATGCCTGAGACTCAGCGCTTATCTCTCGCGCTTAATTCTCGTGTTTTGGCAGGTCGATCCGTTCATCGGAGAATTCCGGCGGACCATCGATGAGCCGGCGGATGCGGCGCTCGCGCTCGTCCGCCGATAGCGCCGGATCGAGCAGGGCTGCTATCTGCCTGACGGCCAAGGCCTCGATCGCGAGTGGGTCGTGATCACCGGCTGCGCGATGCTTCAGGGGCGCCGCCTGCAGCCCCAATTCCACCAGCAAGCGGATCGCATCGGAACGGGTGATCTGGTGCGCCTCCGCCCACGCGTCGATCTCAGCAGTCAATTCCTGAGACAATTTGACTGAGCTGACCGCGTCGCGGCCGGCGCGAACGGTGTGGCTCGGAATGTTCTTATCTGATTTTGACACCCGACATCCGGCCGCATGGCCGGTCCCTTTGTAAAAAGCTAGGCGCATTTTCCGGAGTTGGGTTTGACGCCGATCAAGGCCGATGGCAAGGGCCGTCATGGGAAGCGACCTTGTCTGGAGCTGCCATCCATATTAAGCGCAAGCCGACGGGGAACGCGGGAATCGCGAGGTGGCGGGTGCAGTTCATCAAGACGTTTCAGCTTTATGACTTCTTCGACACCCTAATCAGCCTGCTCGTCGCTTTTGTCTTCGGCACGCTGATCGGCGCCGAGCGGCAGTACCGGCAGCGCAGCGCGGGTTTGCGCACCAATGTGCTGGTCTGCGTGGGCGCGGCTGCGTTCGTGGATCTTGCTGATCATCTTGCGGGCGCCGACGGCGCAGTTCGCGTGGTGGCCTATGTCGTTTCCGGCATCGGCTTTCTTGGCGCCGGCGCGATCATGAAGGAGGGCATGAATGTGCGCGGGCTCAATACAGCGGCGACGCTATGGTCCTGCGCTGCGGTCGGCGCCTGCGCCGGCGCGGACATGGTGGCGCAGTCCGCAGCGGTCACCGTGTTCGTGCTCGCCGGCAACACCCTGCTGCGTCCGCTGGTGAACGCGATTGATCGCATCCCGCTGAACGAGGAAGCGTCCGAAGCCAATTATGAAATCATCGTGACGACCACCGCTGACCGCGCACCGGCGATACGGGAAAGCCTGATCGAGAAGCTGGAGGCCGTGAGCTATCCCATCCGCGAGACCAAGGTCATGTATCACTCCGACGACAATGTCGAAGTCGCCGCTGAGCTCGTTTCCCTTTCCGCCGAGCCGGACGAGCTGGATGCCGTGGTCGCCGGTCTGTCCAAGCTGCCCGACGTCAGCCATGCCACCTGGAGTGTCAGCGCACTGGAGTGAGCGTTTGAGGTGGGTGACCTCCCGTCACTCCGGGATGGTGCGTCAGCACCAGACCCGGAATCTCGAGATTCCGGGTCTGGTCCTTCGGAGCACCCCGGAATGACGGCGTTGGTGGATAGCGCTCCGCTTGCAATGACCGCCAGCGTTCAATGCCGCGTATAAATCTCGTAGAACGTGATCAGGATCTCGAACGCGATCAGGTATATCACGATGAGCTCGAGCCGCAGCGAACGCTTGGTGTCGATGATGTCGGAGAGCGTGGTTGCGGTGTCCGCTATCACCGACAGCTTCCTGTTCAAGGTCTCGGCGCGCTCGCTGAGCTCATATTCGTCTTCCAGCCGCGCATAGAGCCGCTCCAGGTCAGGCCGATCCCACAGCACGTCCGGCTTGTCGCCGACCGCGACGCGGCCCGAGAGCCGCTGCTGGACCAGAAGCGCATTGCCCAAGAGCTTGAGCAGGTCGGTGCGGTTGCGCGAGGTGCGGCCCTCGGTGCCGAGCTCGCGGGCGAAGGGCTCGATGCTGTCGATCACATTGGCGACCTGCCGCTCGTCGCGGGCGAGCACCACGCTCTTGGCGAGCGCATCCGCGACCACGAGAAGCCGCTCCACCGACAATTCACGCACCAGGATCGGGCCGCCGACGGGGATGGGCTCGTCGCCCTCCTTGGCGACCTGGATCTTTGCCCATTCGTCCTCATACGGGGTAATCTTGCCGAAGGTGCGGCTCTGCAGCCGCTCGAGGAATTCCGCTTCCTCATCCGCGGCGAGACCAACGAACACCACGACACCGTAACGAAAAACCACGGCGAGCCCCTGCTTCCCCGACCGAATCGCCAGCGGGGCGCTGGACAGAAGAGGGCCCTCGAAACCCGCGGTGTTGATGCGGTCGCCGATCTGCAGTGCGTGCGCCGTGACCTGGCCCGTCGCAGGGCCACGGGCTTGTCCAGTCATTTGGCCGGATGTAGAAGCGAAATCTGGCATGCTGGCATCTCGCGCAACGAAGCAGGCCCCGGCGCAATTGCGCCGGGTGACCTCCCGATCCAACTAGCACAAGCAAGCGCGAGAGACGATGGCGCGTGCGGGGCGTGGCCGCGCCATATGGCGGCGGGAGACCTCGCCCGCTGCGGCCACCTGTTTCCTAAACAAGGTTGCAACCACAGAAATGGCTATTTTGCGAGACTGATCACAATTGGAAAGCGTGCCACACCGAATTCCAACATTGTCCGTATCTGCTAAAAGTCAGGAGTCGGAAGCACGCTGATCCCATGACCACAAGCAGTGACAATTTCTATAGCGGCATTGCGGTATTTCGTGGCTTCACGCGTTTGATGGAGCCTTCGCTCTATTCGCCGGTCCCTGACGATTGGACGGTTGGCGTCGCCGATATCGTCAACTCCACCAAGGCGATTGCGGAGAAGCGGTACAAGGCGGTGAACATGGCGGGCGCGGCGGTGATCGCGTCGGTGACCAATGCGCTTTCGGGCCGCGAATTTCCCTTTGTGTTTGGCGGCGATGGCGCAAGCTTTGCGGTGGCGCCGTCCGACCTTGCGGCGGCACGCGAGGCGCTGGCGGCGACAGCGGCCTGGGTCAGGGAGAACCTTGATCTCGAGATGCGCGTGGCGCTGGTGCCGGTTGCGGCGATCCGGGCGCAGGGGCTCGACCTTCGGGTGGCGCGGTTCGGGCCGTCGGCCAATCTCTCCTATGCGATGTTTTCCGGCGGCGGGCTCGCATTTGCGGAAGCTGCGATGAAACGCGGCGAGTTTGCGCTTGCGCCAGCTGCGCCGGGCTCAGAGCCGGACCTGTCCGGCCTGTCCTGCCGCTTTGAGGAGATCCCGGCGGCCCGCGGCGTCATTCTGTCGGTGCTGGTGGTGCCCGCGCGCGGTGCCGATCCGGCCGCCTTCCGCAAGGTGATCGAGGACGTCATTGGCCTGGTCGAACGCAGCCCCGACGCCGGGCGGCCGGTGCCGCCGGGCGGGCCGCCGCTGCGCTGGCCACCGGCTGGCCTCGACTATGAGGCGCGGGCCTGGCGCGGCGGGTCGCTCGCGCGTCGCCGCGCGGCGGTGCTCGGCTATACCTTGTTTGCTTTTCTCATCATGCGCCTGGGCATCAAGCTCGGCGGCTTCGTGCCCGAGGTCTACGTGCAGCAGGTGGTCGAGAATTCCGACTTCCGCAAATATGACGACGGCCTGCGCATGATCCTGGATTGCTCGACCGAACTCCAAACCGCCTTGCAGCGGCGTCTTGCGGGCGCCGCCGCCGATGGCCTTGTCCGCTACGGCCTCTATCAGCAGGATGCGGCGATGATGACATGTTTCACGCGGCAGGCGACGCGTAGTGATCATGTGCATTTCATCGACGGCGCGCGGGGCGGCTATGCCTCGGCGGCTACGGCGCTAAAGGCGATGGGTCTGTGAGCCAGCTTTAACGCGCACGGGTCCAGGTTTCGCCGCCGCAAAGGGCGCCGACGCAGCCTTCGACCTTGAGCTGCTCCGCGCCGACCAGCGAGATGTGGCTGGCATACATGTTGCCATCATCGGCATTGTAAATCTGGCCGGACCAGCGATTGGGGCCGGAGGGCTGCATGCCGGAGAACAGCGGCAGACCGATCATCGGCCGGCTCGCCAGCGAAGGATTCGGATTCTTGTTGTCGGTCGCAGGCTTGCCTGTCGCGGAATCCATCGGCTCGCGCAGCCAAATGATCACGCCGCAAATGCCGCCGCCGCACTTGCTGACGCGCACCTTGGCGTCGCCTTGTTGCGTGAGCCAGACACCGGAGGGCTCGAGCGTCTGCGCGCATGCCGGGCCCGCAGCAAACAGAGCGGCGAACACCACGCCCAACATCGCGCCAACGACAGCCAGTCTGCAGGCCATGACGAATCCCCCTCAAAAAAAGGAACGTCTCCATAGCAGCAAATCCGGCTCGCGCAATGCTGCAAGGTTTTCTGATCGAACAGTTACCGCAACTATTTCAAGCTCTTCGCGCCTGCGCTCATTTGCCCCAGCTGGTCAGCCAATGCGCTGTGCTCGTCTCTCACCAAGGCAAGCCGCACAGATCGATCGTGCCACGGGTCAGCTTGCGGCGAATATCGAACACATGCGGCAGTATTGCGGTGAAGCGAATCCGTCCCTCGGGCTGCTCGGCATAGATATCGCCCTCGAACGGCGTCCAGCCGCGCGCGATATAGAAAGGCGCATGACGCGGCTCGCAGAACAGGAGCCCGAGATCGGTCGCGCCTTCCTCCTTCAAGGTATGGATCGCGGCATCGAGCGCGATGGTGGCATAACCGCGGCATCTCCTGTCTTCGCGCGTCAACACCCCGCCAATGCCGCCGATGATCACCTTGCGCCCATTCCACTTCGCCTCGCGCCGATAGATGCCGACATGACAGATGACGTCATCGGTCTCGTCGCGCAGCAGCACCCGCAAATCAGCATGTGCCCACACGACATCCGCCCATGGCAGCTTTGCGACAACCTCCGGCGGCCAGATCGCCTGATGGAGCGGCTCGACCTCGCTCCACGCGGCGTTGCCATTCAAAATATCGATTTCGATGCTCATCTCTTGCGCAGTCTTGTTGGGACGCGTTGGCCCGCAGCGCCCAGCTTTTTCCAATTTCCCGGTGTTTTACGGGATTGGAACCTTCTATAAGGGTTGCCGTTAAATCAGTCCCCCACCACTCTTGGACATCACCCATGACCTTTACGCTTCCCCCTCTTCCTTATGCCTATGACGCCCTCGGGCCCCATATGTCGAAGGAGACGCTGGAGTACCACCACGACAAGCACCATCAGGCCTATGTCACCAATGGCAACAACGCGATCAAGGGGACCGAATTCGAAGGCAAGTCCCTCGAGGAGATCGTGAAGGGCTCGTTCGGTAAAAATCCGGCTGTGTTCAACAATGCCGGCCAGCACTACAACCATATCCATTTCTGGCAGTGGATGAAGCCCAATGGCGGCGGCAGCAAGCTGCCTGGCAAGCTGGAAAAGAAGATCAACGAGGACCTTGGCGGGTTCGAGAAGTTCAAGACCGATTTCGCGGCCGCGGGCGTCGGCCAGTTCGGCTCCGGCTGGTGCTGGCTCGAGGTCAAGGGCGGCAAGCTCGCCATCTCCAAGACGCCCAATGGCGAGAACCCGCTGGTGCATGGCGCCACCCCGATCCTGGGCTGCGACGTCTGGGAGCACTCCTATTACATCGACTACCGCAACCGCCGCCCGGACTATCTGAAGGCGTTCCTGGATCACCTGGTGAACTGGGAGTACGTCGAGGCCATGTTCGAGAAGGCCTGAGCGACTTGAGCCGTCATTCCGGGCTGGTGCGTCAGCACCAGTCCCGGAAGCTCGAGATTCTCGGGTGCGCAATTGCGCACCGTCGTTCGACGCCGTTGCATCGCCCCGGAGTGACGACGGAGAGGCGGTTTCCCGTTTTTCCGATTTAGCCGCGCCGAGCCCCTTCCAGGCGCGACAGCGTGGACTCTTGTAATGTTATAATATAACGTTCCGGGATGGTTTCTCCCGCCTCCCACGGCCACAGCCACGATCACGGCCATGTGCACCACCATCACGGCCATGGCCCGGCCTCGCCGCACCCGGCGCAGGCCGCGTCCTGGTCGATCCTGCGCATGGCGGCGCTGTCCCGCCTTGTGGCGGCTTTTGCGGTCATCGCCACCCTGTGGGCCGTGGTCTGGCTCGCGATGAGGTGAGGATGCCGGCCCAGCTCACATTTCGCGACGTCACGCTCGGCTATGACCGCCACCCGGCGGTGCATCATTTGTCAGGCGAGGTCGCCTCAGGCGCACTGCTGGCGGTGGTCGGCCCTAACGGTGCCGGCAAGTCGACATTGTTTCGCGGGCTGGTCGGTATCATCAAGCCGCTGTCGGGGACGATCTCGCTTGAAGGCCTCAATGTGCGGGATATCGCCTATCTGCCGCAGATCGCCGAGATCGACCGCAGCTTTCCGATTTCGGTGTTCGATTTCGTCGGCACCGGGCTGTGGCGGGTGACCGGCATTTTCGGCGGCATCGGCAAGGGCTCGCGCGAACGGATCGCGCAGGCGCTTGGCCTGGTCGGTCTGACCGGCTTTGAGAACCGCGCGATCGGCACGCTCTCGGGCGGCCAGATGCAGCGCATGCTGTTTGCGCGCGTGCTGCTCCAGGAGTCGCCGCTGATCGTGCTGGACGAGCCGTTCAACGCCATCGATGCCAAGACAATCGATGATCTCCTCGCGCTCTGCAAACGCTGGCATGTGGAGGGACGCACGGTGATCGCCGCGCTGCACGACATGGACTTGGTGCGCGCAAATTTCCCGGAGACCCTGCTGCTGGCGCGCGAAGAGGTCGCCTGGGGCGTAACGGCCGACGTGCTGACGCTTGAAAATCTCGCTGAGGCGCGGCGGATGTGCGAGGCCTTCGACGACAGCGCCGCTGCCTGCGCCGACGGCGTCAGACAATCACAGGCCGCCTGACCGTGTCGATCTACGATGCGCTGATCGCGCCCTTCCTCGAGTTCGAGTTCATGCGCCGGGCGCTCGCGGCCATCATTGCGCTGTCGCTTGCGGGCGCGCCGATCGGCGTGTTCCTGATGCTGCGGCGGATGAGCCTGGTCGGCGATGCCATGGCGCATGCGATTCTGCCGGGCGCTGCGATCGGCTTTCTGTTGTCGGGCCTGAACCTGTTCGCGATGACCACGGGTGGGCTGATTGCCGGGTTTACCGTCGCGATCCTCGCCGGGCTCGTTTCACGCACGACCGGGCTGAAGGAGGACGCGTCTCTTGCGACCTTCTATCTCGCCTCGCTTGCGCTTGGCGTCAGCATCGTCTCGCTCAAGGGCTCCAACATCGACCTGTTGCACGTGCTGTTTGGCAACATTCTTGCGATGGACGATCAGACGCTGCTGGTGATCGCGGTCAACGCGACCATCACCCTCGTCGTGCTGGCGCTGATCTACCGCCCGCTGGTGATCGAGAGCGTTGATCCGCTATTCCTGCGCACCGTCAGCCGCGCCGGCGCACCGGCGCATCTGATCTTCCTGGCATTGGTCGTGATCAACCTCGTCAACGGTTTCCAGGCGCTCGGCACGCTGCTTGCGGTCGGCCTGATGATCCTGCCGGCCGGCATCGCGCGATTCTGGTCGCGCGATATCACCGGGTTGATCTGTATCGCAGTCCTGAGCGCACTCATGTCGGGTTATGCGGGCCTGGTGCTGTCGTTCCAGACGCGCCTGCCGTCGGGGCCGGCGATCATCCTGGTGGCGGCGGGGCTCTATATGGCATCCGTCCTGTTCGGCAGCGTCGGCGGGCTGGTGCGGCAGCTCTTTCCCGGCCGCCATCTCGAAGCATGAGGCGCGCGATGGACGGCTTTCGCGCGGCTCTGGTTGTCCTGGCGATGGCGTTCGGGGCAGCCCCGCTGCATGCCACGGAGCGGCTCAACGTCGTCGCGAGTTTTTCCATCATGGCGGACTTCGTGAAAAATGTCGGCGGCGATCGCGTCAACGTAACCTCGTTGGTTGGCCCCAATGGCGACGTCCATGTCTATGCGCCGGCGCCCCAGGATGCGAAGACCATCGCCGGTGCAGAGCTCGTCGTGATCAATGGCCTCGGCCTCGAAGGCTGGCTGCCGCGGCTGCTGCAATCCTCCGGGAGCAAGGCGGTGGTCGTCACCGCGAGCAACGGCGTCGATCCGCTCGCGCGCGGGTCCGAGGCTGATCCGCATGCCTGGCAATCGGTCGCGAATGCGAAGATCTATGTCAGGAATATCCGCGACGCTCTGGTGCGGGCCGACGCCGCCGATGCCGATTATTTTCGGCAGAATGCCGAGCGCTATCTGGCCGAGTTCGATGCGCTCGATCGCGAGGTGCGCGATGAGGTCGCAAAAATCCCGCCCGAGCGGCGCAAGGTCATCTCCACGCACCGCGCCTTCGGCTATTTCGAAAAGGCCTACGGCATCGCCTTCATTGCGCCGCTCGGCGTCTCCACCGAAACCGAGCCGAGCGCGCGCGATGTCGCGGCCATCATTACCCAGGTCAAGAAGGACAGCATCCCGGCTATCTTCCTCGAGAATATCAGCGATGACCGGCTGGTCCGCAGGATCGCGGAGGAGACCGGGGCGAAACTCGGCGGGACGCTGTTTTCGGACAGTTTGACCGACGAAAAGGGCTCCGCCCCCACTTACATTGCCATGGTCAGGCACAATATAAAGGCCCTGACCAGCGCGCTTGGCCCTTGAACGGGCGGGGCTTCTTGGCCCGCCGGCCGCAGCGCAACACCCCGTTTTGTGAGCCTAGAGGTTTTCTAAAGTTATGGCTGAAACGACGTCGGACAAAATCCCCGTGACCGTGCTGACCGGCTATCTCGGCGCCGGCAAGACCACACTGCTCAACCGCATTCTGTCGGAGAACCACGGCAAGAAATACGCCGTCATCGTCAACGAATTCGGCGAGATCGGCATCGACAACGACCTCATCATCGGCGCCGATGAGGAAGTGTTCGAGATGAACAATGGTTGCATCTGTTGCACCGTGCGCGGCGACCTCGTGCGCATCATGGAAGGCCTGATGAAGCGCCGCGGCAAGTTCGACGCGATCATTGTCGAGACCACCGGACTTGCCGATCCGGCGCCCGTGGCGCAGACCTTCTTTGTTGACGAGGACGTGCAGAAGAACGCGCGATTGGACGCCGTCGTCACCGTCGCCGACGCCAAATGGCTGGCGGATCGTTTGAAGGATGCGCCGGAAGCCAAGAACCAGATCGCCTTTGCCGACGTCATCGTGCTCAACAAGACCGACCTTGTCAGCAAGGGTGAATTGTCCGAGGTCGAGGCGCGCATCCGCGGCATCAACCCTTATGCCAAGCTGCATCGCACCGAGCGCTGCAAGGTCGCGCTGTCCGACGTGCTGGAGCGCGGCGCCTTCGATCTCGACCGTATCCTCGACATCGAGCCGGACTTCCTGGAGGTCGGCGACGATCATGATCACCACCATCATGATCATGACCACCATCATCACCACGATCATGATCACGATCACGGTCTGAAGCACTATCACGACGAGGAGATGCAATCGTTGTCGTTCAAGAGCGACAAGCCGCTCGATCCCATGATGTTCATGCCCTGGCTGCAGAACCTGGTGCAGGCCGAGGGCCAGAAGATCCTGCGCTCGAAGGGCATCCTCGCCTTCGCCGGCGATGACGACCGCTACGTCTTCCAGGGCGTGCACATGATGCTGGAAGGCGACCATCAGCGGAAATGGAAGGAGGGCGAGAAGCGCGAGAGCCGCGTCGTCTTCATCGGCCGCGAATTGCCGGAAGAGAAGATCCGCGCCGGCTTCGAAGCCTGCATCGTCGAAAAATGAGCTCGGAGCAGACGTCCATTGCGTCCGTCACCGACCGCGTCCGCGCGGTCGAGATCGGCGCGCCTGTCACCTCGGCCTATTTTCTGAAAGACCGCGCGGCCTTCGTGTGCGGCGAGGAAAAGATCGCGCTGGTGAGCCTTGAAGGCGAGATCACCAATGTCGAGGTTCACGGCGGCGGCATCCTGTCCGCGGTCTCGGACGGCGGGCGCATCGTCACGGGCGGCGATGACGGCAAGGTGGTTGCGCTCGACGCCAAGGGCGAGGTCACGCTGCTAGCGACCGACCCGAAGCGGCGCTGGATCGACAATGTCGCCGTGCATGGCGACGGCACCATCGCCTGGTCGGCGGGCAAGACGGCCTATGTGAAGAGCCCGAAGGGCGAGGAGAAATCGCTCGACGTGCCTTCGACCGTCGGCGGGCTGGCGTTTGCGCCAAAGGGGCTACGGCTCGCAATCGCCCATTACAACGGTGCGACCCTGTGGTTTCCGAACATGGCGGCGACGGCGGAATTCCTGCCCTGGGCGGGATCGCATCTTGCCGTGATGTTCAGCCCGGACAACAAGTTCCTGGTCACCTCGATGCACGAGCCGGCGCTGCACGGCTGGCGTCTCGCCGACAACCGGCACATGCGCATGACCGGCTATCCCGGCCGGGTCAAATCGATGTCATGGAGCGCCGACGGCAAGTTCCTGGCGAGCTCGGGTGCCGACACGGTGATCATGTGGCCGTTCGCCAGCAAGGACGGGCCAATGGGCAAGGAGCCTGCGATGCTCGCTCCGCTGCAGGCGCGCGTCACGGCCGTGGCCTGTCATCCCAGGCAGGGCGTCCTTGCGGCCGGCTACAGCGACGGCACCATCCTGATGGTGCGCCTCGAAGACGGTGCAGAGATTCTGGTCCGCCGCAACGGCACGCCGGCCGTATCGGCACTGGCCTGGAATGCCACGGGCACATGGCTCGCCTTTGCCGATGAAGAGGGCCATTCGGGCCTGCTGGAGTTGTAGTTGGGCCGGGAACATTGGCCGGCACCACGGGTTGGTTTCGCTTCACTGCCTTCGAGTCGACAGCGATGCCAATGGACCACGAGCACTGGGAAATCAGACGGGACACGGGCCTTGCCGCGGCGCTGCTTGCGGCGGGCACTTTGATGGCCGGCATTTCGCTCGCGGCCCTGGTTGTGCGAGACGATCCACAGCAGATGGCGCAGGCCGTGCAAGGGACGAACCCCGGCACACCGCCGTTGCAGGGCACGCCTGCGCCCGAGAGCAGCAACAAGCCCGCCGAAGCCAAGCCTGGCGGCACGCGTCCCACCACGCCCGCACCGGAGCCGGCGCGCCCCGATCCGCAGGCCCAAAACGAAGGCGTCAAGCCTGCGCTGCCGGCAGCGCCCGCGGAGAAGATGGCGCCGCCGATCAAGGACAAATAGGCCTGGTGTGACGGCGTTACGACGCCGTATCACATAATCGTTCTGCGCCTGCCGCTTTTACGGCCTCGCCAGTTGCGCGTGATGATTCCATAATTGGTACGTTGTCACCGACGGAACCAGGCTCATGAAAATCGAAGACATCAGGCGCAATGCCTATTCCATGCCGCTCACCAACCCGTCGTTTCCGCCGGGGCCCTACCGCTTCTTCAACCGCGAATACTTCACCATCACCTACCGCACTGACCCCGAAGCGCTGCAGGCCGTGGTGCCGGAGCCGCTGGAGGTCACAAAGCCCGTGGTCAGCTACGAGTTCATCCGCATGCCGGATTCCACGGGCTTCGGCGATTACACCGAGACCGGGCAGGTGATCCCGGTGCGCTTCAAGGGCGAGGACGGCGTCTACGTCCACTCGATGTATCTCGACGATGAGGGCCCGATCGCCGGCGGGCGCGAGCTCTGGGGCTTTCCGAAGAAGCTGGCGCGCCCGAAGATGGAGGTCGAGAGCGACGTGCTGGTCGGCACCCTGCATTACGGCTCGGTGCTCTGCGCCTCCGGCACCATGGGCTACAAGCATCACAAGGTCGATCACGACACGGTGCTGAAGGGCATGAAGGTGCCGAACTTCATTCTCAAGATCATTCCCCATGTCGACGGCAGCGCGCGGGTCTGCGAGCTCGTGCGCTACCATCTCGAGGACATCACCTTGAAGGAGGCCTGGACCGGCCCCGCCGCGCTCGGCCTGTTCCCGCACGCGCTGGCGGATGTCGCAAGGCTGCCGGTGCGCGAGGTTGTCTCCGCACTGCATTTCAAGGCGGATCTGACGCTCGGGCTCGGGACCGTGGCGTTCGATTATCTGGCGAGGTAGCACCGTATCCGGAATTGTCATGCTCCGCGTTAGCGGCGTCGCGAACCGCCGCCCAAGAGCACGCAGCCGGGAGATTTCGAGTGAGGTGGGCGCGATGCCCGGGCTCCCTTCCCCCTTGTGGGGAAGGGGGTACCACGCACACCGAATCCGGGGCTTACCCCCTCCCCGCAAGGGCGGAGCGGAGAGAGCATACGAAGTTGATGACGAGTGCGGATGCTGGAACGGCGCTCCTCGATCAAACGCCTCTGTGACCCGCGTCATGCTCACCGGCTATCGACCGGTGATCTCGATCACGTCCGTGCCCCGCCCGCCATGTGACAACGAAGCCTCAACTCTGGAGGCTGCCATGCGTCATTTCAGCCGGTCGATTTCGTTAACGCGCGTTTTCCATAGCCAGCTGGCCGCCTACGCGGCCTATCATCGCGATCCCAGCAATTGCATCACCCACCTGATCGGCATTCCCTTGCTGTTCCTGGCGGTGATCACGCCGCTGCAGGCGCTGCGGATTCCGCTGCATCATCACTATATCCCGCTCGCGGTGGCGCTGACATTGCCGGCGATGGCGCTGTGGCTGATGCTCGATCTCGGTGTCGGAGCGACGCTGGTGCTGTCGCTGTGTCCGCTGTTTGTTATCGCGGCGCGGATCGCGCAACACGGGGGCGAGGCGATGTGGGGCATCACGGCTCTGCTGTTTGTCGTCGGCTGGATCTTCCAGCTGGCCGGCCATTTCATCTTCGAGGGTCGCAAGCCGGCTTTCGTCGATGACCTCTCGCATACGCTGATTGGCCCGATGTTCGTGGCGGCGAAGCTCTTGGTGTGGCTCGGCCTGCGGCGGGATCTTGTGCCGTATCTTGAGGAGGTGCAACAGGACGGCCGCACGGCGCCATTTGATTGGGTCAGGTGATCTTGTCATCGCCCCACCCAACCCTTGTCATGCTCCGCGCAAGCTAGGCATCCAGTACGCCGCGGCTCATCCGCATTTCACTTCGGTCTCTCGAATATTGGATCACCCGCTTTCGCGGGTGATGACAGCGAGTGAGCGGCTGACGATGGCCAGATCGCGGTGCTGGTGCGCCTTACCGCACCAGCACGTTCCTGAACTGCCATGGATCCGAGGTGTCGATATCCTCCGGGAACAGGCCCGGGCGGTCGGTCAGCGGGGTCCAGTCGGTGTAGTAGCCCTTCACCGGGCCGAGATAGGGCATCTGGATCTCAAGCAGGCGCTCGTAATCCATCTCGTCCGCTTCGACGATGCCTTCATTCGGGTTTTCCAGCGCCCACACCATGCCGCCGAGCACGGCAGAGGTCACCTGCAGGCCGGTGGCGTTCTGATAGGGCGCGAGTTCTCGGGTTTCTTCGATGGAGAGCTGCGAGCCGTACCAGTAGGCATTGTTGTCATGGCCGAACAGCAGCACCCCGAGCTCGTCGATGCCGTCGACGATCTCGTTCTCATCGAGGATGTGGTGCTTTTCCTGCATCTTGCCTGCGCGGCCGAACATTTCATGCAGCGACAGCACCGCATCGTCAGCCGGATGATACGCATAGTGGCAGGTCGGCCGATAGATCGCCGTCCCCGATGCGTCACGCACCGTGAAGTAATCCGAAATCGAGATCGACTCGTTGTGGGTGACGAGGAAACCATACTGCGCGCCGCGGGTCGGGCACCAGGTGCGCACGCGCGTGTTGGCGCCGGGCTGCATCAGATAGATCGCAGCGCCGCAGCCGGTTTGGTGGGTATGGGCATTCTCGGGCATCCATTTTTCATGGGTGCCCCAACCGAGTTCGGACGGCTGCATGCCTTCCGACAGGAAACCTTCCACCGACCAGGTGTTGACGAAGACATCGGGCTCTTTCGGCTTCTTGGCGCGCTGGGTGTCGCGCTCGGCGATGTGGATGCCCTTGATGCCGGCCTGCCGCATCAGGTCGGCCCATTCGGCCTTGGTCTTCGGCTTGGGCGCATTGAGCTTCAAGTCGGCGGCGACATTGAGCAGCGCCTGCTTGACGAAAAACGAGACCATGCCGGGATTGGCGCCGCAGCAGGAGACGGCCGTCGTCGAGCCCGCAGGCCGCGCCCTCTTGGCGGCTAGTGTCACTTCGCGAAGGGCATAATTGGAGCGGGCTTCCGGGCCCTTCGACGCATCGAAATAGAAGCCGAGCCAGGGCTCGTTGACGGTGTCGATATAGAGCGCACCAAGCTCGTTGCAGAGCTCCATGATGTCGGTCGAGCCGGTATCGACCGAGAGGTTGACGCAAAAACCCTGGCCG